>CAWBSV010000069.1:0-11115 GCA_963791505.1 uncultured Acidobacteriaceae bacterium
GGGGTGGCGGAAGACTGAATAGACGCCTAGTCCCCATGCTTCGTGTGCCTGCACGGTGTCCGCGACTTTGTAGGAGGCCCAACCGTTCACGCCGGGTGCGCTGGTGAAGCTGGCCTGATTCGGGGGATCGTAGGGAATCTCAGACTGATAGAAATAGGTTCGCCCACGCTCGGCGTTCCAGAGCACCTGAAACTCCTGATGATGCTCGACGAACAATCCATAGGCTGTGACGTTGTTTCCATTCACGACCAGCCCATTCGCGCTTGTGTTCTGCGCCCAGCCTACGCCGGCGCCATGATCGGCGCGCCAGATCCAGGTGTGGTCGATGATCGTGTCGTTGCTGTTGATGCGCAGATTCACGCGCGCCCGGCCGACACCGGCCCCGCCGACGCGAAAGAAGACGTCGTGCAGCGAGATTGGATTTCTCGCGTGATCGACCTTGCTCGCCTGTGGCCCAACTTCGAGAAGGACAGGCGATTCTTCGAGTCCGGCGTCGAAGAGCAGGCCGGCGACGATGATTCCATCCGCATCGGCTGTGGTCATGGCGGCTGTTCCCTTGGTTGGCCGTAGCGTTGCAAAGCCGAGCCCCATGACAATCGTGTCGGGCCGCGTGACGCGAATTGGTTCGGTCAGATCGTAGATGCCTGGAGTCAACAAGAGGTTCTTCCCCGCAGCCAACTGCGCGTTCATGGTCGCGGCGGTGTCCGTGCCCGCCTTTGCGATATAAAACTTCTCAAGCGGAATGGATGTTCCCGGCGTCGATCCACCGTGCCAGGTGAGGCCAACGGTGTTCTTCGTCAGCGTGGGAATGCGGACGCTGTAGCGGTCCTGTGCATCGACCACGAGAAAGGGCTTTTCGCGCACGATTGGTGTCTCGGCGACTTTTGTGTAGACGGGGTCAGGCCACTCGCCGGCAGGAGGATTCTTGACGCCGACAAACACCATGTTCCAGTTTGCGCCCGTCCAGCTTCCCCACTCGCTGTTGCGGCTGATCCACTGCTGCTGCGGACCGGCGCCTACGTTGCCATCGACGAGAGAATCGGACATCCAGCCGCCACTTGCCCATCCGCCCTTTTGGTGGAGAACGATATCGCCCAGTACATGCATGCGGCGAAAGGGCGCGGCCTGCGAGACGGCCCACTGCATGGTTCCCCCGGTCGGCGTGACCGAGAACCCCTCGAGCGCGCGCCAGAATGTGCAGGTGGCGTTGTTGTGCGGCAGGCTGGCATCGGCGTGCACGTTGCCGATGATGTGGACTGCGTCAGGAGTCGCGCCGAGGCCGATCACCTCGGTATAAAAGCCAATCGGAAGATCGAGATGATACTCGCCGGGTAGAAACAGCACCGCATCGCGCTCGGCGCCAAATTCACTGTGTTCCTGCGCTGCGTAAATCTTGTTGATCTGCGCCTGCATTGTCGCGGAGGACATTGAGGGATCGAAGACGAGCACATTGCGGCCGAAGTCAGGCTTCTTCTCCGCTCCTTGAGCGAACTGCGCCGCAAGAGCGGTCATCATCATCAGGAAGATCCAAAGAGCCCTGCGCAAACTCATCATCCGTCCAGATTCCTCTCCGCGTTCGTTCCGTATCCTATCTACCTCGGCGACGATCGGCAATGTTCGACAATCCGCCAGAACACCCCGGCCGATTCTGCGCGGCGCGGGCGTTCGTCAATCTTCAACGAAGGTCTTAAGCCGGCCAAGCGCATCATCCCACTGTTTTGAGATCGACTCAAGATAGGAGTTGACCTCTTTGAAGGGTTGAGGACTGAGAACGAACTGAGTCTCGCGCCCGTGGCGCTCGCAACGCACAAGGCCAGCCCGCTCCAAGACACGCAGATGTTTGGTAACGCCCTGGCGCGTTATTCCGGGACTTTTTCTCTGCGCTGCGTCGGTGAGCTGGGAGATCGAGCGCACGTGCCCCGCAGAGAGGCCGGCGATCAAGGCGAGCCGCGTCTCGTCTCCCAGCGCGGCAAAGAGGAGCGCGCGCTCGGCTTCTCTGGCTTGCTTTCTGGAGTGGCGATTAGTCGACATATTTGGCAATGTTCTGCATTTGAGCGGTCCAGCCGCCATCATTCATGCGGAATGCTTCGTCGCGACGAGAGGCCGGAATCCTATTGAATCCGGATTCAGTCAGGGTGAGAAGAGTGCCCGTTGACGATTCCTTCAGCCGGAACTCAACGAGTGTCGGCTCCTCTTTGGAGTAATCGATCTCCTTGTCGATGCCGTATGGATGCCATGTGAAAGCGAACAAGTGTTCCGGCTCAATTGCAACAATGGTTGCCCTCCAGGTCACATGCTCGTAGCCGGGGTGCAAGATCTTGCCCTGCGCTTCCTGTCCAACGACAAACGGCTCTTCGATGTTGACGCGGAACCATTCGCCGAACTGCTTGTGATCTGTGAGAGCACTCCAGACGCGGGTAACGGGCGCTTTCAATTCGATTTTCTTTTCGATCTTGTCGCTTGTCACATGCAACTCCTTGGTTGCATATTAGACGAGCAATCCAAAATGCGCAACCGTTTAGTTGCATTCAGAGGCGTCGCGGGTCTGCGCTCTCTCCCGGGGGCTTTTTTCAGATAGGCTTGAAGCATGAGCATTTTCGATGAAAAGCGGACGGAGCTGGAGCGATTTGAATTCATGATGGGGCCGGAGCGCGGGCGCCTGGCGGTCGCGCTGGATCTGCTGACGGACTCTTTGATCATGGTGGGGCAACACGGGGTCTATTGTGCGTCGAGCCGCAACCCGGCGAAGCCGTCGCTCGACCTGCAGGCTGTGCTAGCGGGGATCGAGGGAGCGAAGGCGCTGATTCAGTCGGTGATGGAGGAGCTACGCGTTCAGCGGGAAGCGGCGCGGGCAGAGCCAAGCTGACCCGCCGCGATTGCTCAGCCTTATCAGAAATGAGATATGCTGGTAGAGCGCGCCCGTAGCTCAGCTGGATAGAGCGAACGCCTCCGGAGCGTTAGGTCGGGAGTTCGAATCTCTCCGGGCGCACCATTCGAGTCTTCATCCCCCTTCGCTCTAACTCCTTTCTCGGTCGCATGCGCGGCTCGCGCAAACCCAGACTTCAATCACACGTGACTGCGCGCTTGAGCCTGTTGCTATCGGTTCCGGCGATGGAGCATGTGGCCCCGCTCTCTGCATTTAAACTTGCATCAGTCCGTCCTGCAGGGAGATAGGCCCCCGAGTGGGTAAAAGATAAGAGGAAAATGCACTTCAACTTCGATTTTTCAGCCGAAAAGATTCTCTGGACCCTGACGTTTGCGGCGCAACTTGTGCTGCTTGTGGTTCTGCTCGGACGCGATCGCATCAAGAATTTTCCGTGGTTCACGGCGAGTATCGTCTTGTTTGCCCTGCGGCTGCTGGCGACGCGGGAGCTGTTCGGCCGCATGGCGCCGCTCACATTGAGCATCATCTTCATCGTCATGGCCGACCTGGCCGCGATCCTTGGGCTGCTGGTTGTGATCGAGATGGCGCGCCGCGCGTTCAAGGGCGCACCCCGCAATCTCTGGATTGTGAACGCGACAGGGCTGCTGATTGTTGCGGGCGGGATCCTGGCTTACTGGGGACCGTGGCCGGCGTGGAAGACGGTGACGGCGAACTCGGAGCTCGGCATTCTGCGCCTTATGGAGCTGATCGCGCAGAAGCTTGATCTTCTTATCGACCTGCTGAACATCGAGCTCGGCCTGATTGTGGTGCTGTTCGGACGCCTCTACACCGGCGGCTGGCGCACGCATGTTCAGAAGATTGTTATCGGTCTCTCTACCGCGTCGGTGGCGCAACTCGCGGTGCAGATCATCTGGCAGATCATCGCCAAGACGGCGGTACCGCACAGCCGGCCGGAGTATGAGCACATCGTTGCATTGCGCGAGAGGATCTTCGACGCGAGCGGGGCGACGTATGTGGCGGTGCTGATCTGGTGGATCGCGTGGCTCTGGCTTGATGAGGCGGAGCCTAAGGACAAAGGCGGCGTTGTGACCGGCCTTCCAGTTCTTGTGGATGAAGAGAAGCCTGTGGTGGAGCCGGTTCTGAATCCCGGCGATGCGGCATCGGCCGGGACTGAGATTTAGGGCGGTCGCCGGTTTGCGGATTGGCGAGTTGGCCACGCTCTGCGTGGTGGCAGGTGGCAAGTTGGCCTATCATCCGCGTTAGATGTGGCAGCTCGCCTGGCCGCGCTTTTCTAAATACTTCTGGTGATAGTCTTCGGCGCGCCAGAAGGTCTGGGCGGGCTCGACCAGGGTGGCGATGCGCCTGGGCTTGAATTTCCCCTCGGTTGTCAGTTGCTCGATCTTGGCCTTGGCTTCGGCTTCCTGCTCCGGAGAGTGGAAGAAGACGGCGGACCTGTATTGCGAGCCCCAGTCCGGCCCCTGGCGGTTGAGCGTCGTCGGGTCGTGCAGGTTGAAAAACGCGTCGAGCAACTGCCCGTAGGTCACCTTCGCCGGATCGAATTCGAGTTCCACAACCTCGGCGTGTCCGGTCTGGTCGGTACAGACGTCGCGGTAGCTGGGCCGCTCGAGACTGCCACCCTCATAGCCAACGGCTGTGGCTGTGACGCCGGGGATCGCTGCGAAGGCTGCTTCAACGCCCCAAAAGCATCCTGCTCCAAATGTTGCTTTCTCTTTGCTCATACTGATAATGATGCGCGAACTCACCACAAAGTGACAGCGTTTGATTCAGGCGCGGGCCCTGAGTCATTCCTGCGTCGCCAATGAGTTTTTCCGCAGCCTGGCTAGCCGCGCTTTCCTCCACGGTTTCCGCCTGGTTTGCCTTTGAATCCGGACTTGCTTCCGGCGTTGCCCTTCGAGAAGCTCGGTTTGCCACCTCCGCGTCCTTCCGGCTTTGCGGCGAACGTTCGTTTGGCGCCGAAGCTGGGGCGAGCTGAGTCGGATCGACCGCCGGGCTTGTTGTTGGGGCGTGCGCCGCCTGCCCGCGGTTTGCCGCTGCTGGTGGTGAAGGGTCTGGCTAATCCGCCTTCGCCGCGAAACAGACGGGGTGAGCCGGGGCGCGCTGAATCGGAACGACCGCTGCCTGAGGGGCCGGCTCCGAAACGGCCCGAATCTGGACGGAATGGGCGAGAAGAGTCCCCGCGTCCGCGCGCGCCAAAGTTTGCTGCGGGCGGCCGCGTTGACCCGGGTCGTGCGGGCCGAGTCGACTCGCGAGAGGCTTCGCGCGGGGAATCGTGAACGGGCTCGATGTGCAGGCGTGATCGCTTGGTGGGGCCGAGATCTTCTGCCGGCGGCGGAGCTGGGCGCCGGGAAACGTCTGGGCGGGGCTTGAACGGCCTCTCGCCGGGCTTCTTCCATGCGGGCCTGGGGGAGAAGCCTTCGCCGCGCTCTGGCTTGCCGGCGAAGGGTTTCCGGCCGGTTCCGGGGCCGTCGAACTTGCGTGCCGCGGGTCTTCCTGCAAAGGGGCGATCGGTTGCTGGTTTCGCGCCGAAGCTTCGGCCCGCGGGGGGGCGGCTGCCGAAGTCTGCGCGCGGTGCGGGTCGCTCGCTGGATTGTGCGCCGGGCCGTGGGCGCGCGTTGAATCTTTCTCCCGGAGCGCTTGTGCCCTGGTCTTTTTTCCAGGCTGGTGGACCGCCTGCGGGGCGTCCAAATCTGGTTGGCTTTGCACCGCCTGGACGTGTCCGGTCGCCTGTACGCGCTTTGTCAGAAGACCGAGCAGATTCAAAGGAACGCTTCGGCCGGTAATCGCCCTTTGTCTCGAAGGGCTTGAAGGGCTTGCGTGTTTTGGTTTCGACGAGGGGCGTTTGGGTGGGCGTTGCATCTTCGAGATTCCGACGCCGAACTTCCTTCGCTTTGGGCGTGCGCAGCTTGCCGTCTGCCGCCTTGCGCAGCTTGTCGAGCTCCTGTTCGTCGAGCTCGCGCAGCTTTCCCGGTTCCTGGTCGAGAATCAGCGGCCCATAGCCGACGCGGCGAATCTTTTCGACAAAATGCCCCACCTCTTCGAACATCTTGCGCAGTTCGCGATTGCGGCCTTCGATCAGCACCACTTCGTACCAGGGATTGTCGCCCTGGCGTACTTGCCGGATCCGCGCAGGCGCGGTGCGCACTTTGCCGTCGCCAGGCTTGCCGCGATCAATCGCGACGCCGGCCCGCAGGATATCGAGCTCGGCTTCGGTCGGCTTGCCGGCCACTTTGACGAGATAGGTTTTTTCGATGCCCGATGAAGCTTTGGTGAGCTTGTTGGCCAGCTCGCCATCGTTGGTGACGAGCGAGGAGGCCTTCGCTCATGTAGTCGAGGCGGCCTACGGGATAGAGACGCTCGCGCATCTTTTCGAAGAACTGCATCACAGTCGGCCGGCCCTCAGGATCCTTGACCGTGGTGACAAAGCCCTTCGGCTTGTTCAGCACAAAGTAGCGATGCCGCTCGGCGCCCTGCAAAAGCTTGCCGTCGACGCGAATGTGGTCGCGACCCGCATCGGCTTTGGTTCCGGGCTCGGTGACAATATTGCCATTGACCTGAACGCGGCCCTGGGTCATGAGCTCTTCGGCCTTGCGGCGGCTGGCGATGCCGGCTTGCGCGAGAATTTTTTGAAGGCGCTCAAGTTTTGCGGGTGGATGGGGCTTCTTTTCTTTTTCCGCGGACTCTTCTTCGCCGGAGTCTTCCTCTTCGGGGTCTTCTTCTTTGGGAGCGTCGGGCGCTTCGTCGCCCACGGGAGTCTGGCCCTCGCCATCTGTTTCGTCGCCGATTGGGTCTTCGATCTCGGTGTCGGCTGGCTCTTTGATGGTGGGTTGGCTGGATTCAGGATCGAGGGTGCTGCTCATTGAAAAGCTCAGTTTCTGCCTGCTCTTGGGGAAAGGAGGCGCAGCGGGCGTTGCCTCGTCGGTCGTTTCTGGTTCAGTGGGCCGTGTGGTCGAGAGTCTGCTCGTGCTCTCGAGTCTCTTCCGCTACCGGCTTGGCAGGGTCGCTGTCATTTTGTGACGAATGCGACTCCGCTTCTGCGTTCTCCGCCGTCGCGGCGGTGTGCACTTGTTTATCCTTCTCCGTGTTCTCGTCTTCTGCGGTCGCTGATTCGCCGCTTTGTTCCTCAACCTCTAATGAGAAGTCGAGCTCCGCAGTTTCTTCTGAGTCCGCTCCGTCGGCGGTTTCCTGCTCTTCGAATTCCATCGCGGCGATCTTCTCGAACTCTTCCATCGAGGGAAGCTCGCCGACATCCTTCAATCCAAAGCGAAGCAGAAACTCGCGTGTTGTCTTGTAGAGAATGGGGCGGCCGATCACCTGTTTGCGGCCGGCTGTTGCGATGAGCTTGCGGGCCAGGAGGGAGCCGAAGACGCCCGATGAGTCAACGCCGCGAATCTCGTTCACTTCGGGCGCGGTGACGGGCTGCTTGTAGGCGATGACCGCCAAGGTCTCGAGGGCGGGAAGGGACAGCTTGAGCGCGGGCTTGAGGCTGCGCACAAACATCCGGACGGCGTCGTGATATTCCGGCTTGGTGGCCATGCGGTAGCCGCCGGCAATTTCGCGAATCTCGATTCCCGAGTCGTCTGAGGCGTAGTGGGCGATGAGCTCATCGAGCAGTTCGCGCAGGATGGCTCTGACTTCGCGATCCTGTATGCGGGCGAGGCGCCTGGCTTCGGCTTCACTCGATTCACCGACTGAAGGATCTGGTTGAGGCTCCTCAGCCTGAGGAAGAGGCTCCGTTGCAGCTTCTTCTCCGGCTGGGATCGCGTCAGGTGCTTCGTCAAAAGCGGCGTCGGTGGGCTGATTCGAAGCGACTTCCGGCGCAGACTCGACCAATTCGAGCGAGGCGGGCTCCGAGGGAATGGCATCGGCGGATTTGCGCTCGGCCTTCCACTGCAGGGCTTCGTCGGCAAACAAGGCGGCGAGCTGGGCCAGCGTGACCGGCTCCTCCGCGGCGTAAATTACAGCTTCCAGCTTGGATTGAAGGCTCATTCGAGAATAGGTACCTCAAGTATGGTACCGGAACGGGAGCCTCTCGTGGGGGTGGGCGGAGCGATCGCCGTCTCACGAGCAGAGAAAGGCGCCCGCCGCGGCGGACGCCTTTCAATGCAAAGCGGATCGAGCCTACTTAGGGCTGATCAGGGTGAAGCACCAGAACAGCCCACCCGAGAGCAGTGCCGCTGCGGGCAGCGTGAATACCCAGGCCGCGGCGATATTGCGCAGCGTGGACCACTGCAGGCCGCTGTGATTCGCCGCCATGGTGCCCGCCACGCCCGAACTTAGGACGTGCGTAGTACTGACGGGCAGCCCCCAATTATCGGCGGCAAAGATGGTGAACATGGCGACCAGTTCGGCGCTGGCGCCCTGCGCATAGGTCAGGTGCTCCTTGCCGATCTTTTCGCCAACGGTGACCACGATGCGCTTCCAGCCCACCATCGTGCCCATGCCGAGAGCCAGCGCGACGGCAACCTTGACCCAGGTGGGAATGAATTTGGTAGCTGTGTCGACCTTGCCCTTGTAGGTCTTCAGGGCTGCGTTCTCCTGCGCGGTGAAGGCCGGCTTACCGGTCTTCTGCATGAGGCGGATGGCTTCGCTGGCCACATACATGTCGTTGCGGACGTTCGACTGATCCTTGGCGGGAACGGCCTTGAGCTCCTTGTAGAGGCCCACTTCGTGGCTGACATCGGCTACCAGCTCGCGCAGCGCGAGAATCGTGTCAGGCTGAATCTGCTTGGTGCGGAGGTAGTCGGTGACTTCGGCGCGGGCATCGGGACCGAGCACGCCCGCCGGATCGACGTGGCGGTCAAGGATGTGTCCCGCCTGTTCCGATGCGGCGATGAACGATTGAACATCGTTGGCGGTGACGGCGTGGTTGAGCGCGTAGGCGGTGGGCACCGTGCCGATGAGAATGAGCATGATCAGGCCCATGCCCTTCTGGCCGTCGTTCGATCCATGGAAGAAGCTGACGCCGGTGCAGGTGAGGATCAGCAGACCGCGAATGGGCCACGGCGGAGGCGAGGCGTCTTTCGGCGCTTCATACAGGGCCGGGTACTTGATGAGCCATTTGCAGAGCAAGGAAGAGCAGGGCAGCCAGCGAGAATCCGACAATCGGGGAGATGAGCAGCACCTTGAAGACTTTGGCTGCCTGATCCCAGTCGACGCCGGAGGTGCCGGAGTGCACATTCATGAGCTGATTGGCGAGGCCCACGCCGATGATCGAACCGACCATGGTGTGCGAACTCGAGGCGGGCAGCCCGAACCACCAGGTGCCGAGGTTCCAGACGATGGCGGCGATCAGGAGGGCAAACACCATGGCGAAGCCGGCGCCGGAGCTGACTTGCAGGATGAGCTCGACGGGGAGAAGCGTAATCACGGTGAAGGCGACGGTGCCAGACGAGGTGAGAACGCCGAGCAGATTCCACATGCCCGACCACACGACGGCAAGGTTGGGCTCCAGCGAGTGGGTATAGATCACTGTGGCAACGGCGTTGGCCGTATCGTGGAAGCCGTTTACGAACTCAAAGCCGAGAGCGATCAGCAGCGCGATCGCGAGCAACATGTAAGCCCAGGTGCTGGAGGCGGTCACAGAGCTTAAGTCCCCGACTAGATGGAAGCCGATAAACCCCAAGCCGACAACCAGCGCAACCAAAACCACGCCGCCGCTGATCATGGCGTGCGTCTTGTTCATTTTCTTGTTGAGTAGTTCCGCAGCAGGGGGACGCGATGCTAGCACTGTCGCCGAATCGGACATCTTGAAAGGCTCCAAAACTCTGGGGTGGGAGGTCAATCCGGTCGAGCTGGGGAGGCAATTCCCGGACTCAACCATGGATATACCACCCGTGTGAAAGGGTAATGAATCCTGGTGGGAAAAGGCAGAAATGGCGGCAGGTCGATGACCCGCATCAGGATGCCCTGGTCAGAGAATCAGGCGTTTGCGTCGCCCCTACGGGGCTTGCGCGTTCGAGGCGCGTTCCCAGGACTGCGCTTCGCTTGTCCTGGGCTAATGACCTGTGTCCCTCCGGGACGGGCGGCAGAAGAGGCGGAAAAGGCTGTTTTATGGCCGTAAGGCGGGAGGATTCAGGGTTCGATCGGCGATCTGAAGAATCAGCGCCAGTCGTCGCGGGCTTCGGCAAGGCCTTCGTTCATGACGGCGTCAAAGCCGGAGTGCTTTTTGATGAGGATGTCGCTGAAGGCCTGATCCTGGCGCAGCAGCACGGCCTGCAGCCGCACCAGTTCGAGCAGGGCAAGGAACATGGCAATTAATGCGCGTTCTGATCGAGTATGGCTGAGCAGCTTTCTCAGGCCAATCGGCTTGTCTTCCAAGAGCGAGACGACGGCCGAGGAAGCGAATCATCTGGCCGACGGTGACCGAGTCTTCTGCAACATCGAGGACCGGGCGGGTTCGGGCGCGCTCCAGAACTTCACGAAAGATACGGACCAGGTCGACGGTGTCGGCGGCGATTTCTTGCTCGGTGTCGGGGTCGCCTTTGAACTCGCGCAGCCCCGGATTGCTCCATGAGGCGGCTTCGAGCATCTGCTTCTGCTGCAGCATCTGGGCGGCGTTCTTGAAGCGCTCGTGTTCGAGCAGGCGCTCGACCAGCTCGCGCCGCGGATCTTCCTGCGCGTCTTCAGGGCCCACGCCGGAGCGGGGCAACAGCATCTTGCTCTTGATGTGGATGAGCAGCGAGGCGGTGTAGATAAACTCGCCGGCCACGTCGACGTCGGTGGCCTTCAACTGCTCCACGTAGGCGAGGAACTGCGCGGTGATGCGCGCGATGGGGATGTCGTAGATGTCGATGTCCTGCTTGCGAATCAGGTCGAGGAGCAGGTCGAGGGGGCCGTCATAGACTGCTTCCACCTTGATGGAGAAGGGTGAGTCGGGGTCTTCTTCTTCGCGCTTCTTGACCATGGCCACAACTTTGGCGGCGGCCTTTTCTTCGTCGGTGGGAGGAGACAATCAGGTCGATTTGTTCGGGTGTGCGCGGGTTCGCGCGGCCAGGTTGGGTGGTGGCTCGTTGCCGGCCAATTTCCGTCAATGTTCTCAGTGCCCAATTCGATTTCTACTCCATCTATAGTCAAACGGTCTCGTGGTCAGCTCAGTCTGCATCGCGGATCGCACTTCACGCATGGTGTGTTCAGCGCGGATGCGCGCCCTGTCTGATCCTTCGGCCAGAATTTCCAGCACTTGGTTTTTTGAAAATCGGGCCCGACGTTCC
>CAWBSV010000070.1:0-29769 GCA_963791505.1 uncultured Acidobacteriaceae bacterium
CGGAGAAATCGAGCGAGCCGACATGGATGCCGCCAGAGCCGCTGCCGGAATCGGTGGCCTCGGTGTCGACTGCGATCATGTTTTGCGCCGTTGCGCTGGCGCCGGCGACGGCGTCGCCGGCGAGCGCAACGGTGACCGCCGCCGAAACGACGGCGATATTGGCTGTGATATGCGACGTGTCGGACGCGGTCTGGTTGAAGGCGCCGCCCGCCGAAACGCTTGAGCCCGTCGACGTAGCCTCGACCTGGTTTGGATCGGACGCGCCGAGCGCGGTATAGCCGATGAAATTCTCCGCCTCGGCGGCGCCAAGCGAAGCGCTGTCGGCGAAGGCGCCGCCCGCCACGGCGACGCTGGCGACGAGAATATCCGCATTGATCGTCGAGTTCGACGTCGCGCTCGTCGAGACATTCGAATGAGCGGTGATCGCGCTATCGGAGAGATAGGCGTTGGTGTCGTCGAGAATGACGTTGGTCGCCTCGGCGCCGCCGCCGGAGATCGAGACGCCGACCGCGCCGCCGCTGAGGGCGACGCTGACGTCGTCAGCTCCGTAAGGAGTGAGGAAGGCGAAGTATTGTCCCATCGCTCCGATCAGCAGAACGATTTCATTTTGCTGGCCGTCTTTGGCGGTTCGCTGTGCGCGATTGTCTTGGTTGCGTTCGCCCCCGTGGCGGATAAGACGTCGCTCACGATGCGGCTTTGGGCTATCGCCAAGAAGTCCCCAATCACCCTTGGGGTTGTCAGCACTTTCATCGCAGCGTTTGCCGGTACCTGGGGCGCACAGTTGCTTGCAGAGCGAACGGCCGCGCGCAGGGCGCTATTGGCTGAAATTCGCGGAACTAACGTAGCGTTAGGCTCGGCCTTGGAGTTAGCAAACCTTTCTCACCACCAAAAAGCAGTTTATTCGTCCCCTTGTGCGGGACTATGAGGCGCAGGTCTCGGCCCGACGCAGCCACCACGCGGGCCTTCAGGCCGGCACAATCGTGGCTGGCACATCCATTAGCTGGATTTCATCTTGATCGCCGCTCCTTTCTCGCCGGTCGATGAACTGCGCAGAATGTTGCAAGAAAAGATCACGCCGGACGGCAAAGCTTCGGTTCTCCTGACGCCGTTGGTGCAAAGCATCCAAGGCTTTGCCGACACCACGAGGCAGCGCAATGAATGGATCGAGCAATTGAGAGCTATGCCGCCGGGTAGCGATGCGGAGAAAGCGGCCTTGATTTTTGGGAGCCCGCTTGCTCCCGGCCGCGTCGATGATCGTTACCCGAATTTTATCCAGGCACTCAAAGCCCAGACCGATGACTGTATCGGGTTCAGCATTCTTATTACGCAGTCGCTTCAGAGCTATGGCGAGCGCCTCGCCGCACGCTACGGCGCGGGCGCGCCGAAAATCTCAAATCCACAATTCGACATAGCGGGCGATCTTCTCCCGGACATGACCTATTACGCCGCCTGGATGAAGAACTGATCTTGTCGGTTCGTGGCTGTGCAGAAATCAAGCAGGCGGATGAGAAAAACCGGGTGGAAGTGATAGGGCAGAAAGCTGATCGAGCAGTTCGTGGCCTACCGCCCCATCCCGGCCGCAGAGTGGATGCCAGGCCGGCCGCGCCGAAACATGCTTCGAGCCGCAGCGCGAACAGCGGAATCTTCGCGCGATGAACAGCACCACCACCTCGTCACGCATGCCGTCGACATTCACATCGGCTGAATGATGGCAGTCGTGGGCGTTGCAGGAAACCGAGAGCATGCGCACGCCGTTCTTGCGCATATTGCCGAGCGTCATGACATGATCGCGGGGCCGCATCTGCGACATGGCGGGGCCTACAGAACAATCGGGTCGATGAGCTGCGGCCCGTTATTGCGCCAGTTGCCGACGATCGCGGCTCACGGGCCAGAGTTTCATCCGGTCGGCCGGGAACGGCTTCAGCAGCGCCTTCAATTCCGCATCCGTCGCCGGCACTTCGCCGAGCCAGGCCGGCCAGTCTTCCTCGGCCAGGATCACCGGCATGCGGTCATGCAACGGCTCGATCAGCTCGTTGGGCTCGGTCGTGATGATCGTGCAGGTTTTGATGATTTCGCCCGCCGGCGATTTCCATTCTTCCCAAAGCCCGGCGAACACCGTCAGCGTGTCGTTGACGCGCGCGATGGCGAAGGGCTGCTTGTCGCCTTTTTTGCGCCATTCGTAAAAGCCGTCGGTGATGACAAGGCAGCGGCGCCCGGCCTTCCACGCGCCGCGAAAGGCGGGCTTTTCGCTGATCGTGTCGGCGCGCGCGTTGAACGTCGAGACGCCGATCTTGTCGTCCTTGGCCCAGCTCGGGATAAGCCCCCAGCGCATCGTCACCGGGCGCCGCGTCTTCGTGACCGGGTCGAGCACCGTCGTCATCATCTGCTGCGTCGGCGCGATATTCCATGACGCCGCCATGTTCGGCGCGGCGAACAGGTCGTCGAACTTCATCCGGATTTTGATCTCGGAAAAATCGCTCGGCAGCCAGACGCGTCCGCACATGGGCTTTGGGTCCTTTACGCTCACACAAGTTCGCCGAGCAGTTCCTCGGGCACATCGCCCAGCACGGAAATGGGCTCGAAGAAATTCTCTTCTTGCGGCTGATATGTCAGCGAGGCGATGACCACAACGCCACGATGAGCGGAGACCATCTGCTGTCCGGCGCGGGCGGCTTCGACACCGCTTTTGAATTCCCGCCATGCGCCGAAGGCCGGCTTGCCGTTCTCCAAAATGACCGGCACGACGAAAAGGTACCGGAAGTCAGGCTCCGGCGAGCGAGGCGACCGGAAAAGCGGCCCTGATATGCGGGCCGCCGCCGTTCAGCTCGTCGAAATGCGTCCAGCCGTCGATCCAGAATACCCGCTCGCCGGAACCGTTCGGATAGGGACAATCGCCCGGCCTGTTCCGTGAATCGCGCCTGTCGCCCTCGGCATAGCAGGTCGAGGCGATTTCATTGATGGTGATATCCTGGCCGTCATGCATCGCTCCGGCGATCCTATGATCCTGGTGTCCCTTACGCAACGCGAACAGCACGTTCCGGACGCCGGAACCGCGGCCCTGTCTTGCGGCGCGGGGCGCGATTCACGTCTTTCAGCGTGCGCACGATCTTGAGCAGGGCGACCACGGCCGCATGCGGATCGTCGCCATAACCGGCAATCAAAAGGTCCGCCGCATCTCGGGGGGCGTAATCGGCGACAGCACGGTTTCGGCGATGCTTCGGCCCCAGCTCGATCCTGCCTGCATGAGATTGTCCTTTACGCCTCCCGGTCATATGTTCTATCTTTGTTCTCATCGACGGCGGAGTCGAGGGGGAGAATAATGGAGGCCACAGCGTTCATTTTCGCACAACTGGCTTCGTCAACAGAAAAAGAGGGTAAAACTTTACCCAAGGTTCTTGTTGCCGAAACCTGGCGAGAAGTTGCAGCGGGCGTCCGCGTTTAGCGCCGATGACATATTCCTGCCGCGCATCCAAGCCAGCGTTTCCAAAAGCCATCTCGGCCGCGCTGGGACAGGCACCGGGAGGATGCGGTGAACGAAACGGATAGGAAATCGCAATGTTGCATGAAAGGGCCACCCTTCAGCGAAACGATCACATCGCCAAACTCGGCGAGGGGCGTGTCGCGTTCTTCGGCCATAACAGTTGGTATCGCGTGCCGCCCCATCTGGAGTAGGCCCTTCGCGCGGCGCAGGAAACGCGCCGCGAAGTGAAATTCACGACCGACGCTGATTGCAACATTCGCGCCGCGGATGAAACTTTGCCCGCCGCACCTGCGGACACGGTGCGCGACAGGCTCGGCGATATAGCGGCGCGGCTGGCCATGCGGCTGCGGCGTCGGTAGGCGGCCCTTCACATTCCGCAACTGACCCGGAAAAGGGACCGCTTCTGACGTCTTCGACGCGGTCAGAACCGCCTGTAGCCCTTCAGAACCTCAGAACCTGATGCCATATCGACAGTATCGCGCGCGATCCATACCGGCTTCGGCGCGCATGCCGAGATCGGCGCCTTGGAACGCTGCGGCGTATTTGGTAACGAATTCCTCGCAACCGCCACTCCCGCATGATGCCCACAGCGCGCGGCCCTCGCGTCCTTTCTTCCGGCCAGAGAGCACCGGTCTCGGCTCATGGCTGCAAGCTGCGCAGCAGTCCTCCTCTTCGTTCCGGTCGCAGGCGATGCAGCCGCCTCACCCGGAGCTTTGGCCTCCCTCAGAAGGCCGCGATCGGCGCGGTCAAGACTGATGGAGGAAGACATGCGCGAGATTGGGGTGATCGAACTGGAATTCATCGCTCAGCAGCGAGCTAATCGCTTTGCGCCGCCGCATCGATCGGGAACTGCCAAGCTGGCCCAGGGATTCGATCGAGCGTCTCAGCGGACGCATCACGCTACGCAATATCGGATGGGTGCTGGCGCGCCGCAGCTTGGAGCCGTGGCCTTAGGCGGGCTAAGGCCACGGGGTCCAGTCACGGATGGGCGGATTCAGGCTTCGCGCGGCCGCGCCGCAGATGACGAGGCGGATTTGCGCCGCGGGACGACGATCTACGCGCCGCAGGTGAGTTATGTCTTGCCCCGGATGATCTCGATGAGCGCTTCTGGCTCCGTCAACACAGCTTGCTCTGCTCCTTGCCGGAGGCGTCGCGCCATTTAAGCCGCGCCTGGAAAGGTTTCTCGGGTTTGAAATCCGAAGTCGGCTCGAACGTCTCCACGCGAAACGGGATCGCAGGATTAATGCCGAACATTGTCTTCGTCCAGAAAGCGAGCAGGCCTCTCCCTGCCTCAAGTGCCCTCAAATGGGAACGAAATCTCGCTCATTCAGAAGCGCAGAAGAAGACCTAGCCGGGCGACTTTGCTTGTTGTAGCAACGATGTATGTCTGAGATTGTTGAAAATATTGGCCAATTCGTCGATTATGCGAAGACGTTGGACGGCGACGAAAAAGGAGAAGCGCAGGTCTTCTGCGATCGCCTTTTTCAGGCATTTGGACATAAGGGCTATAAGGAGGCCGGAGCTACTCTCGAATTTCGGGTCAAGAAAGGTAAGGCGACGAGTTTTGCCGACCTGATGTGGAAGCCTAGGCTTCTGATCGAAATGAAAAAGGCGGGCGAGAAACTCCATCTGCATTACAGGCAGGCGTTTGATTATTGGATCAACGCGGTTCCCAACCGTCCCCGATATGTTGTGCTTTGCAATTTTCGTGAATTTTATATCTACGATTTCGACAAGCAGCTTAGCGATCCTGTCGATATCGTTCCGATTGGCGAACTCACAAAACGCTATACGGCCCTGAATTTCCTGTTTCCTGGCGATCGGAAGCCGCAGTTCAACAATGATCGCGAAGCGGTTTCGCGTTCCGCCGCCGACAAGCTGGCGGAGTTATTCCGCAATCTCACCCGCCGCATTTCAAAGCCAATTCCGCGCATACAGGCCCAGCGCTTTGTTCTTCAACTGGTGATCTCGATGTTCGCTGAAGACATTGATCTTTTGCCGGCTGGGACGATCAAAACCCTTGTCGATGAATGCCTGGAAAACGGTCAGAATTCCTACGACATGTTTGGTGGTCTGTTTCGCCAAATGAACTCTCCGACGCCGGCGACCGGTGGTCGCTTTAAGGGGGTCCCGTATTTCAATGGCGGTCTTTTTTCTGCGATCGAACCGATCGAGCTTTCGCGTTTCGACCTTGAACTGCTGGGCGGCGAACAAGGTGTAGCGACGAAGAATTGGTCGAAGGTTGATCCGGCAATATTCGGCACTCTTTTTCAACACAGTATGGACCAAGACGATCGCCACGCGATGGGGGCGCACTTCACGTCCGAGGCAGACATTCAGCGTATCGTCGGTCCTACGATCGTTGGTCCATGGACCGACCGCATCATGAAGGCGAAGACCGCGAAGGACCTTATCGACATGCGGCGCCAGTTGGCAGGGTTTCGAGTTCTCGATCCGGCTTGCGGCAGTGGGAACTTTCTGTACGTCGCGTTTCGCGAGATAGCACGGCTCGAACTCCGCATTCTGACGCAGCTGCAATCCATCGTCAGTCCCAAGGAATTCGCCATTCGGACGAAACAAATCAGCGCTATCTCGCCCAAGCAGTTTTTCGGCATGGATACCGACAGCTTTGGGGTCGAACTGGCCAAAGTGTCGCTAATGATCGCGAAGAAATTCGCGCACGACGAAATCATCACAACTCTGGCGCATGCCCAGGGCGAACTTTCGCTGCACGACGACGAGGCGTTACCGCTCGACAATCTTGACGAAAATATCCGCCGGGAGGATGCGCTGTTTTGCGATTGGCCGGAGGTCGAGGCGATCATCGGCATCCTTCTCCAATTCATGGATGCGTGGACAGAAACCTTTGCCGATCCTGGCAAGCGCACGACAGGCACCGGTGAAGCCTGGTTCGCGATTGTGGGCCCCGGCTGGAGCGGAAAGCTTCCGGAAGGCGTGACTCGCTACGATGCGCCCACCAATCATGTCTGGCTGCTGGGCAGAACGCAGACCAACGGCGCGGGCGACTACGAGAAGGTCCACATCTTCCAGCATGGAATGCGCCTGGTTCCTCTCAGTGAGTATCCGGGCAAAGACGAGCCGCCGGGCCCGCCACCCGATCTTCATCGCGCCGCCGGCGCGACGCCGCCAGGCCGGGTTAAGGCCTTGGATCCGCTGCTCTTCTTCAAGCTCTTCGCGCAGGCGATGAAGGCGAACCCGCCGCACGCTGCCGACGAACCCATGGTTCGCGAACTAGCCAATATCGGCCTGGTTCCAGGCCAGGATTTCGACCCGTCCAAACTTACAGCGGAGCAGCTTCAGACAATTCATGAAGGCGCTCGAGCTGCCGTGGCTCGCATTGAGGAGTTCGTTGCCTCTGGCGGGGTGACTAAGCCCGGTTGGACGTCTTTCCAAGGAACTCTGGGCCGCTATGGAACGAACTACATGGCGCGCGCTGTGACGGCTCGGGTTGCGATTGGCGCAAATCCGCCTGAAGACGCGGTGTACATGAGCAGTGCCGCTGACGGCAGTGGGCAAGCTCTCAACGGGACGATGCGATACCGGATGCATTTTGACGGGTCGAGCCTACCGCCGGTGCGGGCGTTCTGGTCCGTGACCGCGTATGACAAGGATGGGTACTTCATCGCGAACCCAATCAACCGCTATGCCATTGGAGATCGCGACCGATTGAAGTTCAACCTGGACGGCTCTCTCGATCTGTATATCCAGAGTACAAACCCAGGCCCTGATCGCGAGTCAAACTGGCTTCCCGCCGGCGATGGAATCTTCAATCTGACCATCCGTTTGTATTGGCCGAAGGAGGCGATCCTCGCTGGGAGTTGGCGCCCGCCTGCACTGGAGCTCGTGCCGTAGGGCACGAATGGTTTCCTGACAGGTCCGACTCTGAACACTCAGTTTTTTGAAAATCTAATCGAAACGGAGCGAACATGATTCTTGGCATGGATACAAACTCATTCACCCTTCTGCATGTTGCGATCAGCCTGCTCGGTATCGCCTCCGGACTGGTGTTGCTGTTTCTGGGATTTCTTCAGAACCGCGTGCTCCGCATCTCAATTCTGATCTTTCTGGTCACGACCATCCTCACCAGCCTGACAGGATTCGCCTTCCCCAACTCCCACGTCACGCCTGGAATTGTTGTGGGCATCCTGTCGATGATCACCCTGGCCATTGCAAGTACAGCCATGTATATTGGCAAGCTTGCGGGAAAGTGGCGTACCACGTTTGTCATCGCCAGCCAGTTAAGCCTCTACTTCAACATGTTCGTTCTCATCGCGCAGTTGTTCGAGCACGTGCCCGCTCTGCACCAGTTCGCCCCCACAGGATCGGGCCCAGTCTTCGGCGCTGCGCAGTTGATCCTGCTGGTCGCATTCATCTGGCTCACGGTTCGCGCAGTGAAGCGCTTCCGATTGTAAGAACGAGAGACGCGCGCGTGCGTGCCAATGAGGCTCTACGCCGTGCGCATCGACGCTCAGTGATCGCGATGAGGCTGGCCGTTGGCGTTCCATTGCGGCCGGAAGTCGCTCGTGGCTAGCCAGCGGATTGGCTCCACAAGGGACTGAATGGCGTGGGTCATGAAATCGAGATCCAGGTGGTCAAGATCGTCGTTGGGCTGGTGATAGGTGGGCACAGTGCCCCAGCCCGCGGCGGTGTGAGCCACCACGCCCTCGAGCGCGAGAGAGTAATTGTCTGAGCGCTCGAAGAAGTGCTGCTCGGGGTAGGGATCGGGGCCCAGAAGCGCGCCGTGTTCCTTTAATGTAGGACCGAGATTCGAACGCTCCCAGCCAGTGAGCAGGAGGGTGTCCTTGGGCATCTTGGGATCCTGGCTGCCGATCATTTCGAATTCCAGGTTGGCGACCAGGTCGGTAAGCGGCACGGGCGGATGATGGCCAAAATAAGTAGAACCGAGGCCGCCCAGCTCTTCAGAGCCGTAGCAGACAAAAAGCACGCTGCGGCGCAAGCGCGGACCGGCAGCGAGTGCGTGGGCAAGCTCGAGGACAGCCGTCGTTCCAGCCGCGTCGTCATTCGCGCCGTTGTAGACCGAGTCGCCGTTGACTGGACGGCCGATGCCGAGGTGATCCAGATGCGCGGTGAGCAGGATGGTTCCGGCAGTCGGATCGGTGCCGGGCAGGTAGCCGATGGCGTTGAAGGTCTGCCGGGGTGCGGATTGCGGAACAACATGCACTTCGAGCTCGGCCTGCGCTCCTTCGAGCTTTGCGATCTTTTCAAATGCCGCACTGCGGATGAAAACAAGGCTGCCGCCCTGGCGCCCAACCGGCTCCTCTTCCAGGTGAACCGGGGTGCGCGTCTTTCCCAGCATGCCTTCGATGGCCTGAGTTTCGGGAGTCAGCGGAACCAACAGGATCGACGGCCCCTTGCGGCGCAGCTTCGAGAACGCGCTGAAGACATCCGAGGGGCTCTTGGCATCGAGCAGGAGAATGGCGTCGCCGGGCTTGATCTCGGCCGTCAGTTCCTGCCCAACGGCGACGTGGACCAGATTGCCTGAGGCCGTCGTGCCGGAGGAGGAGGCAAGGATGAAGTCCGCACCTTCGTTGAAACTGGCGTCTCCGGCCTTGAGCGTGGCATGGCCGTCAAGCTCAGGCGCAACAAGATTCGCGGATTGAATGTAGCTGGCCATGCCGGGTGCATGCTTCAGGCCGTAGCCCTCGAATTCGCTGGCGACGTAAGCCGCGGTGATCTGCTCGTCGCGGGTTGCGGAGCCGCGGCCCTGCATCACGTCGCTGGCCAGAAAGTCTTCATGCGCGCGGACCCACTCGGCTCTTACCGTCCAGGTCTGCTGGGCAATCAGTGTTGAAGCGGAGATGAGAAGCCATGACGTAACCAGGGCTGGACGCAGATTCATTGCAAGATGCTCCCATCGAGCCAAATTTGCGGTACGGCTCATCATAATTGGGGGGGTGCGGTTGCATAGGCACGGACCAAGATTCTGCGGAAAAACAGGTACCGTTTTCGACATTGCTTTTTCGTCCGGCTTTGAACACTCCATCTCACCAGCGAACGCATGTTGACGTTTTCCGTTTGCTAAAGTCTTCATTTCTGGGGGCCAGGCCGCAACCTAAATGGCACTTAAAATGCATCTACAAACGCACGCGGACGTGTGCGTGGGGGTCAACCGATGGGAGTTCTGCTGCAGGATGTCAGTTACGCGTTGCGCCAGTTGCGCAAGACGCCGGGGTTCACCACAACCGTGCTGCTCACGCTCGCGCTCGGCATCGGCGCCAACTCGGCAATTTTCACGCTGGTCAACGCCATCCTCCTTCATAACCTTCCCGTCACTGATCCCAAGACGCTCATCCGCATCGGCGACAACGACGACTGCTGCGTCAACGGCGGATGGAACGACAAGGGCGACTACGCGCTCTTCTCCACCGACACCTATTACAGCTTCAAGAAGAATCTGCCCGAGTTTGAAGAACTGGCCGCGATGGAGTCGGGCTACGCTTGGCGGCCAATCACCGTTCGCCGCGCCGGACCGCAGACGGTCGCCAAATCCGTAATGGGGACCTTTGTCTCCGGCAACTACTTCCGCGTCTTCGGGCTTTCGCCGGCGGCAGGCCGGTTGTTTGTCGATGCCGACGATCAAAAGGGCGCCCCCATCACTGCTGTGATGAGTTATGACGCCTGGAAGCAGGATTATGCCGGCGACCCAAGCGTCGTGGGCAGCTCGTTTTACATCAACAGCAAGCCGGTCGCCATCATTGGAGTCGCCCCCAAAGGTTTTTACGGCGACCGCATCGACACCAATCCGCCCAAATACTTTCTTCCCATGAATGCCATGGATGCGGTGATTGGCGCGCCGTACTTCAACGATCCTGACACGCAGTGGGCCTATATCATCGGCCGCATCAAGCCAGGAACATCGGTGCCGACTCTGCAGGCAAAAGCCAGCACCCAGCTCAAGCAGCTCTTCGCGCCGTCAAAAACATTCAGTGACGAGCGCGCCAAGAAAGCTCTGCCGCTCACGCACGTCGTCCTTACGCCCGGCGGAGGCGGCATCCAGAACATGCAAGACGATTACAAAGACCACCTGAAGCTGCTGCAATGGATTGCCGCCATGGTGCTGCTGGTCGCCTGCGCCAATATCGCGAACCTGCTTCTGGTGCGCGGCATGAGCCGGCGCGCGGAGCTTTCCATTCGCTCAGCGCTGGGTGCGCAGCGCAGCCGGATCGTGCGCCAACTGCTTACCGAAAGCATTCTGCTGTCCGCCATGGGCGGGGTGCTCGGTCTCGCCGTTTCGTATCTTGGAGCGCACGCGCTGCTGGCCCTCGCCTTCCCCGATCAGCACAACATGCCGCTCTCCGCAGCCCCTTCGCCGCTGGTGATTGGGTTTTCCCTGGGGCTCTCGCTGGTGACGGGCATCCTGTTTGGGCTGGCCCCGGCGCTGATGGCCGCGCGCACCCAGCCTGCTGAAGCCCTGCGCTCAAACGCGCGCACGACGGCCCAGGGTGCGTCAGTGCTTCAGCGCGTGCTGGTTATTCTGCAGGCCGCGCTCTCGCTGGTGCTGCTGGTTGCCGCGGGACTGTTTGCGCAGAGCTTGAGCAAGGCTGAAAACGTGGATATGAAGCTGGACGCAACCAATCGCTACATCGCCCACATCAATCCGCAGGCGGCCGGCTACAAGAACACCGAGGTTGAGCCGCTCTACCAGACCATCGTGGACCGCTTCCACGCCCTTCCCGGCGTGGTCAAAGTGGGACTCTCGACCTACACCCCTATGGAGGAGAACAACTGGGGATCGGGCGTCAAGGTGCAGGGCGATCCCGACATCAACAAAGGCGCGTCGTGGGTGAAAGGCTCAGCGGAGTATTTCGACTCGGTCGGCACGCATGTCGTGATGGGCCGCGGCTTCACGTCCCAGGACACGATGAATTCGCCGCCAGTTGCCGTCGTCAATCAGCAGTTCGCCAAAACGTTCTTCGGCAATCGCAACCCAATCGGACATCGATTTGGGTACTCCGGTCCCCAAGCGGTCGGCAAAGATGGTGCGCACGAGATTGTGGGCGTAGTCGAAGACACGACCTACACCACCGTCTACTGGAAAGACCACGCCATGTACTTTCTGCCGCTGACGCAGCGCGCCGGTGAGTCAAACGACCCCAACGACACGATCGACAAAGACCTCTCGTTCTACGCCGGCGCATTGGTCATCCAGACGGCTCGCCCTGTCCCCGGCTTTGAAAAGATCGTGGCCGACACGCTGGCCGGCATCAACCCCAACCTGACCATCGTGAAGTTCCAGACCTTTCAGCAGCAGATCGACGACCGCTTCATCGAGGAGCGCCTCATCGCGCGTCTCACGTCGCTGTTCGGCGCGCTTGCCTTGCTGCTTGCCGCCATCGGTCTCTACGGCGTCACCGCGTATACCGTGGTCCGCCGCACGCCCGAGATCGGCATCCGCAT
Source organism: uncultured Acidobacteriaceae bacterium (assembly GCA_963791505.1). Taxonomy (GTDB): domain Bacteria; phylum Acidobacteriota; class Terriglobia; order Terriglobales; family Acidobacteriaceae; genus Telmatobacter. The sequence continues at coordinate 11,921 of CAWBSV010000070.1, forward strand.
GGCGCTGGGAGCAGCGCGCAGCAACGTGATCGGGACTGTGATGCGCGGTGCGATGCTGCAAACGCTTGCCGGCCTGGCGATTGGCATTCCGGTGGCCATCTTCTGCGTGCGCTACGTCAAATCGCAGCTTTACGAGATCACCACCGTGAGTGTGCCGGTAATGGCCGTCGCAATTGGCGTGCTCGTAGTCGCCGCCGCCATTGCAGGATTCATCCCCGCACGCCGCGCAGCGTCAATCGATCCGGTGCGCGCTTTGCGCATCGATTGAGGGGAATGGCGCGCCCACCTCTACCGCACAGGAGTCCACGTTGCCTGCTCTTGTCCAGACAAGATCAAAGTGGAACGCGCATCGACCATCCTGTCGCCGGACCTGCTCCGGAGCCGATACCGCGACGCGTCAAAGCCAAGCCCCGAAAAATCCAGCTTGTAGCGGCGCGGCTTTTCAGACAAATTCTTCAACGTGAAACCATCTTTGCTGAAGCTGTACCGCAACGCATACGCAGGAAGCTGGAACTCCACACTGGCTGCTTCCCTGAGATGCGGTGCGATCGATACATCCGCATCCGCGGGAATCGAGAGGCCCAGATACTTCTCGATGAGCACGACCGTGAAAACATTGGGGTACTCGTAATACTTTTCGGCTCCGTGCGCATTCTTGCCATCGATGTAGTAGACATGGTCCATGTCGTACCGCTCGCCCATAAAGTAGTTGTCCTTGGCTCCTTCGGCAGCCACGGTCTCCAACTGATCGAGCAGCAGGTTGTTGTCCTGCTGCGACGCATGAAAAGCCGCATCCCAATACCAATACCTGCCGGCCGCGCAAAGATCGTAGGGGCCGCCATCCCCGATTTCAGATTTGTCGTAATCCGCGATCTTCGCCGCCACAAAACTGGGGAAGCGCTCAAACTCGGCGGCATTCGCTTCAAGAAGTCGCCGCACCGCACCTGCTTGATCAGGGTTCGCATAGCCAAACATCACCGGCAATTCATTCGCAAGAAGAGGAATGTGATCGTGAGCCACTCCGTTGCGATCCACCCAATCAATGAACCGCCGGTTCGCTGGGTCCCAGTACCCGTTCGGCAGCGGTGCGGTCAGCACACTGGCCATAAGCTTCGCGTTCCTGTTGAATGCGGCAGCTTTCTCTGGCCGGCCTGACAGGCTCTCCATGCGCACGAGCAGTTCGAAGGCGTGAGCAGCGAATGCCTGAGCCTGCGTCTCCCGTCCGTCCTTCATCACCTGGTCTTCGTAATACACATCCGACCACACGCGGCCATATTGATCAGTGTTCGCCAAGACCCAACCCGCCGCGTGTTCGAGATTCTCGATATTGAATCGAACCCACGCGGCATCTTTTCTGGCCTGGTAGTAAAGCCACGCCTCTTCGATGACCTCAATATCTCCGGTGAGAGGAAACATGGCTGCATTCTGACGGTTGTCCTGACTGTTTCTGCGCACATGGTACTCACGTGTTCCATTCGGCTGCACTGAAGTGGGCGCGCGAAAGAGACGCTCTGGGTCGTCGTTGATGAGCTTGAACTGGAGCTCAATCATTCGTTTCACAACATCGAGGTCGAGCTCCGAGCCCATCGCTAGCCGTCCCTTGATTTGAAACTCGTGGTCGACAGCGGGATACGAGCCCGCGTAGGCCTTCACGTTCAACGTGCTTAGAACATAGCCAGAGCTGTAAGGAAATTTCTCCGCCATGGTCTTCTCCACCACGGAAGGCAGAATTGTTCCCCAGTAGAAGCCGGCCAACGCCTCTTCCAGTTGGGCGCCGCCGGTCATAGCAAGAGAAAAGTGATTCCCGAATGGGTCGCTGTGCGGCCGGGCGTCTGCCCTGGAGAGAGTCAAGCTGTCGGTGTCGAGCGCAACCGTCAGCCCGGCCTCCGTCTTTGTTGCCTTCAGTGTTCCGCCGTGCAGCACGATATGCCAGGAGCGATCCGCCGATCTCGCATCCAGCGGCAGAACCCACAAGGCTCGGTTCGCTTCGATTCGCGCACCACTCGTGTTGAGCGGCAGCACCCACCATTGGCTCGCCTCATAACGAATCCCGAGCCCCTGGCATCGGGAAAACTCCATTTGAATCGGAGCATGCGCATCCTTTCGGTCGACCACAATGCCTTCTCCGGCTTGGGTCAAACTGGCATTGTCTACGGACCGCAGAATTCCGTAGTCAGGGCTCAGTTGAGCTGCGGGGGCGGCAGTTTCGCTGCTAAGTGCAAATAGGCTTGCTGAGATTCCAAGCAGTAGAAAGCGAATAACCGGTCTTTTCATCGCCCCTCTGAATCGCTAGTTCGACGTCAGCTAACCGCCGCGTCCTACCTTAAAAACTGGGTACGCATCGAGTAAAAGCGGAAACGATCTCGGGCACAATGCAGAGCCAGAACGTCACGATCCAAACAGCAAGGTATGCGGGATGAGCGTCGAACGCCTCGGGCAATTTCATTGGGTTGTTGGCGTTGCGCCCTGACTCACCTTCAACGGCCGAAAAAGCCAGAGATTCAGCAGCGTGAAAAGCAATGCGCCGATCATGAATTTCAGCCATACCGGCGCCGCAGAAGGAGAAAAGAATCCTTCAATGCACCCGGCGATAAAGAGCAAAGGAATAATCCCGGAGACGAGTTGTGTCGCTTCGATGCCACCTTTGGCGACGGATTCCTTCCAGCGCAGCGAGCCGGGAAAGAGCATGGCGTAGCCGAGGCGAAATCCTGCTGCTCCGGCGATGATGATAGACGGTAGCTCAAGCGATCCATGCGCAGCGACAAAGCTCCACAGGTCGACGGACATTCCATACTGATGGCAGGCGGCGCCAACAACGCCGATCAGCAGTCCGTTGAAGGCCATGGCGTAGAACGATCCGAGTCCGAAGATGATTCCCGAGGCAAAGGCCGCAAAGCTGACGCTGAGATTGTTGGTCATGATTTTGCTGGTGGCTTTGGGTTCGATCCCGACGATCGACTTGGTCCACATTTCGTGGCGCTCCATCGTCGCAATCATCTCGGGACCGAGAGCGTGACGCATAAAGTCAGGATGCGCAGTGGTAACGACAGCGCCCAGCAACGCGCCTCCAAGAAACACCAGCAGGGAAGCGAGGATGAAGCCGATCTGCGCCTGGAAGACGCGCGGATAATCATCGCGCAGAAACCGAAACAGCGTAAGCAGACTCGTCTTTCGGCCCGAATAAATGATATGGTGGGCGCGAGCCAGCAAAGAATTCACATAGAGCGCGTAGCTGCGCGAGGTCGAGTCCTGGCGCAGCACCGAGAGATCGGCGGCGATCTGGCGGTAGAGCAGCGCCATCTCCTGCAATTCGGCGCGCGAAAGCTGGCCAAGGCCGCTCGCATCGGATTGGGCGAGCAGCGCGGAAAGGCGCTCCCAGTGCGGACGCCGCTTCAAGATCCACTGGTTGGAGAGGATTTGTGCCATGGCGATGGATTCTGACCAGCTTAGCATCGACACACCGGAGCTGGTCGCAATTGAAATGCCGCTTGCCGGCATCGGCAGCCGCTTCATTGCGCTGCTGGTCGACTATCTGATCTGGGCCGCAGGCTTTCTGGTTCTTGCATTAGCCTCGGCGATTTTTCTTCCCGCAATTTCTTCGTTTTCGCATCTCTCCGAGCAGTGGGCCACGGCGATTGTGGTGTTCTCCACGTTTCTTCTGCAATGGGGCTACTTCACGTTGTTTGAAGCTTTCTGGAATGGACAAACTCCGGGCAAGCGCGTTGCGAAGATTCGCGTGATTCAACGCTCAGGCCGTGCCATCGGGCTGTTTGAATCGATGGCGCGAAATCTTGTTCGCTACGTCGATCAAATTCCATTTTTCTATGTAGTCGGCGTCATCTCGATGTTCTCGACCAAACAGCATCAGAGGCTGGGCGATCTGGTTGCCGGCACGCTGGTGGTGCGCGATCGCGAGACGGAGACGCCGTCGTGGGGCGATTCGGGATCGAGAACCTTCACGGCGTCGCTGTTTACTCCTTCGGTGCCAATTGAGGAGCCGCACACGCAGGTCACGATGCCGGCGACAGGGATCGCGAAGCTCGCCGGGGGCGATCTTGAGGTTCTGGAGGGTTTCTTTGCGCGTCGCCTGGATATGAGCCTGGAAACGCGGCGGGCGCTGGCCGCCCGGATAGCCACGGCGATTCAGGCGAAGTCGGGGTTGGAGGCGCCCCCGGACGTGAGCGTGGAGACGTTTCTTGAGGCCACCGCCCGGCAATTGCGCGATCTGGCGCGAATGCAGTAGAGCCCGGGCAGCGCTGAGCCTCGGTGGGGGGGAGCCGAAGGGTGCTTTAAGGGAGTTTTGAAGCGGACCTTGAAAAACAGGCCAAAATCGGGATTTGCGAGGCCTTCAGTGCGGGGTCGGAAGTCATAAAGTAATATCCATTAAACCTCTGATTTACAAGACGTTCATCCGTAAGGATTCAACCCCCATCTGCACCAGGCCCGGTGCAGGCCTACTCATTCGAAAGTTGGACTTGACAACCCATCTGTTGGGGGCATTAAATGTCTCCCGGCTCAAGGTACAGAATCCTGCGTCTACTCTGCTTAAACGTTTGAGTAGACAGATTCCAAAAGTTGGAGAATCGAGATTTCGATCTTCCAAACCGCGGAGAAATCCGGCCATTTGAGCGGTCAATTCGGCGAGAAGGCAGTGCCGCGGTGGACCAGGTTTGAGCCAACAGTTTTTGTCAGGGACCAAGAGGAGCACACCTGGCAAGGAACACAGTACCCGCAGCCCGGCGCAGTGATGCCGGGAACCGCACTGAAGAAGACCTCAGGCGGAAAAGAAGACGGGCAAGGCGGATTGGGGACTGACAGGTAAATGGATTTTCCAATTGACTTTTCTCAATTCGCGCGTGTTAAATGGCTCGGTCGCAGTTCCGGACCCTCAGGTAAATCGGTGTATTTGAGTCAATCTGCACCAGAATGGCAATCGCCTTCGCGAACCTCCCCGTTAGTTGGAGGGGATGCGAAGGCTTTTAGTTGTCCTGATGTAGACGGGCCGATCATGGCAAGCGAAGCATGGCGGCACGCGCTCAAGTCAGTTAGTTCCGATGGGGACACGACCGAACTACAACAACAGAGCAACAACTTTGAAAAGGAAGGTCACATGAGACAAGCGAAATACAGGTTTTTCCTGTTACCGTTGTTCCTCATTTTGGCAAGTGTCGCTGTATGGGCGCAGGCCAACTCTGAGGTGACGGGCATCGTCACTGACCAGACGGGAGCGGTCGTTGCGGGAGCAAAGATCGTCCTCACTGATCCAGCGACGGGTGAGTCGCACACAACGGTCAGCGGTGGCACCGGACTGTACGACTTCTCCGGTCTGAACCCAGCCAACTACAACATGAAGATCACGGCCAAGGGCTTTGAGTCGTTTGCCCAAAACGGCATCGTGGTCAACGTGTCGTCAACCGCCCGCGCGGACGTCAAGCTCACGGTGGGCGCGGAATCCCAGACGGTCACGGTCGAAGCCGATGCACTTGCTGTGCAGGCCGACTCGAACGTGGTCAGCACCCTCATCAACTCTGAGCAGATCAGCGAAATCGCCACTGAGAATCGCAACTTCGCGGCTCTGGCGGCGTTGGGCCTGGGCGTCAGCTCGGCTCTTCCTGACAGCAACACGCCGACGTCGGTTGCCGCGAGCTTCACCATCAGCGTCAACGGACTTCGGCAGAGCCACAACATCTGGCTCATCGACGGTGGCGAAGCGGATGACCGCGGCGGCGCCGGCGGCATGGACATCATGCCTTCGCAGGATGCCATTGCTGAGTTCACGATGCTGACCTCGAACTATCCTCCGGACTACGGTATTTCTTCCGGCGCCACCATGAGCCTTTCGCTCAAGAGCGGCACGCAGAAGTTCCACGGAGAAGCGTACGAGTTCAACCGTAATACTGATTACGATGCGAACCAGTACTTCAACAAGCTGAACGGCACACCGAGGACCTCGACGCACTACAACATCTTCGGCGTGAACGCGGGCGGCCCGGTCTTCATTCCTCACGTCTACAACTCGAACAGGCAGAAGACGTTCTTCTTCTGGAATGAAGAATGGCGCAAAATCCTTTCCGGCGCCGGCACAAACGAACAAAACACGATCGACCCCCTGGATCTTCCAAAGGCCGGTACGGATTTGGTCTACACGGCGCCGACGTTCTCCCCGGGCAATAAGCTTGTTGTCCCGAATATCCCGATGACGGATGCGTACTACATCAATCAGTTGGCGCCGCGGGGATTGGTCCCGAACATGCCGTTCCCGGGCAACAAGATTCCGAATGGGTTGTTTGACAACAACGGCATCTTGTACCTGAATTCGGGTGTCCTGCCTGCTCCGAACGTTCCCGGCCAGGACAAGAACATCACCAACGTATCCAATCCGATCGATGTGACCGACACGGTTATCCGTATCGATCACAAATTCAATGACAAGTGGCAGATTCTCGGTCACTACATGGAAGATCAGGTGAACCAAGGATATGCGCAGCCGGAACTCGGCTGGCTCTGGGCGAGCTACAACACCATCACCAGCACGCTGCAGAACCCGTCTGACTCGGCCGCCATCAAGCTGTCCGGCACCATCACGCCGAACCTGCTTGTTGAGTCGAGCATCAACTATGACGGCAACGTCATCAACATCACCAACAGCGCGAACTCCCAGTTGCCTTCAGGCTGGAATGTCACGCCAGTTGCATCGAGCTTTAAGATCACGCGCAACTCGCTGCCGGGCATGGGGTACTTTGGGCCATATGGAACCGCGGAAGACACGGGTTCTGCACCATGGCACAACGCAGCCCGCGACTTCGAGCCCAAGGCCGATATTTCGTACACCCAGGGCAAGCACGCCATGAAGTTCGGCTTCAGCGTCAACCACTACACCAAGAACCAGCAGCTGTTCGGCGACGAGCAGGGCAACTACAGCCCCAGCGGAACCACCAACGATAGCCTGATGGATCTCCTTCTTGGCTTGACTGGCAGTTACTCGCAGTTCCAGGCCGTTCCGATTCGCCACTACGTCAACAACACAACTTCGGCCTATGTCATGGATAACTGGCATACGACTCCGCGGTTGACCCTGCAACTCGGCATCCGGTATGACGCTCTGCCACACGCATGGGAGCGCAATAACGAGGTGGCCAACTTCAATCCGGCCAACTACAACCCGTCAGCGACCCCGCAGTGGACGTCGAACGGTAACGCCATGCTGGCGACCAGCCCCGGTTTGGGGACGGTCAATAGCGTTCAGTATTATCTGAACGGCATGGGCCTGGCGGGCGTGCAGGGCTTCCCGCGCGGCCTGGTTGAGAACGACTACAACACAGTGCAGCCTCGCGTAGGCTTCTCTGAAGACATGTTCGGCAACGGCAAAACCGTTCTCCGCGGCGGCTTCGGAACCTTCTTCGAGCGCCTGCAGGGCAACGACATCTACAACGCCGCAACTAACCCGCCCTTCGCATATAACCTTGGCGTGGGCAGCACACTCCTCAGCTCGCCCGGCATCAGCTGGGTTGACGGAAGCAACGTTGCAGCAAATGGCTTCCCGATTACCCCGGCTGGCGTGACTAACCTTGAGCAGAACTATAAGGCCCCCGCGGTCGCCCAGTTCTCTCTCGGCGTGCAGCATGAAATCAAGCCCTCGATCGTCTGGGTCGTCCAGTATGTTGGAAACCTGGCATGGCACCAGAACATCGAGAAACAACTCAACAACATGACGCCGGCGTTGGGCGCGATGACAAGCGTCGTTCCGAATGACTTCGCGGGTGCTGATGGTCCCGCAACTGTCACGGCCACCAACTCTTGCCTCGCAGGCGACTCTGGCAACCATTACGGAACCACCTTGGCAGACGTAGGCACGTACGATGCAAACTGCCATCATGGATTCGCATCGTTTGCCGGCGGCTTCAACCAGTTCCGTGAGTATCAAGGCTACGGCGGAATTACTCAGGAAGAGAACGATACCAACGGCAGCTACAACGGATTCCAGACCGGACTCCGTCTGCAGAACAAGTGGGGCCTTAGCGGCGAACTCGATTACACGTACTCGCACGAAATCGATGTCACCAGCTATGACCTCAGCGGCGTTTCCAATCCTTGGAATCTGAAATACGACAAGGGTTCTGGCGCGCTCGACCGCCGTCAGATCGTCAACGCAAACTACGTCTACAAACTGCCGTTCTTCGCCAAGGGCAACAGCCTTGCTCATTCGCTCATCGGCGGGTGGGAAGTGGCTGGAACTGTCATTGACGAGAGCGGCGTGATCGCGACCGTCACGGGCGCGGGCGGCGTCGAGGGGAGTAACAATGGTGTGGATCCTGTCGGCTTGGGCGGCGGCTACACCGTTCGTCCGAACGTGTCCGGTAAGATGACCTACGCGCACAATCGTGCAAACTGGTTCAATACCGCCGCGTTTTCCAATCCAGTGCCAGAGTGGCTGGGCGGAGCGAACCTCGGTTTCGGCAATGCCGGCAAGGACGCGGTGGTTGGCCCAGGCCGCGTAAACTTCACTACCTCGCTGTATAAGTCGTTTGCGGTGACGGAGCGGGCGCACTTCGAACTGCGGTTCGAGTCGTTCAACACCTTCAACCACAGCGAATTCAACGGCCTCAACACCAGTTACAATCCGCAAAATGCCTGCGTAGATGGCCAGTCAAATTGCACCTACCCCGGCTTCAGCAATACCTTCAATAAGGGTGACACGTTTGGCCAGGTTTCGAGCGCGTGGGATTCCCGCGTACTCGAACTCGGCGGCAAGTTCGTGTTCTAACTGGCACCTAACCTTGGGCGCGGCAGGCAACCCCTGCCGCGCCCATTTTCTTTTGCACGGAATTGCCTGTAAGCCGGCCCAGGCGAGAGAATCGATGCATCGGAGTTGCTGACGCAATGGTTGTCAATCGCGCCGCGCTGGTTTTGATCTTCTGCGCGCTTTCTTTTTCTTTCGCGGGACAGGCCCAGTCCACGCGCATTCCTGATACTCAGCGCCAGGCCGCCATCGCCCTGGAGCAGGCAGGCAAAATTCCCCAAGCCCACGCAGCCTGGGAGTCGCTTCGGAAGGCCCATCCCACAAGCCCTGAACCCTACGCCCACCTTGGGTTGCTTGAGGCGCGCCAGGAGCATTACAAGGAAGCCGTTCCCCTCTATCGCAAAGCGCTCGAGATCGGCCCCGACGTTCCCGGCCTGCGCCTGAACCTGGGACTGGCCCTCTTCAAGAGCGGCGATTTGACAGCGGCCATCACTACCTTCGAGCCGCTGCACAAGCGCGACCCTGAAAATCAACAGATCAACACCCTGATCGGCATGGCGCACTACGGGCTGGCTCAGTACGCGGATGCTGTCCCTTTTCTCCAGTCGGCCGCCGCCCACGATCCGCAGAACCTGCCGCTGCGCCTCGCCGTCGCGCACAGTTGCTTGTGGTCGAAGCAGTTTCAATGCGTGATGGACACCTACAAGGAGATTCTGTATCTCAATCCCGATTCCGCCGAGGCTGACATGATCGCCGGCGAAGCGCTGGACGAGATGAAGGACAACGAAGGGTCGACAAAAATGTTCCGCGCAGCCGTGAAGGCGAATCCCAAAGAGCCAAACGTCCATTTCGGGCTCGGCTACCTGCTGTGGACGCAGAGACAGTATCCCGAGGCGATGAGCGAGTTTCAGGCTGAGCTCGCCAACGACCCTGACCATGTGCAAGCGCAGCTCTATCTCGCCGACGCGAACATTCAGGTGAACCAGATGGATGCTGCGAAGGTTCTGCTGGAGCGGGTTGAGAAGCAGAATCCCGCAATTCCGCTGGTGCATATCGATCTGGGAATTGTGTACTCCGAGGCCGGTCAGGCTGAAGACGCGATTCGCGAGTTGCAGATTGCGGAAAAGATGGCGCCGGCGGATGTGGACATTCACTGGCGACTCGGCCGGTTGTATCGAAGCGCAGGCAAGGTTGAAGAAGCGAAGGCGGAGTTTGAAAAGGCCAAGACCCTGAACCAGAAGGCCGACGACGATCTCTTCAAAAAGATCGAAAACGGCCAGAAGGGCCCACCGCCTCCCAACCTTCCCGGGGCCGGCGCGGACGCAACGCCCGTGCCTACTCAATAGACGGCCTCAGTGCGCTCTTAGGCTGCTTCCAGCAGGCAGATCCGCCGGGCACATCGAGCCATCGCCGTGGGCGGCCAGATCGGCAAGCACTTTCTCTGGGCAGAGGTGTCGCCTCTCCAGACGATCCAGCTCTTGTTCCGACTCAACGCAGGAAGCAACGGTCATGAAACAGTCAAGGCAGCGCGTATTGAAGCTGCCATTTTCATTCTGTGTGCGGTTATACATCGGCTCCGCCTCGCAAGATTGCACGATGCTAGGCGCAGCTCACAGCCATTGTCGTGACTCGTGTCACGAGGGCGCGTGATCTTCAAGAACCCGTCCCGGTCCCGAACAGACAATTGCTCAAAGGTTGGTTGCCTGGTTAGCCTTCTTGCGCAGTTGCCAACAGGCGGGTGCGCCGGCCTGCGAAAACAACGAGACAGCACACGGCTCATCGTCGGTACCGGTGTAATCAAATTCCTGCTTGTTGCCCTTGAGCGGGACCGAGAGGTAGTGGTTGACGGTAACTTTGGATTGCGGCGAGCCGCGCAGCTTGTAAACCGCCCAATCGCCCAGATACACCGCGGCGAAAGCGATGACCAGCACAAGTATGATGCGAAGCAGCCACCGTTTCATGCGTGCTCGCCTTCTTTCAGGAGCCTGGATTCCATCTTGAGCGCAATACCGGTCAACCGCCGGCGCCGCGCTTCATTCAGATAGAAAAACAGTTCTGTTGCTGCCTGGGCGTAGCTTAAACCTTCGGCACGAATGTTGGAAATGCAGTTGCGCTCCGCGTCAGTCCGGCCGGGGCGAGGATCCCATGTGATGTAAGCGCCGAGCGAATCGGGCGAGCTCAACCCAGGCCGCTCTCCGAGAACGACAACCGAAATCGCCGCACAGAACGCCGCGCCAATCTCGTCCCCAATCGCCACGCGCCCTTGCTCGACAACCGTGAGCGGGGCGATGCGCCAGCCTTCAAGACGTGGCCACAACTCCTGGATCAGCAGAGCGGCGTGCCGCTCGACGGCCAGCGCAGAAAGACCATCCGCGACGATAAAAGCAACGTCACAGGGGAACGTCTGCGCAACGCTGTTTGCGAGTTCGCTCCGGCTAACCTCGCTGAGCACGCGACCGAGGTCGGGCCGCTGCAGATAGACGCCTCGGTTCGCCGCGGCCGAATGGACCACCAAAAAGTCCCCTCCCGTCACCGCCGCGAGCTGCGCGGCCAGCGACGCGGCATCGAGCCGTGCATGCACAGCGTCGCGCGCCTGCGCGTGAGCACTTTGGAAATCGAGTAGGTCCAGGGTCTGCAGGCTCACTCCCGTGCGCCCCAGGCCGACCCGCGCCGGCGTGAGCGCACGCAGGCTAGCGGCCAGATCGGTCTGCGCAAGTTCGCTCATGCGTTCAGCAGCCGTTCCGGATGGCTTGCCTCCGCAGCCAGGCGGTTGAACTGATCGCCCTCGAGCCACGCAGCGAATTCAGGCGCGGGCTTGAGGCCGAGCAGGCGCCGCAAATACAAGGCATCGTGAAAGCTGGTGCTCTGGTAGTTGAGCATCACGTCGTCGGCGCCAGGGACACCCATGATGTAATTCACGCCGGCCGTGCCCAGCAGCGTCAGCAACGCGTCCATGTCGTCCTGGTCGGCCTCGGCGTGGTTGGTGTAGCAGACGTCGCAGCCCATCGGCAGGCCCAGCAACTTGCCGCAAAAATGATCTTCAAGCCCCGCGCGCACAATCTGCTTCCCATCGTAGAGATACTCCGGCCCGATGAAGCCCACGACTGTGTTGACCAGCATGGGACTGAAGGCCCGCGCCACCGCATAGGCACGCGCCTCGAGGGTCTGCTGGTCCACGCCATGATGCGCATTTGCTGAGAGAGCCGAGCCCTGGCCGGTCTCAAAGTACATCACGTTGTCGCCCGTCACTCCGCCCGCGCATAGCCCGCCCCTCTTCAGCGCCCGTGCAGCCTGATTCGCTTCCGCCAGCAGCGACAAGTTCACGCCAAAACTTGCATTCGCCGTTTCAGTGCCTGCGATCGACTGGAAGACAAGGTCGACCGGCGCTCCAGCTTGCAGCGCGGCCATCTGGGTCGTGATATGCGCAAGCACGCAGCTTTGCACCGGGATGTCGAACCGCCTGCGCAGCGCGTCGATCATCTGCAGCAAGCGTGAGGTGGTAGCCACGTTATCGCCTGCAGGGTTGATGCCGATCACGGCGTCCCCCGAACCCATCAGCAGCCCGTCCAGAATCGACGCAGCTATCCCCATCCAATCATCCGTCGGATGATTAGGCTGCAACCGCGCACTCAGCCTGCCGCGCAGTCCCACCGTGGTCCGAAAGCGCGTCACCACGCGAATCTTCGCTGCGGCAGCAATCAGATCCTGCACTCGCATCAGCTTGCTCACGGCCGCGGCCATCTCCGGAGTCAATCCTGGACCGAGTGCGGCCAGCCGCTCCGCCGTCGCGTCGTCCGACAAAACCCAGTCGCGCAACTCCCCCACGGTGAGGGACTGCACAGGTGCGAACGCTTCCTTATCGTGCGTATCGACAATCAGCCGCGTTACTTCGTCCGACTCATACGGCACAACCTGCTCGGCGAGAAAATGCGCCAGCGGCAGGTCAGCAAGGGCGAACTGTGCCGCAACCCGCTCCTCGGCGCTCGCGGCAGCAAGTCCCGCGAGTGCATCCCCACTGCGCGCCGGAGTGGCCTTGGCCAACAGCGCGCGCAAGTCCACAAAGCTGTAAACGCGATTGCCGATCGTGTGAGAAAAAGGCATGGAATCAAATCCGCTTTAAGAATAGCGGTTCTCCGCTCCCGACCCCGCATCGTATTCACGTTGGTCTAACATTCTCAGCGGAGGGTCGAAATTCAAGCTTTGAGCACGCGCCCTGGGGGTGTTGGTTATTCACCGTGGGTCTCGGCCAGTATTTCTACCACGGGACGATCGCGTCAGTCGGCGCCGCTTTGATTCGCTAGTCCCAAGACCCATAGGACCGGTGCTACTCTTTCCTGAGCATGCGCCCAATCCATTTGCCCGCTCTTACCCTGCAGGTCCTTTCCCTGTCGCTCGCCTGTCTCGCCGCCGCAGCGCAGACGGTTGCGGATAAGCCCGCAGAGTTACCGAAAGATCCCCAGGCAGTCTTCGCCGCGGCCGCGCCTTTCTATGATTACTCATCCCCAGCGCTCAAGCCATTTCACCTCAAAGCCACCTACCAACTCTACGAAAACGGGCAGCCTGCGGAGCAGGGAACCTTCGAGTATTGGTTTGCTTCGCCGCAGCTCTATCGCCGAAGCTGGACGCGCGCCGACGTCGCGCAAACCTACTGGCACCTGGCCGACGGCAAACATGTCTCCGCAGTCAGCGGCCGGCTGAACTTCTTCGAGCGCAAGCTCCCCGAGGCGCTCTTCTCCCCGCTGCCCACTGCGGCTGAACTCGATCCGTCCAAGGTGCGGCTTGATGCCGAGAAGTTGCCCACCAAAGTGGCAAAAATTCCGTGCTTCATGGTTGTCCCGCAGATGCACATCTTCGGGTCTACCCAGAACGTCCCGCTGGGCCTGTTCCCCACCTATTGCTTCGATCTAAACTCCCCGGTGCTCCTGGCCAGCTACTCGTTCGGCACCGTCGAGACGCATTTCAGCAAGGTGGGCATCATGCAGGGCCACTACATTGCTCGCTCGATCCTCCTTTTTGAGAGCGGCCGTAAAGTCCTCGAGGCGACCGTCGACTCCGTCACCGGTTTGGCGCCCACCGATCCGGCACTTGTTCCTCCCGAGAGTGCCGAACGGCTCGATCTTGAGAAGGTCGATGTGTCGGGAGGCGTCGCGCAGGGCATGCTGCTCAAGAAACAGATTCCGGCTTACCCGCAGGACGCGAAAGACGCGCACGTCTCCGGAACCGTGGTTCTACAGGCGATCATCGGCACCGATGGCGGGATTCACGACCTGCGTATCGTGTCCGCCCCCTGGCCGTCGCTCGCGGCCTCATCGCTCTTCGCGGTCTCGCATTGGGAGTACCGGCCTTATCTGCTCAAGGGCGAACCCGTTGAAGTGGAGACCACGATCAACGTCGTCTTCTCCCTCGACCCCAGATAGTTGGGGTCACGCAGAAAAAAGGCGCCGAGCGGTGACGAACAAACCCAGTAACGCCTTTTCTCGATAAGCGTTGGAGCGCTCGAAATCAGCCCTTGATCGACGCAGCCCTGACCGAAACGCCGCTGATCTCCGCGGCCCGCGCTTCCGCATAAGCAGCGGCGCCAATCAGCGCGGCGCGGCTCTCAAGAATAATGCGCACCGGCATGTTGATCAGCAACTGGCTCAGCCGGCCCTTGTCGGTAAAGGCCTTCATGAAGGTGCCGTCTTTCAGCTTCTCGAGGATGCGCGGAGCAATGCCGCCGCCGACATAAAGCCCGCCGACGGAGAGCACCTTGAGGGCCAGGTTGCCGGCCTCGGCGCCATAGGCGGAGACGAACATGTCGAGCGCCTTCTCGCAGATTTCGCTTTTCGCGGCCAGGGCCAGCTCGGTGATCACGGCGTTGGGATCTTCCTGGGCCATGCGCTGGGCCAGCCACGCGGGCTCTTCCATGCCGCGCACGTCGCGCAGAAACTCGTAGATGCTGGTGAGGCCCATGCCGGCAACCACGCGCTCAAAGCTGACGCGGCCGTTGTACTTCTCCTTGAGAAAGCGGAGCAGGTCGATCTCGTCTTCGTTGCGCGGCGCGTAGTCGGTGTGCCCGCCCTCAGAGGGATAGGGAACGTGGGTGCGGCCATTCCAGATGAGAAAGGCCTCGCCCAGGCCGGTGCCCGCGGCAATCAGGGCGCGATTGCCGGTCTGGCTGGGGTCGCCTTCGGCGAGCGTGTAGATCTGATCGGGGGTCAGCTCGGCGATGCCGTAGCCGTTAGCCTCCAGGTCGTTGATCAGAAACACGTGCTCGATGTCGAGGCTGGCCGAGAGCTCGCGGCTGTCGAGGGTCCAGGGCAGGTTGGTGAGGCGCAGGCGGCCGTTCGCGCACCGGGCCCGGGACAGCCGAAACAGGCCGCGGAGACTTTCTCGCGCCCAGAAACTCCTTGACGATCACTTCGAGGCCGCCGTACTCCTTGGCTCGATAAACCTTGTCGCGTGTGTACTTCAGTTTTCCATTGATAAAGTCATACAGCGCCAGGTCGACCTTGGTGCCGCCTACATCTCCCGCCAGAATCATCTATCCCTCTCCAAAAACCCGCAGCCTTCCCCGTCTGTCGCAGGGAGAAGCGCGGCCGCAGCCTTATCCAGAATCAGAGTAAGTATACCGCTTGCGGGCCAAATCAGTTGGCTGGGCAGGCGTTCTGGGTCGCGCGGGCCGGTTAAAACTTCGTTGAGAATATCGGCTTTGTCGGCTCCGGCGATCAGAAAGAAGACCGAGCTGGCATGGTTGATCACCGGCCAGGTGAGGGTGACGCGCCATGTGTCTTTTGCTGCGGGACGTGATTGGCGACGGCCAGGCGGCTCAGCTCGTGGATGGCTTCGGTGTGGGGAAAGAGCGAGGCGGTATGGCCGTCGGGGCCCATGCCCAGCGCGACGAGATCGAAGCGGGGCCACTCAGCGCCTTCAAGGCGGAAGCTGTTGCGCAGTTCGGATTCATAGCGGGCGGCGGCGGCTTCGGGGTCCAGCTCGCCTTCAATGCGGTGAATCTGCTGCGGGCTGCAGCGGAACATGATCGAGCATGGCCTCGCGGGTCATGCGGTAGTTGCTGTCGGCGTCGTCGGGCGGCACGCAGCGCTCGTCGACCCAGAAGAGATCGAGGTCGGCCCAGGGCATGCGGAGCGCCAGGGCTCGTTGGGATCGGCCAGCAAGCTGAAAGGTCGCTTTGGGAGTGAGCCGCCGCTGATGGCGATGCGGGCGCGGCCGCTGGCGCCGCACGGCTTCCGAGGCCATTTCAACGAAAGTACTGCGCCGCACGGCGGGCCAGAGCGCGTCCGGATCGGGCTCCACGTAGTATTTGATCCGCAGCTTTCTTTGCATCGACTTCCTACTAGCTAAAGTCAGTTCGCAGTTCTATGGTTCGCAGTTCACAGTGAAAACATCGATCCGCAGCGAGGCAACTGAGAACTGCGAACTAAGAACTGTGAACTACTGAACTGCGACCTTTCATTTTCCCAGGTAGACGCCGGTATTGCTGCTCGAGACGCCGGTGGCGCGGGCCAGGGCCAGCTTGGCAGAGTTGTATTGGTAGAGGCTCTCGACGAGGTTGTTTTGCGCAGAGGCGAGCGTGGCCTGGGCGGTGACCAGGGGCAGGTTGTCGTCCACGCCGGCGTTGACGCGGTCGGTTTCGTCGCAGAGGGCGCGCGTGGCCAGGTCGACATTGGACCGCGCGACTGCGACCAGCTTGCGGTCGCGTCTCACGTCGAGCAGCGCCGAGCGCACCTGCTGATCGATGTGGTTGCGAGGTCGGCAAGCTGGGCGTTGACGGAGTCCATCTGCGCCTGCGCGGCATCATTGTCGCCGCGCAGTCTGGCTTCGCGGAAGAGCGGGACGTTCAGGGTGCCCTGGGCGAGAAAATTGCCGTGCGTGCCGACGCCGGTAACCTCGCTCGACGCGCGTAGTAGCCGTTGAAGCTGAGCGTGGGCAGCCGCTGGCTGCGATAGGCGGCGTGGATGCGCCTTGTATTCGACGGCCTGGTTCTGCAGGTTCTGGTAGTCCTGGCGGTTCTTGTAGGCGATGGCGCGCACTTCTTCCGGAGTCTGGCGGCCAGATCGCTGTAGGGCGCGGGGTCGGTCAGAGGCAATCTTCTGGCCGGGAGTCGATGCCGATCTCGCGCTTGAGCAGGATCAGGTCTTTTTCGCAGGCTATTCTGCGCGGTGATGAGCGCCTGCTGCTGGGACTGAAGCTGAACGCGGGCGCGCAGCTCGTCGAGATTGGCCACGGTTCCGGCTTCGTGCGCGGCGTGGGCATGGTCGAGCAGGACCTGGTCCTGCGCATCGAGCGCCTTGGCGTTGTCGACTTCGCTGGCCGCGGCAATGGCGTGCAGATAGGCGGTGGCAACCTGCTGCACCACTTCGCCGCGCGCCGACATTTTGGCGAAGTGGGCCGACCGCTCCGCGGCTCCCGCGGCTTTACAGCCGGCGATGACCGGGAGCGAGACCAACTCGCTGAAGTGAATGCGGCCGTCGGTCAGAGTGTCCTTGGTGATGAGGGAGATTCCGCCGGCGCTCGGGAACCCGAACAGCTTGGCGAACTCATCCAGAACGCCGGGGCCGAAGCCGAGAGCAGCGAGGTTGTGCTGGTAGACGCCGGTCGAACCCTCAAGCGCGACGTTGGGCATAAACAATCTGAATTGCTTCGTTGACCTCGCCCTGGTAGATCTTCTGCCCTGCTCCGCTTGAATGAGCCCCAGGTTGTTCTCGAGGCCGCGGCGCACCGCTTCATCGAGCGACAGTGGAAGGACGTCGGGAGTGGCCGGGCGGGTGGTGACGCTGCCGTAAAACGGATTGGCCGCCGAGGTGAGGTTCTTTGTCGGGCGGAGACGGCGGGGGCTGCAGCGGCGAGGACAACCGCAGACAAGACTGCATACAGGGCCGCGCGCAGCGGTCGGCGCGGAAGGCAGACTGAATGGAAGGCAAAATTCACTAACATCATTGTCTCAGATGTTTGAGGGCGGCTTGGAGATTCCAAAACGGCGCGAAAATGGCCCGGGCGTCGTTTGGAATGGGGTTAGACACCGCCATCCCGCGTGTGCGCGACTTCCGATTCCACTCTAAAAATTCGGCGCCCATCCACCGCACTCCCGGGGGAGTCTCCGCCTTCGACC
>CAWBSV010000071.1:0-24579 GCA_963791505.1 uncultured Acidobacteriaceae bacterium
GATCCGATCGACCTGTTCCGCCGCTGGCTGGGGGAGGCGGTGAAGGCCGAGCCCAACGACGCCAACGCCATGACCCTGGCCACCGTCGACGACCGACGGCATGCCCGACGCGCGCATGGTGCTGCTCAAGGGCGTCGACGCGGCCGGCTTCACCTTCTTCACCAACTTCGAGAGCGCCAAGGGCCGCGAACTGCTGGCGCACCCCAAGGCCGCGCTGGTGTTCCACTGGAAATCGCTGCGCCGGCAGGTGCGGGTTCGCGGCGACGTGAGCCGAAGTCAGCGAGGCCGAGGCCGACGCCTATTTCGCCAGCCGCGCCCGCTCGTCGCAGATCGGCGCCTGGGCGTCCGACCAGTCGCGCGAACTGCCCGACCGCCTCGCCCTGGAGCGGCGGGTCGCCGAGATGGGGCTGAAGTTCGGACTGGGCGCGGTGCCGCGGCCGCCGCACTGGTCGGGCTTCCGCCTGACGCCGCGCAGCCATCGAGTTCTGGCGCGACCGGCCGTTCCGGCTGCATGAGCGCCTGGTCTACCGCGCCCAGAGGCCGCCCTCGGCCGCGACTCCGCGATAGATGCAGGTCACACCGCCAACCTTTGGATCGGCAAACGGAAGCGCAACCGCGCGCAGGTAGTCCGGCGTCACGCGCACATCGCTATCGCTGATCACAAAAATATCGTGCGCGGCGGCAGCTTCCATCTTTTCCATCGAAGCGACCTTGGCGTTGATATACGCGGGGTAGCCTTCAGTGGACAAAAACTGTGCCGGAACATGCGGGTACTGCGCGGCAACGCGGCGTGCAACGTCGAGGCCGGCATCGTCTGCGGAGCGCGCGCAGAAAAGGATTTCGTATTCCGGATAATCCTGCTGGAAGAAGGACGCCAGGTGTTCTTCAAGGCCAGGTTCGGCCCCATGCAGCGGCTTGATCAGAGACAGCGGGGGGGTAAAGCCGGGGCGGAGACTGAGTTGGGCGAGAGCGCGGCGGCGTTCGCGCAAGTAAGAGGGAACTGCCCACAGCACGATACAGGACACTGCCGTCGAGCCACGATTCCAAAAACGCCCAATGCTAGAAGAACATGAAACATGCAGAGTTCAGAATACCTGCCGGCACCGGTGGCTGGCAGTGACGGCATGACCTTCAAAACACCACGAAGCGACCTTGTTGCGACGCCGCCGCATCGCTAAGATTTACGGGGAGTTGTCCGAGCCACCACAGTCGGCCGGCGAATCGGCACAATCGCGCCCGCGGGCCCGGGCGCGGCCTGCTGAAAACGCGTCAGCATTTCGCTGCGCACATACTCCACAAAGCTCTGCATCTGGCGATTCATCTCTTCCATGCGCTCGCGCATCTGCAGAATGATCCCGATACCGGCAATGTTGACGCCCAGATCGCGGGCCAGGTTGAGGATGAACTCGAGCCGCTCAAGATCCTCATCGGTGTAGAGACGCGTGTTGCCGTCGGTGCGCGATGGCTTGAGCAGCCCTTCGCGCTCGTACAGGCGAAGCGTCTGCGGGTGGATCTCGTACATCTCGGCAACCGCCGAGATCATGTACGCGCCTTTGGATTTTCGTTTTGCGGCCATGGTTTTCTGACCTCAGCTTACCGGAAGAGTTTCAGGTGATTGGCCGGTCCCGCCAAGTCTGAGAATCTCCCAAATAACCTCACACCTTATCGAACAACCCCACCCGCGGATCCTGGTTATTCAGCTTCGCAAACTCGCGCATGATCTCCTTGCTGCGCTCGTCCTGCAGCGTAGGCACCACCACATCAACGGTGACAATCTGATCGCCGCGCTGGCCGGGCCGTTGCGCACTCTCAACCCCGCGCTCGCGCAAGCGAAGCTTCTGCCCGCTCTGCGTTCCAGGCGGAATCTTAAGCTGCGCGCGGCCGTCAATCGTCGGCACATCCACCTTGGCGCCCAGCGTCGCCTCCGCAATCGTCACCGGCACGTTCACGTGAATGTCGTCGCCTGTGCGCGTAAAGACCGGGTTCGTCCCGGTGCGCACGATTAAGAACAAGTCGCCGGCAGGACCGCCATTCACGCCCGCATTGCCCTTGCCCGCCAGCCGAATCCGCTGGCCGTCGCGAGTTCCAGGCTTGATGCGGAACTCGACCGTCTCCGTCTTGTTCACCACGCCCTCGCCGTGACAGGTGGCGCAGGTGTTCGAAGTGCGGCCTGTGCCGTTACAGCCGGGGCACGGAATGTTGAACTTCATGCGCCCGCCCATCTGCGTCACCTGGCCGGTGCCGTTGCACTCAGGGCACTGCTGCGGTCCGCCTGTGCTGGTCTGGCCGTGGCAGGTCGGGCAAGTCTCCTGCCGGTTGATCTGGATCCTTGCCTGGCCGCCGCGAATCGCGGTCCAGAAGTCGACAGTCGCCTGGTACTCAAGGTCGGTTCCGGGTTGCGGACCGCGGGGCCGCTGCGGCTGTTGCGCCCCGGTAAAAATGCCGGAAAAAATATCTTTGAAGCTACCCCACCCGGCCTGGCTCGAAGATGCCTGCGGGCCTGCGCCACCCTGAAAGCCGGAAAAATCGAACCCATCAAAGTCGACGTTTTGATGGCCGCCCCCACCGCCGGACGACTGCTGACGCGCGTACGCCTCGGCCGTCGCCGGATCGATCTGGTCAGAGTAGAAACCAACCTGGTCGTAGATCTTGCGCTTCTTCTCGTCACTCAGAACATCGTTGGCTTCAGAGATTTCTTTGAACTTCTCCTCGGCCTTCTTATCGCCAGGATTGACGTCGGGATGATATTTGCGCGCAGCTTTGCGGAAAGCCTTGCGGATCTCCTCCGTTGTAGCCGTCTTCTTGATGCCGAGCATCGCGTAATAATCTTTGTTCTGTGTGGTTGCCATAGTTTGTACTGCACAGCCCTTCGCTTAGCCTAAACCCTGCTCCAGAATTGCTCTGCAATTGCGAGGCGCATCTCGACCTGTTGAGAGTAGAGAACGCTCATCTTTGTTTTTCAGCCCGGGCAGGTGCCTCCGGTTCGCCAGGCTCCCCCCATGAAACCAGTTCAACGAACAATCAGGGGCGGACAACCAATCGTTGCCCACCCCTGAGTTCTTCCGCCGAAGGCGGGGCTGCCACACCGCAAGTGCTATTTCTTATCCTCGACGTCCACGTACTCGGCGTCGATGACCCCTTCGTCCTTCTTGGCTGCGGGCCCTGATTCCGGGTTGCCGGAAACATTGCTCGGCTCAGGCGCAGCGGCGTTCGCCTTGTACAGAACCTCGGCAAGTTTGTGGCTGGCCTGGGTCAGCTTGTCGCTGCGCCGCTTTCAGTTCGGTCGAGCTCGGCGAACCCTCGAGCGTCTTCTTAGCTTCAGCCAGCGCAGACTCAACATCGGTCTTGTCCGCCGCCTGCACCTTCTCGCCGCTCTCTTTCAACATCTTCTCGATGTTGTAGACCAGGCCGTCGAGCTGGTTGCGCGCCTCAATCTCTTCGCGCTTCTCCTTATCCTCGGCCGAGTGCGCTTCCGCTTCCTTCGCCATCTTCTCCACTTCGTCCTTGCTCAGGCCCGAGCTCGAGGTGATGGTGATGCGCGTGTCCTTGCCGGTCGCGTTGTCCTTCGCCGTCACGTTCAAAATGCCGTTGGCATCGATGTCAAACGTGACCTCGATCTGCGGCACACCGCGCGGCGCCGGAGGAATGCCGGCCAGCTTGAACTTGCCCAGCGTGCGGTTCTGTGCCGCCAACGGCCGCTCGCCCTGAAGCACGTGAACCTCTACTTCCGTCTGCGAATCCGCAGCCGTCGAGAAGGTCTCCGTCTTCTTGGTCGGGATGGTCGTGTTGCGCGGAATCATCGGTGTGGCCACGCCGCCCAGCGTCTCAATCGCCAGGGTCAGCGGTGTCACGTCGAGCAGCAGCAGGTCCTTCACTTCGCCGGCAAGAACGCCTGCCTGCACCGCTGCGCCAATCGCAACTACTTCGTCCGGGTTCACCCCGCGATGGGGCTCCTTGCCAAACAACTGCTTGACCAGCTCCTGAATCTTGGGCATGCGGGTCTGGCCGCCGACAAGAACCACTTCCTGAATCTGCGAAGCCGTCACTCCGGCATCGGCCATCGCCTTCTTGCAAGGTTCAAGCGAACGTTCGAGAAGATCTTCGACCAACTGTTCGAGCTTGGCACGGGTCAGCTTGCGCACCAGGTGCTTCGGCCCCGTTGCGTCGGCCGTGACAAAGGGCAGGTTGATCTCAGTCTCAACCGTGGTCGAAAGCTCGATCTTCGCCTTTTCCGCCGCGTCTTTCAGGCGCTGCAGAGCCATCTCATTGCCCTTTGAGGCAAGATCGAGACCCTGCTCCTGCTTGAACTCCGCAATCAGCCACTCCACGATGCGCTGGTCGAGGTTGTCGCCGCCCAGGTGCGTGTCGCCGTTGGTCGACTTGACCTCAATAACGCCTTCGCCCACTTCAAGAATGGAAATATCGAACGTGCCGCCGCCGAAGTCATACACGGCGATCGTCTCGTCCTTCTTCTTGTCGAGCCCGTACGCCAGTGCCGCCGCCGTCGGCTCATTGACGATGCGCTTCACATCGAGGCCCGCAATTTTGCCGGCGTCCTTCGTAGCCTGGCGCTGGGCGTCGTTGAAGTACGCGGGTACGGTAATGACCGCTTCGGTCACCGTCTCGCCCAAATACGCTTCGGCCGACTTCTTCAGCTTCTGCAGAATCATCGCCGAAATCTCGGGCGGGGTGTACTCCTTGCCCTGCGCCACAACGGCAACGTGGTCGCCCTGCTTGACGACCTTATAAGGAACCATCTTCATCTCGTCGTTGACTTCGTCGTAACGACGGCCCATAAACCGCTTGATCGAGAAGATCGTGTTCTCAGGGTTGGTGATGGCCTGGCGCTTGGCGACCTGGCCAACAAGCCGCTCGCCGCTCTTCGAAAAGGCGACGATCGAGGGCGTGGTCCGCGCCCCTTCTTCGTTTGCTATAACTTTGGGCTCTCCGCCCTCCATGACCGCGACACACGAGTTCGTGGTGCCGAGGTCGATTCCGATAATCTTTGCCATGGATCTAAACCTGCCTGTCGAGGGAAATTGCTGACTCTTATAAGATGCAAGATTGAGTCAAAGGATGTCAACTTTATTTGATGGTACGTTAGTAAGGTCTTCCCCTCCCCGGAAATCCTTTCCAGGAACGGCCCTTTTGGAGCCCAGCCAAGAAAGTAATCCGCAACGCGCTCATTCCAAAAGGCAAAACTTGCCTCAATTCCACCCGCCACCGGGTGCCAAGACGGCTGCCCCACCGCAAATGCGGGGTGACCCCGGTCGCTGGCCTTTTGGGGATCGGGGATCGTTCGCCCCCCGCAGGGGGACGCAGGAAAACCAAGCAGATCACACGCCAACTTGCCAACCCGCCACCACGCGCAGCGTGGCCAACCCGCCAACTCGCAAAAAAGACGCCCTACCCCCCACCCCCCTTGTTTCCGCAACCCACTGAAAGCAGGTGAGGCAAAACGTGACGCGTCAGTCGCACTGCACGCTCATCCCGAAGGGACGACGGTCATTAGCCCAGGACCGGCGAAGCGCAGTCCTGGGAACCCCGCCAACCAGTGGATAGAGCCCCGTAGGGGCGACGGAAGGAGCATGCTCGATGCTCAATGGAAACGAACACCACTAACACCGCTAACTCCGCCACCCGCGCAAGGCGCGCAAGCGCCAGTCGGCCCCACCGCAGGCGGCTGTCCCGCGTCACTGGCGACTGCCGATTCTATCGTTTACCCTCAGTAGTCCGCTCCATGGCCACCGCTCTGGCACCTCTAAACCGCTATCCGCTCACCCAGGGAGTCAACCCCTGGCTGGTCGTTCTGTCGGTCATGCTCCCCACCTTTATGGAGGTGCTGGACACGGCCATCGCCTCCGTCGCCCTGCCTTACATCGCCGGCTCGCTCTCGGCCTCAAACTCCGAAGCCACCTGGGTCCTCACCAGCTACCTGGTCGCCAACGCGGTGATTCTGCCCGCGTCCAACTGGTTCGCGCGGCGCTTCGGCCGCAAGCGATTCCTGCTGATCTGCGTTGGGATCTTCACCGTCGCCTCATTCTTTTGCGGAGCAGCCCCATCGCTGGGCGTAATCCTTCTGGCCAGGGTTCTCCAGGGCGCCGGCGGCGGTGCACTGCAGCCGCTTTCGCAGTCGATTCTTCTTGAGAGCTTTCCGGTCGAGAAGCGGTCCATGTCCATGGCGGCCTATGGCCTGGGCATTGTCGTAGCGCCCGTCCTCGGCCCGACGCTCGGCGGATGGCTGACCGACACGTTCAGTTGGCGCTACGCCTTCTACATCAATATTCCCGTAGGCCTGCTGGCTGTCTTCATGATCATGCGCTTCGTGCACGATCCGCCCTACATCAAGAACGCCAAGGTAGGGCGGTTCGACAATATCGGCTTTGGGCTCCTGATTGTCTGGACCGGCTGCCTGCAGATCGTGCTCGACAAAGGCCAGGAAGACGACTGGTTCGGCGCCATCTGGGTGCGCTGGGCGGTGGCCGCCCTGCTCACGGCGCTGGTTGGATGGATCTGGCATTCATGGACCCACCCGCGCGGGTTGGTGGATCTGCACATCCTGAAGAATCGAAATTTCCGCACCGGCTGCTTCCTGATTGCGCTCCTCGGCATGTGCATCTACATCACCATCGCCATCTTGCCCCTCTACTACCAGGAAGTCCTGGGGTATACCGCGTTCTCCGCCGGATTGGTCGTCGGCCCGCGCGGCATTGGATCGTTTCTCGGGTCGCCCGTGGTCGGGTTCCTGGGATCGCGCGTCGATAACCGCAAGCTTCTGTCCGCCGGATTTCTCGCCTTCGGGATCTGCTCGCTGATCTTCGGAACCGTGAACCTCGACATTGGCCCGTACACGCTGCTGATTCCCATCATGGTCACTGGCTTCGCGCTGAGCTTTGTGTTTGTCCCCCTGGCCACCATGTCCACTTCAACTCTGTCGCGGGAAGAGATGGGCAACGCGACAGGCCTGTTCAATATGCTGCGCAACATTGGCGGGTCGATCGGAATCGCCATGGCAACAACGGCGCTGATCCGGCGGTCGGCTCTGCACCAGACCGACCTTGCCGCGAACCTGCCGGCGTCGAGCGCGATTCTGCAGCAGAAGTCCGCAACTGTAGCAGCGTATGTTGGGCGCCAGGTCGGCATGGCGCAGGGAAGACCGGGAGCCTTCGGCCTGCTGTACGGGCTGTTGCAACAGCAGTCGGCGCTCCTGTCCTATGTGGATGTATTCCGCTGGACGGCGCTGCTTGCCTTTTTCTGCGCGGGCGCGGTTTGGCTCTTCAAAAAGCCGGAGAAGCATGCCGCGCCTCCGCCTGGGGTGCATTAGCCGCCACAGCGCATATTTGCGCTTCTTCGATTCAGCTGGCCGGGGTATGCTTGCCCCATGCTTCCCTGCCTGCGGCGACTCTTCTTGCTTTCAGTAATGGTATCGAGTGCCGTCGCCGGCTCCGCGACGCAGGCGAACAGTGGGCCGGAGGGACCGAGTCCGCGCACGCTGGTTGTTCGCGAACTCGGCAAAGGCGCTGTCCCTCTCGGCGGCCTGTGGCAGTTTCACACCGGCGACGACACCGCGTGGGCGAGTCCGGCCTTTGATGACAGCAGCTGGGAGGCCATCTCTCCCGCAAAGACCTGGGGCGAACAAGGCCACGAGGGATACATCGGCTTTGCCTGGTATCGGAGGACGATCTCCCTCACTCCCGCTTCGGGAGCGTCGCCGGACTTTGCGCTCTTCGTGCCCAATGTCCAGGACGCGTACGAGATCTATTGGAATGGCAGTCTCGTTGGTGGCGTGGGCAAACTGCCGCCGAATCCTGAATACGATTGGCGCCCGCCGCCCCATACCTGGGGCCTTGGCCCCGCGCGGAACGGGGTGCTGGCTCTTCGTGTGTGGAAGGCTCCGCTGGACAGCTTTGATGCCGGCACACTCGGCGGATTCACGGGCACTCCGATGGTGGGCAGCCCCGAGGCGATCGGCGCACTCAAAGACAAAAATGCCTATACATGGCTACGCTCGCACCAGGTGATCTTCGGGCTGGACTCGCTGTATGCCCTGATTGCGCTGATCAGCCTGACCGGATGGCTGCGCGATCGAAGGCAGCGGTTGCTGTTCTGGGTTGCGTGCTTCTCGGGGTCGGCGGCGATACTTGATCTTCTTGAACGAGCGGGAATCCCAATCCCGGTTAACATCGCCGAAGGCGTGGCCCAGCCGTTCTTCGGATCGGTCGCGGTTGCCACGTGGTTTGTCCTGATCCTGCTGCTCGATCTGGACAAGTTTCCCCGCTTCATGCGGCTGGTACGCTGGTTCGCAATTCTGGCGATGGTGCTGTTCACCCTCGACGGCATCCTTGCCCTCGGAACAATATGGTTCCCCGAGAGTTGGACGGTCGGTACGCAGTGGGCCGATGCGGTGCTGACGGCGATCTACACTGCCCTGCTAACGACGCCCGTTTGGATCATTCTCTACGCTATCTGGCGGCGCCAGCGGCTGCACCCGGATCGATGGTTCGTCGCCGCTTGCGCCTTCCTCGGCGACGGTGTTCCCACTTTGCGCAGCGCGCTCTCCCAGGGCGAGCGCTTTACGCACCTGACACTTGCCGACAAGCTGGCGGCGCCTTTGTTCATTGTCCGCGGCAATCCGCTGACGCTGCAGTCGCTGTCCGGCGCGTTGCTCCAAATCGCACTGGCGTACGCGGCGTTCCGGTACATCTCGGATGAGCGGCGCCGGCAGGTAGCCGTTGAACAGGAAATCAAGAATGCGCGGGAATTGCAGCAGGTGCTGATCCCGGAAACGATTCCGCAGATCCCGTCGTTCACATTGACCAGCGCCTACAAGCCGGCGCAGGAGGTGGGTGGGGATTTCTTCCAGATCATTCCAATCAGCAGTGGATCGACGCTGCTGGTGTTGGGCGACGTGAGCGGCAAGGGCCTGCGCGCAGCAATGGCGGTTTCGCTGATCGTGGGCGCGGTGCGCATGGCGGCAGAGGGGACTTCAAGCCCCGCCGCGATTCTGGCGGCGCTGAACCGGCGGCTGCACGGGCGCCTGCAGGGCGGATTCGCCACCTGCGTCGCGATGCGGCTCGATCGGGATGGCAGTTGCACCGTTGCGTCTGCCGGGCATCCAGCGCCGTTCCTCAACGATGCTGAGATAAGTTTGCCGGGCGCGTTTCCGTTGGGCTTGGATGAGGATGCGGCTTACGCTGAGACCACTTTCGCCCTGCATCCTACGGATCGGCTGGCACTCTATACCGACGGGTTGCTTGAAGCGCGGAACCCCTCCGGCGAGCTTTACAGCTTTGCGCGGTTGCAGTCGCTCTTTGCGACCAAACCGACCGCGGATCAAGCCCTGGAAGCTGCAGTCGAGTTCGGCCAGGATGACGACATCACGGTCCTGACGTTGACGCGTCTCGATTCCGCTGCGTAGCATCCCGCAAGTCACTTTCAAGCAACCGCGGAGCCTGAATTCGCCTCCAAAGAAGAGGAACACGTCGGCCCTGCTCCGGGGGCACGATGTTCGTTCAGGGGGCGGGGGCGTCGGGTTTTCGCGATTTCCCTGGCTCGCCGATGACGAAGGAGAATCGCAATGTCAATCATCGGACCCCGGCCCCAACGTCTTAAAACCCACCTAAATTGATTGAGAGGATTACCATGTCGCATCCATCGCAGGAATTGAAGGAAGCCGAGTCAACCCTTAAATCCGTGATCCAGGTTCTGATCGACAGCCAGGAGGGCTTTCAGAAGATCGGCGAAGAGCTGAAGGACGAGACGCTAAAGCATTATTTCTTCTCCGAGTCTCTGCAGCGGGCACAGTTTCGCGGCGACCTTGAGACCATCCTGCACCAGGAAGGGGTGCATGATGTAAAGGAGAGCGGAACCGTCGGAGGGTCGATGGAGCGCGCATGGGGCGACCTGAAAGCCATGATGGGCGGCGGCGACCATACCCTGCTGGCCACAGCCGAGAAAGAAGAAGTTGCGGCGGTGAAGGCGTATACCGATGCGCTTGAGAATTATCTGCCCTTCCCGGTTCGGCAGCTTCTTGTTTCGCAGAGCACGCATATCCAGTCGTCCCGGGACTATATTCGCGGGGCAAAAGAGATGGCGAAGTAGAGATAGAGGGTTCTCTCAGTGGCGGGCGGTCCGGCAACGGGCTGCCCGTTTTTTTTTGCCCGGGGGCGTCAGCTCAAGAGCGGAAGGAACCGCCGCATCTCCTGGCTGTATTCCTCGATTCGGCCAGTGAGGATGTCGTAGTACCAGGCGTGCACGGTGAGGCGGCCTTCAGCAGCGGCGCGGGCAACGGCGGGCTGGGCTTTCAGATTGAGCCATTGCGCCACGACATTGCCGCGAATCAGCGAGGCGAGTTCGGCATGTTCTCCATCGGCTGGGTTGAGCGGCTGGCGATGACTGAATGCGCCCTCGACGTGGCTGAGCCAGCGGCGCGCCTTGGGGAGATTCTCAAGGCTCTTGCGGTCGAGTGCCGCCTTCATCGCTCCGCAATCGGAGTGGCCGCAGAGGATGGCGCTCTTCACACGCAGCACGTCGACCGCGTACTCGATGGTTGCCGTGATGCCGTCGACATCATGGCTGGTCATGGGGACGACGTTGCCGGCGTTGCGTGAGATAAATAGGTCGCCGGGGCCGGTTCCAAGAATCAGGTCGGGAACAATCCGCGAGTCAGAACACGTGATGAAAAGCCACTCGGGGGCCTGACGGTCAGAGAGTAGCTTGAACTGGTCGCGCCGGGCGGGAAAGGTCTCTGCCAGAAAGCGCTTGTGTCCTGCAATCAGCCGTTCCATAGTTCCATCCTGCAGGCGAGGCGCGCCTGGAATCCGTGCTTTCCCTTCAGCCTAATTGATTGCGCCTGCGATATAGTTGGGGCGATGCCCCGCAGACGCAGATTCTTCCCCGCGTTGGGTCTTTTTCTGCTTTTCGTTGCCGGTTGCATGCGCTTGAGCGCGGCGGACGATGACCCGCGCAACGTGGATGCAACGCAGTTTGGACAGCGCATCACCTTGGGGCCGAACTGGTTGTTTGCGCCGGGCGATAACCCGGCCTGGGCCGCGCCGGGGTTCGATGACAGCGGATGGACGACGGTCTCCCAGGAGAAGCAGCTCTTCGACTATGGCTTTCACGACATGCACTACGGGTGGTATCGCGTACATGTCCACCTGCGGCCGGGCGCCAACAATCTGGCGGTCGCGCTGCAGTTCACGCAAGGAAGCTTTGAGGTCTACGCCGACGGCGTCCGCATCGGCGGCGCTGGACCCTTCCCGCCAATGAACCGCTTTCACCACTACGGGTTCGTCGCCTATCCGATTCCCGATGGGGTTCTGACTCCCAGCGGGGACCTTGTACTTGCCATCCGATTTGGCTTGAACTCGGTGGGCGCGCGGGGGCGCGGCACCAGTACGCCTGTCGATTACCGATCGGAAGTCTTGTTGCTCAGCGGTGAGGCCGTTGATCGCGAACGAAGCTTTGCGGACGAGATGCAGGTCATTCCACGCTTGATTCTTGGCGGACTAAGCCTGGTTACGGGCCTGGTCGCATTCGCTCTGTTTCTGGCCATGCGCAGGCAGCGGGAGTACCTTGCTGCCGCAGTCTACATGCTTGCCTGGACCAGTTACCAAACCCTGTTCATCTGCTGGGATGTCTCCGCTTTTACCTTCGCGCGGGGACTGCTCAGCGCATTCTTCTGGGGCCTGATCGGCGTCAGCCTCATCGAGTTCATCTGCGGCGTGCTCGGGGTGCGCCGCAGTCGCTGGATCGTTGCCCTGCAAATTATCACTTACCTCTCCGGGTATTCGAATACACTTTCCGCACTCCCCTTCTTTCCGTACTATTTCGGCTTCGTCGCGTTTTATTCTCCCATGATGTTCGTGGATGTGATGCTGGTGGCGCTGATGATCCGCGGATGGATGCGCGGCAACATGGAGGCGCGGGTCCTGCTCCCGGCCTTCCTTCTCATCACCTTCACCGACTACTGGAGCTTCTTCAACTACCTGATCTATTACCTGCATTTTGTTCCTGCTTACCACCCGCTGCCGATTGTGCAGATCGCGGAGTATGGCGTGTCCCTGCTGTCGATCGGCGATTTCTTGTCCTTCATCACGGTGCTGCTCTTCCTGGTGCTGCGTACGGTTTCGATTGCTCGCCGTCACGCGACCGTGTCAGCCGAATTGGAAGCTGCGCGCACCACGCAACAACTGCTCCTCTCGCGGGCTTCGCAACCAACGCCGGGGTTCGACGTGAGGAGCGTTTACTTTCCGGCGAGCGAAGTGGGTGGCGATTTCTTTCTGGTCTCCACAACCCCGGCTGGTGGATTGATTGCGATTGTCGGCGATGTGTCAGGCAAAGGCTTGCAGGCGGCGATGCGCGTGGCCATGATTCTGGGTGCGCTGCGGCGCGAGGACTCACTGGAGCCGGCAGCAGTGCTGCATAACCTGAACGAGACGCTCATCAGCCAGTCGGACACGGGGTTCACCACCGCATGCTGCATTCGCGTGGATCCGGATGGTCAGTTCACGCTGGCCAATGCTGGCCACATTGCGCCTTATCTCGATGGAGTGCAGGTGGCGACGCCGCCGGCGCTGCCCCTTGGCCTGGCCGCGGACCAGCACTATGACGCCATTGTGGGCGCCCTGGGCGCGAAAGAGACGCTGGTCCTCATTTCCGACGGAGTCCTCGAAGCGCGCTCGGCGGCCGGCGAGTTGTTCGGGTTTGATCGCGTTGCGGCAATTTCAACCGGGACCGCAGAGAGCATCGCGCAAGGGGCTAGGGCTTTCGGGCAGGAGGACGACATCACTGTGCTGACGTTGACACTGGCGGCGACGGCATGACCGCGGCGATGTTGATGGACGGCGCTCAGCCCCTGTTGGATCGTCTCTTTGTGACGATGCCGCTCGCCGAGCAGATCAAACACACGCCGGTTCTGATCTTCGGCGTACTTGAGTGCTGCCTGGGCATCGCGTATCTGGCCCTGTGGCGCGCCGCGACCGCCCAGCGGGTCTTCCGCACCCTGGGACTCTTTTACCTTCTTGTCGGCTTCGAACAATTCTGGCAATACTTCGGCGGCGAAGTCTCGGTCTGGTTCTGGCGATGCATTGCGGTTGCGCTGCTGGTCGAAGCCGCTGCCGAAGCGATCGACGTGCGGCCTCGTCGCTGGACCATGCTCTTCTGGCCGTTCTATCTTTTCGTGATGATCGCCGGATGGTCCCCGCAGATGATCTTCCTGCGGGAATGGCCCATCATCACTTCAGACGCGACCGTGGCTGTCCTCGTCTTCCTGGGATTCCGACGCGGCACTCTTCGCGATCGGATGATCGCTGCCGCTTTTACAGTTCATCTTGTCGCGCGCACCACCATCATCCCCTCGTTCCAACGGCTTACCGGCATCAGCAATTCATTTGTGGCGGGCGGGTGGCAATGGCAGATCACCACCATCACCCTCACCCTGCTCGGCCTTGTCACCCTTGCCATCTTCGTCCGCGCTCTGATGCGCGACCGCGAAGAAAAGCTGCGCATGGCCACCGAACTTGAATCCGCGCGCGCCATTCAGCAGTTGCTGATCCCAGACCAGATTCCCTTCATTGCGGGCTTCGAGATCCAATCGGCCTACAGGCCCTTCGGCGAGGTGGGCGGCGATTTCTTCCAGATCATTCCGCTACCGAGCGGCGGAGCCCTGATCGCGATTGGCGATGTGAGCGGCAAAGGTCTCCCGGCAGCCATGCAGGTCTCACTGGTCGTGGGCAATCTGCGCGCGCTTACCGACTACACCCAGAGCCCCGGAGAGATTCTGCGCGGCATCAATCGCCATATGATCGGCCGCAGCAATGGCGGCTTCACCACCTGCCTGCTGATCCGCGTGGACTACGCCGGCGGATTGACGCTTGCGAACGCGGGCCATATTCCCCCCTATGTCGATGGCGTGGAGCTCGACTGCGAGAATGGGCTTCCACTCGGGCTGGTGTTGGACGCGGAGTATCCGGAGTGCGTGCGGCGCTTGTCCTCAAGGCAGCAACTCACTGTCATGACCGACGGCGTGGTCGAGGCCAGCAACAAAGAGGGCGAACTGTTTGGCTTCGCGCGGACACAGTTCATGAGCCGGCAAACCGCGGACAAAATCGCCGAGACAGCGCAGAGCTTTGGCCAGGACGACGATATTACGGTCCTGACTGTCACGCGAGGCCCGCGCACCGGCGACATTACGCGGCCGCAGGAGCTCTAAGACCACTCCTTTCTTGTTGGCTCGATCGATTCGTGGTCTGCTACCTTGCTTCTTATGGCAATGGAGACGATTCGGGTCATGTTCAAATCTGCCTTTCTATTTGTGGCCGTCACTTGTTTTTCAACATTGGTTGCGGCGCAATCCTCCGCACAGACCGTGGACACAATTGATCCTGCTGCTAAAGGCCCGCGCGGATCGCATAGCGACACAGGCACTCGAACAGACCGGGGTTCCATCCGCCTCTGTCGCCGTTGTTCAACACGGCAAGCTGGTCTACACGCATGCCTACGGATGGGCGCATCTCGATCCCAGGATTCCAGCCACTCCGGAGATGCGCTATTCGATCGGATCGATCTCGAAACAGTTCACCGCGGCCGCAATTCTTCTCCTGCAACAGGATGGAAAGCTTTCGCTGGATGATGCCGTCGGCAAGTATGTGCCGGGGCTGACGCAGGGCGACAAGGTGACGATCCGGCAGATTCTCTCGCATACTTCGGGATACCAGGATTATTGGCCTGAAGACTACGTGATGACGCCCATGTTGCAACCCGAATCGGCGCAGCAGATTCTCGACACCTGGGCGAAGAAGCCGCTTGATTTTGAACCGGGAACGCAGTGGCAATACTCCAACACCAACTTCGTCATCGCCGGACGCATTGTGGAGACCATCACTGGGCATCCGCTGATGGACATGCTGGTGGAGAGAATCTTCAGGCCGCTGGGGATGAAGTCCGTGTGGAACTCGGATGAGGCCAAGCTGACGCAGGTAGATGCGACTCCGTATTACCGGCACGCGCTTGGGCCCTTGCGGCAGGCGCCTAAGGAGGGCCGCGGCTGGATGTTCGCCGCGGGCGAACTCGCGATGACCGCGCATGACCTGGCGCTGTGGGATGAAAGCATGATCGCGCAGTCTCTGCTGAGCAAGGAAAGCTATAAGCAGATGTTCACCGAGGTGAAGCTCAACAACGGCAAAGGCACGCACTATGGGCTCGGCGTGCAGGTGCTCGATCGAAACGGGCATCGGGAGATCGAGCACTCGGGCGAGGTTTCCGGATTTGTTTCGGACAACGTGGTGATGGTGGACGACGGGGTTGCGGTAGCCGTACTCACCAATCAGGATGCGGTTGGCGCGGCCTCAACGATCGCCGGACTGGCGGCACCGGTCGTGCTGGGCGCGCCCCTCGCGGCTCCAGAGCAGCAGGCGCTCGGCATCTACAAGGAATTGCAGCAGGGGCGCATTGATCGCGCGCTGCTTGCACCAAACCTGAGTGACTACTTCTCGCCGGAGGCCCTTGCGGACTATCGCGACAGCCTGGGTCCACTCGGAGAACCGATGACCTTTCACATGATCCGCGAGAGCCTGCGCGGCGGCATGTCGTTTCGAGTCTTCGACATTGTGTACCCAGGCAAACACCTCCGCCTGACCACGTACACGTATCCTGATGGCAAGCTGGAGCAGTTTTTGGTTGCGCCGACGGAGTAAACTCGGCGGCGAACTTTCGGCGTCCAATCATGAGCAGGGTTTGACGAGGGTGGGCCGCGCGATGCGCAAGCAAAGAATTTCGTTCCGGGTGGCCCTTACGGTTGCAAGCCGGGCTGTGCAGGCGCGGGACTGGGCGATGCGGCGGATTCCAGGGCGCCGCGCACAGGCCGCCCATGAGTGGGCTGCTGCCGGGTCAATCCAGAGCGGGGACAGCCTGCTGGACGCGGTGTTTGTCACCCCGGGAGAAGCTGCGAAGGCCGCAGTGTTGATCTGCCATGGCATCGGCGAGATTGTGCCGCAATGGTTTCCCATTCAGGAGCTGCTTGCGGAAAGAGGCGTTGCCTCGCTGGTGTTCGATTACTCGGGATATGGCCGCAGTACGGGCACCATCGACTGGAGCCAGTTTGAGCGGGATTCGGTCGCCGCGTTCGATCGCCTCAAGGATTTGGCGCCGAGCCTGCCGCTTTCCTTGCTTGGATTCTCGCTGGGCAGCGGGATTGCAGCGGCAATTGCAGGCAACGTGAGCGCGGAGCGGCTGGTGCTGTGCGCGGGCTTCACTTCGTTTCGCGATGCAGCACGAGCCGCCTGGGTTCCTGGCTGGCTTTCGCCCCTGGTACCCCCAATCTGGGCGGCGCGCGAGTCGTTGCGCGACTGCTGCATGCCGGTGCTGGTGGTGCAGGGCGACCGCGACAAGCTGTTTAACCCGGCGATGGGCCGCGAGCTGGTTTCTCATTGCGGCGCGAACGCGGAGTTCATCCAACTGCCGGCGCGCTCGCACAATGAGCCGTTCTACAACCCAAAGCCGCACTATTGGGGACCGATCATCTCGTTTCTGCTGGGCGAGAAGACGCAATAAAGCGGGCCCCTCCGTCGAACGCGAGGGGCCCGGTGGTCTTGGAAACAGCCGTCTTAGAAACGCACCATGATGGCCAGCGTCGTGACGGTCTGATTGGTTCGCAGATCGGGCCACCAGAGGGCGGCATTCCCTGTGCCGCCATTGTTGTTCACGGTGTTGACGCAGTTGAGCGATTGCGGCGCTCAGATTGCCGTAACCATATCCCGAGGGTGCGCCGTCCGCACAGGCATATTGCGCGGGAGCGCTGTTCGAGCCTCCAGGGGGCGTAATGCCGCCATGGCCGGTCCAATACGGAATGTCGGAGAAACGATAACCGGTCTCCAGGCGAAACGTAATGAACTGGCTGGGCATGTAATCCAGCGTGATGGTGCCATCGTGCATCTGAGCCCGGTCGCCCGGATTCTCGGTGAAGTACGGCGAACCGGTCACGGCCGTCGCCTTGTTGATGGGCGGCAGCAGCGTGAGGTAGCGGCCGGGATTGGTCATCTGGCCGCCGCCGAGGGTCATGGCATAGACGTCCTTCTTGAACCAGAAGCGCTGATAGGCCATCCAGCCCGCGAAGGACTGCTTGGGCTTGCCGTTGGCGCTGATTGTGGCAATTCACGCCGCCGCTGTAGGTATCCGTTAGTGCCCATCTCCGGGAGACTGCCGTTGGTCGGGATAAGTAGCCGCCCGCAGCGCCGCCGCCGTATTCGCAGCCAAGATCGCCGGTAAGCGTGAAAGCCATCTTGTCGAGGAACTGCTTGGGCTTGTCGTAGTACTTCAGCTCAATGCTGTTGTCGGTGTGAATGCGGGACCGGGTTGCCCCTGTGCCGCCTGTCAGCTGACTTTGCTGTTCAAGCGGATCGTCTTCGCCCAGTCCGTAGTTATTGCTCACCAATTCAAACCAGTTCATGGGCCGCCAAAGAACCTGACCGCCCAGGCCAGGCTTGCCGTTGGGGCGCGCATAGGTCTGCCAGCCGTTGATGAACCACGGCTCAATCTTCAGCTTCGACGTGGGGAACCACTGCAGGCGCACGCCATTGAAGAACCAGGGCGTATTCGAAGAAACAAAGGAAGGCTGATACGTCCAGTTATCGAAGTTGTAGTAACTGAACAGGCCGATGTACGAGACGAAGATGCCTGGCATCCAGGTTGAGGCCGTGCTGCACGTCCCAGTGATATCCGCCCCAACCCTCGGCAACGTATTTGTACGCGCCGGAGAGATCCCATGTGCCGCGCACCACGCTGGGATCGTTGCGCGTCGTGGTGACAGCCCACAAGCCGCCGCACAGGCAGAGAAAGCGTCCGCGCACGTTGTTGATGCGGATGTCGCCGCCGATTGAGATCTGTTCAACCTGCCACTCGTCGGAACGGAAGGTCTCCGTCGAGCCGCCCAGCGTATCGTCTTCGGGGTGGTTGTAATCGATGGTGTAGTTGGCGTCGGCGCGAAACTCAGGCGTGAAATATTTCGTCGCCATGGGGCTATCGACCTGATGGCCGTTGTTGTTGGTCCAGGTCCAATCGCCCGGGAAACGGCTCGCCCGCCGTCGTGACTTGCGCGTCGATCTCG
Organism: uncultured Acidobacteriaceae bacterium; assembly: GCA_963791505.1. Taxonomy (GTDB): domain Bacteria; phylum Acidobacteriota; class Terriglobia; order Terriglobales; family Acidobacteriaceae; genus Telmatobacter. The sequence continues at coordinate 18,107 of CAWBSV010000071.1, forward strand.
GGCGGCGCTGGTGCGGCTGCGGCCGGCGGGGCTGCTGCAGCTTGCCCCGTCGTTGCTCATCGGCGCCGCGGGCCGTGCCGTTGCCCTCAAGGAGATCTTTCTCGCCTTGCTTAAGCGCGGTTGTATCCGCAGTGTCGCGGAGTGCCTGCTCGCGCTCGTGCTTGATCTCGGTCTCGAGCAACTCAATGCGGCTCTCGAGAAGATCGTTATGTTTTTCAGTGCGTCAAGCTGTTCTGCGACGGTGGGCTGCAGATCGGTTTTCTGTGTGGTCGCAGCAGGGTGCGCGGTAGAGGAGTCCGATTTCGCGGAGGAGAGGAGGATCAACGTGCGCCGTTTGATCAGTTGCGGCGGGTGGGGCCGGGGTTGAGAGCGCTGGTTTGCGCCGTGGCAGTTGCAGCGATCATGACGGCCAGGGCCGCCAGCGTCATGGCATTCCAAAAATAGCTTCTCATCTTCACCTCTCGCCTTTCGCGGGATAGCGGATCGTACTGGAAGAAATCGAGCCGGCGCTGACCTTGAAGGGAACTCGTTTATCGCGCGGCTCATAAGAATTGCGAACATTTTCTGTATTGCCCGACTTCCATTAGGCGGTCGAGTCGTTAAGCGCGCATAGTGAGTCTGGCAATGAACCGTAAGAAGAGGTAAGGAAGTTGTAAGTATCCGAATGGCGGAATTTCACTGCATCTGCTTTTAAATCAGAGGTTATGCCTAGCAAGAGGAAACAGGAAACCGTAAGGATTCTTCATATGGCGGCAGAGAACGATACGATCGATCGGCTGTTCGGGCTCTGCACTCTCGGCCGGTGTCAGCATCAAGCGAAATCAGCCAAGGTACACTTGAGGCTGACCTATGTTTGAGAACCTTACAGACAAACTGCAGCGCGCCTTCAAGAACCTTCGCGGCCAGGGCACGCTCACCGAAGAGAACATTGCCGAGGCGCTGCGCGAGATTCGCGTGGCGCTGCTTGAAGCCGACGTGAACCTGAACGTGGCCACGCGACCTGATCGAGCACATTCGCGAGAAGGCCGTCGGCACTGAAGTGCTGACGGCGCTGTCGCCCTCCGAGCAGGTCATCAAGATCGTGCGCGACGAGCTGATCGCGCTGCTGGGCAAGGACACGGCGCGGTTCAAGTTTGCCTCGCAGCCGCCGACGGTGATTTTGATGGCGGGCCTGCAGGGCTCCGGCAAAACGACGACCAGCGGCAAGCTGGCGGCGTGGCTCAAAAAGGGCGGCCATCGGCCCATGCTGGTTTCGGTGGACGTGTATCGCCCGGCGGCGCGCGAGCAGCTCAAGGTGGTTGCCAAGTCGATCGAGGCGCGGCTCTATGAAGGCGACCTGAAGGGCGAGGCGGCCGGCTCGGCGCTTGTCGAGCGGCTGGCCAAGGAAGCGCGGCGCGAGGCCGTCATCATGGGCTGCGACACGCTGATTGTCGATACTGCGGGCCGCTTGCACATTGACGAAGAGCTGATGGGCGAGATGGAGCGGCTGAAGAAGCTGCTCAATCCCATCGGAGATTTTGTTCATTGCCGATGCCATGACGGGGCAGGACGCGGTGAACTCGGCGCAGGATTTTCATAAGCGGCTGGGGCTGACGGGCGTGGTGCTGACGAAGATGGACGGCGATGCGCGCGGCGGCGCGGCGCTGTCGATTCGGCATGTGACCGGGCAGCCGATCAAGTTTATCGGCGTGGGCGAAAAGCCGGACGCGTTCGAGCCGTTTCATCCGGACCGGATTGTCGGCCGCATTCTGGGCATGGGCGACATGATGTCGCTGATCGAGAAGGCGGAGTCAACGCTCGACCGCAAGAAGAGCGAGGAGTTTGCCAAGAAGGCGCTGCTCGGCGACGGGTTTACGCTCGAAGATTTTCGCGACCAGTTGAGGCAGATCAAGAAGCTGGGGTCGATGGAGATCGATCCTGAAGATGCTGCCAGTCGGTGGGGCCGTTTGCGGGCTTGCAGCAGGCTTCGCAGCAGGTGGACGAGAAGCAATTTGTGCGGCTGGAAGCGATCATCAATTCGATGACGCCCATGGAGCGGCGCAATCACGAGATCATTTCGGGATCGCGGCGCAAGCGCATTGCGGCAGGGTCGGGGACCAGCGTGCAGGATGTGAACCAGCTGCTGCGCCAATATGCGCAGATGGCGAAGATGTTCAAGCAGATGGGCAAGGGCGGCCTGGCCAAGCGATGATGCGCGGCGGCCTGGGCGCCATGGGGATGGGCGGCAGGCAGAAGTTTGGGCGGTAGGCTCGGACAGGCTTGGACTGCGAGAATATGACCACCACAACTCTGCAGGACCAACTCGACGAGATCACCGCGAACACGCGGCAGCTGGTGCAGGCGGAGCGGCTGGCCGTGGGCGAGCGGGCGGTTGAGGAGCTGTTTGCTTCGGGGATCGAGGAGAGGATTCTGCCCGTCGGCGCGGTGGCGCCGGAGTTTGCGCTGAAGGATGCAAGCGGGCGGCTGGTGCGGACCGCGGATCTGCTGGCGCTGGGGCCGCTGGTGATCAAGTTCTTTCGCGGGCGGTGGTGCTCGTATTGCGTGACGGAGCTTGAGGCGTGGCGCGACGTATACGGGCGCTGCGCGAGCGCGAGGCGCTGATGGTCGCGATCGGGCCGCAGATCGCGCGGCAATCGCGACTTCATGGCCGGGCCAGCATGGGCTTCCCTTCCCTGTGCTGTCCGATCCCGGGTGCGCGGTGGCGGAGAAGTTTGGGCTCGTTTACACGGTGCCCGAGTATCACCGTGCGTATTACCTGTCGATCCTGGTGAACATTCCGTTTGTGAATGGCGACAAGAGCTGGCGGCTGCCGATTCCCGCGACTTATGTGATCGGGCAGGACGGGCGCGTGCTGTTTGCCGAGGCGCATGCGGATTTTCGCGTGCGGCCGGAGCCGGAAGAGGCATTAGCGGCCGCCTTCGCTCACCGCAGCCGTTAACTTAATTCGCCGCGTACTGCAGATTCAGAGTCTCGATCTGGTAGCAACTGGCGTCGGGATAGGGAAGCTGAGCGGGATTGCCGGAAAGTTTCTTGGGGTCCAGGAGCCGCCACGCTTGAGGGGCCTGCCAGGGATTGAATCCGGCATCTTTCATCAGAGCGAGCGAGATGCGGAGCCGCTCCTCCAGCATCACTTCCTCCTCATCCGCATCGACACCTCCGGCTGCACCCCGCACCGCAGAGCTAAGACCGGGCACAAACGCTCCCGCCACATCGCCGGCAACCACGGCGGCCAGGACCGCACGATTCATTGAAATCATGCGCGCTGCCTGCCTTTGCAGATTGCATGCGATACCGTCGGCCAGGACGGCCGCGACCTGATCATCGTTCTGAAGGCGATTCATCGCCTCCGTTGAAATGAGAATTGCGCCATCGAGCAGGCACTCCGAGCCGCGCACCTTGTCATCGACGGCAAAAAATCGAAAGTGAATCTTCGACGGATCGTCGTCGGCCAGGTCGCGCTGGTAGGCGGGCACAAGAGCCATGCCGATTTTATGCACACGCTGCTGCAGAGGCTGATCGGCAGGAATCGTGTGCCAGCGGCCAAGCCCGATCTTGATCTGTTCATCCTGCTGGAGCGACGCGCCATCGTCTGCAAGAGAAACCGTGCCCTTCGCCTCGCTCGTTGTTGTATTGTCCGTGGCGCCGGCGGGGCGGGTCTTGACCGGCACGATCTCGAGGCCCTTGACCGCCTTGAACTTCGTGGGTTTGGCGGCGAAAAAATCCGCCTTGCTGGCCTCGATCACGCCGTTCCGATCGCGCTTCCCTTTGAAATGGAGCCAGGTGTTCTCGGAGACGTCGGCAAGAGCATTCAGATCGCCCAGGAAATTCACGTTTGTCGACGGCGAAATCCGAATGAGATAACCATCGGCTTCAAACACCGCTGTGGGACTCGGCGGCAGGACCACCCGCGTGATGACGCCAACGCCGGAGACCTTTCGACCCCAGTCATCGCGGACAAGAACGGTTGTAGCGATGAAGGGCTTGAAAGGGCCCGGATCGGGGGCGGCAACTTCGACATAGACGCCGACGCGCAGTTGCTCGCGCAAGGGGCTCTTGGTTGTGGTGGAGTCGTCGCCGATCAGGCCGAACGCAGTGTTGGAATTGAGATAGAACCGCCGGCCGCCGACCTCGAAATCCGTGGGCGAATGAACCACATTGATGTAGCCCTCGACGGGATAACTCGGCTGGGAGATGGATGGAACGACGGAAACTGCGACGACAAGGGCGGCAAAAAGCCGCCAACACGAACTGGCGCCGGACACGAAGAGCTCCCTGTGATTGATCGAAGAAAGTATAGCGCAGGTCGTTCGTCGACGTGTGACGAATCAGGAGACAGGAAGGAATGGGGCGAGAATGCGTTCAGCGTCCTCGCACGTCATGCCGCGGAGCAGATATACCTTGCTGCGATTGAGTGCGCCGGCCTGCAGTTCAATGCGGTTGCGGGGCACGCCGCAGAGCGCCGCGAGAAAATCAAGAAGAGCGGCATTGGCCTTGCCTTCAACAGGCGGTGCGTGCACTGCAATCTTCAACTGCGCGTCCGCGCCCTCGCCATAGGCGCCCACAATCGCAGTCTTCCTGGCCCCCGGCTGCGCGCGCACCGCCAGCGTCACTCCACCCGGCACCGCACGCAGCATCAGTCTTCGCCCTTCCACGGCGCGCGCTTCCCGAACAGGGCCGTGCCGATCCGGATGCGGGTCGCGCCCTCTTCAAGCGCAATGGGAAAATCGCCGCTCATACCCATAGAAAGAACATCGAGTTGAAGCTTCGCGTGCTGAGCGGCCCAGCGATCACGCCAGGTGCGCAGGCTGCGGAAACAGGCGCGCGTCTCCTCGTCGGGCACGCCCCAGGGCGCGATGGTCATCAATCCGCGTAGATGCAGATGCGGCAGATCCGGCAGGCGTTCCAGCAATGCTGCGACTTCCAGCGATTCGGGATCGAGGCCGGCCTTGGTTTCTTCCGAGCTGAGCTTGATTTCAAGCAGCACAGGCAGGCGCTTGTGCAGTTTTTCGGCAGCTTCATTGAGCCGCTCGGCCAAGCGAAGCGAGTCGAGCGAATCAATCGCGTCAAAGAGCTCGACCGCCCGCGCCGCCTTGTTCGATTGCAGATGCCCGATGAGATGGACGGAGATGGGCGCGTCGGCGGCGGCATTACTGCCGTCGGCGCGCCAGGAGATAAGGTCGGGAGCCTTGGCCTGAAAACTCCTGCACCCGGCTTTCCCCGAACAGCCGCAGCCCAAGCTCTGCGGCTTCGACGAGCGTCGCGGCCGGGTAGGTCTTGGAGACGGCCATCAGTTCGACGTCGTGCCGCGAGCGGCCGGCCTTGCGGCATGCGGCGCCGATTGCGTCTTCGAGTTGCTCCAAGGTTCTGTTTCAGTTCAGACATGAATTGGCTCAGGCTTTCTCTTCGCCGATGCGCGAGCGGGCGGTATCGAGCCGGCCCGCGGAGGGAAGATGCTCGGCGGCCGCGCCCAGACCGAAGCGCGGCATGTTGGCATAGATGGTTTCGTACTGCCCGTTGCTCACAGTGTAGGTCTCATGCCAGATGCCGACGGAGCCATCGCCGCCATGCGGCGATTGAACTCCGCCCAGGCGGGAAGGTGGGCGGCGTTCCGAGCGTGGGCATAGGCGTGGAGTTGCTCGAAGCTTCGCCAGTACTGAATGACGCCAACACCTCGCCAGTAAACGAAAAACTCTGCGTGCAGCAGGCCAAGCGAAGGATCGCGCTTGAGCTCGGCGATCATGGGCGGCATGGCACTTGGCGACGCGCGGCCAACTGCCCAGCGCCAAGAGCTGGTTGACGCGCATGCCGATGAGGAAGACGACAAAAGGTTCACTGCTCTGCGCGCTGAAGCGGCCTGGAAAGATCGTGGACATGCGGTGTTCCTTCCTTGTACCGGCCTGTGCGTGTGCGCGCCCGCGACTGCGCCCTCAGTGCCCGTGTTCCTCTAGGTACTTCTCGGCCTCAAGTGCGGCCATGCATCCGGAACCGGCAGCGGTGATGGCCTGGCGATAACGGCGGTCCTGCACATCGCCGCAGGCGTAGACGCCGGGGATCACGATGCCATTGTGCGTGGTGTAGGACGTTGTCGCTTGGTCTTGATGTACCCCTCTTCGTCGAGATCCATCTGGCCATGGAAGGCGCGTGCATTGGGCATGTGGCCGATGCCCAGAAAAAGTCCGCTGATCTTCAGCTCGTCCACCACGCCATTGGTCACGTCCTTAAGCAGCAGGCCGCGCACTTCCTTCTCTTCGACGCCAAGCACTTCTTCCACAACGGTGTTGGTGCGCAGAACAATGTTGGGATGGGCCATGGCGCGCTCCAGCATGATCTTCGAGGCGCGGAAGCTCTCGCGGCGATGAAGCAGCGTGACCTTGGTGGCGAAGCGGGTCAGGAACAGCGCCTCTTCCATCGCCGAGTCGCCGCCGCCCACGACAGCGATCTCTTTGCCGCGGAAGAAGAATCCATCGCACGTC
>CAWBSV010000072.1:0-15481 GCA_963791505.1 uncultured Acidobacteriaceae bacterium
TACTTATGTATTGCTTCTCCTTTTCTGGGAGGATTGCGCCCGGCTCTTTAAAAGGAGGGGCCCGCCAGCCGCGGTCCTTGAAGATTTCAAACAGAGACTTGAACAGCTGCTCGCTAATGATTCCTAAATCTTTGCAGCGGTACGTGATTGCCTGAAAACTCGTGCCAAATAGATTTTTTAGTTGCAACAATTCGGCCATGCTCACCGACGTCCGGTGCTTTCCCACTTCATTCCACAGGCTTTCGGCGGGCATCAGAAAGGCCGCGGCAAAGCGATGCGCCGCTTTTTCGCAATCCAGCCCGGGTGCTATATCCATGACAAGATGCCCAAGCTCATGGGCCAAATTGAAGCGCTTGCGCTCTGCCCAATCTTCACTGTTGATGACAATGACAGGCAGCGGCGTTCGTTTCGGTCGCAAAACCTTCGCCGTCAGTCCATCGACCTTTTCCGCCACGATGGACAGGATCTTGATGCCGCGCTCTTCCAGCAGCTCGACTAGATTGGGCAGAGGATCAAGTCCAAGACCCCAGTCTTGACGCAGACTCCGAGCCGCCCGGTCCGCTTCATTCACATCATTGAGTACGGGATAGGGAGCCTCTCTCGGCTTGTCCCACTCGATCGTCAGGCCGAGCAACTCCTCGACGGCGAGATAACGCTCAAAAAGATGCAACACCTGGGCTTCGACTTGGGCTTGTTCCCTAACACTCATTTTTGCTTTCTTACGGAATTCCACCCCGTCGAGCGACAACTCCTGCTCAGACAACAAGTAGTCCTCAGACACTCCCAAGGCTTTAGCGATGGCGATGAGAACGTGAGATCCCGGCATCATTTCGTCCTGTTCGTACTTGCTTAAGGCCTGGGCCGTAACCAAGTTGTCAATCTTGCTTTCGAGATCCCTCAAAGAGAATCCCGCAGCAGCTCGCGCCGTCCTAAGTCTATGACCTATCATAATAATTCTCCTACCGATCTTAGGTTGACAGATGGTATCATTTTTTGCTATTTTGTCAACTGTAAATATTACAATTTAAACGATCTAAGAATTCTTCGAGATCATTTGTAATCGAGCCATTTGCAAGGCGGTATACATATGCGTTTGAGCGAGGACCGGATCAACGAGATCTTTGATCGCACCAGCGGCAAATGCCACCTGTGCCATAAGAAGCTCTCTTTCAAGAACTACGGGCATCCTGGAGACCGTGGCGCATGGGAAATCGAACACTCGGTTCCGCGGGCCTGCGGTGGGAGCGACCGGATAAACAATCTTTACGCTGCGTGCATTTCTTGTAACCGCGCGAAGGGAGCTCGCACCACCCGGTCCATGCGATTGAGGCGCGGGCTGACCCGTGCTCCGATGTCGGCAAACGCGCGTACCGCAGCGAAACGTTGGAATGCCTTTGGTGGAAGCTTACTCGGCGCCCTGCCCGGCGTAATACTGCTAGGGCCGCCAGGTGCCGTACTCGGTGCAGCCCTGGGAGCCGTGCTGGGTCACGATCGAGATCCGGACAATGGCTAGCACGCGTATCGGCGGTCTCGCCGATCAGAGCCGCCCAACGATCAAACGATGCGAAGTTCGATCGAAAAAAAAATAGAGATTCGTTATGCCTAATGCTGAATCATTCTGCCGAATTCTATCGCTCGACGGCGGTGGAGCGAAGGGCTTTTACACCCTCGGCGTCCTGAGAGAGATCGAAGCGATGGTGGACTGTCCGCTGTGCCAGCGATTCGAACTCATTTTCGGCACTAGCACCGGAGCAATCATCGCGACTCTCATTGCCCTTGGATACAAGGTCGACGAGATCCATTCGATTTATAAGGAGCACGTACCGACGGTTATGGGCTGCAGGACACGCGCGGCCCGAACGAAAGCGCTAGCCCACTTGACCAAGGTCGTTTACGGCGATAAGACTTTTGCGGATGTAAAGACCGGCGTCGGAGTCGTCTCAGCAAAATGGATGACTGAACGTCCGATGATCTTTAAGGGCAGCGTACAACAGGCCCACGGCTCCCGGGGTACGTTCGTTCCGGGCTTTGGAGTGTCGATCGCCGACGCCGTTCAAGCCTCCTGCTCCGCCTTTCCATTTTTTCTGCGCAAGGTAGTCGTAACAGCAGCCGGCGATACGATCGAACTAATTGACGGGGGCTATTGCGCAAACAATCCGACCCTCTATGCAATTGCGGACGCGCTCGTTGCGCTCAAGAGAAACCGCGAGGATCTTCGCGTCATCAGCATTGGCGTTGGTGTCTACCCGCAACCCAAGAAATTTAGCATGTGGCTCGCAAAGAGGATCCCGTTCAACAGCATCGAATTGCTGCAAAAGACACTTGAAATAAACACTCAATCAATGGATCAACTCCGAACGATTCTGTTCCAGGACATTCCGACGATAAGAATCAACGAGACGTTTGAGCGTCCTGAGATGGCAACTGATTTGCTCGAGCACGACCTCGATAAGCTCAATCTTCTGCGCCAGCGTGGGCGAGAGTCGTTCGCGACTCGCGAGGATGAACTCAAGCGATTTCTGACGTGATGGAGCACGAAGTGGCGATACCCGAAGCACAGCTGGAAACATGGTCCCATCAGGGATCGATCACCAATTCGAGCAACACCTACAACACGATTAAAAATGTGCTCGGCGACGTCGGCACTCCCTATGCGGAAAAGAACTATGAAGTATTTTTGCAAGGGTCTTTCGGCAATGACAGCAACATCTGGTCCGAAAGCGACGTCGACATCGTGATCAAGCTAGCCAGTTGCTTCCATAGCGATCTAAGTAACTTGACTGATGACGATAGGGCCGCCTGGCGCCAGGCTCATTCTGATGCTACATACGGATACGTGGAATTCAAGCGAGACGTGCTCAAAGTTCTCACTGCGGCATACGCGAATGACGTGGGTGGAGGCGACAAGGCGATTGCGATTGCACCCAGAGGAAATCGCCGCAAGGCAGACGTAATTGTCGCCACCGAGTTTCGGAGGTATTCGAGATTCAAAAGCGCAGGCGATCAGCTATATACGTCCGGCATTTGCTTCTGGAACAAAGGCGGTGAACGAATTGCCAATTTTCCCAAGCAACACTCGGCGAACCTCACGGCCAAACACCAGGCAACCGGCTCGTGGCTTAAGCCGATGATCCGCATCGTCAAGAATCTTCGCGGGCGGCTTGTTGAAGACAGGTTGCTCCCAAGCGGATCGGCGCCTTCGTACTTCTTGGAGGGACTGCTTTACAACGTGCCGACTAGCCTTTTTGCAACAAGCTACGGCTCGTGTTACGTGAATGCCCTGAATTGGCTCAGGATGCAGGCGAAAAAGGAGAACCTCCTCTGCGCGAACGAGCAGTACTATCTATTGCGGGCCAACGCCCACGAGTGTTGGCCGCCTGCCAACGCCGACGCATTCCTCGATGCCGCAGCGAACCTGTGGGAACGCTGGTAGAGACGTTACGGATACGCACCATGCGAAGAATCGTTATCGATCAGTTCATGTTCCCCTATCAGCACAGCTTTCGCGGCGGCCTCTCTTACCTTGTCGAATCTGTACTTCGACACTTAGGCACGACTGCCGTAGCCAAGGTGTTCGTTGTGGGCGCGCGGGCCCCACAGTCTGACGCGCGTCACGAAGTGTGCATTGAGCCGGAGGATGGTGAGTGGTCACGAGAGCCCTTCGAGGGCTTGTTGCCCAGCGTCGAGGCAACCGTGCGCGACCACCCTTTGCAGAACATGTTCTACGGCGACGAAGCCGCAATGCGGGACAAGCCAGAGAACATACGCCGCAACTCGGTTACAGAGGCGGTTCGGGCAGCTCTGGGGCCGTCCGACGCCAGAAACGCTGTCCGGTCGTTTTGCGGGTTCTCTGTCCACGTCGGGCAATACTACATCGTGCCAGTTATTCAGTTGCCAGAGACACTGTTTCAACAGTTTCCACCATTAGATCTCCCCAAATCGGATGATCCCCGAGTGCCCCGCGGTTTTCCTAGCTTCATTCATGCGGCTATCGCACGGATCCTCGCGGATGCCACGACGGAGTTACAGCGACCCGAGCCAGGGCGCGGAATGTTCTTTCCTGCGGGCGAGAGAGCACAAGAGCTTGTGCGTCTCGCGGCGTCGGACTTCATGAGGACGCCGGCCTACGCGACCTCTGGACGCTATGTCCCCGCGGAACTTTTCGAGCGATTCAACATGATTTCATCGTTGATGTACGAAGGCGCCCATGGTGTGGGCCAATTGATACTGACCGGAGCGGATTCGCCAGATGTTGATTTCATGGTTCGCTTCAAAAAACCCGTCCCATTCCATGAGCCGCGCTGGGCCAGAAAGGCACTTCAGATGGCCTCCACTGAGGTTGCGCTCGTTTCAGACAGCGAGCGGATATACGGCCTAGGCAGGCTCACGACCACTGCCAGCGTGGGGAAACGTGCATTTATAGTCGACTTTCTGGATCATTATTCATGGCAACTACGGTGCGGCGAGCAGGTGATGTTAGTAACACGCTACGGCGACGCAATGTTGCCACAGGAGCCGATCGGCCGTGAGAGATTCATTTTGAACCTCGAAAGATTGTTCCGGGATTCTTCTGCGACAGCACGAGAACATTTATGGGAAGTATTTCGTTCGGCGTTAGGTGCGAAGCACGGCAGCATGATCGTCGTTGCAGATGATGCCAAAGGAGAGGCGAGGCGTTTGGCGTCTCAAGGAACACCAGTTGAACCGACGCTGTTGACACCGGAATTGTTTCGGCGGGTCAGTGGTATAGATGGTGCGATTCTGGTGGATGCCGAGGGTCTCTGCCATGCGGTGGGTGTCATTTTGGATGGAGTATCCGTCGCCGAGTGCACGCCATCTCGCGGATCAAGATTCAATTCTGGAGTCAGGTATGTGAGCGGCTCTGCGAAACCGCGGCTTGCAATTGTTGTTTCTGACGACCGGACCGTCGATGTGTTCCCTCTTCTCAGGCCGCGCGTTTCTCGACGTGATATCGAGGCAAATCTGCTTGCACTAGAAAAAGCCACCTCAAACAACTTTCACAAGCCTCGCCTTTGGCTGGACGAGCACCGATTTTATCTCAATAAACAGCAATGTATGAGAGCCAATGCGACGTTTGAGCGCATCGAAGCTGAACCGAATGAGGTGGGTCAAATCCTGCTTCACACGGAGCGCTTTTCAGTGGACACAGACATGAGCGACGACTACCTTGTGGATTAGCAAAAAGCTAACAACGGAAGCCGCGCCCAATAGAAGGTATCCAGTTGCACGCCGGCTGTAAGGTGACCACCCGAAGACAAATTTCGGAAGTTCAAGGAAGAACGCATTTGTACCGAGACCATGCTCACAGCGACGAAGAAACGCCGATACACTTCCGTTCACCGGTCATTTGGCACGATGTCTTTCGCGTGGCAGACGTACTGGCAGATATGCACTACGATGTCGGGTCGGCCGACGGGCGACTTTCCGCCGGTGATAACCGCGCCACCGAGTGACAAACAAGCGAGCGCCATTGCCTATGAGCCTAGGACTCTTTGGTTCGAGTGGGTGCTAACGGCAGCGCCGTACCAACAGGTCTCACCGTCGGGCCAGCCCGCCCAGTCGCCGCGCGCCAAGGTCTGCTCTTGCAGTTCGACGACGCCTCGCGCCTCATGGCAAGAGAACAACAGGAATAAAATGGGCATGGAGAGGAGCGTGCCTTTTTACTCGGCAAGAGTCGATCAGGCCCCAAGTGGGCCAGCAGAAAGTGCTGGGCGCAGTGAAGTACAGATAAGTCGGCATCGGCACTTTCAAGCGGACCGAAGTTGAGTAAGGAATCGCGGCTAATCCTATGCTTTGATCCACGGCCCTCCTGACGCACCGTGCAGGGAGGAATGCTCACCAGCAAATCATTAAGACGTTGACGGTCGACTCTACTATCCCGGGATAGCGCATTTAGCTCGATGAAGGGATCCACCAAGCGTCGCTGCAATGATCGTCGAAACAGTCCATGTATGAACTTCACGGCACGGCTCAGGGAACCGTGGCCTTGAAACTCCTCGTCATGCTGAGGGATGTCTGTTTTAAGAATCGCGTCCGTGATCAGTTCCCGTATCTGCGTCGAATTGCCGTGAATTCTGTCAATCACACTCTCCGGGCTTGAAGACTGAATGCCCTGGGCATAGAGCATGCACAGATCAGCAAGCGCGCCCGCCGGATCGTTTGACAACAATGACAAGCAACCGAGTCGAATGACTGACAATGTATCGATGCCGGGACACCGCAACTCGCAGAATTTACGCAGAATCTCATAAGGAAAAGGTGGCGACGGGTATTTCGGGGTTTTACCGCCCTGCTCGCCGGCTGCCACGATTTGATCGAGTTCGTAGGCAATCCCTTCACTGATCGACACCTCTCCAATTTGGAAGGCGAACTCTTCGACGGTCATCGAATCCTGCACAGCCCTACCATACAACGTGACGGCTGACACAAGTGCTGTCTGATCGCCAATAGGAAGCTCGTGCGGGATCACTTCAAAATCCTCAATTTCGAAGGAATTTGGATCGAATCCATCAGGCCAATCGGGCTCCCATTCACCGTCGAATTCATAGGCAATGGCGAGGTACTGAAATACCCACTGCTGGTGTGTTTTGGATAGAGCATCCGATCCCGCGCTCGTGCCGTCCTCTCCCACCGTCTCTGCAAACAATCGCCAAAGATCGAGATAGCGACGAAACCCGTGGTAGCCGGCGACCGTAGAGATATTTTGGAGATAGTGGATATACTCGTGAAACAGAATTGACAGTTGGTCGTCGTCTAAGTCCTTTGGCGACAAGTCGGAGGCGTTCACCATGTGAAACTTCGGCCCGAGAGTTATCATGAATCGGTTTGGGGAATACGAGCCGAGATCCGTTGACCGGCGGGTTGCAACTGTCATCGTGCTTATTCCTATCTTTGAGGCCGGCGTCGAGTTGCGCTGGGTATGACATCTTCGGGCGCCGGCACCCTCGAATCTTCCACCAGGGCGATCTTCGCTTGCAGTTCATCCGGATCTCGCGTGGCGATTGACGCTGCAAGTCCTTGAAGTGAGCGACTCCCTCTGCGAACGTGAAGGCCGAGACCGCGCGATCGTTGGCTTCTCAATCGCACGTAAACAGTCACAATCCGCGTTGAATCCGGAGACATGCTTCAGCACAAGGTACAAGAGTGCGGAATTATTCGCATCCCGCGCGGCGCGGTGAGGAGTCTGCTCGAACTCCGACTACTTCTTGCGCTGGATATGGCGCTCTACAGAACCCGCCAACTCTTGAGTTTGCTTGTTCGTCAGCTTACTTGGAGTTCTCAAGCCGATGCCAGCCAAATGTTTGACTCGAGCGCTGGTAAGCGGCGATGCCGGCGGCGGTGACGATTTCTTGACCATGACGATTACTCCTTTTCCGTGTCGTAAATTGATCCTCTAACGAAAAAAAATATTGCACTGAATTGATCTCGATAGCCGTGATTGTCGCGCTTCACGTCAACTTGGACAAAATGCCTGAGCTAGAAAGAGAGACTTTCACTGCTTAGGCCGCCTCGGTAAATCGCTGCTGGTTGGTCATTCTACGATGCGCACGGGCCGCAGCTATTCGCCGCGCACGCTCGTCTCGAACTTCATCCGGTTGCCCACGATGCCAGGTCGCCGGCGTCATGTAACCTAAGGTCGCATGTAGCCGCTCTTCGTTGTACTGCTGCATGAGCTTGGCGATGATCGCTTCGGCCTGCAGATAGTTATTTCCGTAGTCGTTGTCGCTCTCATCGCGCACCGTGCCATTGAAGCGCTCCACGATACCGTTCGATTCCGGGTGCCGCGGCTTGGTCTTGATGTCGATCAGGTTATGCGTCTTGATGACCGCCGCGACATCGCGATTGACGAACTCACTGCCGTGATCGTGCACGACCCGAGGTTTGGCGCCATTGGCCGCTTCGAGCGCCGCCTGCAGCTCGATCGCCACCGATTTGCCGTCCAGGCTGATCAGCAGCTTGTGGTGCACGATATAGCGGCTGTAGGCATCGACAAAGCTCAGCAGGAAGTAGAACCGGGCGGCGACCCAGACGTACATCACGTCGGTATGCCATTGCTGATTCGGTCCGTTGGGACGGAAGTTGTATTCGCCGCTCGACACCGTCGATCGCTTCCAGCGCGACAGCAGATCCGCATCGCTCAGAACTCGGTAAACCGTGCTCTCGCCCGACGCAGGCCATTCCCGGCATCGACCATCATCCAGGTCAGCTTCCGATAGCCGATCTTCGGGTACTGCAGGGCAAACTCGCAGATCGCCGCTCGCTCCTCGGGCAGCACCTCGTACACGCGGCAGGGTTTGCCGACCCGATCCTCCAGGCTCTCGCGCTTCTTCCAGGCGTAATAGACGCTGCGTGGCACGCCCAGGGCGGCGAGCGTGCGATACGCCCGCCACCCGGAACGCCGTTTGGTTTGCTCAACGATCTGCATCACCGCCGCTTTCGTCTCCGCCGGTACTCGGGATAAATCTTCCAACTCTCAAATCTTTTTTTTCAGCTCCAAATTCTCCGCCGTGATCTCCGCGATCACCGCCCGCATGCGCTCGATTTCCGCCTTGTGCCGGGCTTCCGGGTCATCCTTGCGCGGCGTTCGCTGCGCATCGCGCTTCAGCGCCACCGCCGAGCCGCCTTGGGCCACCGCCCGCCATCGATAAAGCACCGAGGGCGACAACCCGTGACGCCGACACACCTCGCTCACCGTCACGCCGGGCTGGTCCGCCTCGCGCAAAATCTCCAGCTTCTGTTCCGCGGTAAATCGTCGATATTCTCGCTTGCTCATCCACTTCGCTCCGTCTGCGGGGCTTCCGCAGCAGCTCGAAGTCTCTCATTTTTCGCCTAGCATTTTGTCCAGAAGTCGCTGAAGCTACACAGTGATTGGCGTCGCATAGTCTTGATCCCCGCCTCTCCTCCACATTTTCGCCAACTCAAGGACCATACCAAAAAGATCCCATCTCCCTAAGAAATAAGAAAGAGAAGGCACGAATCTAATTTTTTGAGGGAGTGTCAATGGTGGGGAGTTACGGGTGCAATCTTCTTGGTTATTAGGGAGTTATCGTGTACCCATGTGGGTTCGATTCGAGTTCACTTTGCGCCGCAGCGCCGAACTCGTTGATTCACAAAGTAAATTTTGGGGATATGGTGGGCCGTGTAGGGATCGAACCTACGACCAATTGATTAAGAGTCAACTGCTCTACCAGCTGAGCTAACGGCCCAAATAAACCTTTCCGCAAAACACTGCACAAACAAACCACTTTCTAAAGGTGGGGTGGACGACGGGGCTCGAACCCGCGACAACCGGAATCACAATCCGGGGCTCTACCAGCTGAGCTACGTCCACCATCGTCAACTTCCGACAAGTGGCGCGCCCGGCAGGAATCGAACCTGCAACCGCCGGCTTAGAAGGCCGGTGCTCTATCCGGTTGAGCTACGGGCGCCTTCAACAAAATCGACTGCGCCAAACGTATTTTCCAGGCCGATGCTCGGGTTCGTGCAAACCGAATCGGAAGTGCGCGCGGATTATATAGGACTTTTTTAACTAGAGAAGACCCTATTGCAGTTCCTTTGCATTGCAGCATAAACATAATTGACGACCCTCGCGAAACACCATATCTTGTGTGTCATTGCGGTGTCTGGCACAAATGCTAGACCTAAGAGGGAATCCGGTGCGAACCCGGAACTGCCCCGCAGCGGTAAATGGGAGCGAAACACGCTAACGGCACTGAATTGTCGACGCAAGTCGACGGCTCGGGAAGCAGCGTGCGGTAGGAACCGGCCTTAAAAGGCCGAAAGCCCATAAGTCCGAAGACCTGCCGCAATCTGCATCCCGAGAGGGGTGTTGTATGGCTCTGGAGCTCTCGTGGGAGGAGCGGCCGGGTTACGTGTCTGCGCCATCGGCGCAGGCCATGCCCCGCCTTTTCACCCTGTGAGTTCCGTGTTGCTCGGGGGAGCAGCGGCCGGCGGGGAACGAACGTGCGATAGCGGCGCCTTCAATCCATCGTCTGTTGCTGCTCATGTCCGGCGATAGAACTCGTCAAGGAAAACGGAATGACTACACAACAGATTGCCCAGCCACAATTCAATTTGAATCCCCCGCCCTCGCCGCGCGTTCCCATGAGCGTCAAGAAGCGCTCGGGTGCGCACGAGCCCATCGATGTGAACAAGATCGTCCGCGCCGTGACGCGCTGCTGCGAAGGCATCGCGGACGTGGATCCCATGCGCGTGGCCCTGAAGACCATTGCCGGCCTGTACGACGGTGCGACGACCCGCGAATTGGATGAGCTGTCCATCCGCACCGCATCCTCCTTCATGGCGGACGAACCCGCCTATTCAAAGCTCGCGGCACGCCTGCTGGGCGCCTTCATCGACAAAGAAGTGCAAGGCCTCGGCATTTATTCTTTCTCGCAGTCCATTCGCACCGGCTTCGATGTGGGCCTGGTGAATGAGCGGGTACTGCAATTCGTCGAGTCGCATGCCCGCAAGTTGAATGATGCCATCGACGCCGAACGCACTCAGCGTTTCGAGTATTTCGGTATTCGTACCTTGTACGACCGTTATTTGCTCAAGCATCCCACCAAGCGGCATGTGCTCGAGACGCCGCAGTATTTCTGGATGCGCGTAGCGGTGGCGCTCAGCACCACGGTGCACGAAGCTATCGAGCAATATCGCCTATTCTCCTCCCTGGACTATCTGCCCAGTTCGCCGACCTTGTTCAATTCCGGGACCTTGCATGAGCAACTGTCCAGCTGTTTCCTGCTCGACTCCCCGCCCGACTCGCTGGAAGGCGTCTACGAGAAGTACAAGGACATCGCCCTGCTGTCGAAATTCTCCGGCGGTATCGGCGTCGCCTGGCACCGCGTGCGCTCCGAGGGATCGCTCATTCGTTCCACGAACGGCTTGTCGAACGGCATCGTGCCCTGGCTGAAGACACTGGATTCGTCCGTAGCCGCGGTAAACCAGGGTGGTAAGCGCAAGGGCGCCGCTTGTGTGTACCTCGAGACCTGGCATGCCGATATCGAGGCGTTCCTGGAACTGCGCGACAATACGGGCGACGACGCTCGTCGCACTCACCATTTGAATGTCGCCAATTGGGTGTCCGACCTCTTCATGAAACGAGTCGAGGCGAACGAGCCCTGGTCCTTGTTCGATCCGAAAGATGTGCCGGAACTTCCTGACCTCTGGGGCTCGGCCTTCGAGCAAGCCTATGTGCAGGCCGAAGCCCGCGGCCTTGCCCGCAAGACCCTGCCCGCGCGCGATTTGTACGCCCGCATGATGCGCACCCTGGCGCAAACCGGCAATGGCTGGATGACCTTCAAGGATAAATCGAATCGCGCGTGCAATCAGACGGCACAAGCGCAGAATGCCGTGCATCTATCGAACCTGTGCACCGAGATTATCGAAGTCACCACCCACGGCGAAAGCGCTGTCTGTAACCTGGGCTCCATCAACCTTGCGCGCCACCTCGAAGGTCGCGAGTTCGATTTCGACAAGCTTCGTATCACCGTGGAGTTGGCCGTACGCCAGCTGGATCGCGTCATCGACTTGAATTTCTATCCCATCGCGGCGGCGAGATCATCCAACATGCGCTGGCGTCCGGTGGGCTTGGGACTCATGGGCCTGCAGGATGTGTTTTTCAAACTGCGCCTACCGTTCGACGGTCAGGAGGCGCGCGCGCTCTCCGCGCGAATCTCCGAGGAGATCTACTTTCACGCCCTGCGCACCTCCATGGAACTGGCCCGCGAGCATGGCGCCCATCCCAGCTTCCCGGAAACCCGTGCCGCTGCGGGAGAGCTACAGTTCGAGGCATGGGGTGTCACCCCTGCCAATCAAGAACGTTGGCAAGAGCTCAGCGCGGAAATTCGCACTCATGGGCTGCGTAACAGCCTGCTGATCGCCATCGCGCCCACGGCCACCATCGCCTCGATTGCCGGCTGCTACGAATGCATCGAGCCGCAGATTTCCAATCTGTTCAAGCGTGAGACCCTGTCCGGCGATTTCCTGCAGGTCAACGCCTATCTCGCCAGCGAATTGAAACTCCTCGGCCTGTGGAGCCCCGACATGCGCGACGCCATCAAGTTGGCCGATGGCTCGGTGCAAGGCATCGACAGCATCCCGCAGGAGGTCAAAAGCATTTACCGCACGGCCTGGGAATTGCCCATGAAGTCCTTGATCGAAATGGCTGCCGATCGCGGCGCCTTCATCGATCAAAGCCAATCTCTCAACCTGTTCATCGCCAATCCGAACATCGGTCAGCTCTCCAGCATGTACATGTATGCGTGGAAGCGGGGTCTCAAGACCACTTATTACCTGCGGTCACGGCCGGCGACGAAAATCTCCAAAACCACCGTTCAAGAACGTGACTCCGGAGTTGCGCAAGACAGCGCCGCCCTCGCCTGCTCGCTCGAGAACCCCGAAAGCTGCGAGGCCTGCCAATGAGCCACTTACTCGACCCCGGTTTCAATCTCACCCTTCGGCCCATGCGCTATCCGAAGTTCTATGAGATGTACCGCGCCGCCATCAAGAACACCTGGAGCGTGGAAGAAATCGACTTTCAAATCGACTTGGGCCATATGCAGCGGCGCATGAGCCCGGCGGACCGCCATCTCATTGAACGCCTCGTCGCATTCTTTGCGACCGGCGACTCCATCGTGGCCAATAACCTGGTGTTGAGCCTCTATAAGCACATCAACGCGCCGGAAGCGCGCATGTACCTGTCGCGGCAATTGTTCGAAGAAGCGCTGCATGTGCAGTTCTATCTGACCTTGCTCGACAACTACATTCCCGATCAAGCACAGCGCGCTCGCGCCTTCGCAGCGATCGACAACATCCCCTCGATCAGCCGCAAGGCTCAGTTCTGCCAACGCTGGACCGATTCGGTGCAGGACTTGAAGCGCATCGAGACCATGGACGATCGCCGTCAGTTCTTGTTGAACCTGACCTGTTTCGCCAGCTGCATCGAAGGCCTGTTCTTCTTCGGCGCTTTCGCCTACGTCTACTTCCTGCGCTCGCGCGGCCTGTTGCCGGGCCTCGCGGCCGGCACCAACTGGGTGTTCCGCGACGAAAGTGCACACATGGCTTTCGCCTACGAAGTGCTCGACACGGTGCGCCAGGAGGAGCCCGGACTGTTCGATGCCAACTGGGCTGCGCAGGTCAAAACCATGATCGAAGAAGCGGTGGAATGTGAAGCCGCCTTCGCCGACGACGTGCTCTCGGAAGGGGTGGCTGGGCTCACCCGCACGGAAATGCGGCAGTATCTGCAGTACGTTGCCGACCAACGCATGCTGAAATTGAAACTCCCCGCGATCTACGGCTCTCGCAACCCGTTCGCCTTCATGGAACTGCAGGATGTGCAGGAGCTGACGAATTTCTTCGAGCGCAGCGTGTCGGCCTATCAGGTCGCCGTGCAGGGCGAGGTGGCATTCGACCACGCGTTCTAGCAACGCCCAGGGGGCGGCCGCTCAGTCTTTGGGTACGAACAACCAAAGCAACAAATACACCAGCAGGCCGACTCCCCCGAAGATGAATAGTACGGCGAACAGCAGTCGCCAGACCCAGGACTCCATTCCGGTCGACCGGGCAATGCCGCCGCACACCCCGCCGAGCCATCGGTCGGCGCGGCTACGCCTGAAGGAGTTCACCGCGGAAGCCACCGTGTCGGTTGCGGGCGGCTGCTCACCCTTCAATAACCGCTCTTTGGCGCGCGCAAACTCCTCATCCGTCAGCCTTCCGTCCGCATGAAGTTGCGCCAGCTTGGCGAGTTCGTCACTCAGTGTCATAGACCTCTCCGATGAGTCTCCATTCATCTATAACACGGAACCTCGCCATAAGTTGCACAGGCAGCGGTTCGTCAAGGCTGCTTCCGTAGACGCTTACATCGAAGGCGCCCGACACACACTCAATAAATGGGCGCTGAGGCGGTTGTTTTCAGGCTTTGCCGGCGTAGATCAGACGGCCGGGCCCGAGGAGCGCCATAATCTCGGGCAAGCTTGCGTCGGCGACGGCGAAACAGCCCTGACTCCGTCCGAGCATCCCGTACTCCCCGATGATTCGATCGTTCACGTACCAGGCCCCATGCACCACGATCGCCCGCGACAACGCATTACTGTTGGTGGTGTCGAGCCCCTCGAGCCGCATCGAGTGCCCATGAGCCCCGACATAGAGCGCTCCCGTTCGATACGCTCCGTCAGAGGTCGCATTCGAGTGAGGCTCGTTGGAGAATCGCTCGAGCCATCCGGTATGAGCCGGGTCGGAACCCCTGCCATGGGCAACCCAGTGTGATCGGACTTTGCCGTCCTCGAGGTTCACGATGTGGAAACGGGGGGTATGCGATGGGAGCGAAAAGTCCACGACTCCCATGACATCGCGGTGACTGATGCTGCTCTCATGACGCTGCAAAGCATCGAGCGCGCGTCGACGTAAACCGGAATCAATCCCCCCGTCAATCGAGCTTGCCGGCCCGGAAGCGAACGTCTTTCTTGCGACACCGGAAGCAAGGCCAGCCAAAGCAAAATTGAGCAAAAGACGGCGTGAAACGACCAAGACGGCAAACTCCACAGCAAATAGGCTTAACAATTGACTTCATTCGACCAGGCAAGTTCACATGTTTAGCCGGATTCGATCGATTTGCATGCTGCTGTGTGTCATCGGTGGCCTCGGCCGGCTAGCCTCGGCGCAGGCCGATTCGGTGCCTTTCTGGGGCGCCAAAGCCTCTGTTCCCATCGATACGCCGATCAATCGCCTGAAGAAAGGCGAGTTTCTATGGATGGGCGAGGCTGTGACCACAGGCCCTGTGGTCATGGTCGTGAGCATCACCGAACAGCGTGGTTATGTTTACCGCAATGGCGTTCTGATCGGCGCGACGACCGTGAGCACAGGCCGACCGGGTCACCTGACACCGACCGGAGTTTTCACGGTGCTGCAAAAGCAGAAGGAGCATCGATCCACGATTTATGATGGCGCGCCCATGCCTTACATGGAGCGGCTCACCTGGGGAGGGATCGCGCTGCATGCCGGCGGATTGCCGGGCTATCCCGAGTCGCACGGTTGCATTCATTTACCGAGCGAGTTCGCGCAACAGCTCTTCGGCATTTCGCCCAATGGCATGACGGTTGTGATTGGTAACGAGCAAACGGCGCCGGAGCAAGTCGCGCACCCGGGCTATCTCGTTCCCGTCAAATTCGCCGGCGGCCAGCCTGTCGCGCCCGACACTTTCACGCCCGCCGAGGACGAGAGTTGGCATCCGGAGTTAGCCCCGTCCGGACCGGTCAGCATCGTGCTCAGTCAGGGCAGTCAACTCATTGTCGTCTACCGTAACGGTGTCGAAATCGGGCGCGCGCGATTGACCGTCAGCGGCGACGCGCCGCTCGCGAATCACGCCCTGGTGCTCAGCGAGGGTGCAAGCAGCGTCCCCGATCCCTACGTTCCGGACCCCAGCAAACTGAGTTGGCTGCGAATCGGCGTGCCCGGGCAC
>CAWBSV010000073.1:0-5280 GCA_963791505.1 uncultured Acidobacteriaceae bacterium
AGACGATACGTGTGTTCTGGAAATCCTGAGTAATCGAAGATGAGTTGCGGTTCGGGGTTTGCGCTGGCGGTGAAGGCCGGCTCCTCCCAGTGGCCACTTACGACAAGGAGTGCCTTGGGCGCTTCAGGAAGCGAGGCAGCAACGCCTTCGAGGAAATGCTTTGTTGCATTCCAGGTGTCGGCAGGTCCCCAGGTCCAGTCCATGAAGAAACAAGGGCCACCTCCATGGGGAAGAAAAAGACTGGGCTGACGCAGGGGATCGGACATACAGCGACGTACCTCGGGGGAGAATTAGTTGCTACTTCAAACTACCATGTGGCTTTGATTCGGAGGTGCCGCGGCAGGATTCAAGCTGGCGGCGTGGATCAGCTGCCGTCGGGATAGCCACCCCGGTGAAGAACCATGGGGAAATGCGGCAGAATGTGGGGCTTGCGGACCGCGGCACGCCATCCTTCGGGATAGGGTTCCAGACCTTCGAACAGGGGCGAGCGGTGGCGCGTCCCGTCCTGGACAAGCTCTTCAAGCGGCTCGCGGAGTTTGCTGACGGTTTGAGGTCCAAAGCTGGCTTGCCACTCTTTTTCAATGCGCCCGTTCGCCAGTTGGTAGGCCGTTTTGACGGCTAAACCCTCAGCGGTCGGGCGGAGAAGCTTCCAGGGTGTTCCGTCGGGATTGGGTTCAACGGCGGCGAGGCGAAACTTGCGGAGAATGCCCATCGCCATGCTGATCGATTCTTTTGAGACGCCGGAGAGAATGGGAAGCTGGCGCACTGCTACGCCGGCCGGATCGAGGACCCGCATTAGGTTGGCTGAGATGGCTAACGACAGCTTCGATTTGGCTTCGAACTCAAGGGCAAAGGCGAGCAGGGCCCTGGAGAGAAGCGCGGACAGGGGCAGGTCGGCGGGATCGGCAGCGGCCGAGTGTGCGGGAAGTTTCGGGTTGGGGCTTGCACAGAGCAAGCCGTAGCCGAGGATTGGAAGGCAGTCTGGAAGGCGGGTGTCGAGCTGGACGACAAGCGAGCAGAGAGCCTCGCGCAGGCGATCGACGAGTTCGTCGCCAAAGCGGCTGCGCCACCGCCTCTCAATGACGCCGAAGAGCGGACGCCAGATTTCTGTCGCGGCCTGGCCGGCCACGGTGGGGCGCACCAGCCACGCAGATTGGGGTGGTTTCGCGCGCTTGTCGGCAGGGTCGGGCGCAACTCTTATGTACCCCCAGCGCTGCATGCCATGCAGATTGGTGTGTGTGCGCGCGCGGCCCTCGAGCTCGAGCAGAGAGATCGGCTGTTCGCCGAGGTGCTGCAGGCAGTTGGCATACATGACGAGCGAGACGAGCCAGGGACCTCTGAGCAGGCTCGAGGCGGCCCCGTGCCGCGTGGTGGTATGCGGCATGCGATGCTCGGCCTCGTTGTCGAACTCGATGGTGAAAGCGACGAGGACTTGCGACAGGAGCGCCGAGAGGGGAAGCGGTCCGTCCATGCGCACAGGATGCCATGGGCGGCGGATTTCGGCAATGCTTCTGCCGAGGCTTAAAGAGGTAGCTAGATTTGGTTCGTCGGCCCAGCCGAAATGAAGACGTAAGTGAGCATGGCGACGCCAATCAATGCGGGGATCAGGCCCACCATGAAGGCGCCATGGTCTGCCGGAGTGCCTACGGAATAAAGGAAGGCGCCCAGGCCAATGCCGACGGCGATGGTGATGAGGCCGCCGATCTTCAAGCCTTCGCGCTTTTTCATCCATTCAAGGCGGTTCTGTTCGCGGAGCAGCTCGATTGCCGCCTTACCACCCTCGCCGGATGCTTCAGCGAGCCGGCGCATGGTGTCAGCCTTGTAGAAGGCCTCGCGCTCGCGCCGTTGACTATCGGACCAACTGGCGATGGGCAGAAAGACTCCGAACAGCGCGACCGCGCCGACGGCGAGAAAGCCCCACATGCCGAAGTTGCCCAAAAATTCTCCTGCGCCATCGAGAAACAAATAAGCGAGATGCGTCATATCTTCCTCCTGAATCGGTTGCGAGGGCTTTTCCCTTGCAAACGGTGGGACAGGGCCGGCGAGTCGGCGGTTGCAATTTGTTTGAGACTGCGTGCGGCAACAAAATGCAACCGGAAACGCGGTAGGCTTGTCCCACAAACCGGGGAAGGTGCAATTTGGCGTTGAATGCCGACAGCGCGATGCCTGGGAGTTCCACAGCGACGAACGCGGCGCTGGACCTGGCGGATGTCGACAAGGTGCTGGGCGGCGATGTCGACGCGTTTGAAGGGATCGTGCGTCGCTGGCAAGGACCTCTGGTGAACATGGCCTGGCGGTACTGCCGCGACCGGCAGCGGGCCGAAGAGCTGGCCCAGGAGGCTCTGGTCAAGTGTTGGAGGGGCCTGAAAGGATGGCGGCGCGAAGGAAGCTTTTCAACGTGGATGTTTGGCGTTGCCGCGAATGTCTTTCGCAGCGGCCTGAAGCGATTTCCGACCGAGACCGTGGCTCTGGAAGACAGTCCTGAACCCGGAAAGGCCGCCGTACAGCTGGAAGCCCTGGTGGATAAGGATCGCAACGAAACGGTACGCAGGGCTGTGCTGGCTTTGCCGTTGCGCTATCGCGAGGCGGTGGTGCTGTTTTATTTTCACGAGATGGATGTTGCCGCCACGGCAAAGACGATGGGCATGCCGGAAGGTTCAGTAAAGGCAAGGCTCAGCCGGGCGCGGGAGTTGTTGCGGAAACGATTTCCGCTCCTGGGCAGCGAGAGTGGATCGCAGAATATGCTGAGCGACGCCAACACGAGGGAGGTCTGAGATGGACGGGACGAAGCGAGACGCGATGGAAGAGATCCTGGCGACGGATGAGGCCCTGGTTCCGAGTTCAGGCTTTGCGGCTATGGTGATGGAGCGGGTGCGGGAAGAGGCCGCGGCGCCCGAGCCGATTCCCTTCCCGTGGCGGCGTGCGGCTGTCGGAATCGTGCTTGCTCTCGGAGTGTTTGCCTGGTTTGGGGTGGAACTGACGCAGATGATCGTGCACGCGATGCACACTGGGGCGACCGCATCGGTGGAGATTCCGGCTGTGGCTATGGGAGCTCTGGGGCAATGGGACTGGGTGGCGGTTGCGCTCGGCATAACTCTGGCCTCATGGGTCTTGGCGCGGCGGCTGGCGGGGAGTGATGGACTGATCTGAGCTTAATGTTAGGCAGACTGGCTGCGTCCATCTTTCGAGAGACTGTCGACCCGGGCACCGAACTGGCGGAGCTTGGCGAGCGTGGCGGCGGCCTGGCCGGAGTCGATCGCTTCGGCGCCCAGAGCTACACCTTCCTTCAGATCATTGACCAGGCCGGCGGCGACCAGCGCAGCTGCGGCATTCAAAAGCACGATGTCGCGACGGGGGCCAAGGACACCGGTGAGGATGTCATAGATGTGGGCTGCATTGTCGGCGACATCGCCGCCGGTGAAATCGTCCAGAGTTGCACGGGGCAGACCGGCCATCTCGGGCGTAATGCGGGCGGCCTTGATGGTGGGCGGCCCGGACTCTGACTCTTCGATGCGGGCAACGATGGATTCGCCGGTGGTGGTGAGCTCATCCAGGCCATCGGTTCCGTTGACCACAAAGGCGCGGCGCGCGCCGAGAGCGACCAGAGCCCGGCCCACCAAAAGCACGCGGCTGGGCGCGAGAACACCGATTACCTGGCAGCGAGCGCCGGCTGGGTTGGTGAGGGGACCGCAAAGGTTGAATATCGTGCGGAAGCCGAGAGCGCGGCGCAGAGGCGCGAGCATCTTCATGGCCGGGTGATAGAGCGGTGCGAACAGGAACATGAAGCCGGTTTCGCGCAGGCACTCGACGGCAAGGCCGGCCCCGAGTTCGATGGGAACGCCGAGGGCTTCGAGAACGTCGGCCGATCCGCACTGCGAGGTAATGGCGCGATTGCCGTGCTTGGCGACCTTGGCGCCGGCAGCGGCGGCAATCAGGGCTGCTCCTGATGAGATGTTGAATGTGCAAGGGCCGCCGCCGCCGGTGCCGACTACGTCGACCAGCTCGGCGTGTTCTTCAGGAGTGAGTTCGACGGGCGTCGCGCGGCTGCGCATTACGTCGACAAAGCCGGCGAGTTCCGCGGCTTGTTCGCCGCGGGTGGCGAGAACAGCCAGCAGAGCGGCGGTTTCGACTTCAGGCACCTCGCCGGCGAGGATCTCGGTGAGCACTTCGGCGGCTTGCTCGCGGGTGAGGGCAGAGCCGTCTTCGGCGAGCGGCTTGAGAAGATTTTTGATCGAAGCCATACATCTTGATGGTAATGGCGCGGGACGCTGCATGCGCGAGCCCTGCCCGAGCAAAGCGGCTTGAATCTTCTGGGTTCTCGAGACCCTCTGGATGGGAAGGAACTTAAGGTGCAGAAAGAAATCGCACGATCTCCTGCATCACACGAGCACTCTGGTCAGTCTTGAAGAGAAACTGGGCGTGTGCTGAACCTTCCAGAATGATCAGTTGCTTTGGCTGAGGAGCTTTTTCGTATTGAGCCTGAATATCGGGGAGCCTTGGGCCGCTTCCGCTACGATCGTCGCGGGCGACAATAAACAAAGATCGTGATTTCAAGCCGTCCGCGGGAAGATTCGGCGCTGCACCGAGGAAAACAATTCGGTCAATCTCACCCGGCACTGATTTGATGGATGCATCGCCTGCCGCCGCGCCCCCAAAACTTCCGCCGACTACAGACACCGTTTTCGCACCGTTCGTTTTCAAGTAGCGGACCGCGGCAAGCACGTCTTTCTCAAACGGAGCGTTATCGGAATCCTGCTGGCCGGGACCCTTGGAACAACCAAAGCCCCTGAAGTCGATGGCCAGGACTTTGAATCCCGCAGATGTGAGGAAGACGGCCTGGTCGTGCCAGCTTTCTTTGGTGAATCTGCCACCGTGCGCGAGCACGATCGCTTTGTCGCCTTGCCCGTAAAGATCGGCACAGACCTGCCCACCATCGTCGGAAGGAAATGTGACGGTCTGCTGTGCAGGCGCCACGATGGCGAGCGCGAAGGCGAGAGGAAGTAGGGGAAGCGCCAACATGAGCAGATTATAAGTTCGTTCTGCGCTCATTGACGATTGGCTCTCTGGCGCGGTGCGATCCGGAGTTTGCTCGGGGTTCGGGGCGCAAGATAGTATTTGAGTACTGCGGGCATGGCCCTGCGGCGCCGGTCGTTGCCGGCTCCTGTCTTCAACTTTCTCAACTCTTCGAATCCTGAGCAGACCTGGGCGGTTCCTGAAAACAATATGAAAATTCACGAGTATCAGGCGAAAGAAATCCTGGCTAAGTACGGCGTTGCCGTG
>CAWBSV010000074.1:0-51986 GCA_963791505.1 uncultured Acidobacteriaceae bacterium
AACGGTTCTCCGGGTGCTTTACGGAAGTTACGAGAATGGATCAGTTGGAGCGAGACACGGATTGGATGACGCGGGCGCTGGAGCTGGCGCGGCGCGGGATCGGGGTTGCGTCGCCGAATCCGGCGGTGGGGTGCGTGATTCTCGATCGTGCGGGGCAGGTGGTCGGCGAGGGTTGGCACGAGTATGACCTTGTGGATCATGCCGAAGTTGTTGCGCTGAAGGATGCACAGCGGCATGCAGGCGACCGGGTTCGTGGAGGCACGGCCTACGTGACGCTGGAGCCGTGCAATCACACGGGGCGCACGGGGCCGTGCAGTGAGGCGCTGATCGCGGCGGGGCTGGGGCGCGTGGTGGCGGCGACGATCGATCCGAATCCGCGGTGGCTGGGCATGGTGCGGAGCGGATGCGCGCTGCGGGGATCGAAGTGACGCTGGGCGTGTGCCAGGCGGAGGCGCGGCGCCTGAATGAAGGCTTCGCGCGCTGGAGCCAGCACAAGCGGCCCTTTGTGCTGATGAAGGTGGCGATGACGCTCGACGGGCGCATCGCTCCACCGGCCGGGCAGCATAGCTTGCGCGAGCCGTACTGGATTACCTGCGAGACGGCGCGGGCGGCGGTGCAGCCGTTGCGCTGGCAAGCGGACGGGGCGTTGACCGGCGTGGATACTGTGCTGGCGGACGATCCGATGTTGACGGACCGGAGCGGGTTGCGGAGACGACGGCCGTTGCTGCGGGTGGTGCTGGACTCGGCGCTGCGCATGCCGCTCGATTGCAAGATGGTGCGGTCGGTGCAGAACGATGTGGTGCTGTTTACGGTTTCGCAGGATGCGAAGCGGATTGAGGAGTTGCGCAGCCGCGGGGTGCGGGTCGAAGTGCTGGCCGCGGAAGCTGGCCGTGTCCCGCTGGGAAAGGTTCTCGACAAGCTGGGCGAGGAAGGGATCCTCACGTTGCTGACGGAGACGGGCACGCGGTTGAACACGGGGCTGCTTGAGGGCGGGCTGGTGGATCGTGTGCATCTGTTTGTCTCTCCGCAATTGATGGGGTCGGATGCGGTGCCGGCGTTCAAGAGCCTGGCGCGCGCGATTCGCATGGGGCCGGTTGAGGTGGAGCGATATGAGAATGACCTGGGGCTGTGTTCGCTGCTGAAGGATCCGTGGCCGGGAGACAGTGGGCAGGGATCAGGGATCAGGGGTCAGTAGTCGGGGATCAGCGGTCAGGGCCCATAGACCTCTTCGCAATGGGAGTGATCCGTTTCCTCCGCCCCTACGGGGCTTGGATATTTCCTTCGCCCCTTTCCCAGGAGTGCGCTTCGCTTCTCCTGGGCTAGTGACCAAGCATCCCTCCGGGATGCGATTCCGTGGCCTCCGTTCCCTGATCGCGCATCCATGTCCATTGGCCCATGATCCCTGACCTCTGAACTCTGTTCCCTGTTCACTCACCCCTGATCACTGATCCCTGATCCCTGATCCCTGATCCCTTAAAATGGAATCATGTTCACGGGCATTATTGAGCAGACGGGGACGCTTGTGGGGCTTGAGAGCCGCGGGGGCGTGCGGCGGATTACGGTTGAGGCGCCGGGGCTGGCGGGGCGGCTGCGCGAAGGGGATTCGCTTGGAGTTTCAGGCGTGTGTTTGACGGCGCTCGATGGGAACCCATCCTTCTTTCATGCGGACCTGGCGCAGGAGACGCTGGATAAGACATCGCTGGGCGTGCTGGCCAAGGGCGCCAAGGTGAATCTTGAGTTGCCGACGGCGGCGGGCAGTCCGCTGGGCGGACACATTGTGCAGGGGCACGTGGATGGATGCGGGACGCTGGTTTCGCTGGAGCCGGTGATTGCGCGGGATGATCCGCGCTTCGATCGCGCGACGACGGACTGGACGCTGAAGGTGAAGGCGCCAGCCAACGTGCGGCAATGGATGGTGCCCAAGGGGTCGGTTGCGCTTGAGGGCATCAGCCTGACGATTGCGGATTGGGATGGCGAGACGATTTCGGTTGCGATTCTTCCACTGACGTATTGGCGGACGAATCTGCATACGCTGGTGGTGGGTGCGCCGGTGAATGTGGAGGCGGATGTGCTGGTGAAGCTTGCGTTGATGAACCCTGGTCTCAAAGTCGAGACCAGGGGCACCCGGCCGGAGAAGTGGACAGCGAACAGAGAACAGTGGACAGTGACCGAGGGGTGGTTGGTGGCGAACGGGTACTGACTGGGCAGTTGGGGAGAGAGTGCAGTGGCAAAGATCGCGAGTAAGACGGCGATAAGCAAGACGGCATTGGTCCTGGCAATTTGCTTTCTCACGACGGCAAAGATCGAAGCCAAGAAGAACGGTTCCGCGATTGTCGACTTTAAACCGACGGTGTTTGACGCGAAGGCCGACAGCAAATTCTTCTACTCGATCGGCAAGGATCTCAAGTTCTCCGATCACATCGATGCGGATGCTCCGACGCTCCTCTCCGGCAATTTTCTGGGTGAGCTGGTGTCTCCGGACGGGCGGTCTGTTGCGCTTACGTTGAATGGAGAGTTGCTGATTGTTCGCGACGGCGCTCCCGTTTTACACGTTGTGCCGGTCAGGTCGATCTCGCCCCATCACAAATCGATGGGCACATCTTTTTTTCGAGACGAGAACTATCAGTGGTCCCGTGATTCGAAATCTCTCTACCTGATCAAGGACGCCTATTACGCATCGAAGGGATGGCAGCTTTTTTCGCGGAACGGCGAGCTCTGGCGCTACAAACTGGAAACTGGGAGCCTTGAGCTCGTATTGAAGCCGTTTCCGGCCTTCAAGTACTTCTGGGCTAACTCAGTGCTCTATTACTCAATCCCGGACGAGCAGGGCAACCTTCACTTAATGGCGTTTGACGGGACGTCCTCTCACGAGGAGTCGGCTCCAGACGACTCGCGTGGGCAGACGAAGAGCGCGTCCATTCCTTCTGCTTTTTATTCTTTCAACTTTTCTGACTATAGGCATGCGCTTGAGTCGTACCTCGGGCTTGAGGATGATTGGAAGACGGTGCCCGGCATTGAGCGCATCAGCTATCGGGGGAAAAAGCTTCTTGAGTTGACCCAAGGCAAGGGCTGGGATGGGTACTATTTTTGTTTTGACATTTTTGGGAGTTCGTTTCCTCCAGGGCAGCGCTTCCTTGTGCTCAACACGCCATACTGCGATAACTACAGCGGCACGCAGTTGATGATCGACGTTTCTACGGGAAGCATGATGACTTTGCCGAAAGACACTCGTGTTTTTGTCCCGTTCAATACCGAAAATTACCCACATTACTCCATCACGCGTGATGGAATCGGAGTCAAATGACTGGAACGGTTCGGTCGTTCCGACTGCCTACTCGATGCCGAGGACTTTGATGATGACGCGCTTGCGGCGCTGGCCGTCGAACTCGGCGTAGAAGACGCGCTGCCAGGTGCCGAGGTCGAGCTTGCCGTTGGTGACCGGGAGCGTCGTCTCGTGGTGCAGGAGCAGCGACTTGAGGTGGGCGTCGCCGTTGTCTTCGCCGGTCTGATGGTGCTTGTAGTCGGGGCGCACGGGGGCGAGCTCTTCAAGCCATTTTCCGATGTCCTCAATGAGGCCGGACTCGTGGTCGTTGACGTAGACGGCGGCGGTGATGTGCATGGGCGAGACGAAGCAGAGGCCGTCGCGGACGCCGCTGCGCTTGACGACCTGCTCGACCTGGTCCGTGATGTGGACCATCTCGCGGCGCTTGCGGGTTTCGAAGACGAGGTATTCGGTATGGCTTTTCATAATGGCTCCGATGACTAAGTGCGGTT
Organism: uncultured Acidobacteriaceae bacterium; assembly: GCA_963791505.1. GTDB lineage: Bacteria > Acidobacteriota > Terriglobia > Terriglobales > Acidobacteriaceae > Telmatobacter. Next base: position 3,775 of record CAWBSV010000074.1, read on the forward strand.
CGACGCCTTGCATGTTGCGACGAAATTCAGATTCTCTGCGCCAAAACAATGGGTTGATAAAACGCGGTTGACTCCGGCATGAGCCACTCAATGCTTTCGAACCCGCTTGAGGCAAGAGTCTCGGTCAGGTCTTTGCGCCTCAGTGCGCGGTAACGCGACGCAAAATGCTCTGAGGTCCACGCGGCGCCTGATCCCCAAGTCAGGTAGAGATGGACTTCATATTGGTCGCCCTCCCAGTCCCAGACTTGGTGAACAATCCGTCGCGTTCCGTGATCCGAGTAGAACGCGGGACTTTGGATCGACGGACGCGTGTTCAGGAGGCTATCGTAGTCGCGGATGGTGGCGAGGAGGAAACCTCCCGGCTTGAGTCGAGCCGAGATATTTGTCAACGCCTGGCGAAGGTCCTCATCGGACAGCAGATGCGGCAAGGAATTGTCGGCGACAAGAACCGCGTCGAAATCGGACTTGGGCAGACCGGAGAGATGGCGCATGTCGAGAGTGTGAAACTCGATTTCCATATCACGCAGGCGCGCTTCCCGTTCGGCTCGCCGGACGGCTGCTTGACTTAGATCTGTAGCAACAACTGCGTGCCCGCGGCCGGCCATTCCGATTGCCTGGGTTCCGATTCCGCAGGCGCAATCGAGGATTCGCAGCGGCGCCGGCCCAATCCTTTTTTCAAGCAACGGACCCAGGATGCTCGCCTGTTTGGCAATGGAGCGATCCCAATCTTCAAAGATCAGATGGTAGTGCTCTGCCAGGTCGTCGTAGAACGCGGCGGGATCGGTCGTCAATGGTTCTCCTTGCTGAATGACGATTCTGGATGCGTCAGGACTCGTTGCGTTCGGGTTCCCAAGGATCAGGTGCGGGCCGGTCGAGGCGGTCTTCGCGATCTCGTTCGCGCTCTTGCTGGCGGCGTTTTTCGGCTTCTTCGCGCTCTTCGCGGCCGTCGCTCATGCGGTCCTCTCTTCATCTCCGATTTTAAGAGGGCCGGGAGGCCCTCTGAACAGCCGGTCACCGGCGCTCCAGTGGGAGCCCGCTGCGTTATTTCGCAGGCAGTTTGGGCGGGTCGGTGATGTATTCGTCGCCGGCGCGGGCGAGGATCTGGGCGCGGCGGTCGGTGAGGAGCTTGAGGCGGTTGGTGAGTTCGATGAACTGCTTTTTTTGATCTTCATTGAGACCGGCGGCGGCTTGCTTGTTGAGGTCGTCGAGCTGGGTTTGCAGTTTGGGGATTTCGCGATCCATGAGGATGGGGCGGATGTTGGGAATCTTGGTGCGGCCGCTGGCAATCTCGTTGCGGTTGTTTTCTTCCCAGACAGGGAGTACGCCGACGTGGCCGAGTTCGACGCGAATGCCGGCGGGGCCGTAGTCGCGGCGGATGGCGGCGAACTGGGCGATCATCTCGTCGCGCGGGTCACCCTCCTTGTCGGGCATGAGGCCGTCGACGTAGGTGCGCGACTGGTTGGAGAGGAAGTTGCCGAGCGAATAAAAGATGACCGTGTTACGGCCATCCTGCGTCTTGTAGGTTTCGATTGGCTGCAGTACGTGGGGGTGGTGGCCGACAACGACGCTGGCGCCGGCTTCGAGCATCTTGTGGGCGATGTCGATGTCTTCAGGGCGCGGCGCGGGCGCGTATTCGATGCCCCAGTGGATGGAGACGACGAGGAAGTCGCATTGCGTGCGCGCTTGCTTGACGGCAGCGAGCACAGTGGCTTCGTCGGCCCCGGGCGCGCCGCCGGATTCGCCAGGGTAGGGGAAGAAGTTGGAGTGGGGCTGATCGTCCTTATCGGGATTGCGATTGCCGTTGAGCCAGCGCGTCATGCCGAGCCATCCGACCTTGATGCCGTTGGCCTCGGTGATCACAGGCTGAAAGGTCTGCGCGGCGGTGTCGCCGGACCCAGCGAAGAGCAAGCCTTTCTCGCGCAGGTGCTCACGGGTCTCGGTGAAGCCGGGCCAGCCCTGGTCCATGACGTGGTTGTTGGCGAAGGAGACAATTTTGATGCCGCTGGCCTTGAGTCCATCGAGCAGAGCGACGGGAGCGTCGAACATGAAGGGCTTGCTGCCTTTGGAGTGCGCAGGGGCTACGGGGGTTTCGAGGTTCACGAAGCCGAAGTCGGCATGCTCAAAGACGTCGGCGACATCGGAGAGCAGTGCACCCCAGCCATCGGTGTGGGTTGGATCAGTGGGCGCAGCGGCGGCTGCGGCGGCGCGCACGGCTTCATGCGGGATGACGTCGCCGCCGACGGCGAAGGTGACCTGGGCCAGATCGTGCGGATAGGGAGCGACGAAGGCGGCGAGCTTGTGCGGATGCGCGATCCCGAAAAAAACCGTGCCCGCGGTGAGCAGCGCGAGGACGAGAAGGATGGCGGCGGCGAGAGCGGTGCGGCGGTTGGTGCGCAGGAAGTCGGCGGGGCCCGATCCAGATTGAGAGGCGAGCGGGAGAGCATGGGAGGCGTGCGTCAATCGGGGCTCCTTGGGAATGGGAACAGGATACCGCGAGGGCCATGGAATAGGGGAATCAGGACAACTTCAATGGAATCGATTGAATCTGAACCTATACGGAGTGAGGCGGACTGTCTTTCACTCTCTTGTCTTGTTGAGGTGAGCCTTATACCGGCAGCCGAATCCACACGGGACATTCAGATTGTTTCGATCGCACCGGAGAGTGTCGAGCAGGATCTGTGTGCGATTGAATCGGGCAACTAGGAGAATGCATGCAGCGTCTGCAGGGAAAAGTGGCGATTGTGACCGGGGCTGGACAAGGCATTGGTCAGGCTATTGCTGAACGCCTCGGATCAGAGGGCGCGCGCGTGGTTGTCGATTACGTGGGAAGCGCGGACGGGGCGGAGACGACCCGGCGAGCGATTGAAGCGGCCGGCGGCCAAGCGGAGATGGTGCAGGCGGATGTGACACGCATGGAGGATGTGCGCGGCATGGTGGACGCAGCGTGGACGCGCTTTGGCAGCGCCGACATCCTGGTAAACAACGCGGGCATGGAAAAACGAGCCGACTTCTGGGATACAACGGAGGACGATTACGACAAGGTGATGGCGGTGAATCTGCGCGGGCCATTTTTTGTGACCCAGGCTTTTGTGCGCAGGTTGCGCGATGCGAAGAAGCCGGGACGGATTGTGAACATCAGCTCTGTTCACGAGGATATGGCGTTTCCTGGTTTCTCAACCTATTGCTGCAGCAAGGGCGGCCTGCGCATGTTGATGCGCGACCTTGCAGTGGAGCTGGGGCCGCTGGGGATCGCGGTCAATAACGTCGCACCAGGTGCTATCACGACGCCCATCAACAAGGCGTTGCTTGCGGACCAGGCAAAGCTGAATGCGCTGCTCGCCAACATTCCACTGGGGCGCATGGGCACGACCGACGATGTTGCCTCGGTGGTCGCTTTTCTTTGCTCCGACGATGCGGCTTACATCACGGGCTCAACGTTTGTGGTGGATGGCGGGTTGATGCGCAATTATCACGAGCAATAGGAAGAGTATGCCTGCACGCATTGAAGACTACGCGCTGATCGGGGATTGCGAAACGGGCGCGCTGGTAAGTAAGGATGGTTCGATCGACTGGCTTTGCTGGCCTGAGTTTTCTGCCGAGGCATGCTTTGCTTCGCTGCTGGGAACCGAGGACAACGGGTTCTGGAAGATTGCTCCCGCGGATGAGCCGCTCAGTCGGTCGAGATGCTACCTGGACCATAGCTTGATTCTGGAAACCACATTCGAGTGCAGGGATGGGGCGGTTCGGATCATCGATTTTATGCCGGACAGGCAGGCGCACTCGAACCTGATCCGCATTGTGGAGGGTGTGCGCGGCAAGATCAAGATGCATATGGACCTGGCGCTGCGATTCGATTATGGACGCACCATTCCGTGGGTCACGAGTATTCCGGGCGGAATCCGCGCGGTGGCCGGGCCTAATCTTGTGATCCTGCAAGCCAGCGTTCCGGTGCGCGGTGAGAACATGACGACGGTTGCGGACTTCACCATCAAGGCAGGCAAGCGGGTGAGTTTCGCGCTGGCTTATGGGCGATCGTTTGAGCCTCCGCCGAAAGGCATCGACCCGGAGAAGGCCCTCAAACACACGCGCGCCTTCTGGACGGAGTGGAGCGGCCAGCAGAAATATGATGGCCGGTATCAGGACGCAGTGCGGCGGTCTCTAATTACGCTGAAGGCCCTGACCTATCGGCCGACCGGTGGCGTTGTCGCGGCGATCACGACGTCGCTGCCTGAGTCGCTTGGCGGAGTGCGCAACTGGGATTATCGTTACTGCTGGCTTCGCGATACAACGTTCACGTTGCTGGCGCTGATCCATGGAGGGTACTACGCGGAAGCGGAGGCGTGGCAGGACTGGCTGCTGCGGGCATTGGCGGGGAGTCCCGATCAAATTCAGATTTTGTACGGCGTGAAGGGTGAGCGGCAGCTTGTGGAATGGGAGGTAGGGTGGCTGCAGGGGTATGAGAATTCGAAGCCGGTGCGGGTGGGGAATGCCGCATCGATGCAGGTGCAACTGGATATTTATGGTGAGATGCTGGATTGCTTTTTTCAAGCGCAGAAGCACCTGCGCCGCGGATCGATGGACGGATTTCGCGTTCTTGTCAAACTGCTGGAGCACCTGGAGACCATCTGGGAGGGACCGGATGAAGGCATCTGGGAGACGCGCGGGGGAAGCCAGCAGTTCACGTATTCCAAAGTGATGGCGTGGGTGGCCTTCGATCGCGCCGTGAAAATGGGCAAGCAATTCGGCGACGGTGACTCGATTAAAAAATGGAAGAAGATTCGGGATGCGATTCACGATCAAGTCTGCGCCAAGGCGTGGAACGCGGAGAAAAACTCGTTTACGCGTGCGTATGGCTCGGATCAGCTGGATGCTTCCCTTTTGCTAATACCGCTGGTCGGCTTTTTGCCCGGCGACGATGCGCGCGTACGATCGACTGTCGAGGCGATTGAACGGGAGTTGATGCCGACCGGCCTGGTGGAGCGTTATGACACTTCGCAGGTGAATGACGGGCTTCCGCCGGGCGAAGGCGTGTTTCTCGCCTGCAGCTTTTGGATGGTGAGCTGCCTGAAGGCTATCGGGCGCGTTGACGACGCCAGAATGCTTTTTGAACGATTGCTCGCTCTGAGGAACGACGTGGGGCTTCTATCGGAGGAGTTTGATGTGAAGGAGAGACGCCTTGTGGGCAACTTTCCGCAGGCATTCTCCCACATCGCGCTGGTCAATGCTGCGGTTGATCTGGATGCGAAAGACTGATGGCGCAGGCCTCGATCCCCGACCTGCCCTGCTCACCGACCCCATCGGCTACGATTGGATCGAGCCCATAAGGCAGGGGTTCGCGCATGGATCGACCAGGGACGGCAAAGAGAATCGTCCGAAATAGAAACAGCAGGCGGGATTTCCTGCAGATCTCCGCGGGAGCCTTGGCCGCGGACCTTGCTCTTGGTCCGATGCGGGCTTTTGGAGATGAACACGCAGCAACTGACTCGAAGAGAACGCTCGCTGCAAAGCGCGTGGTCGAGCGCGCGCTGCCGCTGCACGCCCACCAGATCGCTCTCGAGTTGACGAACGCTGCCCCGGAGGAGCGCTTCCGGATCTCCGGGACCGAAGGCAACATTCATGTGCTGGGCTCGACAACGCCGGCGTTGCTGATGGGCGTGCACTGGTACCTGAAGTACGTGGCCGGAGTGAGCACGAGTTGGAGCGGTGACTGCCTGCAGCAGCTTCCTGCAAGACTCCCTGCGGTTTGCGAAGCGATTGAGAGACGCTCAAACGGGGCGCATCGATTCGCATTGAACGATACAAATGATGGGTATACGGGTCCGTATTGGGATTGGCCGCGGTGGGAGAAGTTTCTCGATGTCCTCGCCCTGCACGGGATCAACGAAGTGCTCGTGTACATGGGCGCTGAAGCGGTCTATCAACGGTGCTTCAAAAAGTTTGGGTACTCGGATGAGGAGATGCGCGCGTGGCTGCCGACGCCGGCGCATCAACCATGGTGGCTGTTGCAGAATCTTTCCGCGTGGGTTGGGCCGTCGGTGCCGCGGCATGTGATTGACTCGCGTCTCGCGCTGGCCCAGAAAATTTGTGCACGCCTTCGCGAGTTGGAGATGCAGCCTGTTTTGCCGGGATATTTCGGCATGGTGCCGGAGGGATTCGAGCTGAGGAATTCTGAGGCGCGTGTCATTCCGCAGGGAGAGTGGCTGGGACTCAAACGACCGGGCTGGCTCGATCCAAATTGCGACACATTTGCAAAGGTTGCGGCGGATTACTATCGCGGGCAACAAGAGCTGCTGGGGCCGGCGAGGATCTTCAAAATGGACCCGTTGCATGAAGGGGGAAAAGAGGGCGGGGTCGACCTGACGGGCGCTGCGAGTCGCATCGAGGCTGCGCTTGAGAAAGCGAATCCCGGAGCGCTCTGGGCGATTTTGGGATGGCAGAAAAATCCTCGCGGCGAAGTGCTCGATGGCATTCGCGACAAGAGCCACGCGCTTATTTATGACGGGCAGGCGGATCGTTATGGGCTTTCGGATCGAGAAGGGGAGTGGAACGGAACCCCTTACACTTTCGGCACCATTTGGAATTTTGGCGGGCACACGACGATGGGCGCGAACATCGGTGTGTGGAATGAGCGCTACTTCAAGCAATTGGGCAAGCCAGGGAGCAAGCTGAACGGGATTGCGGTGATGCCCGAGGCCAGCTGCAACAATCCTGTTGCCTTCGCGTTTATGGCGGAGCTGCCGTGGCGCAGTGAGCCGGTGGATCTGGATCAATGGTTCGCGGGGTGGGCGGCGCATCGATACGGCGGAAAGGACGCGCAGGCGGCGAAGGCGTGGCAGGTTCTGGGCGCGACTGCATACAACATGGAGAGCGGCAAGTTTAGCGAGGCGCATGACAACTTGTTCTCGGCCCGGCCCGCTCTGGATGCGAAATCTGCCTGCACGTGGAGCCCTCAGGAGGCTCGATACGATTTGCAGGCATTCGCGCTGGCTCTGATGCCGCTGTTGAAGGTGGATCAATCTCTCTCGAAGACTTCGGCCTACAAGTACGACCTGGTCGATGTAGCGCGCCAAACCATTGCAAATCACAGCCGCGTGCTTTTGCCTCGCATTGAAAGGGCGTACAAGGCTGCAGATCTCGCGCTGTTTCGCGGTCTCAGCGCGCAGTGGCTGAAGGAGATTGAGCTGCTGGATCGGCTCGCGGCGTTGGAACCGTCTCTTTCGCTGGACCGTTGGATCGCAGCTTCGCAGGCAATGGCCGCAAGCGAAGAAGAGCGATTGAGATTTGAGTTCGATGCTTCGAGCCTGCTGCTTGAATGGGGGCCGGAGTCATCGCGCGATTCGGGCGTGCACGACTATGCCAATCGCGAGTGGAATGGCCTGCTCTCCCATTATCGTGAACGCTGGTCGATCTACTTTGCGATGCTGGACGCCTCTCTGGACAAGCACGAGCCACTCCATGAGATCGACTGGTTCGCGTTGGATCAGGAGTGGGCGCTGAAGAGGAAGCGCTTCCCTGCTCCGTCGCGTGCCGATCTCCGCACGACGGTCCAGGCCATTTATGACGATTGGCGAAGCTGACTCACGCTGCGCGCTATCTGGATACGATCCAATCTCTCGAGTGCTTCTCGAATGCGATCCGAACCAACTGGCTGCGGCTGCGCACGCCCGCTTTGTGAAATAGCTCCTGGATGACAGCTTTCACGGCGCTTTCCGACGCATTGATCGTCTCGCCGATTGCGCGATTGCCGAGCCCATCGAGAATTCCACGCAGCACGGCGGACTGCCTGCTGGTCAGATGGCGCTCACGCAGCAAGATCACAGCGTCATGCCGACTCTCGGCATGCCCCTTTGCCTGAAAATCGGAGTGGGAAGGCGCATCTTCAGATGCTGTCTTGCGGATTGCCTCAATCAGAATTTCGGGCGGGCTGTGCTTGAGCACAATGCCCGCGGCGCCCACTGAAAGTGCCTCCCGCTTGGCCTTTTCGGTCATCCCCGCGGTCACCATCAGGATGCGCGGGGTTTCTTTGAACAGTTGAAGCGACTTTACGAACTCGATCCCAAGTTCCGTCCCGAGATCGTAGTCAAGGAGGAGCACATCCACTCTCTCTGAGGAGAGAATGGCAACTGCCTCCTCGAAGGTTGCACACTGACCGCATACGGCGACGTCTTTCTCTGCATCGAGAAGGCGTGCCAAGACCTCGCGAAACAAAGAATGATCGTCAAGAATCAGGACCGATATGGGGGCACTCGTCACTATGCGCTCGTTGCATCAAGTGTGCGGCAATGCGGAGTCGACCAACAAGACGCGAATCGGATTCTGGCCGAAAGATAGCCCCCTCGGTCCGCTTCTCCGCTTCCGCGATTGATAATCGCAACTCTAGTGAGCGTGGTGGTGATGGTGGTGATGTCGGTGGTGATGGCCGGCTGCTTGCGCAGGCAGCGCGGCGGTGGCCAGAACTGCAAGCGCAATCATGGCAAATACAACTCGAAACAGCTTCATCCGGAACCTCCGGGCCATCGGAAATCGGATTCTCGTGCGCCGACTCCCCGAGACGTGCCCCTGGAGAGGCAGACGGGCATTTCTTCGAGAGGTTTACCCAGCGTTCTCAGGCCTGAGGGCAGCATTCATCAATTTCGTGGCTGGACTTCTCTAAGGCGTCAGGCCTACTGATTCACCTACTCATCGGGGTCACGATGTTCCTCACCGCGGTCGCGCTGCTGGCCTGTTGTATCCCGGCGAGGCGCGCGTCTGGACCCCTTATTGCTCTGCGCCACGAGTAATGCGCTTAGCGGCGGCTTAATTTATGGGCAGATCAATGTGGCCACAAAATAAAACTCCCGGCGAACCGCATACAACGGCGCGCCGGGAGTTTGTCGATTCGATCGACTTCGTGCTGGCTAACTCGATCCGTTGGGGATCAACCTTGCGTTCAGGAAGTCCTTGCCAATGGCCGAGAAAATATTGTTTAGCGAAGTCTGCGGAGTGCTGGCTACGCAGGTGCTACCCGATCCGCTCTGGTTGTAGTCCGAATAGAAGTATTTCGCACCTGAGGACATCATGCTCATCACCTGGCACGGAGTGATGTTTTTAATGTTGATGGGCGGAGAGTTCGTAGAGTCGGTCGTGCATCCGGACGATTCAGAACCGTAGGCAACCGTGTAGATGTAGGTGCCCTTGCTCTTGGCGTAGTCCGCTGCCTCGACCGCCTGCTGGCATTGATCTAGCGAGGACGGATACGTGCCGGACGTGGTGCTGAAGGCCGGATTGCCGGCTCCATTTGCCGCAGCCGAGGTGTTGAAGTTTGATGAGTTGGCCTCGCCGTCGGAGAGGATGATCATGATGTTCTGCGGAGTCGGGTTCACGGTGCTGCCGTTTTCGGAATTGAACATTTGCGTCAATGCCGCCTGCGCCGCGTAGATGATACCTGCGTAGTAAGTGCCCGCGCCGCCCGGGGCTGTCATGGGGTTATTGCACCCGCCAGCTCCGGCCGCATTCGCGAGCTGAGTGTTGGTTTCAAGCGTTGTCGCGGCATCAGAGGTGCGGTAGTTGCTGAGAAAGCCTGTAATTTCGTAGGTGTCGGTGGTCGACGTCTTGCCGGACGTATACGTGGTCCCCGAATAGGTGGTGCCGTTGATGGAGGGGAAGGTGTATGGATCGACCGTGGGTCTAGTGCCCGAGCAGTTGTAATCATCAATCGTCGTGGTCGAGTTGACGTTGGGGAAGGTAAACAATGCCACCTGGTCAAGCGCAGTGGAGGCTACTCCGTTGTTGTTCACTGTGCAGGTTCCCGACGCGACCGCGCACGGAGAAAGCGTCTGCAGCAAGGTAGCGACACCATTGAGCGCGCACGTGATTCGTGTGTTTCCGCAGTTGGTGTCGGTCGTACTCATCGAACCTGTCGTGTCAACAATGATCGCGATGTTGGACTCAACCGCACGGGGACCGGCAATGGCTCCTGTTGACAGGGTTGAAATGGTCAGCGAGTTGACACCGAAGACCTTGGAAAAGAAGGTGGGAATGACGGCCTGTTCCGCCACGAGAATGGCGTTGGCCTCGTTCGGCGGAATGCACGGGTTGCCCAGGGTGGTTACGGTGGTGAGGCACTCAAGCTTGGGATACCCGGCCAGCAAGGTGACGGTGCCCAGGTCTTTGTTGGAGTTGTAGGCTCCGGTGGTGGCCCCGAAACTGGTGGCAACGCTCACGGCACTCGAATTCGCCAGGTTAAGGGCACCAGCCAGCGCCGCGGCGTCGGTGGCTGCCTGCAATTGCTGATAGCAGATGAACGCGTGACCAACATCGACGACGAATGCCGCCATGCTGAGAAAAGCGATCATCATCAGAGCCATCCATGGGATGACCTGACCTTTTTGATCCTTGGCAGAGCGGGCGAAGAAGATCTTCAGTCTGTTTTTCATTGGGCGAACTCCGTATCGGACGATCTGAGGGGACTACCTGGACTAAGGAGGGATTTTTGAAACCAAACACGGGGGGCACTGATCGGGTTATGGAGGACAGACGTCCTCGCCCCGAAGTGAGTCGGGTGGATGCGTGCGGCGCTTACCTTGTCATTCGTTTGTTGAGCAGGGGCATACGCGGGGATACATACCCCCGATGCGGCTTGGGAAGGAGACGAACTCCGACTGAACCTTCTGCCTGTTGCTACAAACGACGAGACGACTTCCATTGGGGGCCCGAGCGAGTTGAGTTAGAAGTCGGGGGACTCAACCGGGTGCCTTGCGGTGGTACTGGAGAACATGGCCGCCGCACTTGGGAACAATGAACCCAGAAAAAACCAGCGTTTGTACCTAAGGCGGAATTCCAGCCTACACATTCATGTTCGCTTTGTCATCGGTGCTTTTGGTAACAATCGGCAGGTAACCAGAATGCGCTAAGTGCTGGCGTTGTGCGCACTTAATTGCACATGCGCGACCTTGACGCAACAAATTGCGCAGGCTGGCGAAGCGCTTCCTCGGGCTGAATGACTGAGCCCTCCATGGCGATTGGGGCGCCGCTGGGCACTGGCGAGTTGGGCGTTCAAGGAACGGCGTCAGGCGATGCGCCGGAGCGAGTGCATCTTCCGAAGAGGGGTCAATCCGAACCATGAATGCCGAGTTGATACAACTTAAGTCACCCAGCCCTCCACGCAAAGGCAATATACCGGGGGCTCCAGTTGTCTTCTCATACAGGAATATTCTCGGCAAACTGCAATATTCCAAGGGATTCCCCTCAGTCCTTGACTGAAGTTGATTTTGCAAGCGAGCTAAGAGCCCGCAACTGAACGTGTCGAGGCGGGCACATCTTAGCGGCACGGATGCGTATGAGATTAGCTTTCCGTCTGCGATCTGCCTTGAACCTCGCACTGCTTCTGGGTGCGACGCTGCACTCGTTCGGGCAAAGAGAGCTCTTTCATGAATACGGGTCTTCAGACGGCCTCGCCAACCTGAACGTAAAGTGCCTGTTCCAGGACCACACCGGCTATCTCTGGGTAGGTACGGATAACGGGCTCTTCCGCTATGACGGGAGCTCATTCCGCGGCTACGGCCATTCCGATGGACTCACGAACACCGAGATCCTGAGCCTCGCAGAATCGCCGTCGGGCGCGCTGTGGGTCGGAACCAACAGCGGAGTGGCCCAGGCGGTCGGAGAGCGGTTTGTCCCCGTTCAAGGCAGCGAAGATGGCGCGACGCGGAACATCGGCTTTGATTCAAGGGGCGAAGTGTACCTGGAGCGGGATGGGGGCATCCTGCGCGGTGTTCCGGGCGAAAAGGGGACTTACACATTTCGCAGAATCGTGACCGGCGCGGTGACTGGTCTCTTCGTCAATGGCAGCGAGGTTCTCTTTAGCCGGGATTGGGGCCTTTGGAAGTTCGAAGGCGATCGAGCCAGGCAGTTTGAGGCTTCCTACGGTTTGCCTCACGATCAATGGGGCTCGATCGCCGAAGACAGCCTGGGCAATCAATGGGTTCGCAGCCGCACACACCTCTACGAACTGCCGCACGGACAGACGCGCTTTGTGGATCGAACCAAAGGCATTCCCCACGCGGCCGAAGATCATCTGTATGCGGATCGCCATGGCAGCGTCTATGTCTCGACGATCTCGGGAATCATTGTTTTGTCGGGAAACCGCCGGTCGACGATCGATGTCCGCCACGGGCTCAACGCCGACCCTTCCGGCCCGATGCTGATTGATCGCGAAGAACTGCTGTGGATCGGAACCGACGGCGGCGGCCTGGTTCGCCGGCTCGGTCACGGAGAGTGGACGGCCTGGAAGAAGGACGATGGACTGCTGCGCAACAGCGTCTGGGCGATTGACCGGGGGCGGGATGGCGCGGTCTGGGTGGGCACCAACGGCGGACTCAACATCCTGAATGAGGACGGCCTGGTAACGCGTACCTGGACGAATCGCGACGGGCTGCCCGGTGATCGCGTTTTGTCGTTGATTCAAGGGCCGCAGGGCGATTTCTATGTGGGAACAGACACCAACGCGATCAGCCACTTCAATCCGCAAGGCAAGTTGCAGCGCACCTATACCTCAAAGGAAGGCTATCTGGCCGACCGGGTCAGCGCAATGGCAATCGATCACGAGGGGCGGCTCTGGGCAGTGGGGATCGGGGGCTGCTTTCGAACCAAGGCACCCCTGAAGGACGGCGAACCCAGCTTCGAGCTGATGGCGGTTCCTGGAATCTCTGAACGAGCCTTCTTTAGAGATATCCTGGTCGACGATCATGGCGTGGTCTGGATCGCGTCGTCGCAGGGTCTGGCTCGCTACAACGGTTCTGACTGGAAGGTGTTCACCGTCGCGGACGGTTTGGAGTCGGCGGATCTTGGTGTCGTCTCCCAGTCTCAGGGCGCCATCTGGATTGCCTATCGCGATGCTCTTGGCATGACTCGTCTGGATGGGCCGAACGCAACGCCGACGCACGTAACGGTTCTCGACGGGCTGCACTCCAATCAGATTTACGCCATGAAGTCAGACCATGTCGGGCGGCTTTGGGTGAGCACGGACATGGGAATGGATGTGCTCGAGAACGGGAAGTGGAGGCATTTCGGCAGTGAAGACGGGTTGATCTGGGATGACACCGACTCGCTGGCGCTGCATGTGGATGCGGATGATAACGTCTGGATTGGAACCTCGGGCGGCCTGTCAAAGTTTGCTCAACCTCAGTTCCAGATTCCCGAACAGCCGACACCGATTGTGCTGACCTCGATTACGGGAGGGGCGCAGAAATTTCAAGTGAGCGACGATCCTGCGCTGCAATACTCGCAGAGGTCGCTTTCGATTCAGTATGCGGCGCTGAGCTACGAATCGACTTCAGCCATGCGGTTCCGTTACCGGCTGGTTGGGCTCGACGATAAGTGGACCGAGACGAATGAACGCAGCGTGCGCTTTGCGGCACTGCCGCCGGGACACTATGTTTTTGAAATCACCGCTGCTGGTCCCAATGGCTTGTGGAACCACACGCCGGCGCGCTTTGTTTTTTCGATCGAATCTCCCTGGTGGCTCTCGTGGTGGTTCGTCGGTTCTTCGATTCTGCTTGCTGTCCTGCTTGGTTCCGGATTTGTGCAGCTGCGCATACGGGCACTCAAGAAGCAGAAAAAGAGCCTGGAAAAGCAGGTGGCGGATCGCACAGCCGAACTCGTCACCAGTCATCAGCAGCTTGAGGAGATTGCCTACTACGATGTGCTGACGCGTACGCCGAATCGTCGCATGTTTATTGAGGAATTTCGCAAGCGGATGGCGAACGCCAAGCCCACCGATCCGTTTACGCTGTTGCTGGTCGATCTTGATTTCTTCAAACGGGTCAACGATCGCTATGGTCATGACGCCGGAGACGCGGTGTTGATCGAGACCGCGAACCGGCTCAAGGCCGAGGTGCGCCAATCAGATTGCGTGGCCCGGCTGGGCGGCGATGAGTTTGCGATTCTTCTCTTCTCCCCGCTGGACACCGCGGCCATTGAAGCCATTTGCGAACGCTTGTTGGCAAATATCGCGGTGCCGATTCGCCACCGTCATTTGACCTTGCAGATCGGGTGCAGCATCGGGATTGCGCGGTTCCCAACGGATGGGCGGACGCAGGAGGCCTTGTACAAATCCGCGGACCGGGCTCTTTACGAAGCCAAGCAACGAAGCCGCAACGTCTTCTGCTGGCATCAGCCGGAAGATGAGGGAAGTTTTGCGGGCGCCACCCTTGAGCAGGACCTGCAGAAGTATCTTGAACAGGATGAAATCGAGGTCGCCTTCCAGCCCATTTACTCAGTAAACCCGCGAAAAATTGTCGGATTCGAGGCCCTGGCCCGGTGGAATCATCCAGAGCGCGGAGAAGTTGAGCCGAAAATCTTCATCCCCCTTGCCGAAGAGACGGGCCTGATTCAGAAGCTGAGCATGAAGGTTTGGACGACCGCCTGTCGCCGCACGGCAGAGTGGAACAAACTCTGGGGCAGCGAACTTTTTGTCAGCGTGAATATCTCCATCCGTCAGTTTTCGCATCCGTCGCTTCTGCCCCTGATTCTCCACAGCCTCGAGACCTCGGGGCTCTCGCCCAAGCTTCTTCATCTGGAGATCACCGAGTCAGTGTTGCTGCTCGACGACGCAATGGTGGAACGCACGCTGGTTGAAGCGCGCCGCCATGGAATCGGAGTTTCCCTCGACGACTTTGGAACCGGGTACAGCTCGCTAAGCTACCTGCTCAACCTCTCTGTCGACGAGCTCAAGATTGATCGGAGCTTCATCCAGGGCCTCGAATTCGATGCTCGAAAAGTGGAGCTGGTGCGCACGGTGCTGACCCTGGGACGGACCCTCGGGAAGCGCGTGATCTCAGAAGGCGTAGACAGCTACGAGCAGTTGCAGATTCTACGCAACCTGGGCTGCGAGTACGTACAGGGCTACCTGCTCTCAAAGCCGTTGCCGAGCGAACAAGTCGAGGCAGCGCTCGGCCCGGAGATGTTTGCGGCGCGCAGAGAGAATCTCACCGACGAAATGTTGTTCAGCGAGTTTCTGAGTGCGTCCGCGCCGAAGCGCGTGATGTAGGCAGGGCCTTTCGCGACGCCCCCGCGCAGACTATCCTTGTTGCGAAGCTCCAGGACTGGAAAGGCTGAAGGCCATGGTGTTCCTCTCAACGCGAACGGTGCGTTGGTTCGCGCTGCTCTGTCTCTGCGCTGGCCTCGTCGCGGGGATGCCGCGTCTTCTGCCGCAAGCCTCGGCGGATCATTCTCCGCAAAGCATCGTGGGCAACTACGAAGGAACGATCGGCCCCAAGCAGGCGAACCTGCGCTTCAAGACGAATCCGGACGGGACGCTGCGCGGGTCGCTCGATCATCTGGGGCCGGATGCGCCGTGGATGTTTGTCCTGGCCGACATTCAATCGGATCGTCGGACGCTGCGGTTCAAGGTTCCGTTTGTGAATGCATCGTTTGAGGGCGAGTGGACCGCCGATGGCAGCCGCGTGGTGGGGACGTGGTCGCAAAGCAGCAACGCGCTGCCGGCGGCCTTCACGGTGGTGAAGTTTGACCCTGCGACGCATCCGTCGGCGCTGGATGGGATCTGGCTTGAACTGCAACCGGGATCGCGCACGGCACAGGGCGGTTCGGAACCGGGCAGGAATCAGATGGTGTTTCGCAGCGATTCCACGGGGCGCGAGTTCTGCACGCTCGACCAGCTCGACATCTACACCATGGATGAAGAGTGCCTCAGCGTGGATGTCAAAGGCGACGATGTGGAGTTTGCGATTCCTGCAGCGGGGGTGGTGTGGCACGGAAAATTATCAGCGGACGGGAACGAGCTGGTGGGCACCTGGGTCGCCAAGATTCAGTCTGGAGGCAGTCTCAAGGACTATACGACGCCGTCGGATTTTCATCGGCAGAAGACACTCTCCGCAGAGAAGGAGAGGCCGCGTGTGGAGTACGATGCGGCGATTGCTCCTGTGGCTGCGGCCGATCTTGAAGCAGTGCTGAACAAGGATATTGCAGAGGCCCTAAAGGGGAACGACCTGGCGCCGGCGACGGGCGGCGGGGTGACCATTGCGGTGTATGCGCATGGGGAGCGGCGGATCTTCTGCTACGGTGCGGCGAAGGCGGACTCGATCTACGAGATTGGCTCGATGACCAAGACCTTTACCGGGCTGCTGCTCGCGCAGATGGCCGAGCAGGGCAAGGTGAAGCTCGATGAGCCGGTGCGGGAGCTGTTGCCGGCGGGCACTGTAGCCAAACCATCGGGGCAGGAGATCACGCTGCTCGACCTGGCCACGCAGCGATCGGGATTGCCGGCCATGCCGGACAACATCAGTGTTGAGAACCTGCCGCAGCCCTATGCGGACTACCATGCGGCGGACCTGATGGCTTACATGGGCAAGCATGGCGTGGCCAATCCGACGCAGGCCTCATCGCCTTTTGGAAGTCTGGGGTTCGGACTGCTCGGCGTGGCCTTGGCGACGCGTGCCGGCACATCGTATGACGACCTGGTGCGCGCCCAGATTGCTGGCCCGCTGGGGATGACGGACACGGCGATGAGATTGACGCCCGGGCAGCAGGCGCGCATGATTACCGGGCATGATCAGTTTCATGGTGTTTCGGATCCATGGAGGGTCGATGCCCTGGCGGGCGCGATTGGTCTGCGTTCAACGGCCGCCGACCTGCTCACGTTTCTTGAGGCTAATCTCCATCCCGAGGCTCTGCATCCCGACGGCAACTTCCCTGCCTCCGCGACGCTTGCTGCTGCATTGAAGCAGTCGCTGGCGCCGCATGGCGAGGTGACGGGCAGCATGCACATTGCGCTGGGCTGGCTGTATCAGGCGGAGACTAGCAACTACTGGCACAACGGGGCGACTGCGTCGAACAGCATGTACGCTTTCTTCAATCCGCAGGGAGACTATGCGGCGGTGGTTTTATACAACACGTCCCCCGGGGTGCATGGCTCGTTCGCTGAGGTGCTGGGGCGGCACATCAGCCAGAGGCTCGCGGGCAAGCCGGCCATTTCGCTTACGCATTATTGATGGGGATTGCTTCGCGGTATCGGAGACGGCGGTCAAGGTCAGTGGCTGAAGCCACGTTGAATCTACTCGGCATTTTTTCGGGAGGCAGAATCCTCCCGCTCCCTCCGAATCCGAAGAGCCGATCGAATCACGCCTGCGCGCGATCACTGTCGCCGCTTGGGACGGGAATGGTATTCTTGCGCGTCATTGCAGAGCGACGAGGAGGATGGCGTGAAAAAAGGCATTATTTTTGCGTTTGGAACACTGATTTTGCTGGCGGGGTGCGGAAGCTCGGGAAACAATGCTGCAAAGGAGCCTGTTGACCCGAAGTGGAAGGGGCTTCCCGTACCGGCTGGCGCTTGACAGCAAGAACACGAAACCCGAATGCCGCGGGGGTCACGATTCCCGGGAATTCTCTACACGGCGAACCCTGAGGATTTGGAGACACGCGCGATTCTGGTGGTGCGGTTCGACGGTGCGGATGAACGCCAAGACTGCGCCGATCGGCGGACGGATGATCATGGCGCCGGAAGATATCACGGAGCTGAGGGCGCTTTGCCCGCCGACTACATGGACCGCGCGAACAAGCAATTGGCGGAGTTTCTTGCGTCGTATTGCGTCAAGGGCAAGGTGAAGGTCTCGGTTGCACTGGTGCGGTCTTCGATCAATCCGCAGGCCGACGATGCCGAGGTGGCCGCGAAGCGGCTGTCGGACTGGCTGCCGGTTGAGGTGGTGTTCAAGAATCCTCATGCGAAGTGCTAAGGCTGGTTCAGAGGGCATCTGAGGGCCGGGAGGCCCTCATCAGAACAGCCGGTCTGGAGACCGGCGCCACTCGGCATCGAGCTACTTCGCGCTCGGCGGCGGCGGGGGCGGAGGGGACGCTGGAGCTGGAGTAGGAGCGGGGGCCGGATCGGGTGCGGGCCGCGTAGCTTTGAAGGTGCCGTTGTACTCGGAGAACTCCCAGGTCCCGACCAGAGCGCCTGTTTCATCGATCTTGCCGATTATCTTCATCGGCGCGGTCGTGCCGGCTTCTGCTGAGGTGAAGTCGAAGTTCAGATTCAATTCGCCGGCCTTGAAGGTTCCGGCAACATCGGTGTCGCCAAACTTGCCGGTCACTTTGCCGTCCGCATCGACCGTGAAAACGGAATCGTTCTCGCGCTCGCCGCCGGGCGTCTCCAGGACAAAGTGCCATTTTCCGTTGACGCCCTGATCCTGCGCATGCGCGAACGGGTTCCCCATCACCAGCGCGACCATTGCCGCCACCACCACCAGAAATTTCTTCACTCGTTCTTCTCCGCTTTGAGATTTCGCGGCTGGATTTGCCGCCGCTGAGCGTTGATTGTAGCGCGTGGGAGGAGCGTTTGTTTGTGCGGTTGTTGATCCCGAAGCGCAGCGAAACGTCGACAAAAAATTCCCTCAGGGGTTAAAACCCCGTCGTATTGGAAGGCTTTTCGGCACGACTGAAGTCGTGCCCTGTTACAAAGCCTGCCCCTCGAGTTCCAGCCGCGGAGTCCTCAGAAGGTGACGCGGCCGCCGAGGGTGGGGGCGAAGTTGCTGTTGTGCAGGTAGGGGACACCGGGGCCGTGAGGGATGGCGATTGCCAGGCCGCCGGTCACGAAGGAATAGGCCAGTCCGGCAAAGCCATCGAAGCGCTTGGTGAAGTGATGATCGGTGTAGAGCGATGCCTCGTTGAGCGTGCCGGCGCAGGAGCTGCGCATGTTTCCGGGCACGCAGGTTGCCGGAACGCGGAAGGTGTTCTGCAACTGCTCATAATAAGAGAGCGTGATGTCGGTCTTTTTGTCGTACGAGTATTTGCCGCCGGCCCACCAGATATTCACGAGCTTGGTGGAATCGAGATTGTTGTCTTCGACGCCGCTCATCAGATAACCGCCCTGGTCCGTTGCGCCCACGCCCAGAGGATTGTCGGGGTTGCTCTGGCGGATGAATTCGTAGCCGACATAGACCTTGAATTGGTCGCCCGTGTACTTGGCGGTTCCCATCATGGCTCGGTTGTCGGTCACGATGCCGTAGACGGTATTGGTGGTTGCGATCACGTTGGCCCCGGTGATGGGCGTTGTATCAATGCTGTCGGTGGTGGATTGATACTGTCCCGCTGAACTCTGGCTTTGGGGCCCCAGCAAGGGATTCAACACGCTGATTGCCTGGTTGTAGTGCTGGAAGACCACATCGCCGGCGACCCTGTGCGTGCCGGCGCCGAGGTTGAATCCGTAGGCGGTGTTGTGCGCCTGCTCGGGCGTGCAGGTGGTGTCAGACCACGAGCCGCCCCCGTCGGCAGCAGAGGCATAGCAGCCGCCGGTGCCATCGGCGAACTTGCCCATGGCGGCGAAATGAGCCGGGCCGTAGACGATGCGGTACTTCACGGCGTCGTCCCAGCGGGTATTTTCGGTATCGCCGCCGCCGGCCATGGTGCCGTTGTAGCCGATGTACGAGAAGGCATAGGCGCCGTTGGCCGGATCGTACTGGAGCATCACGTCGGTGCCGAGAGAGCGCTGGCGGCCAAAGGTCAGCGTGCCGAATATTGTGGACGATATTCCGCCGTAGTACTCGTCATTGAGCGGTTGGCCGGCGCGCGCGCCGTCGATGGCTTCAGAGTAGCTGGCCCGGGGAAGACCATTGTTTTCGATGTCGGTGGCTGACGCATTGGAGAGCAGGCCGGACTGCGGATTAATCCCCGTGGAGGCATTGAACACGACGAACCAGTCTTCGGCGAATCGCACCTTGCCGCGGAGGCCCAGTCCCGTCTGCGACAAATTATCCGGTTCGACGAGGAAGCGAGAGCTGCCGGCGTTCCGATTCACCAGAGATGAACCCTCATAGTTATACGGGTCTTGTGGCAGACCGTGGCTGACCCAGCCGACGCCCACGTCATAGGCACCATAGAACGTGATGCCGTGCCAGGTCAGCGCGCAGTCGGTGGTGGCAATCTCGTGGCCGCTCGTGCAGGGGTCGGGAGGGTGAGGAGCTTCAGGGGCCGCACTCCCGGCGGGCGCCGTCTGCGCCAAGGTCGTGGACGGACTCAGGAGCAGAAACCCGAGCGCCGTTGAAGAGAAAAGACAAGCTGCAGCTAGAACCGACCTCGCTTTGATCACGTTTCCTCCAAAGAAATTGAAGCAGGAAATTCAATTTAAGCCAACAGAATCGAATCGATACGAATCGAATCGAGCCAAAATCATTATGGCAGAAGTTTTGTGAAACGAGGAGGGATGGGTCGGGGCGGGGCGGAGGTTGTGTGTCGGATACCCGACTGCGGCGGGTCGAACTTCGCCGGTGAGCGCGGCGATTCAGGCTAGGGGAAATTCACCCACGGACGAAGACTCGTCCGTGGGGTTCAGCTAAATTGAGTGCCGATTCTTGGACCGCTACGGGTGCTGGTTTGAGCGTCAAGCCCCGGGAGCGCGATAGTTGACGGGCTTGGCAAGGGCCTCGTCCATCTCCGCGGCTGTCAGCAGCACGTCGGTGTGGGTGCGGGTGGCTCCGCTGGCGCAGGCGGCTGAGGCCACCGCGGCCATGGTGATGTGGTCCGGCATGTCGAGGATGAGAATGGCGTCGTCTTCGCCCAGGCAGAAGTAGAAGGCTTCGAGTTTTCCGCCAAGCTTTTTAGCGGTCGAAGCGAGGACGGCCTTACGGCTTGAGGCAGTGTCTTTGGCGAGGCCTTTGTGGCCTTCCGCTGTGTAGGTGGCTTTCACGAGGAACTTTGGCATCCGCTTTTTCCTTTCAATTTTTGGCCCGCGGACAGGCTGTCTGCCTGAACGTCGCGCAAGTATAGCGGAGCGCGGCGGGTGTCGGGTGAAATGTTGATTTAGCCGCGTTCTTGGCCTATTTGCTGGAACATTGATGGACCAGGAGCGTATGAACATGCAGCGGATTCGGCTTGGCGGTACACTTTTGTCCGTCCCCCGGAAAGGAACTTATGTACGCGATCTCTGCTGCAGACTGCATTTCGCCGGCGATCGAGCGGACTCGAACGCTTCTCTTCCGTCCCTTCAGTTGGGGCACGTATTTGAAGCTGTGCCTGGTGGCCACGATCACCGGAGGGATGGGCGGCAACTTCAGCTCCTCTCGGAATATGGGGCATTCAAACGGCAATCAGACCGGGAACTTCCCCAATTTTCACTTCACGCCCTCTATGATCGCGGTGGCGCTGTGTATCGCGGTGGTGCTGTTGATTGTGGGCTTTGTGATCGCCTACCTGGTCACGCGGCTGCGCTTTGCTTACTTTCATTGCCTGATCCACAACCTGCGGGAGATTACGCCGGGCTGGCGGATCTATAAGGAGCAAGCGACGCGGTTCTTCTGGCTGAGCGTGGGGATTGGATTCGGGTTTCTACTGTTGATCCTTCTGATCGCCATCCCGTTTGCGACTGGTTTTCTGCGGCTGATTCGCGAAACTCCGCCGGGCGATCACCCGGACTGGGGCGCGCTGCTCTCGCTGATGCTGCCTTTGATCCCGATCATTCTGGGGTTGGCGCTGGTGGCATTCGTCATACAAGTCATTCTTCGTGATTTCGTACTGCCCCAGTATGCCCTGGAGAATGCAACTGCGGGCCACGCGTGGAGCGCAGCGTGGACGCGGATTGCGGCGGAAAAAGGCGCGTTCTTTGTGTACGCCTTGCTGCGAGTGATTCTGCCGATTGGTGCGGGGATCGCGATGCTCCTGATTTTGGTTCTGCCCGGGATTCTGTTTTTCGGTGCGACTGTGGGGATTGAGGTCGCGCTGCACGCGGCGTTCGCGGAGGCTACGGGCGGAGGTGTCGTGATCGGCATTGCTCTGAAGTTTCTGGTTGGGACGATCGCGTTCCTGGTGGCGTTCTTCGTCTGGATCTGCTTTGCGGGGCCGGTTTCCACGTTTATTCGGCAGTTTGCGCTGCTGTTTTATGGAGGAAGATATCCGGCGCTGGGAGCGATATTGTATCCGCCCCCGGTTGCGCCGGTTATGCCGGCCGCGCCTGCCTCACCCTTTGCGCCAGGCATTGGATAGGATTGGTTCCCACCCATCCTGCGCATGGAGGGGCACCAGAAGCGGAAGGAAGCCGCACGAGGTTGATAAGCGAACGATTGCAGGGGGAGGGGCGTCTATCTTCGTGTTGGTGCTGATAACCTTGATTCGGAGCAGGTTTTAGGGCCGCGGGGCGCGGGCGGCAAGCGAAGATATGGCAGAGTTCGTCATCAAACTGGCCGATGAACGCGGCCGCGTGCAGGAGCAGGTGCAGACGGCTGCCACCGCCGAGGAGTTGCGCGCGCGCTTTGCCCATGCCGGCTATCACGTTTTTTCGATCAAGGCTCGAACAGGATTTGCCGGCTTCGCCCGACGCAAGGTCAAGCTTGAGCCCTTCCTCATCTTCAATCAACAGTTTCTGACGCTGATCAAAGCCGGCTTGCCGATTCTGGGCTCGCTGCAGATGCTGGGCAAGAATCAGCGCAACTCGAATTTCGCCGCGCAGATCGACGATGTGGCGACGCGGGTAAAGACCGGCGAGTCGCTTTCGTCAGCATTCGAGGCGCAAACCGGCTTTCCGGTGATGTACACAACCACGCTGCTGGCGGGCGAGCGGTCGGGCAATCTGCAGGAGGTGCTGGAACGCTACGTAAGCTTCCAGCGCATCACGCTGACGTTTCGCAAGAAACTGATCACGTCGCTGATTTATCCGGTCGTGCTGCTGGTGCTGGTAACTGCGCTTGTCGCTTTCATGTTCACGTACGTGGTGCCGCAGTTTGCGCAGCTCTACGACCAGCTTGGATCCAAACTGCCCCCCATGACCGTACTGCTGTTGGACTTCAGCAAGGCGCTGAATCGCAATCTTGTCTGGATCGTGTTGACGATTGTGGTGGTGGCCGTGGGACTCTATCGCTTCGCTATCACCGAGCGAGGGCGCGAGGTTGTGGATGCGGTGCGGATCCGGCTGCCCATCTTCGGAAAGATCTGGCTGAAATATCAGGTGGCTCTGTTCGCACGCACGTTGTCGACGCTGTTGACGGGCGGTCTTCCGCTGGTGCCCTCGCTCGAGACGGCGTCACGGTCAATCAGCTCGCGCAAGGTTTCAAAGGCGGTCATCAATTCCATTTCAACCGTGCGCGAGGGGCGAAGCCTGGCGGATGCGTTAATTCAAACCAAGGTGTTTCCCGACCTGGCCGCGGAGATGATCACGGTGGGCGAGCAGACGGGCGCGTTGCCGCAGATGCTCAATTCGGTGGCGGAGTTTTTTGAGGAAGACGTGGCGACCGCGCTGACAGCGGCTTTGGCGCTGATTGAGCCATTGATTTTGATCATCATGGGGATCGTGGTGGTGTTTATCCTCATCTCACTCTATTTGCCGATCTTCTCGCTGGGTTCGGTGAGCACAACGGGCGGAGGGTAGGGTGGCAGGGGCTAAAGCCCCGGATTTTTTAGGGCAGTTTTTGGCACGACTGAAGTCGTGCCCTGTTACAAAGCTGAATTTTGGAAGGGTTGAGTTTCAACTCTGTTAGAAAGCAGAGTCCGGAAAGGGCGATTTCCAACTCTGAGTGAAGACACAAGTCGGGCAGGGTTGAGTTTCGACGCTCACACAAAATTGGATTCTTAGAGGGATAAAAGGGAACATGGCAGACGCAAGCGTTATTGCATTACCGGTGGTACCGCCGCAGGATGAGCGCGCGCAGGCCGAGGCGCTCGCGCGCCGGTATCACGCCGAGTTTGTCGATCTGAAAAACTTCAAGATTCAGCACGACCTGCTGCGCACGGTGCCGGTCGAGTTGATGTTCCGCTACAACTTCGTCCCCATTGAGCAGCATGAGGACGGGCTGGTGATCGCGGTGAGCGATCCGTCGCGGCTGATGGTGCTGGATGAGATTGCGGGGCTGCTTGGGCATCGCATCCAGGCGCGCGTGGCAACGCTCTCGCAGATTACCGATCTGCTGAAGAAGACCGAGCAGTCGCAGCGCGTTCTCGACGAGGCCAGCGAAGGGCTGACGTTTGACGTCCTGACCGGCGAGGACAACAGCGACGAGAATATCTCGATCGAGAAGCTGACCAGCGAAGAAGACATCAGCCCGATTATCCGCCTGGTGGATACGACGATCTTCACGGCACTCGAGCGGCGCGCTTCCGATATTCATATTGAGACCAACGACGATTCGGTGGTGGTGAAGTACCGCATTGACGGCGTGCTGCAGGCGGCGATGGCTCCGATTGCGCGCGAACATCACTCGACCATTCTGAGCCGCATCAAGATCATGAGCGAGCTCGACATTGCCGAGCGCCGCGTGCCGCAGGACGGACGATTCAGGGTGCGCTACAAGGGCCGCCTGATCGACTTCCGTGTGTCGATCATGCCCACGGTGCATGGCGAGAACGCCGTGCTTCGCGTGCTCGACAAAGAATCGATGAGCGAGAAGTTTCGCAACCTGACGCTCGACGTGGTGGGCTTTGCCGAGGACGACCTGAGGCGGTTCCGGCGCTATATTCGCGAGCCCTACGGCATGGTGCTGGTGACGGGGCCGACGGGATCGGGCAAGACGACGACGCTCTACGCTGCGCTGAACGAGATCAAGAGCGACGAAGACAAGATCATCACCATTGAAGATCCGGTTGAGTACCAGATTCGCGGCATCACGCAGATCCCTGTGAACGAGAAGAAGGGTCTTACGTTTGCGCGCGGATTGCGTTCAATTCTGCGTCACGACCCCGACAAGATTCTGGTCGGCGAAATTCGCGACAACGAAACGGCGCAGATCGCCATCAATTCCGCCTTGACGGGTCACCTGGTGTTCACTACGGTGCACGCCAACAACGTGGTCGACGTGCTGGGGCGGTTTGTGAACATGGGCGTCGAGGTTTACAACTTTGTTTCGGCGCTGAACTGCATTCTTGCGCAGCGGCTGGTGCGCACCATCTGCGAACACTGCGCGCGCTCGGTGAGCTACGACGACGATGTTCTGCTGGCGTGCGGCATGGATCCCGCGGAATGGCGCGGGTTTGCCTTCCGCGAGGGCGGCGGGTGCATGGAGTGCGGCGGCACGGGTTATCGCGGACGAACGGCGATTCACGAACTGTTGGACTTGACCGACCCGATTCGCGAACTGATTCTTGAGAAGAAGCCGACATCGGAGATTCGCAAGCTGGCGCGCAAAGAGGGCATGAGCTTTTTGCGCGAGTCGGCACTGGACCGCGTGCGGCGTGGGCTGACCACTCTCAAAGAGATCAACAAGGTTACGTTTATTGAGGCTTCACGCTGATGAGCCCGATCTTGAATCCAGTTTCGAGATGCCGGAGCGCGGCCTCCCGCGGCGATCGAGTTGACGCCGGAGGGCGTGCTGGCCGCGGCGTTGCCCGCGGCAAAGGCCGCAGGCGCCGGCTTATGCCTATGAGGCGCTGCCCGAGTGGGCGCTGGTGCCGAGCATCAGCGAGGTGAATCTGAAGGCGCCGGATGTGGTGGCAGCAGGCCATCAAATCGGCGCTGGGTCAGCTTTCGACGCGCAGCCGCGGCGGTGACGGTGGTGTTGCCGGACTCGGTGGTGCGGGTGTTTGTGCTGGACTTCGATTCCCTGCCCTCGAAGGCGGCGGAGGTTTTTCCGGTGCTGCGCTTTCGCCTGCGCAAGATGGTTCCGTTCGATGTGGAGCATGCGGGCGTCAGCTACCAGGTGCTGCGCAAGAGAAGAGCGACGTGAAGGTGCTGGCAGCGGTGATGCCGGGGCCGATGCTGGCCGAGTACGAGAGTGCGGTGCGCGCGGCGGGCTATGAGCCGGGCGCGGTGCTGCCTTCGAGCCTGGCGGCGCAGGAGGCCATTGAGTCGACTGGATTGCTGGAGGCGGTGCTGATTGCCAACCTCAGCGCGTTCTCGCTAACTACCTCGATCACCAACGGGCAGGACTTGCTTCTGTATCGCACGCTGGATTTGCCGGACGGATGCGGAGCAGCGGCTGGGCGAGGTGCAGCGCGGCATCGCGGTTGCGGCGGCGTACTTCGAAGACAAGCTCGGTTACCGGCCGCAGCGGTTGCTCTATGCGGGCACGTTGGGCGGGGGGCGTGGCGGAGCGGATGCGTTCGCGCAATGGATCGGTGCTGAAGATATGAGCGTCGCCGATCTGGCGCCGAAGCCGATGACGGGCGCGACGAATTCGTTGCGCGATGCCAGCATTGCGGGCGTGATGGGCGCGCTGGCGGGGGCACGGTAAGCCGATGAGAATTTCGCTCAATCTCGCGACGCGGCCGTTCTCCGATCTGGGACCGGCGATGAAGCGCTTGCGCATCGGGATGGCGGTGCTGGCCGTGGTGGCTGTTGCGCTGATCTTCGGGCTGCGCGCCTTCGACGAAAAAGCAGAAGCAGCGCGGGCACGGGACCACTCCCTCGATGGGCAGATTGCGCAGGTCACCCAGGAACGGCGCAGCTATGAGGCCATGATGCGTGAGCCGGACAACGCCCAGTTGCTGGTCCAGTCGGCGGCGCTCAACAAACTCTTCGACGACAAGGCGTTCTCGTGGACGCTGGCGATGGAGGATCTGGAGACGGTGTTGCCGGGCGGCGTGCAGGTGGCGAGTCTCGAGCCAATCCGCGACAAGGAAGGACACATCACGATTCATCTTCGCGTGATCGGGCCTCGCGACAAAGCGGTTGATCTGGTGAGGAACCTGGAACACTCGAGGCGCTTCCTGTTGCCGCGCATTACCGGAGAGAACTCCGACACGGGAACGGCTGGGCCCGGCGAACGGCTGGAGCCAGTGAGCGCAACCAATCGCGTGAACTTCGAACTGCTCGCCGAATACAATCCTGTGGCTCCGGAGGAACATCGGGCGGCGAGGAAGCAGAAGAGAAGCGCGGACGAAAGCACGACGGACATTCCCGCTCAGGGCCCGCTGAATCCTGGGACGCATCACGGGCGGCCGGCTTACACGGGATCGCCGGCAACGACGAACCCTGCCGCCGCACCGGGAGGGCCGCGATGAGCGAGCGCCGCACAGTTTCAATGCAGGAGCGTCTCGCTTCGCCGCTCACCTGGCATTATGTGGGGTTCGGCATTCTGCTCGCGCTGGTGATTGGCCTGGCGATTCGGCTGGGGATGGATTGGGCCGCAACCAACGGGCACTCCACCGATGCACTGGCGACTAAGCAGATGGAGTTGAAGACGCAGCAACTCGAGACGGCGCCTTTGCGTGGGCTCGACCAGCGAGTGGCTGATACGCGCGAGCATATGGCCGCGTTTTACGACCGGCGCATCCCGGCGAATTACTCGTCGATTGCGACGCGCGTGGGCGACCTGCAGGTGAAGTCGGGCGTGCGCATGTCGCGCATGCAATACACGCAGGGCAAGCCTGGCGACTATCTGACCGAGATCTCGCTCGATTGCGGGATCAGCGGCTCGTATCCGCAGATTATGCATTTTGTGAACAGCCTGGAACGCGATCAGACGTTTTTTGTGATTCGCGGAATGACGTTGACGGGGCAGCAGGGTGGGTTGGTCAATCTTCGCCTGCAGGTTTCCACGTGGTTGCGACCGGCGGATGCGGCCGCGAGTGGGTTGCCGCAGACCCCGGATGACAACAACCCGCAGGCTGCGGGCAAGGAGGGCGAGTAGCGATGGCTCTCCAGCTTGGAACGGAAAACAAGAAACAGGTGTATCTGCTGGCCGGATTGTTTGTGGTGCTTGTGGTGGTTGGCGGATGGGAAGTGTACGACAACTTCTTCAGGACCACGACGGTGCACCCGATGCCGACGCCGGCTGCGAGCAGTGCGACGAACGGCAGGACAGGGACGTCACCATCCTCTGCCGGGCCGGCTGCTGAGCGTGTGAATGCCGGGCGTATCGATCCGTCGCTGCATTTTGACAGGCTGGCGTTGAGCGAGGATGTGGTGTACGCGGGAACGGGACGCAATATTTTCTCAGCGGAGTCGGCCCCAGTGATTGAGCCGGTCGTGAAGAGCCCGCGCAACACGACCCCGATCGCTTCCCTGCCGACGGGTCCGCCGCCGCCGCCGAAGCCTCCCGCTATCGACCTTAAATATTTCGGCTACGCGCAGGCGGGCGACAAATCTCTGAAGGCTTTCTTCGTGCACGGCGACGACATCTTCATGGCGCGCAACGGGGACATTGTCGATCATCGCTACAAGATTGAATCGATCAGCCCGGGCAGCGCGCAGGTGACGGACCTGGGCTACAACAACACACAGACGCTGCCACTGATGGCGAATTGAGACGCATGCAGATGATCTCGACAAATCGCCGAGCGCGCGTGGGTCGCAGACCGGACGGCCCCGGTCGCGGGAGCGCCTTGGGGGCGGGCGAGGACGGCTACATTCTCATCGCGGTGATGTTTATGCTGGCTGTGTTCATCATCGCCATGGCGGTGGCGGTGCCGGTGGTGCGCAAGTCAATTCAGCGCGAGCAGGAGTATGAGACATTTCAGCGGGGTAAGCAGTATGCCCGGGCTGTGAAGCTCTACTACAAGAAGTTCGGACGGTATCCGACCAATGTGGATGCGCTGGTGAAGACCAACGACATCCGCTTCCTGCGCAAGAAGTATGTCGATCCGACGACCGGGAAGGAAGACTGGAAGCCGATCCAATTTGGGCAGAACAAAACGCCGACAGCGATGGGATTTTTCGGTCAGCCTTTGGCGGGAAGCAGTCCCGGACTCTCGACGACGGGGCTGAACGGCAATGCGGGACTGAATGGCAGCACGGGGGGCAGCTCGGGTGTGTTCGGGTCAATCTCCAACTCGCTCAATCAGAATGGGCAGAGCCAGAATGGATCGGCAACGAATGGAAGCGGGACGGACGCCGGCAACTCGGGGACGGGGACGTCAGGGGGCACGGATGCGAATGGAAATCCAATCGCCGGTTCGGGGACCAATGGTTCCGGGACGACGGGCTCTGGAACGACTGCGGGCAGCGGGCTGACTTCGACAGGGCCGACGATTGGTGGAGTAGGGATCATCGGGTTCTCGCCAAACAGCCCCAAGCAGTCGATTCACGTCTACAAGAAGAAGAACCATTACAACGAGTGGGAGTTCACCTGGGACCCGGCTTCGGACATGCAGATGGCGCAGGGCGGCAACACGGGGACGATCGGACAGCCTGCCGGCAGTGCCAATCCGACAAACAATAATGGGTTTGGAAGCACGAGCACGAACGGGTCCAGTTTTGGATCTGGTTTCGGGAACTCGGGAAGCAACAGCAGCGGTACTGGTTCGGGTACAGGTTCAAGTGCCGGATCAGGAAATGGCTCTACGACCAACCAACCGCAGCAGTAAATCCAAAGACCGCCGAAACGAAAACGGCCCGCTCCTGTGGGAGACGGGCCTGGGTTCGAAGGGATGCCGCGATCTGAAGACGCGTCTTACAGTGTCTTACACGCTGAAGCTCTTACACGCTAAAGGACGAGCCGCAACCGCAGGTGCTCTTCACCTGGGGGTTTTCGAACTTGAAGCCGGCGGCTTCGAGGGTCTCGACGTAGTCGACCGTGCAGCCGTTGAGGTACATGATTGAGGTGGCATCGACGAAAACCTTCAAGTCGTCGAAATTGAACACCTTATCCATCATGCCGCTCTGGTTTTCAAAGGACATTGAATACTGGAAACCGGAGCAGCCGCCGCCGACGACTCCGATACGCAGCCCGGCGGGAAGCGGGTCCTGGGTCGCCATGATCTCGCGCACCTTGGCAATGGCCTGGGGGGTGAGATGCAGCGGAGCCTTCTTTTCAGTCTCCTGCAGTGGTTGGGCGATGGTTGCCATAGATTCTCCAGTCCAAAAAATGGGTGCTTCCGTTCAACTCTACTGCCACGCGCTCAAGGACACAAGCGCCTTTCGTAACGCTATCTCATTGGATGCAATCGGGAGCACCAGGGTCGCAAGACAGCGAAACCGGTACGGGGGCGGGTTCGAAGCTTGAAAACGGGCCAAAATCGGCTGTGACTCGGGTCACCAAAACCCCGCTGATTCAGCGATATGATGGGTCCCCGTAGGCCCCTCCTACTCACGAGACCGCGATTCCTTCACGGACCCGCCGGTACCTGGGACCCAAACAAACAATGGAGGTTTTTATGACGGGATTTGCTCCGGTAATTTGGGCGATTTGGGGATTGCTGGTCGTCCTGATGGTTGTTTTGAAGGTGTACGCGGGCCGGCTGAGCCGCGATGAAGACGACCAGCTGATTCTGGCGGATGCGTTCTCGCATCTGAAGACTGAACAGGCTGCGATCGCTGCCAGGGTGCACAGGATCGAGCCGATCCGCAAAGCCACCTTCTGGCTGGTGATTGCGGCAACTGTCGGCGTCGTCGTGTACTACGGCTTCGATATCTTTAACCAGTTCAAGTAGGGCCGCAGGGTCCTGGCTGCCTGATCTTTTGAAGGTTCCCACCCATTCACGATGAGACCGTGAATGGGTGGGGCACACCCGGCATTAATCGTGGGTGAAGTGCCAACTCAATCGGATCCCAGGTACTGGTAGCGGCGGTTCACGAGGCTCACCAACGCGCACTCCAAAAAGCTCATCAACCATGAGGCCGCAATCGCACTGCATTACATGCACTATAATTTTTGCCGGATTCATCAGATCTTGCGCGTCACTCCCGCGATGGAGGCGGGGATCAGCGATCACGTCTGGAACGTAGAAGATTTGG
Source organism: uncultured Acidobacteriaceae bacterium (assembly GCA_963791505.1). Taxonomy (GTDB): domain Bacteria; phylum Acidobacteriota; class Terriglobia; order Terriglobales; family Acidobacteriaceae; genus Telmatobacter. The sequence continues at coordinate 34,355 of CAWBSV010000074.1, forward strand.
TGGGATTGCTCTAAAAGCAGGAGTAAGATCACTACAAAGCATCAGCTTGGAGCGATCCTCCCTCATTCTTGGCGGAATGCAGAGGACACTCACAGCCACTCAAACTCTGACGACTACACGGGCAGTGTATCTCAGAGCGGTGCGACCTGCAATCCAATCCTGAGAGACTCATGCCCAACTTCGATCCCATCCAGTATTTCAAAGAGGCTGGTGGGGTCTTCAAATTTGGGAGCGGAGTTTTGGGGAAGTCCTCCATCGTAATGGGTGTTTTAATGGCTGCTGTGGTCGTCGCGGCATGGCGACTTCAGTCTGATTTAGCCATCATTGGCGTGGTGCTCATCGGTGCGGTCATAGCACTATTCTGGCTTCATAGGGTTCTTAGGTTTGCCGAAAAATACCCTGACGTTGCGGTGCTGGAAGGCGCAGAGTGGAGCGGCTACCAGCGCTTTCAGGCGACGGCAAAGAACTACACTCCTCAGCCAGGAGACGCGCTGCTAATTTCAGTGGGAGAAGGCCCTGAAAATCTTCTTCCACCCGACTCTCCAGAGCCGGGCGAAGCGGAGGCCAAAACTGATGGCTGATACCCGCTGGCGTTTCCTGAATGTCGTAATTATGGATGTAGAAGCTGACCTGACGAAGATAAATCCTGTACTCGACATAGCCGTAGACTGGGTGAGATACGCGCCCCAGTGCTGGATGCTATGGACGACCAGCAATGCGAAGGTGTGGCACGCTCGCCTCAAGCCTCACTTGGGAGCAAACGGTGGAGTTTTGATCACTGAAATTGATCTGTCTGAACCGGGCGAAAATTACAGTGGCTTTATGCGGAAATTGGTTTGGGACTGGATAGAGAGACACCGCTAACCGTCTGCATTCAAACTTTACCAGTACCGGATCCCACCCATTCACGGTGAGACTGTGAATGGATGGGGCACCAAAGTCTACTTATCCGGTGACAACTTCTACTCCACTTCCTGATGGGCGCGGTAGCCGTCGCGCGTGATGATGTCGTACTTGAGCGGCTTGTGTTTCTCATCCTGGATGCGCAGCGGTTGGCCTTCGTCGTCGACCAGTTCCACGCGAAGCTTGCGGTAGGTCCCATCTTGCTTCGCGTTGCTGGGGTGGTAGACGAGCTCGTACTTGGAGCGGATGTTGGCATTGATCTCGCCGAAGATGTCAGGATACTCGCCGGTGAAGCGCGGGAAGTAGCTGGCGCCGCCGGTGAGGCTGGCGAAGGTCCGCATCTCGTTGTCGCCCTGCAGGTAGTCGAGGCTGTCGCCGCGGCGGCTGATGGCGCGCGCAAATCCACCTGTCGAAATCGTATAAATCGTGATGTCCTGCGAGGCTTTCACCTTCTTGAGAATCTTGTCGAGGGTGAGCTTTGAGAACGTGTCGCGTCCTGACGCAATGAGGATGATGTATTTGCGGCCCTCTACTCGGCTGAGGCGGTCGAGTCCTTCATAAAGTGCGTCGAACAGGTTGGTCTCGCTGAAGCCGGGGATGCGCAGCGAGTTGATGGCTTCAAGCAACTGACGCTTATCCTGCGTGAAGTCGAGCTGGATCTGGTTGCGCATGTCGAAGGTCATCAGCGCGACGTAATCCTGCGGGCGCAGTTGTTGTGTGAACGAGAAGGCTGCGTTGCGCATGTCGTAAATGAACGAGTAGCTATTGGCGGCGAACTCGCAGATCATGAGCGCAGTAATGGGCGCCTCGACGCGCTTGAAGCCGGAGACTTTCTGCTCCACGCCGTCTTCATACACTTTGAAGTTGCTGGGCTTGAGGCCGGGCACGAACTGGTGGGTCTTCTCGAGCAGGACGCCGACGTCCACCGTGACTTCAGGGACGTTTACGCGCAGCGAGAAATTGCTCATGCCCTCGGGGTTTTTGATTTTGGGTTCGGCTGGCGCGGGCGGGGGCGTATCGGCGGGGGCATCCTTCTTTTTGGGTAGGGCGATGGCGCCGTTGTCCCCGCCGGGACCACCAGCATCGGGACTTGACTGATCAGGCTGCGCCGGGGGCGGAGGCGGCGTCGACTGCGAACGAGCCAGCGGAAGGGCACTCAGGCCGAGAATGCCAAAAGCAAGAACGGCACAGGGAAAGGCGGTTCGCCGGAGAAAGAAGGCGGACAGGCCAAATTGGGGCGGGCGCATCATCTGCATCAAGACCTCTGTGAGCAACAGCATACTAGCTGCAGGCCGCGCCGCTGGGGCGCCGGGTCGCCGGGCTGTACTCTTATAGACGTGAAATCTGGCTGGATGGGAATCGGGCGGGCTTTGGCTGCAGCGGCGTGGTTTGTGGCTGCGGGAACGCTATCAACCTTGCAGGTCGCCGCGCTGGCGGCGCAGGCAGGTTCTGCGCCAGCGAGCCCAGCGCCCGCAAGCGTCGCCGCGGACGAACCGCCCCCCTCGACGGGCGGATTCTTTCCGCTGAGCGAACTCAAGCGCGGCATGATGGCGACCGCCTGGACGGTCTTCACCGGAACCAAACCAGAGCCTATGCAGGTGGAGATCCTGGGTGTTCTGCACGGCGGACGCGGACCTGGGCAGGACATGATCCTCGCCCAATTGCACGGCGCCAAGCCGGAATACACCGGCGTGGTCGCAGGCATGAGCGGCAGCCCGGTCTACATCGGGAGCCGCCTGGTCGGCTCACTGTCGTACCGCATCGGCCAATTCAGCAAGGATCCAATTGCCGGCATTACGCCAATCGAGCAAATGCTTCAAGTGCAGAAGAGCAGTGAACAGGGGGCGGGGGACAGTGGACAGAAGGCGGCAAGAAACACCGCAACAGAGGGGATGGAATTCCAGGCGATGGAAACCCCGCTGTCCATGCCGGGATTCCGTCCCGAGGCAATCGAGCTCTGGCAGAAGCAAATGGCCGGGACTGGGCTGGATATCGTTGCTGCCGGCGGCACGGCGAATTCTCCGGCCCCGGGCTCCGCAAAGACCGGCGCGCCGATCTCTTCAGAGCCCTCGCAGTCGGCAATCGCGAGCATGATGCCGGGGTCAGCGGTGAGCGCCCAACTGGTGCGTGGCGATCTGGAGATTGCGGCAACCTGCACGGTCACCTACATCGATCCCAAAGAACTGCTGGCATGCGGGCATCCGCTCATGCAGTCCGGGCATGTGTCGCTGCCCATGACGTCGACGGAAGTGGTAGCAACCCTGGCCTCGCCGCTCAACGCGTTCAAGATCATTAACACCGGCGCGCTGATAGGGGCGTTCACCGAAGATCGCGAGTCGGCAATGCGCGGCGAGCTTGGAGCGAGGCCGCATATGATCCCCCTGCACATCACGGTGCATTCAACGCTCGGCGAGCGCAAGCTGAACGTGGAGATTCTCGATCTGCCCTCGTTAACCACGCAGGCCATGATGGTTTCGCTGTTTGAGATCCTGACTGAGAGCAACGAGAGCACGGCGCAAACCAGTTATCACGTCACGGGCCACGTGGATCTTGAGGATCACGAGCCCTCGCCGATCGACGTCTGGACATCCGGGGGGGACGCGTCGGCAACCCTTGAGACAGCGCTGCTTGCCGGCGAGCGCTTCGGCAAAATTTATATGAACCCTTCTCGTCGCAGCGCGGTGCGCGCCATTGAATTGCAGGTGGAAGCGATTCCGCACCGCGTGCATGTGGAGCTTGAAGCAGCGCATCTTGTTTCGAGCGACATTGTGCATGCCGGCGACACTGTGGTTGTCGAGGCGACGGTGCGTCCGTGGCAGGAGCCGGCGCGCAACATTCGCATTCCGGTTAAGGTGCCGGCGCGCATGGAGGCCGGGACTCTACGCATCCTCGTTTCAGATGCCGGCACGTTGGATCGGACTTTGGATCAACCGCGCCAAACAACCCATACTGCAGATCTGGATGCGGTGCTTGCCGATGCGAAACGCAAGCATGCGGCCGATCGCATCTGGGTTTCGTTGCTGGTGCCGGAGACACAGGCAGGCATGGATGGGCACACGCTCACCAGCTTGCCGCTCTCCATGGCCAATGCACTGGAGCCGCTGCGCACGGCGCAGGACGTCAGCCTGAATGGGGAGTCTGCGCAAACTTCTGCAGATGCGCCTGCGGGTGGGGTGCTGAGCGGATTCCAGGTATTGAGTGTGCGCATAGACCCGGGCGGCGGTTTAAACTAGCGTAGGCCGAAATACATATCGGCCAGAACGCACTTTTTCTTGTGTAAGTCTTTTTTCTACCTCAGTGAGGGACCTCAAAAAGCTCATGGCTCAAATTCAAGGACTAGCAGCGCACGCAGCGGGAGCAGAATTACTGTCTTATCGCTATGACCCGGGGAAGGTGGGCTCCCAGGAAGTGGAGATCGTCGTCACGCATTGCGGCGTCTGCCACAGCGACCTGCATTTGATTTCGAACGATTGGGGAATCAGCCAGTATCCGTTTATTCCGGGTCACGAAATCATCGGCACCGTGGGAGCCGTCGGTACCGACGTGCGCGGGCTTTCTGTTGGACAACGCGTCGGGCTGGGATGGCAATCCAACTCATGCGGCGTGTGCGAGTGGTGCACGCGGGGCATGGAGAATCTCTGTCCCGCATTGGAAGCCACATGCGTGCATCGCAACGGCGGCTATGCCGACCGGGTGCGCGCCAACGCACGCTTTGTCATTCCCATTCCCGACGCCTTGAAGAGCGAAAGCGCCGCTCCCCTGCTCTGCGGCGGCATTACTGTCTACAACCCGCTGCGAACGCATGGCGTGAATCCATCGTCGCGGGTGGGAATCATCGGCATCGGCGGACTTGGGCACCTGGCCATTCAGTTTGCGCGGGCCTTTGGCGCAGAGGTCACGGCGTTTTCTACCTCCGCCGCCAAGGAAGAAGAAGCGCGCTCGCTGGGCGCGCATCATTTTGTGAACAGTCGCGAGTCAAAAGCGCTGAAAGATTTTGCGGGTACCCAAGATCTGATTCTGAACTCGGCGAACGCTGACCAGGACTGGGGTGTTTTCATTCAGGCTCTGCGTCCCACCGGCGCGTTGTGTTTCCTCGGCGTGCCGCCTTCGCCCATCTCCCTGCAGGCTTTTCCGCTCATCAGCGGACTGAAGTCCATCAGTGGAAGCCCAATCGGCAGCCCGCACCGACTGCGTGAGATGTTGGACGTGGCCGCGCGGCATGGGGTTCATGCAATCACTGAGCCGTTTGCAATGCCCAAGGCCAACGAGGCGATCGAGAAAGTAAAAAAAGGCCGAGTCCGCTATCGCGCAGTGCTCGTCAACTAGGGCCGGATCCGCAGCCTATTGAGCCACAAGAAGCAAGCTGTCCCAGCGACATCATTCGCTGGGACAATTTGCGTGCGGGAAGCGCGACAGCGATTCTCTGAGCAAGGGCCTGTCGGCAGACCTCTGAATCGTTAGTTGACGGCGGCCATGGAGATTTGATGATCCTTCGGAAGGCTCGCTGCTACGTGCGCCAGCAGATCTTTGGGATGAACGGGCTTTTGCAAAAGCGTGAAGTGATGGCCAGACTTGTCCGCCCTGGCCAGCAGTTCAGCGCACGCGGCCTGACCTGAAAACAGAATAATCTTGCAATCGGGGAAGACACGCTTCACGGTGATGGCCAGTTCGATCCCGCTCATGCCCGGCAGCACAACGTCCGTGATGAGCATCTCAGGCGGCATCAGCAACGCTGTTTCAAGGGCGCTCTCTCCGTCATAGGCGACCACGGACGTGTAGCCGCTGCGGACGAGGATCTCTGAAAGCGTGTCTGCGATCACTGCCTCATCGTCGACGACCAGAACGATTGGGCGATAAGTGTGTGAGCCATTTTTTTTATCCATAAGGGGAGCCTCTTCGATTGGCACTGTTGGAAAGTTGGTGCTTCGTTTAGCCATCTCTATCTAGACCTCTGAGATGAACGTAGCAGGGACTTCTGCGTACGGGGAGACTCTTTCTGTGACGAATTAAGTCTTTACAATCTGATATTTGTAGGCAAGAACAGGGTCTGGACAGCTCTGTATAAAGAATCCGTAAAGAAATGGGCGAGAATGTTGTTGCAATGCTTTTCGTCAGTTTAGTATGCTCTTTGCAGTTGATAGCTTAGCGTAACGTTACGATTACGTTAAGCGTCGACCACAGGCCACTTCCCTGGGAGATTCGAATCATGGCAAGCCAATCCGAATCCAATCCATTGCCCATGAAGTTCGATTCCATTCGCCAGGCCGATGTGCCCAAGGGCCGCGACGGAAAACATAAGCAGATTGTCACGCAGCTGTTGAGCGATCTTCGAGCAGTTGTCGACGGATACAGCCCTGAAGGTTCCGCTCGACGCGCTTCCCGACACCAAAGAGAACATTCGCGCCGCTCTCAACCGCGCAACGCGGCAGAGGGGCATGGACGTCGCAACGTCCAGCGATGACGATTTTCTTTACGTATGGAAGGTTAGGAAAGATAGCTAACTTCCCCCCGAGGATCTACAACCGCCGGTAGCTCTCCGTGTTGCCATCCTGAACGACAATAGCCCCATGACTTCTGTGCGTATCGATAAGTGGCTCTGGGCTGCGCGGTTTTTCAAGACGCGCGCGCAGGCATCGAAGGCCTGCGACCTGGGGCGCATTCACTCAAACACCATTCAGGCCAAGCCGGCGCGCGATGTGAGAATCGGCGACATGCTGATCATTCGCAACGAAGGCGGCTTGTTTGAGATCGAGGTGCTTGCGCTGAGCGAGATGCGGGGACCGGCATCGGTGGCGCAGACGCTCTATCGCGAGACGGAGGCGAGCAAGGTCGCCCGCGAGAAGCTCGCCGCTGAGATGAAGGCGATGCGGGAGTTTGCGCCAATTCCGGAGCACAGGCCGTCAAAACGCGACCGGCGCAGGATTATCCAGTTTCGCGGGGGTCGGTGACGGGGCGCAGCGCAAGGCGCCATCAATCATCCGGAGCCAATTAATCATCGGAGCCGCGAAAGAGAGCGAGCGGGTAGGTGTCGTTTCTTTTCGGATGGCTGCGCAGATAAATCACGCGGATCTTCGAACCTGTCTCGCACTCGTCGCTGTTTTCATTCGCTCCATCGAAGAGCGCCTGGTCTTCCGTTGAAAACTCGTAGTCGACGCGAAAATGCTTGCCCTTTGGAGCACAGGCGATGACCTTTCCTTCGGTAACCCATCCAATGCGCGCCAGTCTTCTTGTTTTCCAGAGCCACAGAAGAATTACCAACCCGCCGACGGGAAACATCAGCATGAAAATATGCGGGACAACATCTGACCGCCACGACCACCACGCCCAGTTGCTGGGATGATTGATCGATGGATCGGAGGGTGAAACCAGGAGGGGGATCTGGTCGCCGGGGTGAAGATTGAAGCGTCGGTCGTCTTTAAAATCGGCCGACCCTTGATAGCCAACGTCGCCCAAGCGAAATCTATAGTGGACATCGGTCGAAGAACGGCCATGGAAGATTTCTGTGATGGTGGCGATGGTTTCGCGGCCGTCTCGATTCAGGGCGGCCCGATGCTGCTGAGTGCGAACGGCAAAATACGAAGCCATGCCGAACCAGACCGCCCCTGCGCCCAGCAGCAGCAGGCCGAAGAAAAGGGTTGTCGCCCCGATGTCGGCGTCCAGGCGCACCTTTCTGGGGATCGCGGCATTGATGGCGCGAAGGCTAGGTTCGCCGGATGTGGCTTCTGGGGGGTCGGTCATTTTGCTGGTCGAAGCGATGCTAACAAATCAACCTGTCAGGTGCTTGCCACAATTTCGGCGCAGGGTAGAATAGCGCCATGGGCAGAGCCACTCACTTGCTGATGCTCCTGGCGCTGGCAATCTTTACGGTGCCGGTCTCCTGCCCTGCCTGCTCGACTCCAAATGGCCACAACGCTGCGCACGCTTGCTGCGCCCCGGTCCATGGAGGCTTGCGTGCGATCTGCTGTGCGCCGTCGAATGCATCGGCTCTTCCATGCCGTTCTCCTCAATTGGCTCAACTCGGCGCAACGAGCGCTGTGCATTTGCCCATCGCATTCAACGATTCAGGGAACAACGGTCACGCGACTTGGACCGCGTCCCTGTTTACGCGAGAACATCCCAAACAGCACTTCGTGCTGCGTATCTGAGAACCCAGAAAATCACTTCCTGAAAATCTAAACCTCATCAATTTGAGCTGCGCGATGTGCTTGAGACATTCGCCGCGTGCGCTCGCTCACACTCCCGAACGGCCTTGAAGCAGGCGTTTTCGTGGCGGGGTCGAAATGAAATATCAATGGATTTGGGTGCTCTTGGTTTGCGCGCCCGTGGGCATGGGCGCCCAGATGCAGATGGGCGGAACCGCGGAGACGCTCAAAGAAAATGTGCTGCGGCACAGTTCGTCCGGTACCAGCCTGGAGCCGAATTCAAACGCGGTCCCCATGCTGATGCGCATGAGCGGCAGCTGGATGGAGATGGTTCATGGCGAGGCAAGCCTGGTGGAACAGCAACAGACAAGAGCGCGGGGACGCGACAAGCTGTTCAGCGTGAACTGGGTGATGCCGATGGCGCAGCGCTCTACCGCGCGTGACGAATGGACATTCGTCGGAATGTTCAGCCTGGAGCCGGCTACGATTACGGGGCGCTTTTATCCCGAGCTTTTTCAGCAGGGCGAAACGGCCTTTGGCAAACCAATTGTCGATGGGCAGCACCCGCATAATCTGTTCATGGAGCTCGCGGCGATGTACGACCGCAGCGTGGGGGCGCGCGGGGTTGTATCCCTCTATGTCGCACCGGTTGGTGATCCGTCGCTCGGTCCGGTTGCGTTTCCCCATCGCATGAGTGCGGAGAGCAATCCGCTGGCCCCGCTGGCCCACCATCTGCAGGATTCGACGCATATCGCGTGTGACGTGGTGACGGGCGGAGTCACGTGGGACCGCCTGAGAGTGGAGGGCTCGGGATTTCATGGCCGTGAGCCCGGCGAAAATCGCTGGACGATATCGGTGGGGGCGGTCGATTCGTGGTCGGCACGGGTGACCGCCTCTCTGGCAAAAGACTGGATCGCTCAATATTCACTGGGGCATCTGCGCTCGCCTGAGGCGTTGCATGCTCAGGAGGACGTCCTGCGCCAGACGGCTTCAATTGCTGCGCATCACGCATGGAAGGCGGCCGAGATCGACGCGACGGCGATCTGGGGGCGCAACCACACGATCGGGACCGACGTGAACGCGAATGGCTATCTGTTTGAAGCGGAGTTGTGGCTGGGCGGACGGCAATCGATATGGACGCGCATCGAAGATGATGATCGAACAACCGACCTGCTGGGTGCGGCGGCGCCGACGGAGGAATCCGTCGTGGGCCGCGTACAGGCCTATACCGGCGGCTATGCGCATCGAGTCTGGAAGTCGGATTGGAGCGAGGTGGAACTTGGCGGCCAGGGGACTTTGTACTCTGCGCCGTCGCGCCTCGTGCCGGCCTACGGAGAGCACCCGCTCGGCATGGCCGGCGTGCTGCACTGGCGGCTTGGGAAGTGAGTTTCTGGCCCTAAGGGAGCGTCGCGGGCTGGTCGGCCAAGTAGCCGCGGCGCGCCGTGACATGCAGCGCGGGGTAGTCGCGCAGCTTGAGCTCGGTTTGCGTTGTGAGCGAGGGTGCCGGTTGGACAGGTTTCTGCGCCGTCGATTGCGCGAAAGCAGCCGGCGCGGTGAGTAAAAGCGCGATGGAGAGGGGAATCTTCATGGGCTTTCTCCGTCGAGCGAGTGTACTTTGGTTCGGGGCCGAGCGCACTTTGATTTGAGTCGGGGTGAAACAAACGGAGTGAAGCGCGCGGCTGCCCCTTATGCCCCGGGGCCCTCAACTTTAGTAGACTCAACGGAAGCATGTTTGTCTCAATCCGCACTTTTGGCCGCATCCCTCGCCCCGCTCAAATCGCCAGGAACAAATACGTCTTGATGGCTGCCCTTTGCGCGGCGGTCGCCGGTGCTTTTCCGGCCATTCTCGCCGCACAGGAAACTCATTTGTGGACTCAGTCGCGGCTCGAAGAGTTTGAAAAGGGCACGCCTGAGGGCGTGGCACTGACCAGCGACGGGCATCTGCAGCAGGGCCCTGGCCTCAGTGAAGTCGCGACTACTCCTTCGACATTTGTCTGGTCGGTAGCGCAAGACAAAAACGGCACGGCGTTTGTGGGTACGGCTTCGCCGGCGACCGTGCTGCGCGTGGGTGCGGACGGGAAGACAACGACGATTTTCGAAACCAAAGACCTGGCGGTGCAGGTGGTGCGGCTCGGGCCCGATGGTTCGCTCTATGCGGCGACCATGCCCAGCGGCAAGGTCTACAAGCTGAATCCGGCCGCGACCCAGAAGCAGGACGATGCAAACGCGACCCTGGTGTTCGACCTTGGTTCTGTCGACGAACCAAAAACGACCGATACAAGAGCGGGCGACGGAAAAAGCAGCGCGGAGAAGGCCGAGGGCAAATCGCATTTCATCTGGGATATTGCCTTCGACGCGGCGGGCAAGGTCTATATCGCAACCGGTGGACCGGGCGCTGTGTATCGAGTTGATCCGGCGCACACGGGCGAGAAGCCAGAGCTTTTTTTCAAGAGCGATGAGCAGCATATTCGCACCCTGGCTTGGGATGCGAAAGGGAATCTGATCGCGGGCTCGGACGGCTCCGGCCTGGTGTATCGGATCGATAAAAACGGCAAGGGCTATGTGCTGTTCGAAGCGCCACGCCGTGAGATCACCTCGGTTGCGATCATGGCCGACGGAACGATCTACGCGGCGAGCGTGGGCGACAAGAGCCACAATCCGCTGCCGCCGCTTCCCGTGCAGGGGCAGGGATCGGTGACCATCACGATCGTGCAGCCGGGGTCGCTGCAGGCCGCCAACACCAGCGCATCGATTCCCGAGGGCAGCGAGATTTACGCGCTGACTGAAGGACAGGCGCCGCGCAAAGTGTGGGCGGGCAAGGATGAGGTCGTCTATGCGCTTGCGGCGCGGCCCGATGGCTTGCTGGCGCTGACCGGCAATCGTGGCCGCATCTTCCGCATCGCCAGCGATGGCAGCTTTGCCGACATTGGCCATCTCGCCGCGCAGCAGGCCCTTTGCCTCGCCGAGGGTTCTGATGCAACGAATGGCATTCTGATCGGCACTGGCAACACGGGCAAGCTTTACAAGCTGTCGTCTGAAACAGGCAAGCATGCTTATGCGAGCGACGTGCTCGATGCAGGCGCGCTGGCGCGGTATGGGCGCATCGAGATTGAACCCGGATCGAAGGGCTATGAACTGTCGACGCGCAGCGGCAATGTGGAACAGCCGGTGCGGGGCTGGTCCGACTGGGAAAAGCTGAAAGATGGAGAGGCAGCTTCGCCGGCAGGACGGTTCTTCGAGTGGAAGGTTGAATTACAGCCGGGCGGAAAGCTGGGCAGCATCGGCGTCAATTATCTGCCCGTCAATGCTGCTCCTGTAGTCGACGAGCTGGTGGTCGTGACAGGCGCGCGGCTCAATCCACAGAATATGGCCGTGGCACAGCAGCCGATCGTGAGCATCAATTTTCCTTCCGCGAATCAGAACGGGATCACGTTTGATGGGAATGCGACCGCCCCCTTGCAGGCAATCAAGGATCGCACCGGCGTGACCGTCCGCTGGGCAGCGCACGACGACAACGGCGACGACCTGACCTTTGCGCTCTACCTGCGCGGCGATGGCGAAAAAGAATGGCGCTTGTTAAAGGATCAGATCACCGAAAAGGCTTACAGTTTTGACGCGACGCTGATTCCCGACGGCGGCTATCAGATCAAGGTGGTCGCATCGGACGCACCGGCGCACACCCCGGGCCATGCGCTGACCGGCGCAAAAGAGAGCGAGCGCTTCGAAGTGGACACCACGCCGCCGGTGGTGAGCGGGCTCGCGGTTGCAGTCGGCACGCCAATACGCGTGACCTTTGATGCGCAGGATGCCTTCAGTCCCATTGCGCACGCGGAGTATTCGCTGGACGCAGGGCCGTGGCAGTTTATCGATCCGGTGGGAGAGCTGTCTGACTCCACGCGCGAGCACTACGATGTGCAGTTGCCAGCCAAGTCGCTTGACGGGAAGACAGGCGAGCATCTCATCACGGTCCGCGTGTATGACCGGCACGACAATGTGGGCGTGGCCAAAACGGTGTTCACGATTCCGGCGAAGTAGGCACGATGCGATTTGAACTGTTTCTGGCGGCGCGGTATCTGCGGGCCAAGCGGCGGCAAGCCGTGGTCGGCGTGGTCACAGCCATCTCGGTGGCCGGCGTGGCCGCGGGCGTGGCGGCGCTGATTATCGCCCTGGCCATCACCAATGGGATGCGGCGCGACATTCAGGACAGGCTGCTTGGATCGAGCGCGCATGTGCAGTTGATGCGCATCGATCCGGGAATCAGGAACTGGCGCCCGCTTACTGACCGCATGAAGCAGGTGCCCCATGTGACCGCCGCTTCGCCGGAGCTCTACGAGCAGGTGCTGGTGGCGCGCGGTGCACGCGATGGCGGCGCTCTACTTGTGGGCATTCTGCCCGACGAAGAACGAACCGTCAGCGATCTTCTTTCGAAAGCCACGCCAGGCTCAACACAGGCGCTTGAGCCCGTTGCTCAGCCCACGTCCGGACCGAATGCAGCGATGCCGCCCATCGTTCTCGGGCAGGATCTTGCAGAGACCATCGGGGCGAGTGTGGGTGATTCGATCATGGTGATCAGCCCGCAGGGCGAGATGACGCCGGTGGGCATTTTTCCTAAGGTGGTGCGGTTCAAACTGGCCGGGACGTTTCACTCCGGTTTCTATCAGTACGACACCAGTATGGGATTTCTGCGGCTTGCGGACGCGCAGACGCTCTTCACCGAGCCGGACCTGGTCACGGTGATCAGCTTCAAGGTCGACAACCTCGATCGCGCGCCGGAGATCGGCAAGGCCATTGAGCAGGCAGCGGGGCCGGGGTTCATGACCACCAACTGGATGGAGCAGAATCGCGAACTGTTCCGCGCGCTCAAAGAGGAGCAGGTGGTCACGTTTATTGTGATCGCCCTGATCGTGATTGTTGCGGCGCTGAACATCCTGATCGCGCTCACCATGATGGTGATGGAAAAGACGCGCGATATCGCGGTGATGATGAGCTTCGGCGTCGACCCCGGGCAGGTGCGGCGGATCTTCTTACTGCAGGGCTTCCTGATCAGCGTGCTCGGCACCGCGGTGGGGCTGGTGCTGGGATACCTGGCGGCGTGGGCCGGGTCGCATTATCAGTTCATCCACCTGCCAGCGGATGTGTACGCAATCGATACCCTGCCCTTCGCGCCCCGGCCGCTGGATGGAGTGATTGTGGCGGCGGTTTCGATCGGGATCTCGCTGCTGGCGACCCTGTATCCGGCGACCTCGGCAGCGCGGGTGCTTCCGGCGGAGGCGCTGCGGTACGAGTGAGATAAGCCGGCATGGGATCTGGATCTTTGACAATGTGACACATTTTGTGTCACATTCTAAGCATGCAAAGCATTACCCTCAGGCAACTTCGCGATACAAAACAGGTCAAGGAATGGCTTCGCGCGGGCGTGCACATTGAAGTCCGCGAGCGAGGTCAGGTGATTGGCGATCTGGTCCCGCGAACGCCGCCGGCCCCGAATCCCGCGGAGCGGCCAGACTTTGCAGCGCGTCTGAAGCGAAATTTCGGAGATCGAATTTTCCCGAACATCGTGATTGAAGAGCGGGAGAATAGCCGCTATTGAACATTTACGCGGACTCCAGCTTTATTGCATCGCTTTACATTCAAGATGCGCATTTCGCCGACGCTACCCGACTGATGAGCTTCGCGCCGTCAGTTTGGATCTCACCCCTCAACCGTTGCGAGTTGGCTCACGCGATCTACCAGAAGGTGTTTCGGGCGGAGTTGACGAAATCGGAAGGAGATCGAGCGTGGGCAGAGTTTGAGAGCGATTGGGTCAACGGAATTTGGATATCGACTGACATGCCCGCGAAGACCTGGGAGAGGAGCATCCTGCTTGCCGAGAGGCACAGCGCCAAGCTTGGCGTTCGAACTCTGGACTCGCTGCACGTCGCCTGCGCGCTCGAGTTAAACGCGGAGCGATTCTGGACCTTTGACGATCGGCAGGCGCGGCTCGCCGAAGCTGTGGGTCTGAATACGAGTACTCGATGATCGGCCCGGCCTGCGGCTATTGGGGCGAAATGATGCCACCGAGCGCGTGACGGCGCGGTAGGACGATGCCGCGATGATCGACCACCTGGGGTGGGGGCAATTTTTGACCCGGCTCGAACGAGAGGGTTGTTCGTTCTATCAACGCGCCTCCGCAGGCAGGGCACCAGTCGGCGACGGTGTCGGCGGCGAGCACGGCGTGACAATGGGTGCAGATGCGTTCCATATTGGATAAGACTATCGGATTGGGTCAGGGGTCAGCTTACCGACGAAGTTTCAATCCCCTCAAACTGAGCCGCGCAAGCGCAAGTGGCCCCACCGCAGGTGGTGAGTAGACTGGAGATATGCATCCTCCGGTTCGGCTGGTGGCGATCGATATGGACGGGACGCTGCTCCCCAGCTTTTCCCAAAGCATCAGCCCACGCACGGCGCGCGCCCTGAATTCCGCTCAGGCCGCAGGGATTACGGTCGCCATCGCAACGGGCCGGCGCACTGCCTATACCGTGCCGCTGGTTGAGGAGATGGGGCTGCGAGCGGATACGCCCTTGATCACGTCCAATGGAGCAGTGATCCGCACGCTGGGCGGCGAGCCGATCGAGCTTTGTCATATGGATGCGCGGATTGCCCGAGGATTGTGCGGTCTGCTGCGGGGATTCGGCGCAGTGGTGTTTACGTTTGACAGGACTGGACGCGGCGAGCTGGTTCTGGAAGATCTGCCCATGGCCGAGGGCCGCATCTCGCTGTGGATCGAGGCAAATCGCAATGCGATTGAGGTGGTCGAGCCGCTTGAAGACGCGCTCCAGGATGGCGACGATCCGATTCAGGGAATGGTGACGGGGACGGTGACCAAAATGCGCCAGGCCGAAGCGGCTCTGAAGGCAAGCGAGTGGGCGTCGCTGTGCGAGAGCCAGCGCACGGAATATCCGGCACGGGATCTATCCATTCTCGATCTGCTGCCGCGAGGAGTTTCGAAGGGCTGGGCTCTCGAGCGGCTTGCCGCTCATCTTGGCGTCGACCGCAAAGAGACGATGGCCATCGGCGACAACTGGAACGATGTCGACATGCTGGAGTGGGCGGGGCAAGCAGTGATCATGGGCAATGCGGCGCAGGAGTTGCGCACCATGGCGAAGATGCGGGGCTGGAAGCAGGCGCCGCCGAACGACGAAGATGGAGTGGCGGTGGTGCTTGAGCGGGCGATGGCAAAAGCTCAGGCCGCGGCCGCGACTTCATCGGTGGAGCCGTAGGCATGCGGGTGCGAATCCTGATTGCATGGTTGGTGCTTGTCGGCGCGGCGGGCGCGGCGGAGCGCGTGACCCTGCGCAATGGATACGAGATGCGTTGCGATCACCACGCCGAAGTGGACGGGCGCGTGCGCCTGTATCTTGGCCCGGGCGAGGGCAGCTATATCGAGCTAAAGCCGGCAGAGATCGCAGCGGTGGAGCAGGTAGCCGATCCGCCGCCGGCTGCGGAAGATCCAAGTCAAACTGCCCCGAAGACAGCCGCAAAGACAACCGCGGAGGCGAAGTTGAGTCCGGCAGACTTGCACGAGATGCTGGCGAAGGCCGGCGACGAGCACAACGTCGATGTCGATCTGCTTGCCAGCCTCGTCAAGGCGGAGAGCAACGGCAACGCGCATGCGGTGAGCCGAGCCGGTGCCAAGGGACTGATGCAGTTGATGCCCGGCACGGCAAGCGATCTCGGCGTCGACGATAGCTTCAGGCCCGACGAAAATGTGCGCGGCGGTTCGACCTATCTCGATGCGCTGCTGACGCGCTACCACGACAACGTTGCCCTGGCGCTGGCTGCGTATAACGCCGGCCCGCAAGCGGTCGACAAGTATCACGGCATTCCGCCCTACCATGAGACGCGTGTGTATGTGGCGCGCGTGATTCATGAGTTCAATCGGCGGGTGCTGGCGCGTGAGGCGCTCGCGCGCGCGACGGCGCAGGGCGGGACGACAAGGCAACCTTAGCTCTCTTGTTCGAGAATCCCCTCAGCTGCAAGCGAGTCGAAAAACCTCTCACTCAGCCGACTCCCAAATGTGATGGCGTGAGGGTGAAAGTTGTCGTATCCACCGAACTCCAGTCTTCCTGCCTTTGCAATCTGGATGTGAATGATTGCGTCTGGGATCGTGCCACCGATAGCCGAAATGATTGTCTTGATTGATCCCTCCTCGAGCGGAAGGATGACGAAATCTTGTTCGGCCAGATCGTGTTTCGCTTGAGCGCTTTAGTCTCGTCCCTTGAGGCTTCCGGTAGTTCCAGCAACGCGAGATTGCGAAGATCGCCTTCGAACGAGATTTGTGCGTCCCCAGCGAGTTCTTTCATCAACGCGAGCAAAAGCCGATTTTTGTTTTGAACCCTCCAGGATTGAGGCGGCCGCATGGTATTTCAAGGTTATCGGTTGCTGGTCGATTGGACAAGGCACCTCGAAGACTGCCGAAGCCGCAGCATTCATATCGCACCGTCACGATAGACTGACAGTATTCCTCGCACTTGAACGGAGAGGGCTTGAAGAAGAACCAATTGATTCTTGGCGCAGTTCTGCTCGTGGCGATCGCGGCGCTTGTGTTCTGGGGACGTGACCGGATTCATTTCGACTTCGGCGTGTTCCGCGCGCAACTGGCGCTGGCCGACTGGCGCAAGATCGGCATTGGCCTCGCCTGTATTTACGTGGGCTACGCCTTTCGCGCGGTGCGCTGGGCTTTTCTTCTGCGCCACAACAAAAAGGTCGGCCTGCTTTCGCTGCTGGGCACGCAGGTGATCGGCTTCACGGCCGTTGCGCTGATTGGCCGCGTGGCCGATCCAGTCCGCCCTTATCTTGTCGCTCGAAAAACAGGGCTTGAGTTGAGCACGCAGATCGCCGTGTACATTGTCGAGCGGCTTTTCGATGCCGGCTCGATGGCCCTTATTTTTTCCTCCGTCATTCTCTTCACCGCATGGTTCGGAGCCGCCGATGCCCTGCCCCATGCCGAGATTGTGCGCAAGGCCGGCTATTGGGGGCTTGGTTTGACGGTCGCCGGCGCACTCTTCCTGGTGGGCGTTCGCTTGGCGGGAGGCATGATCGCTTCGTTCTTCGAGAAGATGTTCGGCATCTTCTCGAAAAAGATCGGCCTCGCCGCGGGAGAGAAGATCCGCAGCTTCCGCACCGGTCTCGACATTATGCGCAGCTTCTCTGATTTCGCAGTGGCCGCCGGGCTTTCGCTTGCGATGTGGGGCATCATCACGGTCGCCTACCTAGAAACAATGCAGGCTTTCACGGCGAGCCCGGAACTTGCCGCCATGACGCTGCCCAAGTCGATGCTGATGCTCGCGTTCAGTGGCGGGGCCAGTGTGTTTCAGTTGCCGGTGATTGGATGGTTCACGCAGATCGGCCTGGTGGCCGCGGCCATGTCGACGTTCTATCACGTGGGCGCCGAGGCAGCCACCGCGTGTGCGGCCACACTGTTGCTGGTGACGTTTCTCGGGATAGTGCCGGTTGGGCTGGTATGGGCGCAAGTGGATCACGTGAGCTTGCGCAAGGTGACGGCGGAAAGCGAAATGGCAGAGGAAAAGCTATCCGCCGATCATCCG
>CAWBSV010000075.1:0-14684 GCA_963791505.1 uncultured Acidobacteriaceae bacterium
GGGGAGTCTGCCGTCACCGACCTGGTGGCCGATCTGCCCAAAGGGGAGACGCTGGCCTACACGTCGGTGCTGACCACGATCCGGATCCTGGAACAGAAGGGCTACGTAGAGCATCGCCAGGAGGGACGCGCTTTTGTCTATCGCCCTTGCGTGGCGGAACATGAGGCCAGCCGGTCGGAGCTTCGCCACGTTCTGAATCGGTTCTTCGGCAACTCGCGTGAGCAACTGGTGTTATCACTGTTGGGCGATGGCGAGATTTCGGCGGAAGAGCTGGCACGGCTTAGAGAGGCAATTAAAGCTGCCGATTGGGATGTGCCAGACCCTGATGGTCCAGGTGAAGGATAACCATGCAAGTATTTACAATGGAAGGTTTTAGTTTGATGTTTCCATTCGCCCAGGCGGCTGCCTCGGTGTGGATTGCAAGCGCGTGGCAAGGGCTGGCCGTTGCGACGGCGCTGGCTCTTTGTCTCCGGTTTTTACCGCGTGTAACGGCGGCGCAGCGTTTTGCTGTTTGGGCGGCGGGCTTCGTTGTGATTGCCGGGTTGCCGTTCTTCGCATCGATTGGACATGCTCAGGCTTCAACTTCAATTACGACTTTGACTTCTGGCGTTCTCTCTATCCATTTAATGCGGTTAGATATTCGTTGGGGGCTCTTGATTGCCGCGCTTTGGCTGACGGGGTCAGTGATCCGCATGGCGATGCTTATGACTCAGTCGATCCGCTTGCGGCGGCTTTGGAAAGAGGCCCGAACCACCAATCTCGTCGGGTTCGGGCAAGAAGTCTTCGCGAACCGCCCGGCCTTGGGGGGTCTAACAGTGCTCGGCCGCCGCTCGATTGAGCTATGCACCACGACGCGTCTTGACCGCCCCAGCGTCATCGGTTTTTTTTCGCCCCGCATTCTGATTCCCGACTGGCTTCTACCTCGCCTCACAGCGGCGGACCTGGAACAGATTGTTCTGCACGAGACGCAGCACATTCGGCGATTCGACGACTGGACAAACGTGCTGCAGAAGGTGCTTCTCATCGTCTTTCCTCTGAATCCGGCGCTGCTCTGGATTGACCGCCGGCTCAGCGTGACCCGCGAGATGGCTTGCGATGAGGGCGTGGTGAAAATCACGCGAGCACCGCGCGCTTATGCTACTTTCCTTGCCGGGCTGGCGCAGCATGGCTTGAACCATAAGTTCGAGCCGGCGACCCAGGGAGCTCTCGCGCTGGGGGCCTGGCGGCGTCGCTCGGAACTGGCGCATCGGGTGCACAGCATCCTGCGCGCGCGTCCATCGCTCAGCCCAGTTGCTGCTTGCGTGCTTCTGGCCTCAGTGACCTGCGGGCTGGTAATCGGCGCGTTCGAACTGGCGCAATGCCCGCAAATGGTTGCATTTGTTCCTGTAAACGCGGCGACTGCGGCCACTCACCCGGCTCCGAATGATCTTGAGCAGCCGATCAGCGCGCACGTATCGGCATTGTCCGGGTATAAAGCAGTGGAAGCCAAGGCGATCATGCCTGCAGCTCCCGCCGAAACGTTGCATGCTGGTCCGATAAGGATACGCGCGGCCGAAAGCTCTCACTTATCGCATCAGCCGCCGAGCTTGGTCGCGGCTGCCCCAGAGGTTCTCGCTGCCGACGTCCCGGATCGCGGAGTGCAGGAAACTGCCGTGTCGCAGACAGAGAGTTCGCTCGCGGGCGGCTACATCCTCTACACACGATGGGAGCAAGTGACCACTTTTTCTCCCGCACGGGCAACCGGTCAAGGACGGGGGGATGAAGCGCAGCCGCGGGACGTTGCGAACCGCGACGATGCCGGTCGTCTGACCGGTGCGTCGCAAACAAGAGAGACCACCAGGATAACGATCACGCGCCTGATTTTGCATGTGGTTCCGGCAGGTTCGAATTCGAAACAGCCTTCAGCCGCGCCTGTCAATCGCGGCTGGTTCGACAGCCAACTTTAAGCAAGAAACATCCACCAGAGAGGGAAACAGTCATGTTTGCATCAACTAATTCATTAGTCAATAAGGCGAAGAAGTTCGCGGTCCCCGCCGGCATCTCCGCCACGCTTGTTCTTGCCGGGGCATTCGCCTTCGGTCACAACCCGGTGCATGCGGCCAGCGCCGGCGCTGTTTTCGCCGCCGCGCCGATGGACGACAACAGCGTCTCTTCGCTGGTGTCGCTCGACAACGCGGTCGAAGCGGTTGCAGCGCGTGTCACGCCTGCCGTTGTCAACGTATCGGTCACATCGCGCGCCAGCAGCGAAGAGACGGCCGAGGACGATGACCAGGCGCAGCAACCTGAGGGGCGCGGACACGGCCAGATTCCCCAGGATGCGATTCCGCCTGAGTTCCGCCGCTTCTTTTTTGGAGGGGGGCAGGGCAACGGTATGGGCTCGCAGCAGGGGCCGCAGATTGAGCACGGCATCGGCAGCGGCATCATCATCTCGCCCGACGGCTACATCGTGACCAACAACCACGTTATTGACGGCGCCATGCAGATTCGCGTTGCGCTCAACGATCGCCGGGTCTTTCCGGCAAAACTGGTGGGCACAGACAAGCTCAACGACTTGGCCGTGATCAAAATTGAAGCGCACAATCTGCCCAGCGTGGCATGGGGCGACTCGACCAAGCTGCACCCCGGACAAACGGTGTTGGCGTTCGGCAGCCCGTTCGGCTACTTCCAGTTTTCGGTGACGCGCGGTATCGTCAGTGCGCTCGATCGGCCGAATCCGTACACCGATGATCCGCGCAAGCCGGGCGACTTTATTCAGACCGACGCGGCCATCAATCCCGGCAACTCGGGCGGCCCGCTTGTGGATGCACACGGTGAACTGGTGGGCATTAACACCTTCATCATTAGCAACAACGGATCATTTGCCGGAGCAGGGTTTGCAATTCCCTCGCAGATTGTGAGAACGAGCGCAGAGGAGATTATTAAGAGCGGCAAGGTGCAGCATGGCTATCTCGGCATCTCGATGAACGATGTCACACCCGACAATGCCAGCTTCTTCAACCTTCCGGATGCGAGCGGCGCGATTGTTAGCCAGGTTACGCCGGACTCTCCTGCCAGCAACGCCGGGCTGAAGGGTGGCGACGTGCTGCGCGAAATCAACGGCAAGAAGATCATCAACGGCGGAGCGCTGCAGGTTGCAGTCAGCCAGATCGCGCCGGGCAATACCATCCAACTCGGCATTCTGCGCGAAGGCAAAGCGCAAACGGTTTCAGTCAAGGTGGGCGAATATCATGCCAAGACTGAGGTCGCCGCAAACGCTAACCCGGATTCCGGGAAAGGTGGGCGTCTCGGGCTGGCGGTTGCCGATCTTACTCCGCAGATGCGGGAACAGATCAATGCTCCGGCGCAGGTGAATGGTGCGGCGGTCCAGAATGTTCGTCCGGGGAGCCCGGCGGAAGATGCGGGCTTGCAGCCAGGCGACGTGATTCTCGAAGTGAACCGTCACGCGGTGGAAAGTGCGGATAAGTTTGTGAGCGAAGTGCACGCGGTTCCGGCGGGGAAGGATATTTTGCTGCTGGTGTGGTCGCGTGGCGGCGCGAGCTATCGCGTGGTGCACCCCGCGCAGAACCTTCAGAACGGGATGTAAGCGGGCTTGGAAACATGGACTAAGTCAGGGCCGCGGCGTCAGATGCCGCGGCCCTTTCCTTGACAGAGAAACGGCGAAACGGAGACATAAACGGAGAAACACAGAAACAGGGCCGGACATTGACGGTGGGTTTGTGCTAAGGGGTGCGGGAAGCACGCGAAACATTTCCGGTGGACGAGCGAAAACCCACCGTGTAGCGTGAAAGTGTTCCCCTCGGAGTGTCAATGCGGCGTCGTGAATTTGTTCAGCAGTTGATGGCAGCGGTTTTCGCTGCAAAGGTGTTGCCGGCACAACAGGCAGGGAGCCAGGCTCCAACGATTCCTGCTCCAGTGCCGTGGACACTTGGGCTCAATCCAAGGACGCCGCTTCCGCACACGACTGTTGCCGAGGGGCTGGCGCAGTCGACGCCGCGCTTCTTCACCCGGCTCCAGATGGACACGCTGGTGCGATTGAGCGATTTGCTGCTGCCCCGCATCGGCGAAAAGCCGGGAGCGATCGATGCGCAGACTCCGCAGTTTCTTGATTTCCTGATCGGCGTTTCATCGGAGTCGCGCAAAAAGGTCTACACGAGCGGTCTTAATAGGCTCGATCTGGAGTCGCAGGGAAAGTTCAGAAAGCCTTTCGCCCAACTTGATAATGAACAAGCTACTGCGCTGGTCAAGCCCTGGCTGCGCACGTGGATGAGCGACCATCCGCCCAGCGAGGAGCATGCGGACTTTATCAACATCGCGCACGACGATATTCGCGAAGCCACTGTGAACTCGAAGCCGTGGAGCGCGATTCGATCGCCAAAGGGCGTTGAGTCGACCGAGGTGGCCCTTTACTGGATGCCCATTGAGCCAGACATGCGTTCGCCGGGGGCGGGCGCGAGTGTTCCGCCTCATGTGCAGGCCGCGTGGAAGGGCGGTCAGGCGCTGCCGGTTTATCGGCGCTAGATTCCGCAACGCAAGCTTTCAAATCCCAGGGGAAGAATGAGCAACGAGACCTTCGACGTATTGATTATCGGTTCAGGGCATGCGGGCGGGATGGCGGCCAAAGTCCTTACGGAAAGCGGCGTTCGCTGCCTGATGCTGAACGCGGGTCCGGTGGCGGATGTGAGTCGGGACGCGCAACGCAAGCCTGCTTATGAGCTGCCGCATCGTGGATTCAGGCCGCCGGGGCGTGTCGATCACGTGTTTCAGTCGGATGAGTTCAACGCCAATGTCTGGGTCGACGAGAAGGAAGTTCCTTATACGTTCGATGCCGCGAATCCGTATAACTGGGTGCGGGTGCGGTTGTTTGGCGGGCGGTCGCTGTTCTGGTCGCGCCAGTCGTTTCGGCTAAGTGACTACGAGTTCAAGGGGAAGTCGCATGATGGTTTCGGCGAGGACTGGCCGATCAGCCTTGCGGATCTGGCGCCTTATTATTCGCGCGTCGAGGAGATCATTCAGGTTGCGGGCGCGCTTGATGGGCCGCCGCAAATGCCAGACGGCAATTTTGTTCTCGACAACGATCCGTGGTCGCCGTCGATGCAGCGGTTCATCGATGCGGCTAAGCCGCACGGTATGCCGGTCTGCAAGGGGCGGCGCGCGCTCGGCCGCGATGGCCTGGCCAGCAGCGTCAACCTGCTGTTGCCGGACGCGGAGAAGACGGGCAATCTCACCTCCATTGCCAACGCTGTAGTTCGCGAAATCACCATCGATAAGAATACCGGGCAGCCGAATGGGTGCAGTTTTGCGGATCGGCTCACTGGCCGGGAGATGAGCGTGAAGGCGCGGGTTGTTGTGGTTGCGGCGGGCACTCTTGAGAGCACAAGGTTGCTGCTCAATTCAAAGATTGCGAATTCGAGCGGCTTGGTGGGGCGTTACCTTATGGACCAGATCTACGGGGCCGGCGTGGTGTGCTCGGTGCCGGAGGCGCGGAATGGCATGAGCAAAGGCCTTATGGGCGGCGGCGCCATTGTCCCGCGTTTCCGCAATATCACGACGAAGTCCGACAAGTTTCTTCGTGGATACGCATTCAACGTGACCAGCGCGACCGGAAGTCTTGCGGCGCGGAACTTTGCCGCTTTTGGCGAAGAGCTCGAGCACAAGCTTGAGGAGTACAACGGCAGCGGATTTCACATGTCGATTATGGGCGAGGTCCTGGGGCGCTACGAAAACCATGTCCGCATCAATCCGGCCAAGGTTGATGCATGGGGCATACCCGCTCTTCACATCGAGACAAAATACACCGATAACGAATTCAACATGGCGCAGGACGCGGTCGAGACGGCTGTCGCGGTTTGCGAAGCCGCGGGCTTTGAAGTGCTTTCAAAGAATGCGGTCCCCAACCCGCCGGGGTACAGCATTCATGAGGTGGGCACGTGCCGGATGGGCGATGATCCCAAACGGAGTGTGCTGAACAAGTGGTGCCAGAGTCACGACCACAAGAATCTGTTCGTGATTGACGGCGCTTGTTTTACAAGTGCGGGATGGCAAAATCCGACTTTGACGATCCTGTCTCTCTCGATGCGCGCGTCGGAGTATCTGGCGGGGGAGATGGGCAAGGGAAACGTCTAGGGAAAGTTGTTCCCTGCTATACTTTGATAAGGGTCTATGCGGACGCAGAACAACGAACGGAAGGGATTGGTACTGGTTGCGGCACTCGCAATCGGCATCGCCGTTGTGTCTCTGCTTGACCTGCATGCCGCTTCATTAGACGAAGGGTCGTATCCCGGAATCATCCGGTCGCAGGTTACGAACTGGCTGACACCGCGTGGCGGAACTTCTCTGGTTGAGCACGCTTTTCGCTCGTCGGCCCCCTCTGTGAATGCGACCTCGGACTGGGCGGCAATCCTGCCCATCCTGTTTACTGGGATGATTTCGCCGTTGGCGCTGATGCCGCGCAGGCTGGGAGCTTATGACAGCCGCGTCGCCGCTGCTCCCGTACTGCCTTCTCTGTTTCAGCGTCCTCCTCCGTTCCGCTGCAGCTAAATTCTCAAAACTCACGATTTGGGCTGGATTGGAGCGCAGTCTCTGCGCATTTGTCTTTCCGGCGTTGCAGTTGAGAGTGACTACCCGCTTTTTGAGATGGGTAAGGATCAAGCGATCTGCGGCGATCTGAATGGCTGCCGCGGTCACATTCCTTCAAACTCAGCGGGATTTACACTGAAGTACGGAGAATGGCGTCGTGCTTGATAAGGTCTTAACCAAAGTTTTTGGCACTTCGAATGAGCGCGTGATCAAGCGTCTCACTCCCGTTGTTGCCGTGATCAACGACCTCGAACCCGAAGTTAAGGTGCTCAGCGATGAACAGTTGCGCGCCAAGACCCTCGAGTTCCGTGAACGTATTGCCGCGCTGGTTCAGCCTCGGATTCAGGGAATCGAGGACGCGGAAGAGAGGGCGAAAGCGCAGGTCGAGGCCGAGAAGGAAGCGCTCGACGAGCTTTTGCCGGAGGCGTTCGCGGTGGTCCGCGAGGCGGGCTGGCGTGCGGTTCAGATGCGTCACTTCGATGTGCAGCTGATCGGCGGCATGGTTCTGCACCAAGGCAAAATCGCCGAAATGCGAACCGGCGAAGGCAAGACTCTTGTGGCCACGCTAAGCTGCTACCTGAACGCCCTGGCCGGGCATGGCGTGCATGTTGTTACGGTTAACGATTACCTGGCCAAACGCGATGCGGAGTGGATGGGCAAGATCTACGAGTTCCTCGGTCTCACGGTTGGCGTGATTGTGCACGATCTCAGCGATGACGAGCGCCGCGCAGCGTACGCCGCCGACATCACCTACGGCACCAACAACGAGTTCGGCTTCGACTACCTGCGTGACAACATGAAGTTCGAGCTCAAGGACTGCGTGCAGCGCGGCCACTACTACGCCATCGTCGACGAAGTCGACTCCATCCTTATTGATGAGGCGCGCACCCCGCTTATCATCAGCGGTCCAACCGATCAGACCACGGACAAGTACGCGCGCGCGGTCAAGATCATTCCGCAACTCGAACTTGGAGAGGAGGTCGAGTACAGCGACCACAAGCGCCAGGAAGAGCTGGGCATCCGGCTGAGCGAAGGCGAGAAGTTTTTCAGCGGCGACTACATTGTCGATGAAAAGCAGCGGACGATCGGCGTGACGGATCAGGGCTGGGAGACGATTGAAAAGCTTCTCGGTATCGGCAACATCGCCGACGCGGAGAACTGGGAACTCAAGCACTACGTCGAGACGGCTATCAAGGCCCACGCCCTTTACAAGCGCGATGTCGAATATGTTGTGAAGGACGGCGAGGTGATCATCGTCGATACTTTCACGGGCCGCCTGATGCCCGGACGCCGCTGGAGCGACGGGCTGCATCAGTCCATCGAGGCCAAGGAAGGCGTGACGATCCGCAAGGAAGATCAGACGTTGGCTACGATCACGTTCCAGAATTATTTTCGCCTCTACAAAAAGTTGAGCGGCATGACGGGTACGGCCGAAACCGAAGCGGCCGAGTTCGAAAAGATCTACAAGCTCGAGATCGTTGTCATTCCGACCAACAAGCCGATGTTGCGCAAGGAAAATGCGGACATCGTGTATCGCACCGAGAAAGAAAAGTACAAGGCTGTTGCGGATGACATTGCGCAACTGCACGAGAAGAAGCAGCCGGTGCTGGTCGGCACGACGTCGATCGAGAAGAGCGAACGCCTGTCCGCGATTTTGCAGCGGAAGGGTGTGCGTCACGTGGTGCTGAACGCGAAGTTCCACGAGCGCGAAGCTGAAATCGTTGCACAGGCAGGCCGGTTGGGCATGGTCACGATCGCGACTAACATGGCGGGCCGCGGCACCGATATTCTGCTTGGCGGCAATCCCGACTTCATGGCGCGTCAGGAGCTGGTGAAGAAGGGCAACGCGCGTGCCATCAGCGCGAATGAGGGCGCGATCAATCCCATGGCGCCTGCAGGCTTCCTGCGTTTTTACTACCAGGGCCAGGAATTCGAAGTGGGTGAATCGGATTGGGCTGAAGTGCTCAAAGGCCACGCCGAAGCAGCGCAGGCGGATCACGAACAAGTAATTGAGTCAGGCGGACTTTTTATTCTGGGCACTGAGCGTCACGAGTCGCGCCGGATCGACAATCAGCTTCGTGGACGCGCGGGCCGGCAGGGCGATCCTGGTGAGTCGCGCTTTTATCTTTCACTCGAAGACGATCTGATGCGCATCTTCGCCAAGCAGTGGATTAGTACACTGCTTGAGCGGCTGGGGATGGAAGAGGGCGTCCCGATTGAGTCGAAGATGATTTCGAATCGCATTGAGGGCGCGCAGAAGGCCGTTGAAGCGCAGAACTTTGAATCGCGCAAACACCTGCTCGAATACGACGATGTGATGAACAAGCAGCGCGAGGCCGTCTATGGCGTGCGCCGCAGTCTGCTTGAGGGACTCGATCAGCGCGAACTCATCCTTGAAGACTACGTTGGTGGAATCCTCAGCGCCGCGCTTGATGAATTCGCAGCGGAAAACCTTCACCCGGATCAATGGAACGTGAAGGGGCTTGAAGACAAGCTGATCGGCCAATTTGGCCTGAGCTTATCCGCAGCGGGTATCGATCCGAAGCAGCTCAGCCGTCACGAGCTTGGCGAGGCCATTTTCGAAAAGCTCAAGGAAGACTACGAGAACAAGGAAAAGATTCTGGGCGCCGAGACCATGCGTTATCACGAACGGATGGTGATGTTCAGCGTGATCGATGGACTCTGGAAGGATCACCTGCTTTCGATGGATCACCTGAAAGAAGGCATCGGCCTGCGCGGTTATGCGCAACAGGATCCGCTGGTCGCGTACAAACGCGAATCATTTGATCTTTTTGAAGCGATGATGCTGAAGTTCCAGGAGGACACGGTCCGCTTCTTGTTCCGGATGCAGATTCTTGGGCCTGACGGCCAGCCTGTCGGTAGTCCGACTCCCCAACCCAGACGAGCGGTTCCGCCCGCGCCACCTGTTGCGAGTGCGGCCAGGCCTGCCACGCTGGAAGCGCCACCGCGCGAGATTCCAGTCCCTACGCGGCAAGCCACCACAACCATTGATCAGCTGGAAAAGGAATTTGCGCGCAAGAAGCAAAAGGAGCTTCAGGCGGCGACGATGGCGGGCGGTGGCGATGCGAGCCAGCCTACGCAGCGCCGGACTGGGGAAAAAGTGGGCCGTAACGATTTGTGCCCATGCGGCAGCGGTAAGAAGTACAAAAAGTGTCACGGCGCCGACAAATAATTGAAGAGGCAAAGCAAAAGCAATCGGGGAGGCTCATGGCCTCCCCGATGCTTTTATCTGGGCCAAAATTAAACCGGAAAAGCTATAGAATCTCAACCGAAGAAGCTGAAGACGCGCTTCTTTTCCTGCTGTGCCGGCAGGCCGCAGGCGGCACGAGCCATCTGCCGAATTGCGCGCGAAATTGGTGAGTCTTCAAGCGCCAGGGCGGTTGCCGTGTTCTGGGTGCGTCGCGCTGTATCGAAATCGTTGGGAATTTTCCACTGCGCCGGCCGGGTGAGCGCTTTGGTGACGTGCTCGTCATCGAAGAGCAAAGCGTGAGGCAAATACCGGTTCAGCACAATCTGTAAGCGATGGCCGCGCGCGGTGAAAAAGTGCGAAATCATGCGATTTGAATTGCGCAGCTCCGACACGCCTACCTGGGTTACGAGATAGATGGTTGCTGCATCTTCAAACAGCGAAGACTCTTTGAGATCAATGCGTGAGCCGGCATCGACCACGACGTAGCGAAAATTGTGGCGAGCGACGGAGAGCAGCTTGTCGAGCGCATGTAGCGAAATGGGCGCCTGATTGGCAAAGTCGCCGGGCGCTGAAAGGACGTAGAGTCCCGTGCTGTGCGTTGAAAGCAGGGAGGCAAGAAAGCTGGAGTCGAGCCGGTCCGGGTCGCCAAGGGCGTTGGAGACCGAATAGGCCGCCACCATGCCCAGGTTGATGGCCGCATCGCCGAGCGGCAGTCCAAGGTCGATGAGCAGGGTTTTCTGCCCTGACTCCTGCGCGAGCGCAACGGCGAAGTTGGCCGAGATCGTTGTCACTCCGCAGCCGCCCTTCGCGCCTAAGAAGGTAAACAGCTTTCTTGGAGTGAATTTTGCCTGTTGCACGGATGCCGGTTGGCGGACGGATACGCGCGCCAAGGCATCAGACAGGTCCGCCGTAGAGATGGGTAAACTGAGGAACTCGCGTGCACCGGCCCGCATGCTGCTGACGACGAGTTCACGGTCCGATTTCGCGGAATAGACCATTACCGTTGCAGAGCCGGCAGCGAAGACGCTTTCGACCACGTCGAGGGCGTATTCTGGATCGCTGTCGAGGTCAACCAGGATGACGTCGTAGTTTTTCGCCAGCATCTGGGGAAGATCTTCGAGGCCAGCGGGATAGGAAGTAAATTCGCGAATGGGGCCGACGGCGCAACTATTAAGAGCGCCGACAATGGATTGGCGCCGCGACAGGTCTGGACCGATCACGGTCACCGATAAAGCGCCGGGGATGGGGGAATCCGTATCCATAGAACGGAATGCTCACTTAAAGGAGCAATAATGACAAGTTTAACCTGAGAGGCGGGATCCTTCCGAGCGTTATGTCACCATTCAACGTGGCATTGTCCCGTTCGCGAATACCACTTTCGCAGCACCACCTGCGGTGGGCACAACTGGCGCTTGCGCGCCTGGGTTCGTGAGGCCCCCACCTAAAAAGTGCCAAGTTCGGCAAACGTTAAATTCTGGGCTTGGGAGCGGTGCTCTTCGCGCCAGAGGTCGAAAAGTCTTCCGTAGCTGAGGGTGATGTATTGGGAGCGGTCGATGCCGAGGCGCGCGGCCGACTCGTCGATCCACGCGGCCGGTCCTTCGAGCTCGGCAAAGTTTCCAATCGGCGTCTCGTCAACCACGCAGTGGCCATCCCCGGCGGACCACTCGGTGCGCCACTTCTCGTAGCGGAAGGCGGGTACCAGGTTGAGGGATCTGAAGACCTCGGCAAGTGCTTCGCCGTCGCCGACCTCGGTTTCTGTCTCGATGCGGTGCTTATGGCTGTCTTCGCCGGGACCTGCATCGGGCAGGCGCTTATGCGTCAGGGTCCAGCGTCCCGCGTAACTCCGGATGCGCAGGATCTCGGTGCGTGCGCGCATCTGCCGGTTCGGCGTGTCGTAGAGGGTATTGGACTCGAATGCGCGCGGGGTCTGCAGCTTGAACCCGGCAGCTTGCAGGCGGTCGGCAAGCCCGGCAAGGTCGTCGACGCGGAACTTGATCTCAGTTTCGACGGGCATGGTAAAGAGCGAGTATACGGCAGGTGGCGGCACCCGACATCGAGAAGCGAGAATGGAAGGGTGCATACGCTGCGATTGACAATCGAAACCGGGCGACTCGACACAGCCGGGGCAGAGGAAACGCTGGATCGAGCGGCCGCGATTTTGCAGGCCGGAGGACTGGTTGCGCTGCCCACAGAGACTGTCTATGGACTCGGCGCAAACGCTCTCGATGAGGGGGCCGTTCGCCGGATCTTTGCCGCGAAACAGCGCCCGTCGTGGGACCCGGTCATCATGCATATTGCAGACCAGGCTATGCTCGCCGGGTTGGTGTCTGACGTTCCAGAAGCGGCGCGACGGCTGATGAATGCCTTTTGGCCTGGGCCCCTTACTTTGCTGCTGCCACGCACCGGGGCAGTGCCTGACATTGTCACAGCGGGCAGACCGCTGGTTGGGGTTCGCATGCCGGCTCATCCCGTGGCGCTTGAACTGATTCGCCGCGCAGGGGTTCCGGTGGCCGCTCCGAGCGCCAATTTGTTTTCGCGTACCAGCCCCACGAGCGCCGATCACGTACTTGCAGACCTCGACGGTCTGATTGATGCGGTTGTCGATGCGGGGCCGACGCTGCATGGCCTCGAATCGACCGTTCTGGATCCCTGCCAGAGCCCGATGATTCTTTACAGGCCTGGGGCCATCACGGTCGCGCAGATTGAAGCGGTGGCCGGGGAAGTTCGGATTTTCGAGCCTTCATCGGACGATTTCAACGCTGCGTCGCAGCGGGCATTGCCATCGCCGGGCGTGGGTCTGCGGCATTATGCTCCGCGGGCAAGGCTGGTGCTGATCGACGCCCATCGAAGCCAATTGCAGGCGGAGCTGGAGCGCGCGGCTGAGGCCCACTGCGAAGAAAAGATTGGAGTGATGCTTCCCCGTGGGATCGACGCGCCGGCGGGTGTTTCGATTTTTCCCTGGGGTGACTGGGAATCGCCGGATGAGCTCGGTCAACGTCTCTTCGCGGGGTTACGGCAGTTGGATGCAGAGGGGTGCGGCATCATTCTTTGTCCGATTCCGACAGGGGAAGGAATTGGCGCGGCGATAGGCGATCGGCTGCGCAAAGCCGCGCGGACAGAGTGAGTCTAAGTATGATTCAACCGCCTTCTCCCACCTTGTACATGTATTTGATCGCGGATTTATAAATCAGAGTCTTGGTTCGCCCGCGGACCTTGAGTGAATTGCGATCGTACCACTCGATGCATCCCTCAACATGTTCGCCATCTTCGAGAACAATCACCATCGGGGTGCGGGATTGAATCTGCTTTTGCAGATAGAAAACTTCGGCCTGGCGGTGCACGCTTTCATCTACTGAAGGTTGGGATGGCGAATGAAAGGCGGGTGGCCCCGGAACTGTCAGTTTGGTAAACGACTGGCCTCGGCCTGCAGATGCACCGGGCTGGCGGGGAGTTGGGAAAATAGCGGAAATGCTCATCGGGGAAACCTCCAGGGAAACCAGGTGCAAGTGTGCGGCCGTATCCAAAGCAAAAGAGCTGGGGAAGTCAGCTTCTGAATGTTCCAAGCTGAAATCGACTTGAGCCAACCGCAATTGAGTCCGCCCGTTCCGTCAATCGAGAGCAAAGCCAATGGGGCCGACGGCGGCGATGCCCCCTGGTCTTCAAAATTTTTGCTGCAGGTTGCTGAATGGAACTGATTCTACCGCAACAGATGCGGCACGGCCGCATGAGGTTGCACAAACTCGGGCAGTAACTCAGTCGCGCGTGAGACTTAGCGCCATTGAATCGAGCGATAGCGATCGAAGCAGGTTGCGGCGCATGCCCGACTCCACCTGAGTGACTGCGCGTGCAGCAGCATCGATCCAATCGAGCGTTAGCCCCTCGGCAAGCCTCTGCAGTTCGGTCGTCAGATCAAGGTTGCGCATCAGTCCGGGAGTTCCGGCCACGATCAGAAGCAGATCTTCAAGCAAGCTGCCCAGCGCGCGCAAAAGGCTGATCGCTTTCTCCTGCCCGTCGGCGCCGGCCCGATATGTTTCGGTTGCATGAAAAAGTGCGGAAAAGTCCGGTTCGCGCAAGGCGGTTCGAAGCAGGATCAATGCGTCTTGCCGGCTGGTCCGATACGAATCGAGATCGAGCGTTAACGCTTTTCCCGCTGCCCCCTCTGCAAGCCGGGCAACCAGGGCTCGATCGGCGGCCTTCAACGCTGGCCTGCGCGCGGCAATCAAGGCTTCAAGTTCGCTTGCCGGCAATGCGCCGAGGCGATGAATGCTAGCGCGGGATCGGATGGTCGGCAGCATCTCCTGGGGATTTTCAGTGAGCAGGATCAGCGATGTGTGCTCCGGCGGTTCTTCGAGAACCTTTAGCAATGAATTGGCTGCCTCCTTCATGAAGGCAGACGAAGTGAAGATGGTAAACGTTCGTCGGGCTTCAACAGGCGGCCGGTAAAACGCCACGTGGATCACCTGTCGCACCTGTCCCATCTTGATCATCAGTTGCGGTGGATCAGGAGGGACGATCAGGACATCTGGATGGGTCTGGATGAGGATGCGGGTTTCGCGCTTGTCGACATCGCGCATGTCTTCGCGGGTTGCGACGGCCTCGGCAACCCGTTCTTCAAGATTTGCGGATTCTTCGATTCGCATGCAGTTGGAGCACTCGCCGCAAAAATCGGGCAAGCCATCTGATTCAGCATGATTGAGACAGTTGAAGGCCTTGGCGAGCATGAGCGCAAGCGTGTATTTGCCGGCCCCGCGCGGCCCGGCGAGGATCAGAGAATGGGGAAACCGCCCGGCGCGAATTCCTTCACGCAGATGCGTGACAGTTGCCGCATTGCCAACAAAATCATGAAAGCCCACGTTCTTGCAACACGAACTGAACCAAGTAGGGTTAACATAACAAA
>CAWBSV010000076.1:0-32223 GCA_963791505.1 uncultured Acidobacteriaceae bacterium
ATCTTCGTTGTTTGGAACTTGGATGCAGTTTGAAAGGGAAAGAAAGCGGGGTAAAATTAAAGAGCGGGTGGTTCATTTTTGGCGATAGAATGGAGCGGCAGGCTTTCGTTAGTAGTTCCCCTTAATTTCTAATTTGTTGAAAGAGAAATGTAATTTTTACATCGCTACTTTCGTTTCGTTACTGAAGCCGAATGCACGGTGTGTGATATGTGAGTTATTGCCTCTACGCGGGCGACGATCCTTATCCCCCCGGGAATACGTATAAACAAGCTGATCAAATCATGTAATTTTTTTTGATCCGTGCCCTGGTGTGCCAATAGGCGACCCTTGCCCTGCCAGTAACATAACTGGGCTTTACGAAGCCAAGGTGAGACCTCCGGATAAGCATTCGGAGGTCTTTTTTTACTATGCCGGCGCAACAGCGCGTACACAATTAAATGTTGAATGACATTTTCGGGTTTAGCCGGTAGTGGAAGCGGCGAGTGGGGCTTGTCTGGTGTTGGACGGGGTGGTGGATGGTGGTGTGAGCCTGGAAAACAGGTCGGCTAGGATGCTTTGCTCGTGTGCAGCGGAGATCACGCAGAAAGGGCTTGTTGCGCTCAGGTAACATTCGGTGCCGCCGTCGCATGGGACGATATGGCAGTCGATGACGATGGCGTTCTCCGGGCAGCAGATCGCCAGCAGACCCTGACCACCAACGCGCCCCGGCCCACTGCGCTTGATTCTATTGTAATTATCGATTCCGGCGCCAAATCGCCGGCCGTCGATACGGCCTTTCGGCCGCCTTTTCCCCAGACCGCCCCATCCACTGTAAACGCCTGTCCGGCGCTTGCCATCTATGGAGACTCGCTCGTTTATATGCAGCCTGTTGCCGGGCGGGATGCGATCCTCACCCCGGTCAATAATCCCGGGTAAGGCAAATATTATGCATGGCCCGCCGGAATGGCCATCGACAACAATACCGGCGCAATCGATCTGACAAAAAGCGAAACCGGGATGAAATGCTTGATCGGTTTTGTGCCCGCGGGTACAACGGATACCTGTCCAATTTATGTATTATGCCAGCGCATCGAGCATACCCGCGAGCCTGATGAATAGCCTCAATACAAAATTGAACAATGCACTAAGCGGCACCGTGATCAGCACTTCCGCCAATCCGCGGTCACCACCGGTCATCATAACAAGGGCGAAGTAAAAGCCGGGAGCTAACGCTTCAGAGAAACACTCCCTCAGCAATGGCGGCGTTGCAGCGATGAACCCGCTCCTTATTTATCAAACTGGTATTGCCGACTCCAGTCAGCGCGATGAGAGAAAGCCTTTTTTAGGAAACGAAAACCCTTCAGCCGGAAGGAATAGAGCTGGGCGAGACTGGCCTCGGGGAGGGCTGGGTGGTGGATGGCATTGTTTATTTGGAAAAGCAGGTCGGCCAGAATCCTTTGCTCATACTCCGCAGAGATCACGCAAATAGGGCTTGTCGCGCTGAGATAAAGCTCCGTGCTGCCGTTGCCGGAGACCACATGGCAGTTGATGACGATCCCCTTACTCGGGTAATTGATTGTAAAGCGTTGATGATCATCATTATGAAACGAAAGGCCGTAACACTCGTGTGTAGACATGGTCTGCAGTAGATAAGCATGAAATTCCCCGGGGCCAAAAGCGAATACCTGTTTCATGATCTCAATGTGTTTAATGGTATTTCAACAACTCGAACAGAAAAGTATTGGTATATCGGCCACGGCAAATTTTCGGAGAATGCATAGTTGCATAGGTTTCGTATAAGTGCTTTCGACTACGCCTTTAATGTGTTTTTAATGACAGCTTACATGCCGGGCGTTTTTCACAGGTGACCAAGCTCCTCCGCCCGATCCTTAAGGTCGGTCAGCAAGCCATGATCGGTGAGGTCCATTGTAGAGGAATTCTTCCAGTCGTGCCGGGCGGTTTTTTCCAGTCTTTTGACGATCGCCTCGTCCGACACTTCGATCGCCAGTTCCCGGCGGTCATCGAAGCTGCCCGGTGCGAGATTGATCGAGCCTATGATGGCGCGGGCATGGTCGGCCAGCAGCATTTTCCCGTGTAGATGGCCAACCTTGTGGATCCTGATGCCAACATCATCCAGAAGCCTCAGACCGCTTACACCTTCCAACAGCTTTTCTGTCTTTAGCGTATGCGGCGCTTTAGTCATGATATGGACTTTGACACCCCTACGGGCGGCGCGTACCAGTCTTTCGATGATCACCGGATCCTGGAAACGTTCGTTCTGTACGACGAGGCTGTGTTTGGCCTGATCGATGAAGCAGGCAATCTTTTCCCTGCCGTTACCAGGACACCAGATCAACGCGGCATCCTGTCCCGGTTCAAATTTCTCCCGCGACCAATCTGCATCGAAACAGCCGCCCAGTTCCGCGATCTCATCGTGGTGAGAGGAGATGATGGCGTAGTCGCGGGTTTGGGTGAGGTTTTTTGTATCCCAGTTCATAGACTGAATGAACGCCCAGCGATTGTCTATGATCATCGATTTCTCGTGTGTAAGTCCAAAAGCCGGGTTGCCATCCCTGACTTCGATGCCGGCCGATTCGAGCACCTTTCGGGTTGCGTCGTTTTCGTGCACGCCGCTGCGGCGGCTGGCATTCAGTATGACCTGGACCTTCGTCCCCCGCTTCTTCGCGGCGATGACAGCGGCGACCAGCTGCGGATCGAAGAACAGGAACATTTTTATTTTCAGCGATTGTTTTGCCGCATGGATGCCGGCGACGATGGGTCTGTCGCTGTCATCGGGAAGTATCAGTATAGAACGATGTGCCATGTTGTTTTGAGTTTATTGGTTGATTGCGATCAGGTTTTCCGCACGGGCGGGTTTGTCGCCCGCAAGCCCCGATTGGATCATATACAGGCCGGCATAAACACCGCCCATAGCGACCAGTTCATCATGCGTGCCTTGTTCGGCGACGGTGCCGCGCTTGATCACCAGGATCTTGTCCGCGTTACGGATGGTGCTCAGGCGGTGGGTGATCGTAATGACCGTTCGGCCGGTCATGAGTCGTTCCAGGGCTTCTACCACTAGCTTCTCCGATTCGGTGTCGAGCGCCGCGGTTGGTTCGTCGAGGATAAGGATGGGGGAATCGCGGACAAGGGCACGGGCAATGCCGATGCGTTGACGTTGGCCACCGGAAAGCGTAAAGCCCCGGTCGCCGACCTGGCTGTCGTATCCCTGCGGCATTCTCGCGATGAACTCATGGGCGTTGGCGAGTTTTGCCGCCGCCATGATCTCTTCCGGCGTGGCGTCGATGCGCCCATAGGCAATGTTCTCCGCGATGGTCCCCGCAAAGAGCACCGTATCCTGCAGGACAAAACCAATTTGATCGCGTAATTTTTTGAGGTCGTAGTCAGCAATGTCTACCCCGTCGATAAACACCCGGCCGTTAGAAGGATCATAAAAACGTGGGATCAGACTCAGCAGCGTGGATTTGCCGCTGCCGGTAGGGCCGCAGACGCCGATCTTCTGTCCTTGTCGCACGGAGAAGTTGATGTCACGCAATACCGTTTCCTGTTTGTCATAGGTGAAGTCAACGTGCTCGAAGACGATCTCGCCTTTGACCGTACCCGGATCCTTCCCATCGGGCTTTTGCGGAATGATGGCATCGGCATCGAGGATCGCATGTACGCGTTCGAGCGCCACGGAGACCTGGGCGATATTCGTGGTGATCTTGCCAAGGTTTTGCACAGGCTTAAAGAACCGCGCGAGATAGTACAGGAAAACGGTTAGCGCGCCTACCGTTATGGCACCAGCCAGCACCAGGCTCGCACCGCGCCATAGCACGAAGGCGGTGCAAACGGCAGAGGTGACGGCGATGATGGGAGAAAGCAGGGATTTAACCTTGCGTGCCTTTAACGATGCCGCTACGGTCTGTTCACTGGCTTCCCGGAGGCGGCTTACTTCCACGTCCTGGCGCCCAAAGGCCTTCACCGCGCGCATCGAGCCCAATCCTTGTTCCAGTACGGAGACGATATCGCTTTGGTGTGTCCTGACCTCACGGGTCGCTTCTTTGATCGATCTTTTAAACCGGGTCACCAGCAACAGCAGCACGGGGGCTACCGCCACGGCAATGGAGGCGAAATCCCAATTGAGCCAGAACATGACTCCGATCATGCCGAGTATGGTCATCGCGCTCACGAGCATGTTCAGCAAAGTGGACGATGCGAAATTCTGAATGGTCGTGACATCGGTCGTGATAATGCTGACCAGGTTGCCTAACTTATGGGTGTCGAAAAAGCGCAGGGAAAGGCGTTGGAAATGGTTGTAGGTGCGGAGGCGCAGATCGTTTGCCACATACTGGCCGACACTCTCCGTAAAATAGTTGTCGATATAGCCCGCGATGGCGCCAATGGTTACGATGATGACGAGACTAACGGCCGATGCGGCTGCCAGGCCTACGGTCTTTGGCCCGATATGGGTATTGTTCAGCCAGGCCAGCCAGGCAGGCAGCGGGTGATGGCCCACCACGCTGTCGAGCACAAACTTCAGCGGCCAGGGGGCGGCCATCGTCGCCAGGGTTTCGAGGAGCATGCAACAGAAAATGGCGAGGAGCCATTTTCTGTAGGGCCTCACCAATTCCCAGATGAAGCCGCGCATGCGCCTTGCGGGAAGTTTTTCCCGGAAGCTGAATTCGTCGTTTTTCTTTATAAGCGTAGACATGACGTTTGTTTTGCGATTTGACTTACTGAAGGAATTTGTCGGCCTTCATTTGTTTGTGGACGGCGTTGCAAACGTCTATGAACAGGGGAACGCGGCCGCCGGGGTCCGTCGTGTGGGTGTTGGCGGCATAAATGAGCTTGTTGGGCTCGAGCGAATACGCATTCACCTGCACGATCCAGGTCCTATCGACGCGGAAGTGACCGGGCGTACCGGGATTGTAGAAGGTAGCGCCCCAACGCGGACCACCCCAGCCACCACCCCAGTAACCGCCCCAGGTGTTGTAGTAAGAGGGGAACTGGCCGGGGACCCAATGCTGTGTCGTATTCTCTGTAACCTGTTTCATGATCACGATGCCATCATAGCCAAGGTTTTTCAGCGTCAGGTTGGCCGCGGCTTCATTGGAAAGGAGCGAGTCGCCGCCGAGGACCGAATAAGACGGGGATGCTACACCGGGATAGAGCGAAGCCATATAGTCTTCGACCTGGCGGCGAACGCCCTGGTCATAGATGAGTGCGGCGACTACGATCTTATGGGCGCCCGGATTCTTGATGGTTACATTGGGGTCGCGCCAGCTGCTGACGACCTGGGTAGGCGCCACACAGGAAATGATAGTCGTTGTGCAAAGTACGAAGGCGGCGATAGCGGCGATTAATATCTTGTTCATGATTGTATTTTATTAAACGTGATCTATTTTGTTACCGTGTTTGATTGAAAGAGGTCATAGCCAGGCCAGTTCTGGATATTGCCGACGGCGTTCCAGAAAATGTTGTCCATGTTGGCGCTGAAGTTCGGATCGTTGCTGCCCGTGTTAGCGAGGATCACGTAGTTGAAATTGCCGTTCTGGGTGGTGATGGCCTGTGTTGCGCCTGTACCCGGCCAATTGCCGTGGTGGAAGATGTTGTATTGATTCATTTCCCAGCCGCAGCCATAATTTGGGTTGGCGTAGGAGCCGGTGACCATGGTATTGAATGCATTGGGGGAGATCAGGGTCAGGTTCGACTGCCCGTCAAAGTGTACCAGGAACCGGGCGAGGTCCGTTGCGGAAGCGACCCAGCCGTTTGCGGCGTCCATTCTTGAAACGGGAATGTAATAGGGATCTTCGCTGTTCTGTCCATAATATTCGACTTCGTTCGGCAGGCGTGCGGCGAGGGTATTGCCGGCGATCTGCATGTCGGTGATACCGCTGGGCTGCAGGACGAGATTTTGTACAGCCTGGGCGTAAGAAAGGCCGGTGATCTTTTCGATAACGCGTCCTAATACTGTATAGCCGAAATGGGAGTAATAATAAGAACGGCCGGGGACGGTGTCCAGCAGGGGTACGTTGTTGAGGCCCCAGGTCATTAACTGCGGAATCGTGTAAGAGAAATTGCTGCCGAAGGGATCGGTGCTGTTATCGGGCCAGCCGCCTTGTGTATGGTGGAGGAGCTCGCCGACGGTGATGTTCGTAACGCCGGGACCAAAGGGTTGGTTGCCATAGGTGTTTCCAAGGATGGAGCCGGTACCGAAGACTGGTGAATTGAGCGAGAGCTTGTTCTGATCTAACAGCCGCATGATGGCTGCGGAAGTGATCTGTTTGGAGAGCGAGGAGATCCTGAACAGGCTGTTATTGGTAACAGGCTGGTTATTCTCTGTGCTGGCCATTCCGTAGGAATTAACGTAGACTAGCTTTTCGTCGAGGGTAATGGCGATCGTCATGCCGGGGATATTATACTGCGACATGAAGGCGGTCATTCCCTGATCGATAGCGCCGATGCCGGTGGTGACGGCGACCGTGAAATTTTGCGAGGTGCCGCCGGGCGTCGTGACCGTGTAAGTTACGGGCGACGTAAAATTATTTGGCGTCGTTCCGCTTGTCTGGGTCGTGCCGTTGACAGTCACGGTTGCGTTACCGGAAGTGGCAAAAGTGGCGATGAGGGCACCGGTGTTTGTGCCGGGGGGCAGGAACAAGGAGATATTCGAGCCCTGGATCGCAGCCTGGGAGTTCACCGGTATCTTATTACCGGTCGTTTGAAAAGAGAAGGACGTAATGGCGTTGGAACCGCCGCCGCCGCCCGGTGTTGAAGATTTGGAACAAGCGCCTAAGGCGAGGAGCATGAAAAGAAACATCCCGTTTCTCCAGCTGATGATTTTGGTCGAAAGTGTTTGTCGCATACAATGTTTTGTTTTTGGATGCGCAAAGTTATCCCGAGGTGGGGCGGAGGGCTATACCGTATGATGCAAAAGCGATAAATATCGTGTCAATTGAGTCTTTTTTGCCTTTTTAGCAGCTCATCGGCGGTGCCGGTGAGCAATGGCTTTGCCTCCATATCATTATAATGGAGATCGATCTGGAGTTTTTGGTGTTTTAGCACGAATTTGTCAAGGAAATCGAGGATGTCGGTGATGTTCCGGTACATCGGCAGGACGGCGACTTCATGGCCGAGACCTTGTTCCCGGTAAATAAAGAAGGGATAATTGTTTTTGCGGAAGGTATTGGCTATGCTGGAGGAGCCGTAAAAGCCTTTATTCAGGAAACGGATCTTGTTGTAAGGCACGATCTTATCCGCGGTGCCATGAAAGAACAGGGTGGGCGCTGGCGGGGTTTCATATTTGAGACTGCCGTCGTAGGAGAGGATGGCGCCGGAAAAGGCCACAACGCCGGCGTATTGAAACGATGGTGATAGGCGGCTTGCGATCGGTTTCGAATTGCGTTTGAAAAAATCCGCCGACAGTACCGTGATTGCGCCTGAACTGCTGCCGCTTAGGATGATATTGGCCGTGTCTATTTTTAAGCTGGCGGAATGTGTAATGGCCCAGGCGGTTGCATCATAGACATCTTCGACGGCCATGTCGATGGCGCGCCGCAGGGGAGCGGTGTTGAATTTTGATAGATGGGTTACGCCCTTGAGGCCTAGCCGATAGCTAATGGAGAGCACGGTATAGTCGTGTGCCGCGAGGCTGTCGAAATACCGGGTATAGAGGGTGTCATCGCGATGACCACCGATAAAGGCGCCCCCGAACACGAAGATCACGCAAGGCCTCGTGGCGTCGCCGGTCTTGCTAAACACGTCGAGGGCCAGTACGCTGGAATCCTTGACGGCGTACGTGTATGTTTGTTTGGAATAAGGACTGATGGCGCGCGGCTACTCCGCTGAGGATTGCCGCAAGATCATGGGCGGCAATCTGCTGCGCGTGTTCCGCGAGGTTGAGCAAGTATCGAAGCAGTTGCAGGCTGAGAGCCGCCCGCGTATCACGAACAAACAGCCTTTTGATAAACCGGCAAAGTGAAACATGCTGCCTTGTGTGCCCGTCTAATGCTTCAAAGTGCCCCAACTTCCCTGCAACCTTTCCTGGAGGATCTCTAATGAGTCTCTTTCGAGCCACGCCCGTGGCGCTGCTATCCGCGGCGCTCGTCTTCAATTTGCCTTTGCAGGGTTTCGCAGACGATGAAAAGTCGACTGCGAAGACCGCGAAGTCAGACAAGAGCGACGACAAGTCTACTGATAAACCCGCCGAAAAGCCCGCACCCGCCGACTCCACCACTTCAGGAACCGTCGATGCAGGCGGCCAGCGCATTGCCTATACGGCGGTCGCCGGAACCATCACCGTGGGCGCCAGCAGACATGGACGACGCGCAGCTCGGCGCAGACGGCAAGCCGGAGGCGGGCAGCCAGTTGGCTCTCGACGCGCCTAAAGAGCCGAAGGATGCAAATCCTGTTGCGCGTATGTTCTATGTTGCTTACTTCAAAAAGGACGCGAAGGCTGAAGATCGGCCCATCACCTTCTTCTACAACGGTGGCCCGGGCAGTTCAACGGTGTGGCTCCATATGGGATCGCTGGGCCCCAAACACGTGGTCACCGACACAGACCAGCACATGCCCGCGGCACCTTACAGGCTGATCGACAACGCATATACCCTGCTCGACACCAGCGACCTGGTGTTTATCGATATGCCGGGAACCGGCTTTGGCCGCTTGATTGGGAAAGACGCCGGCAAGGCATTCTGGGGCATCGATGAAGACGCGAACGCCTTCGCCCGGTTCATCCAGCGCTTCATCTCCAAGTACAACCGCTGGAATTCGCCCAAGTATATTTTCGGCGAGAGCTACGGCACCACCCGCTCGGCGGTTCTCTCCGATTTGCTCGAAAACGATAAGAATATCGACATCAATGGCGTGATCCTGCTGTCGCAGATCTTCAACTTCACCACCGATATCGACTTTCCCAACGGCAACCCGGGCGTCGATCTGCCGTATGTGCTCGGTCTGCCCACGTACGCGGCCACAGCGTGGTATCACAAGAAACTTCCCAATCAGCCGCCCGCGCTCGAGCCGTTCCTCAAAGACGTGGAGGAATTTGCGATGGGGCCTTACACGCACGCTCTGGCCCTGGGGACTGATCTGAGTGAAGAGGAGAAGCGGTCGGTAGCCGAAAAACTTCACGAGTATACGGGCCTGCCCACCGCGTACCTGATGAAAGGCAATCTGCGCATCAACGGCGGTGAGTTTGAAAAGACGCTGCAGGACGATCAGGACCTGACCACCGGCCGGCTCGACACGCGTTTTTCAGGACCCAACCTGAACCCCTTAAGTGAATCGGCGGAATACGACCCGCAAAGCTCGGCCATCTCCTCGGCCTACGTCTCGCTGTTCAACGACTACGTTCGTCACGAATTGAAGTACGGCGAGGGACAAACCTATCTGCCCGAGGCACTCTTCAGCGGCGCGCAGTGGGACTTCAAGCACAACGGGAATCCGATTGATGTCAACGTCTCTTCGGATCTGGCCGAAGCGATGAAGACCAATCCGCGGCTGAAGGTGATGGTCAACGGCGGGTACTACGACCTGGCTACACCCTTCTTTGCGGCCCAGTATGAGGAGAAACACCTTCCCATTCCGCAGTCGCTGGCAAAGAACATCGAATACGATTGGTATGAATCCGGACACATGGTGTATGTGCGCGACGAATCGCTGAAGCAGCTTCACGATCGCGTGGCCGCGTTTATCAAGAGCACACAGGCGGGCAGCCGATAGCAGCGTGGATCAAAGCCCAGCTTGGGTTCGCGGTATCCCACCCATCCACGATGAAGCCGTGGATGGATGGGGCACCCAGCTTTGTTTGCGATGTACTTCCACCCCTGCGACTAGCTGGCTAGCACCTTGAGCTTGCCTTCATGGACTTCTTTTGCCCGATCAAGAGCAGCCTGGATGTTGGGCATCACATTTTCGCGACCGACACGATCGAGGAACCGAGCGCCCTTCAGCAGCTTGGACGGCTGCTGCATGGCGCCGCAGAGCAGCAGAGTCCGGCCCGACTCGCGCAGCCGCCCGGCGAAGGTCTCGATTGCATAGATGCCGGTGGCATCGACAGCCGTCATATTGCGCAGGCGCAGGATCACGACCGGGGCGAAGGCTTCAAGGTTGACGGTCGCCTCGACGAGTTTTTCAGTTGTGCCAAATAGAAAAGGCCCGTGAATCCTCAGCAGGGTCACGTAGGGCGGGACGATCCTTCCTTGAAGAACATGCGGCAATCCGTCGCGAATATATTCGTCCGTCACCGGCGAGACCGTTGTGGTGTCGGCAACGCGATAGATATAGAGCAATGCGGCCAGGGACATGCCTACGGCGACAGCGACCGTGAGGTCGGCGAATACAGTGAGCCCGAACGTGACCAGCCAGACCGAGATTGCCGTGAAGTCAAATTGCAGAATGCCGCCGATTTCTTTCCATTCGCCCATGTTGTAGGCAACGACAAAGAGAATGGCCGCAAGCGTAGCGAGTGGAATATAACTGGCCAGCGGCGCAGCCACCAGCAGAACCAAGAGCAGCGTGAGCGCATGCACCATGCCGGCGACCGGCGATCGTGCTCCTGAGCGGATATTGGTTGCGGTGCGCGCGATGGCTCCAGTTGCCGGGATGCCGCCGAACAAGGGCGAGAGCATGTTTGCAACGCCCTGGGCGACTAGCTCCACATTCGAGTTGTGCCGGTCGCCGGTCATTGAGTCGGCAACCACGGCGGAGAGCATGCTCTCGAGAGCCGCCAGAAGCGCGACGGTAAAGGCAGATGGGATCAGGGGCAGTATGTGTTCGGAGTGAAAGTCGGGAAGGCCGATAGGCGGGAATTCGCGCGGGATGCCGCCAAACTTGGAGCCAATGGTCTCAACGGGCAGATGAAAGACCACGCTGATTCCCGTCCAGACCAACAGGGCGACAATCGAAGCCGGAATGCGCTTCATGAAGCGAGGAAGCAACAGCAGGAGGGCGAGCGTGCCCAACCCGAGCCCCAATGCTGCAGGATTCAACGTGCCGGCATGTTCGACCAGTAGCTTGATGCGGGGCAGAAACTCGCTGGGTACCGGGCCTGTCTTGAGGCCGAAGAAGTCTTTGATCTGCGTCGACGCGATGAGGATGGCGATGCCATTGGTAAAGCCAATGACGACCATGCGCGGGATGAAGCGGACTGCCGCACCGAGGCCGGTGAGGCCCATGAGGAGCAGAATCACGCCGGCCATCAGCGTGACCATGGCGAGGCCGCTCATGCCAAAACGCGCTACGATGCCGGCGACGATGACCACGAAGGCGCCGGTGGGACCGCCGATTTGTGTGCGCGAACCGCCGAGTGCGGAGATCAGAAAGCCGGCGACAACAGCCGTGTACAGACCGGCCTGCGGCGTGACGCCGGAGGCGATTCCAAAGGCCATTGCCAGCGGCAACGCAACCAGGCCCACGGTTATTCCTGCGAGCAGATCATGCAGGAACATCGAAGACGTGTAGCTTCTGAACGCCAAGATCGACTTTGGCAGGTTCGGATTGCTGAGTGACATGAGAGTTGCTTCTATCTTACGCCCGTTGTGCTTTCTGCCGTCCCACATGGGAAAGGGCATGCAGCGCGTCTAGGCATCTGGCAGGGGCTTTCCATAAACAAGGGCGGCGCTTCCCGTGGCGTAGTAGTTCGGCACGCGGCCCATGGCGCCGTAGCCAGC
This sequence comes from uncultured Acidobacteriaceae bacterium, assembly GCA_963791505.1. Taxonomy (GTDB): domain Bacteria; phylum Acidobacteriota; class Terriglobia; order Terriglobales; family Acidobacteriaceae; genus Telmatobacter. The sequence goes on from CAWBSV010000076.1 coordinate 11,655, forward strand.
CTTTTCGTAGAGATGAATTGCCGCTGCGTTGTTCTCGTCGACGTGGAGCATGATTTGTGCGGCGCCGGCGGCACTGGCGGAGTGTTCTCCGCGGCGGAGTAATTCGGCGGCAATGCCCTGGCCTCGATACTGTGGCAAGACTTCGAGGGTTTGTACGTAGGCCGCGATCAGGCCGCGCTTCTGTGCCCAATCGACCACGACGAAGCCGGTTGGTTGGTGTGCGTCCTCGGCGATCCAGGTGGCAGCGTCGGGATTCTCAACGAGCTGGCGTACGTACCGGCGACTGAAGCGCAGCGGGTGCCGGAAGCACAGCTCTTCGATCGCGTAAAGTGCGTCGAGGTCAGGCGCAGCGTAGGGGCGATAGAGCACAAGTCACTTTAACGCAGGCGTGCGTTTCCGCTCCCATCGATTAACTGGGTTCGTGGATTCCCACCCATGCTGCGCATGGATGGGGCACCCAGCGGTGGATGCTGGAAACGCAGCTCTTCGATCGCGTAAAGTTCGTGGGTTCCCACCCATGCTTCGCACGGATGGGGCACCCAGCGGTGGATGCTGGAAACGCAGCTCTTCGATCGCGTAAAGTTCGTGGGTTCCCATCCATGCTGCGCATGGATGGCACCCGGAACTTTGATGCGGGAAACCTGTGGACCTAGACCTTGGCTTCGAGGTCGGCGATCACGTCGAAGAAGCGCTGATCGAGCCGGCGATTGGTGGCGATGGCTTCCTTGATGGTGATGTCGGTGATGTCGAGGCCCTTGAGGACGGCGATCCGGCCCCACTTCTTGTCATGCACCATGTCGATGGCGTGCAGCCCGTAACGCTGGCCCAGGACGCGGTCGTACGCCGTCGGCACGCCGCCGCGCTGCGTGTGCCCGAGATTCACCGAGCGCGTCTCGAAGCCGGTCTTCTTCTCGATCAAATCTGCCAGTGCCTCGCCGATGCCGGACAGGCGCGCATGGCCGAAAGAATCCACCTTGGCCGCTTCGTCGATCACCTGGCCCACCTCGGGCAGATGGCAACCCTCAGCGACCACAACGACGCCGTAGTGCTTGCCGTGATCGTAGTTGTATTTGAGCAGCGCGCAGACGTGATCGATGTCGATGTCCTTTTCAGGAACCAGAATCACATGCGCGCCGCCGGCCACGCCGGAGGCGTAGGCGATCCAGCCCGCATCGCGGCCCATGACCTCAACGACGATGACGCGATTGTGCGAATCGGCGGTGGTGTGGATGCGGTCGATGGCCTCGGTGGCGATCATCACAGCGGTGTCAAAGCCGAAGGTTGTGTCGGTCCCGTTGATGTCGTTATCGATGGTCTTGGGCACGCCCACGCTGGGCACGCCATTCTCGCTCAGGAACAGGGTGACCGATTGCGTGTCGTCGCCGCCCAGCGCGATCAGCGCGTCAATCTTGTTGATCTTCAGCACTTCTTGCACCTTCTCGATGCCGCCGGGAATCTTCTTCACGTTGGTGCGCGAGGAGTGCAGAATCGTGCCGCCCTTCAACTGGATGCCGTCGATATTTTCCAGCGTCAGCGGAATAAAATTGTTGTCCAGCACGCCGCGCCAGCCGTTCAGAAAGCCGATGAACTCATCGCCGTAGTGGTTGATGCCCTTTTCACAGCCGCATAGATCACCGCATTCAATCCGGGGCAATCGCCGCCGCCGGTCAATAAAGCAACTCGCATCGCACAATCTCCTGATCGAATTTGGCGCGGCCGCTGAAGGACCGAGCTGGGTGTCAACATACGCTGGACGCTCGCGCGAACCGGAGAAAGCCCGTCGGTCTCGACGCCTTATCCAGTGTACCCCGGCGCTGTAAAGCAAATCGTGACCGCGCTCACGCACTCGAAGATTTCATCGAAGAAGCTGCATTTCCTATTGGAATTGTCGGCCAGCAATGTTTCAATAAGGTATGCCATCGGAACCGGAGCGCTCATGCTGCTGGCCTTTGCGGCTCTGGTCACTGTGTCTGCTGCTTCTGTCTGCTGCATCTGACCCGGCTGGGATTCCTGATCCGCGCCACGATTCCCGATCGGCCCGGCGGCCGCATGTTCATCGCCTCGGTTTCATTCCTCATCACATTTGTTGGGCGTCCGCGTCCTGGTCAGCCTGATCACGCACAACATCGGCCCTTTTCATTGGGTCATGATGGGCGGCCAGCATATCCATCACCTGGTCTGGGGCATCCTCATCCTGTTGATGGTCGGCTACGGCTGGCTGCTCGACTGGGCGCGTCACACGCCGCTACTTCGATCTTTTTCAGCCGCCTGATGTCTGTCAGCTACGGCGTGGGCGCTGCGCTCACCCTGGACGAATTCGCCCTGTGGCTCAGCCTCGATCCGAATGCCTATTGGTCCCGCGAAGGCCGGCTCAGCATCGACGCCGTCATCGTTTTCGGCAGCTTGTTGGCGATCGGCGCCTGGGGCGCGCCATTCTTCGCGGCACTGCAGACGACTGTGGGACGAACGCAGCTTAGTTGTTAGAAAACTCGACTGAAGACGTGGCCCTGTCTATTCGCCGCGTGCGGTTGCTTCGTCCGCGTAAAGAGCGTCGATCACCGCCGCATATCGAGCCGTAATCGCGCGCCGCTTGAGCTTCATTGAAGGCGTCAGCTCGCCCGACTCCTGCGTCCACTCCTCGCGCGACCACACGGAAGCGCTTCAGCGTTTCAAAGTTGGCCAGGCCGCTGTTCACCTCGCGCACAATCTCGCCATAGAGAGCAACCACGCGGCTGTCGGCGACCAGATCAGCCCGCGATTTGCAATTCGATGCCCGTGCTGCCTGGCCCATGCTTCGAGCGCCGCAAAATTGGGCGAGATGCAGCGCGGAGATGAACTTGTGCTTGTCGCCGACCAGCGCGGCCTGCCCCACCAGCACATTGTTCTTCAGCTTGTTCTCGATCGGCTGCGGAGCAACCAGCTTGCCGCCCGAGGTCTTCAGCAGTTCCTTCTTGCGGTCGGTGATGGAAAGAAATCCGTCCGCGTCAAGATGAGCGATGTCGCCGGTCCGGAACCAGCCCTCCGCGTCAAAGCACTCCGCGTTTGCAGCGGGCTTCTGCCAGTATCCGGTAAACACCGAAGGCCCGCGGGTCAGCAGCTCGCCATCTTCGGCGAGCTTGAATTCGACGTTCGGCAACGGCTTGCCCACCGAACCCATGCCGATGCGTGATGCGGCGTATTCAGCGCGATCACCGGCGAAGTTTCCGTCAGGCCATAGCCCTCCCACAGGGCGATGCCCACCGAGGCAAACCAATTGCGCGGTGTCAATGCCCAGCGGCGCGCCGCCGGAGACGAAGACTCGGACGCGTCCGCCAAATGCCTCGCTCACTTTTGAATAAACCAGCTTGTTCGCCGGTGTTCCAAAGCAGCGCGGAAGGCCGCTGGCCGTCGTAGACGCTGTCGCGGTGTTTGGCGCCCAGCTTCACAGCCCAGGCCAGGATTCTTCTTCTTCACCGGAGAAGCTGAGGACTTTTGCTCCACCGCCTGGCGGATTTTTTCAAAGACGCGCGGCACGCCCACGATCACCGTGGGCCGCACCTCTTTCATGGCCTGCGGCAGCTTGTCGAATTGCGAACAATACGCCACCTGCGCGCCGTAGTTGTACATGACATAGTCGAGAGCGCGCGCCGTGATGTGCGACAGGGGCAGAAAGGAGATGCAGGAGTCAGTCGCATTGAAGCCGAAGTCGACGGCCGCGACGTTCTGATTGGCGGCAATGTTGCCATGGGTCAACATCACGCCCTTGGGCTCACCGGTCGTCCCGGAGGTGTAGATCAAGGTTGCCAGATCCTTTGGGTCGGCCGCGCGCACCAGCGCGTCGAAGACTGGGATCGCGATCGCTTCCCTTCGCATCGGCGCCGGCAATCAAGATCACTGAATGCAATTGCGCCTTCGGGAACGGCGGCGGCGAATCCATGATCACGATGCGCTCAAGCGGGGTCTGGCTGCGCACCGCAAGCAATTTGTCGAATTGCTGGCGCGTGGACACCACGGCGATTCGGCAGCCTGCATCGCGCATCAATGCGGCAATCTGTTCGCCGGTCAGAGTGGGATAAATGGGGACATTGGCCGCGCCCATCGCCAGCGTTGCAAAGTCGGTGACCGCCCACTCCCAGCGATTCTCGCCAATGATGGCGATGCGGTCGCCCTTCTTCGCTCCCCAACTTAGAAAGGCTTCAGCCAGAGCCCGCACACGCTGATACATCTGGTCGGATGAGATCGGCTGCCAGGCGCCCGAACTCGTCCTGCCAGAGCACCGGCCCGTGGTTGAGCGGCCGACGCAATGCGGCAAAAGAGGTCATTAATGGTGGTGATTGGCGAAACTTGATTCATGGATTGTGCGCGCCCGGTGGTGCATTATGTGCCGACTGCGGCCAGTCGAGAGTGTATCAGCGCACAGGGACTCGAGGCGATGGGGTGTTCTCACGGCGGGCTTTCAGGAGACAATATCCTCAAATGATTCCGCAACCCACACCGGCTCTCTCGACCAGCACGCCTGATCCCGCTCTGCTCGAGATTCTCGGCAAAGTCAGACATGTCTGTGGGGCCCTTGCTGCGCTCATCGCGATGGTCTCGCTTTGCGCATGGCTCTTCCCGATGATCGGCGCCCTGCTGCCTCTACAATGGCATCTGGCCAGCCCGGACGTGGCTCTCTGCTCGCTGTTCTGCGCGCTCAGCCTGCAACTCTCCGCCGGGGCGACCACCGGGCAGGCCCGCGTGACTGCTCTTCTCTGCGCGCTTTTTCCCATCGCAGTTGCCCTGCTTGCTCTCATTCTGCGCGGACTCGCTCCCGCGGCGGAATCGACCAGTTCACCGTCTGGACTGCTTGTCATGTCGCCCCAGGCGGCATGCGGATTCATCCTGCTTGGAGCGGCCGCGCTTCTGGTTCAGAGCCACACCGCCGTCGCTGCCCGCATAGGAGACCTTGTCGTTTTCGCTCTTTGCCTTTTCTCGCTGGTTTTTTCCTCCGGCGAAGCATTTCGCGTAGTCGATGGGGCAAGAAATTTTGCCGCCACCTGGATATCGCTTCCCAACCTGATTTGCCTTGTCCTGCTGACCTTCGTTGTTCTGCTGCGCCAGGTGCAAAACAGCGTCTTCTCCATCTTCCTCGGGAGTGGCATCGGTGGGCGCATTGCCCGATTCGCGTCGCCCATTCTGCTGATCATTCCTTTTGTCCGAGAGGCAATGCGCATGCGCTTGATCGGCGAAGCGCGTATCCCGGCCAACTACATTACGGCCATTCTCGCTTCGATCGCGGCCATGGTGTCGTTCGCGCTGTTGCTCGTGATCGTGTGGCGCATCAACTCGATGGAAATTCAGATTCGCCAGCTTTCCTTGCTCGATGAACTGACAGGACTCTATAACCTGCGAGGGTTCCGCGTGCTGGCTGAGCATGCCCTGCGCATGGCGCAGCGCAAGCAGGAGTCCTTTTCCCTGTTATTCATCGATCTCGACAACCTGAAGCAGATCAATGACTCCTATGGCCACAGCGTCGGCTCTGCGACGCTCAATCAGACGGGGGAGCTACTGAAGAGAACCTTCCGCGAGTCCGACATGATGGGGCGCATTGGCGGCGATGAATTCGTTGTGGCCGGGCAGTTCAGCCACGCAGCGGTCTCGGTCGCCGCACAGCGACTCCGCGAAGCGGCGTCGCACTTCAGGGTCGGGAACGGCAGTGCAGGGCTCAGCCTCAGCGTGGGGGTTGTGACGACTGAAGCCGGCGCTCATCAGTCGCTGGATGAACTACTCACTCTGGCCGACAGGGCGATGTATGAAGAGAAGCGTCAGAAAAAATCTGTTTCCGTCTAGTCCTCTCCGCGCATGAATGCGGCGGATTTCTAAGCCTGGGGCTTCGGCGTGAGCCGCAGCAGCTTGCGCGATTCTCGATCCCATGCGCCGAGAATCGATCGGGCGCGAACGCTGCCCGTCTTCATCAGGTGCAGCTCAATCAACTCGCGGATCGATGCACGCGCGTCGCTATCGATTTGCTCCCACGATTCGACTGTAAGAAAGCTTGTGTGAAAGCGGGATTCGGCGACGAAGTCACTCTTCTCGTCGTAGATCCAGGCCAATCCTCCGGTCATGCCGGCTCCAAAGTTCATCCCGGTTGCCCCGAGCACAACGACCAAGCCGCCGGTCATGTATTCGCAGCCATGATCGCCCACGCCTTCCACGATTGCCGACGCGCCCGAGTTGCGCACGGCGAATCGTTCGCCCGCGCGCCCCGCTGCAAACAACCGGCCGCTGGTGGCGCCATAGAGAGCGACATTGCCGAGCAGCGTGTGGCGCGCGCTTTCCTGAGCAGCTCTGCCGACCGGGCGCAGAATCAGTTCTCCGCCGCATAGGCCCTTTCCGACAAAATCATTGGCAAGTCCATCCAGTTCCAGCGTCATGCCGTGCGAAGTGAAAGCCCCAAACGACTGGCCGGCGACGCCAACCATCTTGAAATCGAGATGGCTTTTGGGCAGGCCGGTATTTTGACGACGTAGCAGCGCAAGCTGGCCTGAGAGCCGTGCGCCCAGTGTGCGGTCTTCATTCGTTACATGCGTGCGAACCTCGTAGGTTTCGCCGGCGCGGGCTGCCGCGATGCCCGGCACGACCCAGGCGTCATCCATCGCAGGATGCGCTTCGGGACGATCGTTGCGCTGGCCGGCCCACCGGATCGCTCCGCCCGTCTCAGCCACAATCGAAGTAGCCTTCAGCATTGGCTTCAGGTCAAGATGCGCATCCCAGCGTACTTGCTCCAACAAATCAGTTCGCCCCGTCGCCTCCTCAAGAGAGGCGAGTCCAAGCTTGGCGAGCAACTGCCGTACCTCGCCCGCAAGCTCTTCGAAGTAGCGCACCAGGTGGTCGGGCTTGCCGCGAAACTTGGCGCGCAGCTCTGGCTTTTGAGTCGCGATACCCGTGGGGCAGGTATTCAGATGACACTGCCGCGCCATGTCGCATCCCAGCGCAACCAGAACCGCCGTCCCGAAGGCAAATTCGTCGGCGCCCAGCAGCGCTGCGATCACAATGTCGCGCGCCGTCTTGAGTCCGCCATCGGTGCGCAGGCGAACGCGGCCGCGCAGGCCATTATGGACGAGCACCTGCTGCGCTTCGGCCAAGCCGAGTTCCCACGGATTGCCCGCATACTTGATGCTCGACAAAGGCGAGGCGCCGGTGCCGCCTGAATTGCCCGCGATGACGATGTAGTCCGCATAGGCCTTGGCGACGCCGGCGGCAATGGTGCCGACGCCACACCCTGAAACCAGCTTGACGCCCACGGCGGCGCGGGGATTCACGCGCTTCAAGTCGTAGATCAGTTGCGCCAAGTCTTCAATGGAGTAGATATCGTGATGGGGCGGCGGCGAGATCAACTGCATGCCCGGTTGCGCATGACGCAAGCGCGCGATGAGCTCCGTGACTTTGTGCCCGGGCAATTGTCCACCCTCGCCAGGCTTGGCGCCTTGCGCAATTTTGATCTCGAGCTCCTCGGCATGCGCGAGATATTCGGCCGTCACGCCGAAACGAGCGCTCGCAACTTGCTTGATGCGGTTATTCAGCAGCGAGGGCGCGCCGTTGACCGGCGTGTATACCTCTGGGTCTTCGCCGCCTTCACCGGTGTTGGAGCGGGCGCCCATCCTGTTCATCGCTTCCGTGATGGTCGAGTGCGCCTCAGGAGAGAGGGAGCCAAACGACATGGCGCTGGCAACAAATTTGTGGATGATGCCGCTTGCGGGCCGCACCTGCTCAAGTGCGAGCTCCGGGCCTGCAGGGCGAATCTCCAGCAGATCGCGCAGGTGACCGGGTTGGGTCTCAACAACCTGCGACGAGAAGCTCGCGAACGGAGCGAGAGCCAGTGCTGCTCCCTGCTTGGTCGAACCAACGACGGTCTGCAAAGCGCGCACGGTGGTTGGCTGCCAGCCGTGCGGCTCGGCCTCATCGGCTTTGCGGAAGCGGATAAACCCATAGTCAGGCAGCTCGCGTGCGGCAACTTCGGTCGCCGGCTCATTCGGCGATTCGGCTGCATCCTGGAGCCAGAGTTGCCGCACATAGGCTTCGATCTCCGCAAAGCCCAACCCGCCGATGGGTGTGGGCGTTCCTGCGAAACATTTATCGATCACTGCGCTCGAGATGCCGATCGCGTCGAACAGATGCGCTCCGCGATAGCTGTCGACGACGCTGATGCCCATCTTTGACATGACCTTGGCAAGCCCGAGTTCGAGCGCATGCAGCAGATTCTTTTCACCGTTCTCAGGATCAAGATTGCGTGCCGTCTCGAGCGCAAGCCAGGGACATACGGCTCCCGCACCCATGCCCAGCAGCACGGCGACATGGTGAATCTCGCGGCAATCGCCCGCTTCAACGGCAAGGCCAACCTCAGCCCGCACTCCTGCCAGAGTCAGCGCCTGGTGCACGGCGCCGGTTGCCATAGCCATGGGAATGGGAAGCTGGTCGGGAGCTCCGCGGCGATCGGTGAGCAACAGTAACGCCGCTCCTTCTGACACAAGATGTACTGCGCGCTGCGCCAGAATGTCGATCGCGACTTCAAGGGTGGTCTCAGGCGAATAGAGGCAATTGAGCAGCGCGTACGGCATGCGCGACGCCTGCGCGTGATGGCTGTGGTGCAGCGCGTGCATCTGCGCGAGCGAGAGGATCGGCGAGCGCAGCGAAAGGCCCGGCAGCGGCTCGCGCACCTCAAGAATGTGTGGCCACGGCCCAAGGCGCGTGTGCATCTGCAGCACGACCGCTTCACGCAAAGGGTCGATCGGCGGATTCGTGACCTGCGCGAAGCGCTGCCGGAAGAATGCATACAGCGGCCGCGGTGCGCGGGCCAGGGGCGCAATCTGCGTGTCGTCGCCCATCGACCACACGGCGTCTTTGCCGTCCTGCGCCATGGGCGCAAGAATCATGCGCACGTCCTCGCGCGTGTACCCGAAATGGCGCTGCAACCACGCCAGCTCTTTCGCTTCGATTGGCGGCGGAGCTTCTTCGGCCACCTCGAGACGCGTGTCAATTTGAATCAGTTCCTGATAGTGCCGCTTCTGATCGAAGATCTTGAGGACTTCATCGCTCTCGAAAAAGCCGTGGTAGTCGAGATCGGCCACAATCATCTGCCCCGGGCCCAGGCGCCCGCTATGGATGACGGTTGCGGGATCCATATCGACCAGGCCTGCTTCAGAACCAGCCACCACCAGGCCATCCTCATTGATCGCGAAGCGACAAGGGCGCAGGCCGTTGCGGTCGAGAATCGCGCCCACCTGATGACCATCGGTGAACGCCAACGCGGCCGGCCCATCCCACGGTTCCATCAGATCGCCGGAGTACTGAAGAAACGACGAGCCATCATTCGGGTTCGCGGAAGGAAGCAGCATGCGGACCGCCTCGGCCACAGTGCGCCCGTTCTGCGCGAGCAACTCGACGGCCTCATCGAGCGACGTCGAGTCCGATCCGCCCTCGGTCAGGACTGGATGAAGTTCGAGCGGCAGAGTCGCGGCTCGCGCCTCCATCCGCGCCCGATTCCCCCAGATGGTATTGATCTCCCCGTTGTGTGCGAGGACCCGGAAGGGTTGAGCCCGTGACCAGGACGGCAGCACATTGGTTGCGTAGCGCTGATGAAAGACCGTGAACGGCGTCTTGAATTCCGGATTGGCGAGATCTGGATAAAACTCCTTGAGCAGCCGACCCGCGCACATCGCCTTGTAAATCATCGTGGACTTCGAAGCGCTCACAACATAGCCGGGCAGCCCCGAGCGTTCAAATTGTTTGCGTGCAAGATAGAGTCTGCGGTCAAAGCTGTCAGCGTCATTGGACGCGACCAGCACATGCCAGATTGCAGGCCGCGTTGAATCGGCGATGGGCCCCAGGGCATCCGGCCGCACGGGCACGGGACGCCAGGCAAGAATCTCAATCTGCTGAGCAGCCAACGCCGCTTCAATCTCGCCACGGGGCTCGGCATCGTCCTCGGGGAGAAAAAGAACGGCGACGCCGAAATCCTTCTCCGCTTCGAGGTGCAAACCGCATTGCGCCAGCAGCCATTCGCGCGGGATCGCAGTCGTCACGCCGACGCCATCGCTCGATTTGCCATCGGCGGCCACGGCGCCTCGATGCTCAAGCCGCCCGAGAGCCGTGAGCGCGTGTTCCAGAATTTCGTGCGAAGGAATGCCGGAGATCTGGGCAACGAACCCGACGCCGCAGGAATCGGAATCAAAACGAGGATCAACGAGGCTACCCCTTAGGTGGTCGGCCAATTGGCCGGTCGTGCATCCGTTGGCACCGGGCGCGTCCTGAACGAGCGGAGGAATTTGCGTAGCGATACCTGAAAGTGAGGATGGGAAGCCCATAAGTAACTATACGATTTTCTTTGTAAAAATCCACCTGTAAGGGTTGCCGGTGGTGGTGCTGCGCGGTCGTTGCAGCAGCAGTGGCCGGCCCCGGAGGCGTCTGGGAACCAGCAGGAAGCTGCGAATCTCATTTCATGAACTTTTCAGGCATAATTATTTTGCATACTTATGCATTTACGGTGTATATTTATTCAAGCGCGGCCGCAGACACAGCGAGCCGCGCTTTCGATTTGACCCGGGGATGTCTGCGACGGATATGAAGCTGCAAAGGCACAATGCGATACGGGACTTGGTGAGCGCCGCCCCTGTTACCAATCAGGATGAGCTGCGCCGCAAGCTGCGTCGTCGCGGCTATCCACGTTACGCAGGCAACGCTGTCGCGGGACATTCACGAGCTGCGCCTCTCCAAGGGCCCGGGCGGTTATTCCCTGCCCAGTGGAAATGGGCATGGGATCGCCGCGGCTGAAGAGGACGACAGCCCGCCGTCGGTTGCCGCGATGATCGAGAGCTTTGGCCTGCGCGTGCGCCAGGCGATGAACCAGGTGGTCGTTGGCACGGTGATGGGCGGAGCTCAGCCCGTTGCCGCTGCATTGGATTTCGAAGGCTGGCCTGAAGTGGTGGGTACGGTCGCGGGCGACGATACGGTGCTCGTGATCTGCGCCGATGTTCGCCGCGCCGGCGAGGTCGAAGTCAAAGCTGAAGGCGATTCTGGAGTCATGACGAGCACCGGTACAAACCGCCGTCGTGGGAGTGACAGGCTACGCGGGCGCCGAACTTGCCCGCCTGCTGCTGCACCATCCGCGCCTCAAGGGAACGCCGCCTGTGTTCGCCGGCCGCGTGGACGAGAAGGATGCTGCGCGTGGGGGTACGCCTCTCGCCGAGATTCATCCCTGGCTCGCCGATAGCCATGGGAGCGGCAACCTCAAGCATGAGCCGTTTTCGTGGGAGCTCCTTGAGGCACGCGGCGTCGATGTGCTGTTTCTGGCCACGCCGCACGAGCAATCCCGGGAGTGGGTTCCGATTGCACTTTCGCGCGGGATCCGCGTCATCGACCTCAGCGGCGCCTGGCGTCTGAGCAAGCCGGCTCATCGCGCCGTTTACAAATTCTCAGACGAGGGCTCAGAGGAAGCCGGCAAGATTCAGGAGCAGGCTGTTTATGGAATTCCCGAGCTGCATCGCGATCAGATTCTCGGCGCGCATGTGGTCGCGAATCCAGGCTGCTACGCAACCTCGGTGATCCTGGCGCTGCGGCCGCTTGTCGCTGCGGGACTGGTCGATCTTGGCTGCGGCGTTGTTGCCGATTCGAAGAGCGGCGTGAGCGGCGCGGGTAAAGCGCCAACGGCAACGACGCACTTCATGTATGCGGCCGACAACCTTTCTGCCTACGGACTCTTCTCGCATCGCCACACGGGCGAATTGCTCGAACAGATCGGGCTCGCTGCGGATCAGATCATTTTTACCCCGCACCTGCTGCCGATTCCGCGCGGAATCCTTTCGACGATCTATGTTCGCTTCGCAGACGTTCAGACGCACGAGTCGATTGCCCGCTTCTATCAGGAGTTTTTTGCAGGTTCGCCCATGGTGCGGCTCTACGGAAAGCATCTGCCGCAAATACAGGATTCCGTGCGCACGAATTATTGCGACATCGGCTTTCAACTTGGCCCGGATGGGCGCCGTGCTGTGATCGTGAGTTGTCTCGATAATCTGCTGAAAGGCGCGTCGTCGCAGGCTGTTCAGAATCTAAATGTCATGCTCGGTTGGCCCGAGTCCGAGGGGCTGGAATGAAATATGTCGTCAAACTGGGCGGGGCGGGCCTGGAAAAGCCGGCACTGCTTGAAGCCTGTACCCGCGCCATCTCTGAACTGGTGCGCGACGGGCACCAGGTGGCTGTGGTGCATGGCGGCGGCGCTCAATTGACGCGCACGCTCAAGGCTCTGGGCAAGCAGAGCGAGTTCATCGCCGGGCTCCGCGTAACCGATGCGGAAACGCGCGATGTGGCCCTGATGGTGCTCGCGGGCCGGGTCAATAAGCTGCTGGTGGCGGGATTGGGCGCGCTGGGCACGCCCGCTGTCGGGCTGTCAGGCGGCGATGGTCTCATCTTCCGCGCGCGCAAAAAGCGCACGGCTCCCGACCTTGGCTTTGTGGGCGAGATCGCCTCCAGTGACACGCGCCTCCTCGATGCGGTTTGGAAACTCAACAGCGTGCCGGTTCTTTCGTCAATGGCTCTCGGTTTCGACGGAGAGTACTACAACATCAATGCCGACGAGATGGCCGCAGCCTGCGCCATTGCCTGTCATGCCGATGCCCTCGTCTTTCTCACTGACGTGCCCGGGGTGAAAGGCGCGAACGGCGAAGTGCTCCGATGGCTGAGCATCGACCAGATCGCCGAGATGGCCAAAACGGCCGTCATTACCGGCGGCATGTTGCCAAAACTAAGCGCCTGCCGTGAAGCTCTTTTAAGCGGCGTCAAGCGCGTACGCATTCTTCCCGCGGAGGCTGCCGGTTCCCTTCCCGACCTGTGCAACTCCCGCGTAGCCCACGGCACCGAAGTGATGGTGGCCTAGCGGTCCGCAAGACTTATGGACCAGGAGACATAAAAGTGACAAAGCTGGATCAAATTCGCGCGGCAGAATCGAAGCTGCTGCTTTCAACCTACGATCGGAACCCCATCCTGTTCGTTAGCGGCGAGGGCGTTCATCTGATCGACGAGAATGGCACGAAGTATCTCGACCTACTGAGCGGCATCGGCGTCAACGCACTTGGATACGGGCACCCCGCGATTGAGAATGCAATCGCCCGTCAGAGCAAGGCGCTCATCCACACGTCGAACCTCTTCTATCACGAGGGACAGGCGGAACTCGCTCTGCGCCTGACCGAACGCACCGGCCTCGATCGCGTCTTCTTCGCCAACACCGGCACGGAAGCATGGGAAGGCGCCCTCAAGCTGGCGCGCGCGCATGCCGGCCTGCTGCGCAGCGAAGGCAAGCAAATCGGCACCAAATTTCTCGCGCTGGAGCAGAGCTTTCACGGGCGCACCTTCGGGTCCGTGTCAACCACGTACAAAGCCAAGTACCGCGAGCCCTTCGGCCCCGTTGTGCCGGGCGTGGAGTTCGTGCGCTTTAACGATGTTGAGGATCTGCGTGCCAAATTTTCAAATGATAGTCTGCGCGATTCTTGTCGAGGCTATTCAGGGTGAAGGCGGCATTCGTCCGCTCTCGCAGGAGTTCTTTGCCGAGGCGCGCGCTCTGGCGACTTCCACTGGAGCGCTGCTGATCGTCGATGAGATTCAGGCCGGCATGGGCCGCACCGGAAAATGGTGCGCCTATCAGCACTACGGCATTCTTCCTGACGTCACCACGCTGGCTAAGCCGATCGCGGGTGGCATTCCGCTGGGCGCCGTTGTGTGCACTGAAGAAGCAGCGCGCGCCATTCACGCCGGCATGCACGGCACCACATTCGGCGGCGGCCCGCTGGCTTGCGCGGTTGCGATCGCCGTCATCGACACCATCGAGAAAGACAACCTGCTGGCGCATGCCACTGAAGTTGGCGATTATTTTCAAGCGCAACTGCAAGGCGCTCGCCGCGCGACACGAGGCCATCGTCGACGTGCGCGGCAAGGGCCTGATGATTGCCGCTGAACTTGACTCTGCCGATCTCGCCAAGCTGGTTGTCGCCGAAATGCTCAAGCGTCACATCCTCATCAACTGCACGAGTGACACCGTACTTCGCTTTTTGCCGCCTTACATTCTTGAGCGCGGCCATGTGGACACCGCCATTGCGGCGTTGGACGAGATCTTCACACAGAACGCGGCTGCAGAACGGCCCAGGCCGCAGCCGCCAGTCCGCAGGAGGCGTGACCCATGGCTAGCAGAACCCTTGAAAAAGCAGAGGCCGCGATCCCGTGCAAAAAGATCCCGACATTCTCGGCGCCGCCGCGCGCCTTGCCGGCGAGGACATGTGTTCCGTCGCCGATCTGACCAGCGCCGAAGTGCGCGCCATTCTCAAGCTCGGCCATGACGTGAAGCGCAACCCGCGCGAGTATCGCCATGCGCTCGACGCCAAGCAGATGGTGCTCATGTTTGAGAAGGCCAGCCTGCGCACGCGGCTCAGCTTTGAGACCGGCATCAACACCATGGGGGGCAACGCGATCTTTGTCGATCACACCAGTTCGCCGCTGGGCGAGCGCGAAGCCATTGCCGACGTGGCCAAGAATGTAGAGCGCTGGGTCGACGTGATCGTACTGCGCACCTACGCGCACGACACCATCACCGAGATGGCCGCCAACTCGCGCGTTCCGGTCATCAACGCTCTCTCCGATTTTGAGCACCCCTGCCAGGCCCTCGCCGATTTCATGACGCTGCAGGAGCACTTTGGCTCCGTCGCCGGCATGAACTTCACCTATCTTGGCGACGGCAACAACGTATGCCACTCGCTGATGTTGACCGGCGCGCAACTCGGCGCGAACGTCACTATCGCGACCCCGCGCGGCTACTCTCCGGATATCGAGATCGTCACCAAGGCGCGCGAGATTGCCGAAGCGAACGGATGCGAGGTGCGTTTGCTGCAAGACCCGCAGGCCGCGGCCGAAGGCGCAGAAGCCATCTACACCGATGTGTGCGTGAGCATGGGCTTCGAGCACGAATCCACGAAGCGCGCACCTATTTTTCGCCCGTTTCAGGTGAATGACGCGCTCATGCAAAAAGCGCGCCTCATGCGGTGTTCATGCATTGCCTGCCCGCGCGCCGCAACGCCGAAGTAACCGACCAGGTGCTGGACGGACCGCAGTCCATCGTCTTCGACCAGGCCGAGAACCGCATGCATGCGCAAAAGGCGTTGCTGCTGCTGTTGCTGGGCGGACTCTCGAATGTCGCTTCTTTTAACTGCTGATGGCGGTGAACAACCAACGGTGAACAGCCTGATCCATCAGCGCTGTTCACTGTCTACCGTTCACTGTTCACTGTTCTGAGGTAAGCATGTCGGTAATTCTCGAATCATTGCCCGTCGGCCAGAAAGTTGGCATCGCTTTTTCCGGCGGGCTCGACACATCGGCCGCACTGCACTGGATGAAGAAGAAGGGGGCCATCCCCTACGCCTACACGGCGAATCTCGGCCAGCCCGACGAGGCTGACTACGATGAGATTCCACGCAAGGCTCTCGAATACGGCGCCGAGAAGGCCCGCCTCATCGATTGCCGCGGGCCGCTCGTGCGCGAAGGCATTGCCGCGCTGCAGTCCGGGGCCTTCCACATCACGACTGCGGGCGTGACCTACTTCAATACCACGCCGATTGGCCGTGCAGTCACTGGGACGATGCTGGTCGCCGCCATGAAGGAAGACGACGTCAACATCTGGGGCGATGGCTCGACCTTCAAGGGCAACGACATCGAGCGCTTCTATCGCTACGGTCTGCTGGTCAATCCCAACCTGCAGGTTTATAAGCCTTGGCTCGACGACGCTTTCATTGACGAGTTAGGCGGGCGCGCCGAGATGTCCGCGTTTATGCAGAAGGCCGGGTTCGCGTACAAGATGTCGGCTGAGAAGGCCTACTCCACTGACTCGAACCTGCTGGGCGCAACCCACGAAGCCAAGGACCTCGAGCAGCTTTCTTCGTCCATCCGCATTGTTGATCCAATCATGGGCACTGCCTTCTGGCGCGACGATGTTCCCGTTCCGCGCGAAGAGGTCTCGATCCGTTTTGAAGAAGGCTTCCCGGTAGCTCTCAACGGGAAGACATTCAGCGATGCGGTCGAACTGCTTCTCGAGGCCAACCGGATCGGCGGTCGTCACGGTCTCGGCATGTCCGACCAGATTGAGAACCGCATCATCGAGGCCAAGAGCCGCGGCATCTACGAGGCTCCGGGACTGGCGCTGCTGTTCATCGCCTACGAGCGACTGATCACCGGCATCCACAACGAGGACACCATCGAGCAGTATCGCGACAACGGCCGCAAGCTCGGCCGCCTGCTCTACCAGGGACGATGGTTCGATTCGCAGGCCATCATGCTGCGCGAGTCAGCGCAGCGCTGGGTCGCAAGGCCCATCACCGGCACGGTCACACTGGAGCTGCGCCGCGGCAACGACTACTCGATCCTCAATACCGACTCGCCGAATCTGACCTTCCATCCCGAGCGCCTGAGCATGGAAAAGACCGAATCGGTGTTCTCGCCGCGCGATCGGATCGGGCAGCTCACCATGCGCAATCTCGACATCACCGATACACGGGACAAGCTGCTCACCTACGCGCGGGCCGGCCTGCTCACGCTGAGCAAGGGAAGCGAGATGCCGCTGCTCGATGGCAGCGTTAAGGGGAAGAATTAGAACCGATGTCGAACGAGCAACAATCCGGAAAGATGTGGTCGGGCCGTTTTCGCGAGCCGCTCGATGCAGAATTCGAGCAGTGGCAGCGGTCGATTGTCTTTGACTGGCGGCTGCTTCCACACGAGGTGGCTGCGAGCAAGGCGCATGCGTCCGCGCTGATTGCCGCGGGAATCCTGACAAAGGACGATGGCGCAAAACTCCGCACAGCACTCGATTCGATTGCCGCCGATCACGCATCTGAAGCCGGCCAATCCCTCGTGCGCAATCACGCAATCGCTGAAGACATTCATCATTTCGTTGAGCTCGCTCTGGTGGAGCGCGTCGGCTCGCTTGGACTGAAGCTGCACACTGGGCGCAGCCGCAATGAGCAGATTGCGACCGATCTGCGGCTTTACGTCCGCGAGCAGATCGATTTTGTGATTGAAGGCCTGGCCGCATGGGCAGAGGCTTTGCTCGGCCTGGCGAATCGAGCGGGCGATTCCGTTATGCCCAGCTATACCCATCTGCAGCGGGCAGAGCCAGTATTGGTTGCGCATTGGCTGCTCGCCTATGTCGAGATGGTTCTGCGGGACGCGACGCGGCTGAAAGATTGCTCCTCGCGGCTCAACGACTGCCCGCTCGGCTCGGGCGCGGTCGCAGGGGCGACGCTCGCGCTGGATCGCACCATTGCCGCGAAGGAGCTTGGATTCACGGCGCCGACTGGCAACTCGATGGACGCGACCAGCGACCGCGATTTCATTCTCGAGTATCTGCAGGCACTGACCATGGTCGGCCTGCACCTGAGCCGCTTTGCGGAAGAGATCACGCTCTTCGCGACGGCTGAATACGGATTTGTGCTGCTTCCTGAAGCTTTTTCGACGGGCTCCAGCGCCATGCCGCAGAAGAAGAACCCCGATCTGACTGAGCTTTTGCGCGCCAAAGTGGGCCGTATTCACGGAGCTACCCAGGCCGTCACACTGCAGCTCAAAGGATTGCCCCTCGCCTACAATAAAGACATGCAGGAGACCCAGGAGCCGGCGTTTTCAGTTGAATTCGTGCCCGCGATGCTCACGCTCGTGGCACGCTTCACGACTGCGCTTCAGTTCAACTTTGCGCGCATGGAAGAGGCCGCAAAGACCGGCTACCTGAACGCGATGGCGGCGGCGACCTACCTGGTGCACAAGGGCGTTCCGTTCCGCACCGCGCATGAAAAGATTGGCAACGCGGTGCGCTTCGCACTGGAAAAGGGCGTCGAGCTGAACGATCTTTCGCTGGAAGAATTGCGAGCCTTCGGCCCGGAGTTTGCCGACGACTTCTTTGCCGCCGTAACAGTCGACGCCACGCTCGATTGCCATGATGTCATCGGCGGCACCGCGCGCGGGCAAGTCCGCTCGGCGCTCGCCAATGCGGCTGAACGCATTGCGGCGCTCAAGCCAATTCTCAGCACGGAGGCACTTCATGCTGGTGCGTAAGGCCCGGCTTCACGACGCCTCCAACATCTACGACCTCGTCAATTCCCTTTCAACGGATGGCACCCTGCTCAAGCGCGCCTTCGCGGAGATTTGCGAAAACGTGCGCGACTTCACGGTTGCCGAGTCCGATGGCGGCATCTTTCTCGGATGCGGCGCGCTGCACCTATATGGTCCGCATCTCTCTGAGGTCCGCTCCATCGTCGTCAAGCCGGAGGCCAAGGGGCAAGGCGCGGGCGGCCGCATTCTTGGGGCGCTGATTGAAGAAGCGGAAGAGCATGGCATTCACTCCGTCTGCCTGTTCACGCGCATTCCCGACTTCTTTTTCAAGTACGGATTTCGCACCGTCGAAGACAAGTCGGAGCTGCCGGACAAGATTTTCAAAGACTGTCAGAACTGCCCGCGCCTGCATCGCTGCGACGAAGTGGCCATGGTGCGCGGACGCATTCCGCGCATGTCGATTCTCGGGCCGCGCGAAGAGGCGCAGCAGCTTGTCAAGCTCAGTGGCTGAGCCAGATTCAATAGGGCTTCGGCACTTATTCAGGCTGCCCAACTTGGCATTTTTCCGAGGAATTCTCTTTCAAGGTACTCTTGCAAGGTATAGCCGTAAACGATTGCGTCTTCGGGATCCCACACGGATAGAACCGCGCAATCATCGCCGTCTTTTTCGCAGACAACACAACGATGAGCGTATATAGGCATGAGCCCGGCAGTTGGAGAGAGGGTGAAACCTTGATCAGCTAGCGTGGCGGCCAGTGTGTCCCGTTCCGCTGTGACTTCGAAGACGCATTGCTGCACAGTCTCCAAGTCTCTCGGATACGCGTAGACGCCAATCCGACCGCGCGCCGGTTCGCCGCTGCCCCCGTAGATATTCAAAGTCGAAAGGTCGGTCCCGTTCATCGCGCGAAGAAATCGCTTAAAGTCCAATGGGAACTGGATACCTATCTCCATCTCGTATGCGGCAACCTGCCTCTCAGATAATCCCGGGTTCCAACGCGTCCCAGCCTGAAATTGGAACCCGTAGATTGTCGGGTCGATCAATGTCTTGCTCCATCTTTCTTCCGTTTCACGTTTGAAGGACAAAAGGAAGTCATTGCTTAGCATTTAGCGTTTGCCCTCCCAAATCCCAGCACTGCCGCCCCTACCACGGCTTGCCCGTAGCTCAAGCCGCCGTCGCCGGGGCTGACATGCACTTGCTGGAACACTTCGAATCCCTCGTGTTCAAGCTTCACGCGAAGCAATCGTGATAGCCGCCGGTTGTGCATGCACCCGCCGCTCATGGCCACTTTGCTCAGGCCTTTCGCATCGCGTGCCGCAACCGACACTTGCACGAAGGCATTCGCCACGCCAGCATGAAAGCGTGCTGAAACTTCCGACTCGCTCGCGCCGGCCTCCAGGTCCGCGAGCAGTTGTTCCCACATCGAACCGGTGTGAATCTGAAGCGGAGTCGGCGTTCCGGTTGAGATTTCGCACGGATAGCCGGAGCTGTCGTTCTCGTCCACAGCGATCCCTTCCAACTCAATCGCAGCCTGGGCTTCGTAATCAACGGTGCGTCGCTCCAGCACTACAGCAGCAACCGCATCGAACAGCCGCCCGAGGCTCGACGTCATCGGCGTATTGAGCTTGCGCTCCATCATCTGGTCGAGCACGCGCGCCTGTTTCGCATCGGCACCAGCCAGCTTCATCGCCGTCTCCGCATCGACCCCCGCGCTCCGCATCGCGGCGTAGGCCATGCGCCACGGCTCCTTGACGGCTGCATCCCCCCCGGGCATGGGAACGTACTCCAGATGCGCAAAGCGCTCGAAGCTGTCGAGTCGCGCAATCAGCACTTCCCCGCCCCAGATTTTCCCATCGGTTCCGTAACCGGTTCCGTCAAGCGCCAGTCCGATCGCCTCGGTGAGCGCGTGCTCGGCCATGCAGCCGGCAACATGCGCGTGGTGATGCTGAACAGCGATCGTGTCAAGTCCGCGTTCGCGCGCCCAGCGTTTGGCCCAATCGGTCGAGAGATAACCAGGATGCAGATCGTGCGCCACAGCTTTGGGCTCGATCTCGAAGGTGCGCATGAGATGCGCCAGCGATTCTTCAAAGAACTCGATTCCTTTCAAGTTTTCGAGATCTCCAAGATGCTGGCTCTGAAAGACGTGTCGGCCACGCGCGAGTGCAAAGACACTTTTCAAATGACCGCCAACAGCCAATAGAGCAGGCGCTTCCGAAGCAAGCTTGACGGACAGCGGAACAAAGCCGCGCGCGCGGCGAATCAACTGCGAGGCACCATCGACGACGGCAACAACAGAGTCGTCGCAGCGCTGCAAGATTTCGCGATCATGCAGAAGAAACGAATCCGCAATGCCGGCCAGCCGCTCTTGGGCCTCATCATTGTCGATCGCGATCGGTTCTTCGCTCAGGTTGGCGCTCGTCATCACCAGCGCACGGATGCGCGCATCGGCAAAGAGCAAATGCTGCAGCGGCGCATAGGGCAGAA
>CAWBSV010000077.1:0-7998 GCA_963791505.1 uncultured Acidobacteriaceae bacterium
CATGTCGAAGTCTTCGCCGCGCAGCCAGTGCCACAGACGCTCGCCCCACACCGAGCCCCATAGCTCGCCGGCCGGCTCGCATCCGAGCGCCAGCAATTGGTCCATGGTCGTGATGCCCTTGTCGTTGAGCCGCTTCTCGGTCTTGGCGCCGATGCCGGGCAGGTCGCGCAGGGTCAGTTGGCGCAGCGCCTCGGGCAGGATGTCGAGCGGGAGCGCGACCAGGCCGTCGGGCTTTTCCATGTCGCTGGCGATCTTGGCGAGGTAGCGATTGGTCGCGAGGCCGACGGAGCTGCGCAGCATCGGGCCGACGCGCTCGCGGATGCTGCGCCTTCACCTTGCCGGCCGAGTTCGAGAGCGGCAAGCAGCGGGCGCTCGCGGCCCATCAGCCGGCAGGCCATCTCGTCGATGGACAACACCGCTGTCACCGGCAGGCAGCTTTCCACGGCTTCAATGATGCGGTGGTGGTAGTCGACATAGAGCTCGTGCCGGGCCTCGACCAGGATCAGACCCGGGCACATCTTTTTGGCCTCGCCGACCATGGTTCCGGTGCGGACGCCGTAGGCCTTGGCTTCGTAACTGGCTGCGATGGCTACGGTTGTGTCGGCCATCATGGGGACGACGGCGACCGGCTGGCCCCGCAACTCGGGGCGCGCATCCTGCTCGACCGAGGCGAAGTAGGAGTTGAGATCGACAAACAGCCAGTTCAGCCCGGAGGGATCCGGCCCGCCCGATGCAGCTTGATCGGGTGGGCGGCCTTCCGGGGGTTCGCCGTCCTGAGTCACAAGAGCGTCGGAACGCGCGTCTAAGGTAGACGGAGCATCAATCGGAGCCGGGCTTGGCTGGAGAACCACGGTGCTTTATTTTCGCTCTATCTTCGCTCTCGATACAACCTGAAACTTTGGTTTTAGGCGCGAAAATTCACAGGCAACTGAATTTTGGGTCCCGATGCTACACTGGTTTTCGCCGGGATTCCGGGACACGGGACTCGGTCAAGGTTCCCTGATCGGCTTGTAGCCGAAACAATTGGCCGACTGTATGCGTCCCCTACGGAAGTGGGCTCTGCTATGCATAACTTGCTTCATTGGCTAGCGACAAACGGAAGCATTCTCGCCGTGCTGATCACGGCCGGAGTTGCTGTGTTGCTTGTTTGCTGCCTGGGATGCTCGAACTGCCCCGCCCGCGAAAAAGACGACCTGTTCCGCAGCCGGCACGTCTAGAGCTGTCAACTTCCCTTCTCGATTCTCGTTCCCCACTTTCGTTCCCTGATGAAAGAGCACCTGCCAGGTTCCGGACTTCTGCGTCCAGAGTGAACTGCGCAGGGTCTCTGTCTCTGTGCGGATGGTCTTGTAGGTTACGAGGGCGATGTCTTCGGCAAGCCGGCGGCAGGCGAAGTCGACCATATCGGGGCGCGTGTAGGTTTCTGTCGCCAGCAGGTCCAGGATCTCGGCGCGCGTCCAGACTCTGCCCGAAGAGCCGAACTCGAGAAAGTCGTCGGCGAGCAGAGCGGAGACGCGGGCTCGATCGCGGCGCAGTTCGGGGTCGAGGAGAGACTCTTCGAGTCTGCGCAGATGGTCTGCGAGGGTGTCTTCGGGCGGGTTCGATGCTGGATTTTCATGCTTCATGGCGAAGGCCTGTTCAATTTAAAAACAGCAAGTCAGCGCCGCTTTGCGGCGTGGCAGTGTCAGCGAGTCAGCGGCAGTTTGTCACGAACCTCTGGGTCAGGACAATTGTTTAGTGGCTGTCGGCTGCGACTGGCGGCTTCAGGTACTCGTCGAACTGCGCCAGGATGCGGTTGAAGAGATGCGGTCCTCACGTCGGGTCCTGCGATCGAATGCGTCTTGCGCGGATAAATCTGCAGGTCGTAGGGAATCTGGGCTTCAATCAGCTGCTGGATGAACTGAATCGAGTTCTCCATGTGCACGTTGTCGTCGCCGGTGCCATGCACCAGCAGCAGCCGGCCATGCAGTTTCCCGGCTGAGTTCACCACCGAGAAGTCCTTGTAGCCATCGGCAAAGTCCGCCGGCTCGCTCATGTAGCGCTCGGTGTAGATGGAGTCGTAGTTATGCCAGTCGGTCACTGGAGCTACGGCAACGCCGGCGCGAAAGCGGTCAGAGTGCGACAGCGCGTAGAGGGTGAAGGTGCCGCCCCAGCTCCATCCCCACCAGCCCAGCCGCTTCTTATCGAGCTGCGGATATTTGGCCAGCGCCGCGTCCAGCACAGTGAGTTGATCTTCGAGCTGAACCGGGCCAAAGTTGTGATAGGCCGCCTGCGCAAAATCGCGTCCGCGCATACCGCTGCCGCGATTGTCTGCATGCAGCACGGCAAAGCCATGATCGGTCAGCACCTGGTCGAAGAGAACGCTGTCGCCCCAGCGATTGGCGACGGTCTGCGGCCCCGGGCCTCCATAGGGATTGACGAATCAGCGGCACACTTGCCGGGCTGGTCATTCCTTCAGGCAGCAGGATCGTTCCATAGAGCATCGTCGAGCCATCGTGCGCCTTCACTTCAAGCAGTTCGGGGGAGTGGATGCGGTACGACGCCAGGGCATGGGAGGACCAGAAGACGTTGCACTTGCCCGCCTCGGAGCAGAGGCTGAGCGTGGGCGGTATCGGTGCGCGTCGACTGGCGGTCGACAAAGGCGGTTCCGGTTGGAGCGAAGTTGCCGGAGTGGTACCCTGCGCCTGAACTCAACTGCTTGCGCTCTCCGTCGAAGCTTACCTGCCACAGCTGTGCTTCAAGCACGTTGCCTTCATTCGATTCGTAGCGGATCAGCTTGCCCGGGTGGTCGACCGTAGCGACGGCGGCAACGTCGAAGTCTCCGTTGGTCAGCTGGCGTTCCTGTTTGGCCGCCTCTGCCATCGGAGCGCTCTGGTTGTAGCTGTAGAGATAGAGATGATTGTGCCCGCTCGTCCAGTTGGTGAGCACGATCGATCCGAAGCCGACCGACACATCGTAGTTATCATCGATGAATTTGTCGTCGCTGATCTGCAGCATTTGACGCGCCTGTCCGGTGGCCGCGTCGGCGAAGTAAAGATCGCGATGCTTATGGTCGCGCGTGAGCGTCTCCACCCAAAGCGTCTTGCGATCGACCCAGCCGAAGCGCGGAATGTAGTCCTGGCCGCCCTTGATGGGCAGGCTGCACCCACACTGTCTTGCCGCCACTGACGCTGACCACGCCCACGCGCACGTCCGGATTCGGATCGCCTGGCTGCGGATAGCGCTGTGTCTCCACCGTCGCATGGGTCGGAATCCAATCCGTGATCGGATACTGCGGCACCTGCGCCTCGTTCATCTGCAGAAACGCAATGCTCTTCGAGTCGGGCGACCAGAACGAATTGCTGCGAACAGTCAGCTCCTCTTCGTAGACCCAGTCCACTTCTCCGTTCAACGTGGTTGGATTGGCGGAAGGCGCAACCGCGCTCATCGGGGTTCCCGTCTCTTTCAAGTTGATGATTGAGAGGCCGTGGTCGCGCACAAACGAAATGAACTCCCCATTGGGCGAGAATTTTGGATCATCGCCCGACGCTGAGCCGGTGAATCCAACCTGGATGCCTGTTCCGTTGCGCAGGTCGTACATCCAGAGGCGGCCGTTGGAGTCGAAGAGCAGGTGCATGGAGTCGGGCGCCCAGATGTAGCTCGCCATCTTGTAGCGCTCACGATGGTCGCGATCCTGCTCGGTGCCGCTGGCGCCGGCCAGCGAGGCAATCTTGGCGCGGCTCACCATCACGTGGGGCTTGCCCGTTCCCGGATCGAGATCGATCAGCTCTCCGCCATCGAGATAGGTGAGGTGCTTTCCGTCAGGCGACCAGGTGAGCCCGTTGGGCGGATTGCCGACCAGCGATCCATGCCCAAAGATCGCTTCGACGGTGATGGGCTTTGGAGGCGTTTGTGCGCCGAGAATGCTGGCTGCGCCGATGACAAAAAGAGCGAGAAAAAGCCGGGCTAGGGCAGATGACCTCAAGAGATTCTCCTCCAAGAAGAGTTGTGCCGGGGTTGGTGCGACGCAAGGGAGGTACACGCTTCCAGCAAGCAGTTTATCGCACGCAATGCAGAAACTTTTCGCCGAATTCCGTCCAGTTGCGTTGAGGAAGTTTAACCGTGTATGGTCCGCTCTATGCACTGGGCAACTCCGGAAGAACGAACCCAACAGGGACAGGCGCGGCGCAAACAGGTAGCCCGCCAGGAACATGCGGATTTCAATGTTAAAGCGCGCACGACACCGCCGCTTGTGCTGCTCGACCGGTCGATGCGCGGGCGGGTTCCGGAGCTGATCAAGCTCAAGTATGAGTTAATGGCGGCCTCTCCCTTCGGCTACTTCCGCGGCGCGGTTCCGGTGATGGCTGCGGACCTTGCCAAGCTGCCCAACACCGGCATCGTCTCGCAGCTCTGCGGCGATGCGCACGTGCGCAATGTAGGAGCCTACGCGGCGCCCGACGGACGGCTTGTCTTCGACATCAACGATTTTGATGAGACCATCCGCGGCCCCTTTG
Source organism: uncultured Acidobacteriaceae bacterium (assembly GCA_963791505.1). Lineage (GTDB taxonomy): Bacteria > Acidobacteriota > Terriglobia > Terriglobales > Acidobacteriaceae > Telmatobacter. Next base: position 4,491 of record CAWBSV010000077.1, read on the forward strand.
AGTGGGATTTGAAGCGCATGGCTGCCTCCATCACTCTGGCCGGGCGCGGCTCCGGCCACAAAGCTGCATCGACGCACGAGGCGGTGGAGCAATGCATCGCGCGCTACTGCTCGCAGATGCGCGTGTTTGCCGAGATGCCGATTCTGGAAGTGGGCCACTATCAGGTGCATCGCCTGGCGCAGGTTGAACCAGTGCATGACGCACTGCTCAAGGCGGAGCGTTCCACCCCAATGCACACGCTGGAGCAGATGACTGAGCCGTCATCTGCAAAACAGGGCGCGCCGCGCCGATTCAAGGAGATCAAGCCAATGCTGACGCGTGTCACCGGTGCGCGCGCCGCGGCGGTGCTGGCCTCGCTCAAGCCGTACTCCCAGATGCTTGAGCCGCAGCGCCAGCGGCTGCTGACGCACTACAAGCCCATCGATGTGGCATTCAAGGTGGTCGGTACCGGATCGGTTGGCTTGCGCGACTACTGCGTCTACATGGAAGGCAACGGCCCCAACGATCCATTGTTTCTGCAGATCAAAGAGGAGCCTGACTCAGGGTACGCGCCGTATCTTCCCGATGCCCACCCGGATGCGCATAACGGCAAGCGCACCGCTGATGGTCAGCGCGCGATGCAGATCCAGTCAGATCCGTTTCTGGGATGGACGCACATGGGGAATCGTCAGTTTCTCGTCCGGCAGCTCAACGATCATAAGGGATCGATCGAACTCGAAGATCTGAGCGGAGGTGGGCTCTGCGCCTTTGCCGAAGTGTGCGGCGAACTGCTGGCGCGGGGGCATGCACGTTCCAGCGATCCGCGCGTAATCTCTGGCTACCTGGGCCGCGGCAATCGATTTGCGGAAGCGCTCGCGGCGTTTGGCGCGGCCTACGCGGATCAGACGGAGAGAGACTGGGTGCAGCTGTGCCGCTCGAATAAGGTCCCGGCGAGAGCCGTTCCAAAAAAGGTGGAGGCCCCGGCATGAATCGACGCACCTTCGCGCAATCGGCCGCGACGGCCGCATTGACGGCGCTGGCGCCGAATCTATCCGCACGGAACCCAAGCCCCGAAGGCAATGCGGCGACGTTCGGTCTCTCCGTCATGCTGTGGACGGTTTTCAAGGATCTGCCGTTTGAAGAGCGGCTCGCCAAAGTGGTTGAAGCCGGCTACACGCAGGTGGAACTGGTGGGCGAGTATCGCGACTGGAGGGCCGAAGAATTCGATCGCGCGAATGCCGCGCGCAAACGGCTCGGCGTGCGCTTCGATGCCACGGCGGGGTTGCGCACCAGCCTCACCGATCCGGCTTCGCGCGATGCGTTTCTCGCGGAGCTCAAGGCAGCCATGACCCCGATGGAGACCCTCGGCTGTCCGGCCATGATTGTTCTCTCCGGCAACGTTGTTCCGAGCATGAGCCGGGAAGCACAGCATGCAAGCTGCCTTGAAGCACTGAAGCGCGCGGCCGAACTGGTCGAAGGCCGCACCATCGAAGGGCAGCCCGTTCGTTTGCTCCTCGAGTGCATTCATCTGGAAGAGAATCCGAAGTATTTTCTGACCTCGGCAGATGAGGCGATTGAGATAGTGCGCGCCGTCAACCATCCGCAGGTGCAGTTTCTCTATGACATCTACCACGAGCAAATGAGCTTTGGAAATCTGATCGCGAAGCTCGATAACCACATCGACATGATTGGGCTGGTGCATATTGCCGACGTGCCGGGCCGGCACATTCCCGGCTCGGGTGAGATCAACTACGGAAACATCTATCGCAAGCTCGCCGCGTTGAATTACAGGCACAACGTCGCGATGGAATTTTTGCCGACCGGGGATGCGGTTATGGAGCTGCGCAGTGCTAAGGCGATGACGCGGGGTTAGGCGGCCCGACTGATGATCCGCCGATGAAGCCACGTTGAATTGAATTGAAAATGAACTCGGTCAAGTGGGTCAGGCAAACTGAAAGCGTTCCTCAGGGGCTGAAGCCCTGGATCGTACTATGTCGATTACGGCACGACTGAAGTCGTGCCCTGACTCTTTCCATCGCTCACGAGGGGCTTTTCAGCACCCTTTGAGGCCCGCTTCCTCGGCGCGATGCAGTGCCTCGCTTTTCAATGCGCTGTTCAGCCGACGGGCACAAGGCGCGGCGAGGGCGGATGGTACGCGGGCCGATTCTCAAGATGCATTGGGCACGGCGGCGCGGTCAAGACGAAGCGCTTGCGGTTCGCGACGAAACGCACCAGCAGGCTCTGCTGATCGAAGGTGATGGCGAAGTTCTGCATGGGCGGCGAGCCGAAATTGACCAGCGGAAATGCCGGATGAATCTCAACAAACGAGTGGGCAAAGGTGTAGGAGCCGAGCTGCACATCCGACGCGAGCCGCGCAGCCTTCATCTCGAAGCGCGTGGAGAGCGACTCCGCTGAGGCGAAAGCGACCGGCTCGATCTCATAATGCAGCCGCGCGGCCAGGGCGGCGGGCAAGGTGAGCCCTCCGCCGCCGGAGTCGAGTTGGGCGTCGACCGCCATCCCATCGATGTGCAGGGTCGAGATGGGCACGCCATCGGGCATGCGGAAGGGGAAGACGTTGCTCCCACCATCGGGGGCGAGACGGCCGGACGCGAGGGTCACCATGCGATTGGGAAAGTCGAGCGTGAGCAGGTAATCGCGGAAGAGCGTGAAGCCGAGCAGCCCCTGCACCTGGCCGGCTTCTTCCATAAAAGTGTGGCGCAGAGCTTTGATCCCCGTGAATTCGACGCCGGCAACGCGCAGGGACTGAATAAAGACCAGAGGAACTTTGGAGCCTCCCTGGCCGCTGGGGTCGTTGAGATGAACCTGCCCGGCGACGGGAAGACCGAGCTGGTCGGCGAGCTCGGGGGTCACGAAGGCATCGGTACCGGTACCGGTGTCAATCACAAAGCGGAACGGACCTTTGCCGTTGACCATCACCATGACGTAGGGCTTGCCGTAGCGCTCCACCATGGGCGCGGAGTGGCCGCCCGAAACGGGATCAGCGAGTTGATGGGGAAAGAAATACCCGTCGGGCTGGACCATCGCGGGCAGAGTTGGGTCGGGAAGAGCCGGGTCAGGCTGGGCGGCGGCTGGCAGCGCGGCGAAGCACAGGGCGCCCAGACCGAGAATCACCCCACAGGCGACGAGCGCTAGGTGTGCTGCCGTCCAGAACCCGCCAGTCTCATCAGTTCGACGGGCTTTCCGCTCTTCACCGGTTTGACGCTCTATGGAGCCATCGGCAACACCTTGAACTATTACGTACATGCTCTTGAGCAGACTAATCGTTTCAAAGTCATATCGAGGCCGAGCGTTTACACCACGAATAACAAACTATTCTGGCCGTCATCGCCTCGGGAAGTCAGGTTCCGGTTCTCAGCAACATCGCTTCGAGCTTTGCCGGCGGAACCACGACGGGTACGAATTCTTCGCTGGTCTCCACTGGAACCATTCAATACGAAGATGTTTTGCTCCAGTTGGATATCATTCCCTGATTAACTCCAATCACGACGTCACCCTAAAGATACGCCAG
>CAWBSV010000078.1:0-7931 GCA_963791505.1 uncultured Acidobacteriaceae bacterium
AATGTTTCATGATGATTTGCTCAAGCCGCATTCATAAACGACCGACGTTCGGCCGCGATCCAGAGGGTGCCGAGTCGGCTGTGTTACAAACAAATTTCTGTTTGCTCTCAACGCTTGAGTTCGTGGTGCCCCACCCATCCACGATGAGACCGTGGATGGATGGGGCACCCTGCGCTGGTTGCGTGCAGCTCGACGTATTCTGAAGCCTCAGTCATAGAAGGCTTCGAGGCGCCACTTGTTCTGATTGCAGTCACGCACTAAAAGGCACGCTACTGATGCACCATTGCCGGTCTCGGCGAGCACGTCCCACTCTTCGGCGTTCCATCCATCGGTCGTCCACCAGCAGCCGCTGGTGCGCCATGGCCCGTACGCTTCCGCGACCTGAAAGCTGCGTTCGCGATCCCGAAACGCAACCGGCCGTAGTTCGCTTACCTGCACGCGCACCGGCATGGGCGGACGCATACGCCGCAGCGCCACACGCGGCGGTGCTGATGTTGGCGGGCCCGACAACGGCGCGGTCGAGGATTGCAGAACAGAAAAGCCGGCCATGCGAAAGCTGCCCGGCTTATGCGTGTCTTCAAGAACCGGCGAGCCAACACGGTCTTCGCCGGCAATGGCTTTCAAGCGGGCAATGGTCACGTCGAGACGCGAAGGCTCAGGCGTTTGCGGGGCAAACAATCCAAGCTGCACCTTGCTTGACTGGCCCGCCTCAGCCGTAAGAGCGAGTGACAACACCGCAGCCTGCGGAGGATGCGCGGCAATTTCAAGCTGCAGCAGCTTAAGCAGAAATTTTCGATCGATGGTCGGAATCGCCGGCCGGATCACACGCTCATAGGCCTGCCCGCCATCGAGTTTCATGTGGATCATCAGCGACGCGAGCGACAATGCCCGCGTAGCCGCGCGTGTTGCCAGGCAATCGATCATGCGCGCGCCGACAAAGAGCAGCGCATCGCTTTGCTCGACGGGCGTTTCAAAGGCGCAGAACTCACGCAGCGAAAATTTTGCTTCGATGGGCTGAAAGGTGTGCTCTTGCGTACCGCGCGCGAGATTGCGCCATGCGATGGACTGCGGGCCGAGCCGCGCGACGAGATCGCTCTCAGGCAGAGCAGCCAGTTCGCCGAGCGTGCGAATGCCCCAGATAGCAAACGTCTCTTCGTGGTCAGGATGCAGGGCCAGTGCTTCGATCGGAAGCCGGGCCAGCGCAGCCGCTTCCTGCTGCAAGGGAAGAATCGCAACCCCGCGCGTGGCAGCGGCCTTTAAGCGCGCCGCATGAAAGTTGCTGCTGATGGCAACCGACGCGCGCAGTCCCGCTGCGGCAAGGGCTGTTCGAATGCGCTGGGCCACAGTGTCGGGCGGCCCGAACAGGCGCTCGGTTCCCGTGATGTCGAGAACAAACGCGCAGGCTGTGCCGGTGCTGGCTTCTTCAATGCGCGGGGAAAACTGAGCGACGCATTCGAGGAAGACGGCGCGGGCCGCGGCCTCCATCTCGAGCGAGCGGGAGAGAAGCTGCAGGTTGGTGATGGTCTCCGCCTCGAGGCGCGGCATGCCCAGCGTCGCGCCATCGAGATGCGCAACGTGGTTGAGGCCGCAGATGGTCTCGACGGGCGGCTTTCCTTCGAGCACGGCGACGGGCTTTGATTCGAGTTCGGGATGCAGGCGCAGAAGAGCCTGCAGAGGGAAGTCCGCGGCGTGGATGCAGGCGTAGAGCTGGTTTTTCATGCACATTCCTCCGATTGCCAATTGCCGGTCGCTGACCATGTGGAAGCCGGCGGTTTGCGTTGCGTGCCGAGAGACGTCGCGTTCAAAGTTGGGGCAAAGCGCTGGCGGCCGCTCCTGACCTGATAGGAGAAGCCGCTCAGAACTGTGGGGCTCGCGGCTTCCGCGCGCAGAGGCGCGCAGTCGAGAACGACGGCGGCGCTGGACTGGGCCAGCGGCTGTTGCGCGAGTACGAGCAGGGAACAGCGCGTGCGGTCGGCGGCCTGGCGAGAACGAAACCAGGTGGCGAGTGGGATGCGGCAGCCATGTTCGGGCGCGATGGAGCCCAGATCGAGCACCAGCGCGGAGAAGCCGCCGGCATGGAGCAGTAGATCGGTTGCGCGCAGAGCTTGGTCGAGGCGCGCCCATGGCCTGGAGTTTATTCGCGAAGAGCGAGTTCCGTAGCGCCGCTCTCCTGAGTGAGGCTCGCACGAACTGTTGCTGGCGGCTTGGAAACCGCCAGTACAGCCGGTCAGGAGACCGGCGCTACTCTGCCCATCGTGGCAGCGCACCCAAAGAAGCCGTTTGAGGTCGACGCCGCTGGCGGCGGCCGATTCGGCGTCGAGGGTGTCGGCGGCATCGACCCAGGCGACGACGCGGTCTTCGCGCGTTAAGCCTGCCAGATAGGCCAGAGCTAAACTTGTCCTACCGGACGACTCAGGGCCGGTGATCTCACTGATGGCTCCTACTGGAAGTCCGCCCTCGAGGAGCTGATCGACGGAATCGATGCTCGTGGGTGCTGTCTCGCGATAGGTGCGGGCAACCGGCGTGAGCGCCGCGGGAAAGCGGCGTTCGAGGGAAAGTTCGATCTGGGAGCGAAGGGCAGCAGCGGAAGGCATATTTTCGCCTTTTCTTCGCTCTAGCATCGCGCGAAACTGGGCCCGCTGTCAAACGTTTCATTGAAAATATAGAAGTGCTTATTTTTTAGCTATTTGCAAGAGCAATCTAATGCGGCTTATAGGTTCTTCATCTTGAAAGTAGAGACAATCTACGGCTATTGAGAAATGAGCCGCCTCTTTCTCCGAACTTTTGTTCCAACGATCTGAAGGCCCTTTACGGGGAGCAAGGGTATTTGAACGTCTGGCGAAACTCGATCCACCTCTACTGGGACAGAGTCAGGGACTAAGCCCCCCGGGTCATCCTGCAAGGATTCAGAAGCATGAAGGACGATCGAAAATGAGAGGTGGGAGCCCGGCGCAACAGTCACATCCTGATTCCATTCCTTGAATCCTTTTGAAGCTACTACAACGTTAAATTTCCGAGGAGGAACTTCGATCGTCGCATTGCCATCCTGGTTCGTTCTTGAAAATGAGGATGGAGTGGATTCTGCGGTTCTAACTCTGATAGCGGCATTCGAGATCGGAGCGCCTGTTTGGTCGATAACATGGAATTCCAACCGACCGGGTTGAGGGGGCTCGGTTGTCGTTTGTGCAGGGAGAGAATACGCAGTCAACGAAGCGAGAACCATAGCGCCGATACAAGCTGAATGCATGAAGGAAACACTCCCCCTACTGTCGCGTCTCATTCCGCATCGCGCACACAGCGAAATCCTAAACCGCCGGAGCGATCGTAGCCAGGCGCCATCAGCAGCAGCTTGCCATGCTCGTCGTTGCGCCAGGCCTGCGGGAAGTACCAGATTGAGCCTTGGGGCTGATAGTATTCGCCGCCGCGCAGGATGGCGAAGCGGGTGTGCTCGTCGGTGTACTCGTCGGTCCATTGCCACACGTTGCCGGCGAGATCCATCACGCCGAAAGGGCTTGCGCCCTCGGGATGCGCATCGACGGGATCCGGCCCAGACATGGTCCGGCCCGTCACAGGTGTCGGCACGTTGGCCGGCAGCCATTGATTGCCCCAGGGAAACTGGCGCTCGTCGGAGCCCTGCGCGGCGAACTGCCACTCCCACTCATGCGGCAGGCGCTTGCCGGCCCATTGCGCATAGGCGCGCGCGTCTTCGAGCGACACCCAGGTGACGGGGCGATTGTCCCAGCCAGTCGGATACACGCCGTTTTGCCAGTCGCGCAGAAAATTGGTTTTGTCGCGCGGCGCGTAGTGCGTGGCGTCGAGAAACTTTTTGAACTGCGCGTTGGTGACGGGGTACTTGTCGATGAAGAACGGCTTGATCTCCATCGTGTGATCGTGGAAGCGCCGCGGCGTGCCTTCCCATGGGTATTGCACATCGACCATGTTCGACGCGCCGCCCTCAATCTCCGTGCCCTGCACTTTGAAGCGGAACGCGCCGCCGGGAATCTTGATCATGCCTTCGGGCGCTTCTGTCGCGGCCCTGGTCGGTGCGATATCGGCCAGCGTCTGATGCAGGATCGGCGGCTCATGCGAATACTCAGCCAGCGGCTTCTTCGTGATCGCGGCCATGCGGGCCATCAGAGATTTGATCGTCTCGCTCGGTTCGCCCGGCGTGGCAAGAATCGCGCCATATCCGAATGCTTCCATCTCGAAGCGGAGAACGGCTGTCTGCCCGTTGGCCTTGAGTTCGGGCTTCAATTCGACTCCGTGGTAGAGATCGAAGTAGCGCATGCCCGCGCTATAGGGAACATCCATCTGCCGTCCGTCGATCGCGTAGCTGCCGCGATTTACGATGGTCCACACCGCATCGTTGGCAAGCGGCCAGCGGCTGGCGTAGATGCCGTAGTTGGCCGTGGGATAGAGCGGCTCCCAATCGGCGCTGACCAGGAACGGCGCGAGGGCGCGCTCGATGGTTGCGACGCGGCGCGTGGCCTCGGCGTCGCGCGGGTTGATGCCGATCCAGATGCCCCACACGTTCTCCCAGCTCTCCCAGCCCACGCCGTTGAAGAAGGCGAACTGCAGGTCGCTGGTCTTGTCCAGGTTCCAGCGGTCGCTGATGTTGACCATGTGGCGCGTCTCAAGCCATTTGAAGCGGTCGACCATGGGGATGAAGGGGAAGCTGTATTGGCCCCAGGTCATCACGTTCCACGCCAGCGCTTCATCGCTCGGGCTGACTTCGGGCTCGAAGGCGAGTGGATGCCCGAGTTTCTCTGCTGCTTCAGAAAAGCCGAGCGGCACGCCGTCCTGCGTGTCGCCGTTGACGCCGTCGGCGCCGATCTCCTTCATCAATGCAGCAATGGCTTCGGGCCAGGGTTTGCCGGGAGCATGTGTGCCTTCATCCCACATCATCATGGGGAAGAGAACGCGCACGCCGCGGCGATGGAAGTCGGCGACCATCTGGCGCACGCCGTCGATGCCGCCGGGCATGGACTCGACCATCTGCAACTGATTGCGATCATCGATGCCCATGTTCGGATAGGTGGACCAGATCAACACGGCGTCGATGCCGCCATAGCGTTTTTCGAGATCGTCGAGGTAGCGATCGACGGTGTATTTGCCGGCGACGGGATCGTAGAAGTAGCGGTCCTGCACCATCATCTGCGGCTGCATGAAACTGGATTGCGTCCACTTGAGCGCGGGCAGGTCGTAGCGGGATGGATCGTAGGCAACGCGAATGCGGCGCTCGGTGCGCCAGTGTTGAATGTCCTTGAGCCAATAGGAATGCGATCCCGGGGCGCAGCCGGCGCTGGGCACGGCTTCCCAGATGTTGTGCAGGTTCATGCAGTCGGGCGGTGGAATCTGCTGGCCGCGGGCGGGGTAGTTGGTGTCCTGGGCGCGGGCGGCGAGGGTGAGAGACAGAAGCAGGGCTGGGGCGGAGAGAAGCGTCGTCCAGCGGCGCTTGGAAATTTCACGCATCGGCTTCATTGTCTTCTCGATTCTGGCTGCGCTTGCGGGTGTCGATCACGATGGTCTCAGCCAGCCGATCCTGGGCGCACATGCGGTTTCGGTCCCAGAAGAATTGCAGGAAGCCGAGCCCTCCTTCAAGCACGCCGGCTCCGTAGCCGAGGGCGCGCTCAAACGATTGCCAAAGTCCCATGCGCTCGCCGGTGAGGGAGAGGATGCGTGTGCGGGCGATCCATTTGCCGGGTGTGCGGCCGTTGGCGAAGTAATTGAAGAGTCCCCAGTAGAGCAGCATGACGATGATGTTGCCGGCCTCGTGGAAATCCCATTTCATTTCGACGGTGTGCTGGTGAAGAACAAAAACGCGCCATGCGGATTCGGCGGGAAACCAGATGAGGACGGCGAGAAGGACGTCGATGAGGTATCCGAGCATTCTCTGCGTTGCCGTTGCCAGGGGCATTCCGTCGAGGGAGGCGGCGCGCGCGGATTCGTGCGCGCTGTAGCGGCGCAGTTTGCTCTTTCTGGTTTCGGTCATGGGCATTGCTTCAAGGGTAGAGCAAAGCGCTCGTTTGCGATTTGGGAAAAATGATGCGATCGGAAATTCCTGTGAAACTGTGGAGGGGGTGTCTCTACCTTTCTGATTTTGGTGTGCTTGGGAGGGGTTCACAGTTTCACAGCCGTTTTTGAGGACGCATTTCGCGTTTGGTTCGTTGCATTTTGACCTTGGGGGGCTGCGGCGCACCCACGATGAGGACGGTGATGGATGGGGCGCCGTCCCTACGGGACTCCGGATAGATTCTGGATTGTGCTTACCCCACTCTGAAGCGCGGGGCTAATGACCTTTGCGCCTACGGCGCATGGGGATGGACGTTGCTGGCTTGATCACCATTGGTGGATCGTCTTCGCAGAGCGGGTTCGCCGGATCCCACCAATCCACGATGGGGCTGTGGATGGATGGGGCACTGGGCGTTTGTGGTTCGTCGAACTTGTCTGAGGGCCGGGAGGCCCTCAGAACAGCCGGCCGGAGGCCGGCGCTCCTCCGCGATGGGGCTGTGGATGGATGGGGGCCGAAGGATTGCTACCGCACCTGGAGAGCGGTGAGGGAGCCGGAATAGTAGGCGATCACTTCAGAAGCGTAGCCGCCGTAGTAGCACTCCTCGTAAAGAGTGGTGTCCGACTGCGATGTGATGTAGTACCCATTGAGCGGAAGCGTGACCGAGGACGATGGAGGCAGGCTGGCGAACGAGTTTGGCGCCCCCTGCTGAAGGACAATGTTCGGTTCTGTGCTGGTGACGAGGTGGCAGAACACGGTTGCCGAGTTCGCGTTGTCGACATTGGAGAAGGATTGCTGCCCACTGATCAGATAGGTTCCAGGATTCGCCAGGAAGACTGCGGTGATCATGGCGTAGTTGGCGTTCAGGGGCAACGTGATGGAGTTGGGTTGGGAGTTCGTGGAGACGGACAAGGCTCCGCCGGCTGGGCCCGCGGGGCCTTGCGCTCCTGTGGGTCCGGTTGGGCCGGCGGGGCCTGTTGCACCCGTGGCACCTTTGGCGCCGGTCGCGCCGGCGGGTCCAGCGGGGCCCTGGGGGCCGACTGCGCCGTAGGTGAGATCGAGCTGGCCGGCCACGCCCTGGCTGTTGGTCACGGTCAGGGTGTAGGTTCCCGCGGTTGTGCCGGTGGGGAGGGTGGCGACGATGGCCGTGTTGGTGAACGAATCGACGACAAGCTTGACGCCGTTGAAGGAGACGGTGGGCGCGGTTGTGACGGGCTCGAATCCCGAGCCGGCGAGGGTGACGCGGTTGGTGCTGGTGTTGATGGTGCCGCTGAGAAGGACGGGGGTGACGGTTGTGGTGGCGGCGCTGGCGGAGAGGGCGGTGAGGAAGAGGGCGAGGATGAACATCCAGGCGGCGAGCAGGCTTGAGTTGTTTTTCATGAGAGTGTCTCCTTTTGGAATTTGGCGCCTTGCTCGGCGCTGGTCACAAAAGGAGTGTGCCTTGGTTCGGCGTGGGGCTCAATGAGGGGGAGATGAGTTGGGGATGAGTTGAGATGAGTTGTGGGATGAGGGGTGGCTGAGGGCCGGGAGGCCGGCGCTTCTCCGCGATGAGAATTGTGGGCTGGGACTACCCCACGCTGAAGCGCGGGGCTAATGATCTTTGCGCCTACGGCGCTTGGGGATGGACGTTGTCGGCGTGGATCGCTCTTCGCAGAGATGTTCGTGGGATCCTACCGATGATGAGGCCGAGGATGGATTGGGTCCCGGGCGCGCCGTCCCTTCGGGACTCCGGATAGATTCTGGATTGTGCTTACCCCACGCTGAAGCGCGGGGCTAATGACCTTTGCGCCTACGGCGCAAGGGGATGCGGACTTGTCGGCTTCGATCGCCAGTGGTGGATCGTGTTCGCAGAGCGGGTTCGCGGATCCCACCCATCCACGATGAGGCTGTGGATGGATGGGGCATACGGGCGTTTGTGGTT
>CAWBSV010000079.1:0-11652 GCA_963791505.1 uncultured Acidobacteriaceae bacterium
ACGCCCAGGACAAAGGCGACGCGCTCTATCGCCGCAGCATCTATTGCTTCCTGAAGCGCACGGCGCCGCCGCCCTTCATGACCACCTTCGACGGCCCATCGCGCGAGCAGTTTTGCACCCGCCGCGAAAGCAGTGATACGCCGATCCAGGCGCTGCAACTCATGAACGACGTGCAGCACTTCGAAGCGGCGCGCGCTCTCGCCGAACGCATTCTCACCCAGGGCGGCGATGCCACCCCCCGCGCATCGCCTGGGCCTTCCGCACCGTCCTCTCCCGGCCGCCCACGCGACAAGGAAATCGTCATCGTCTGGAGCGCCCTGGAAAAACACCTCGCGAAATACCAGAAAGATCCCGAGGCCGCGAAACTCGCCGTCCACAACGGCGAATCGCAGCCCAATCCCAAACTTCCCGAACCCGAACTCGCCGCCTGGACACTCGTGGCGAACCTCCTCCTCAACCTGGACGAAACCCTGAACAAGAACTGACTCGTATAGGCCCTATCGGGACTACTGCACGACCCATCAACCAGCGCCATGGACCCTCTCTCCGAATACCATCTTCTGCAAACCCGCCGCCAATTCTTCGGCCAGCCGGCCTGCGCCTCGGCGGTCTCGCCATGGCCTGGCTGGGCGCCCGCGCCGGCATCTCCAACGCCTCGGCATCGAATGCGATGCCGGCCATTGCTTCGCCGCATCCGGCCCTGGCCGGCTTCCCGCATTTCGCGCCGAAGGCCAAGCGGCTCATCTACCTGCACATGAACGGGGCGCCGTCGCAGTTGGATCTCTTCGATTACAAGCCGGGCCTGGCGGAGCAGTTCGACAAGGACCTGCCGGATACCATCCGCAAGGGCCAGCGCATCACCACCATGACCAGCGGGCAGACGCGTCTTCCCCGTGGCGCCGTCGATGTTCAAGTTCGCGCAGCAGGGCAAGTGCGGCATGTGGGTCAGCGAGCTGCTCCCGAAGATCTCCGAGATCGTCGACGACATCGCGCTCATCAAGACCGTCAACACCGGCGCCATCAATCACGATCCCGCCTGCACCTTCGTCATGACCGGCAGCGAATTGCCCGGCAAAGCCAGCCTCGGTTCGTGGCTCTCCTACGGCCTCGGCAGCGAAGAGCAGCGATCTCCCGGCCTTCGTCGTCCTCACGCCGCAATGGTCCTCCAAAGCCGCGGCCCAGGCGCTCTTCACGCGCATGTGGAGCAGCGGATTCCTGCCCACGCGATACACCGGCGTCGCCCTCCGCTCCGCCGGCGATCCCGTGCTCTACATCAAAGATCCCGCCGGCGTCGACCGCGCGGACCGCCGCACCATGCTCGACGCCCTGAATCAACTCAACCAGGCGAACTACCAGCGCTTCGGCGACCCCGAAATCCAGACCCGCATCTCCCAGTACGAAATGGCGTTCCGCATGCAGGGCTCCGTGCCCGAACTGACCGATCTTTCCGGCGAAGACAAAGCCACGCTCGAACTCTACGGCCCGGACGTGAACAAGCCCGGCACCTTCGCCTCCAGCGCGCTGCTCGCCCGGCGCCTGGCCGAGCGCGGCGTGCGCGTCGTGCAAATCCTCCACCGCGGCTGGGACCAGCACGGCAATCTGCCCAGCGGATATCCGCGCCCAGTGCGGCGACGTCGATCAGCCCACGCGCCGGCCTCATCAAGGACCTCAAGCAGCGCGGCATGCTCGAAGATACGCTCGTCGTCTGGGGCGGCGAATTCGGCCGCACCGTCTATTCCCAGGGCAAGCTGACCAAGGACAACTACGGCCGCGACCATCACCCGCGGAACTTCTGCATGTGGATGGCCGGCGGCGGCGTCAAGCCCGGCATGGTCTACGGCGAGACCGACGACTTCTCCTACAACGTCGTCGAGAACCCCGTCGCATCTGAACGATCTGAACGCCACCATCCTCCACTGCATGGGCATCGACCACCTGAGGTTCACCTTCAAATTCCAGGGCCTCGACCAGCGCCTCACCGGCGTCGAACCCGCCAGCGTCGTGACCGGCGTGCTAAGTTAGCGGCGCGCGAATAACTTAAGCAGTAAGAAATGCGTTGGCAGATAAATGACCAGCGGGAAGGCCGCTGTCATCATCAAGGCAAATAAGCGCCCAGGCACGGTTGTCTGGGGTTCCTCTCCAAATCCATAGACCCAGTTGACATTTGCTTTCGAATCGCCAAGGAGATAGGAGAGCGGCACGACGATAGCTGCGAGCAACGTTTGGCAAATGAGCGCCCGGCTATCGTATCCACAGCGATAGAGCATCCAGACGAGGAGAATCGGAAGCCAGACGTGAAAATAGCGAAACGGCTCGGATCCAGGGAGAAATGCCGGGGTCAAACATATAGTTGCTCAGGCCGATGCCTTTCCGGCCACTGATCACCCGAAAGAAGAAATCGAGGTTCCAGGCGATCTCCGGGAGAAGGACCGCGAGCGCGGCCATGCTCGCCAACAACGGGCTGTCTGTCCAAAGCGCCGCACCCGCCATGAAAAGCGCGAGATCCGAGAACCATAGAAAGTTGACGGCTCCATATTGATACCAGTTGATGGGAATGAGCAGGCCTATGAAAAGCGCGCAGGAGAGCTTGAGCCAGAGAGGATTCACGATTTGTTCAAAAGTTTTAATCTTGCCCCGCTGCCGGCAATTCCCGAAATTGCAGCGCAGCCTGGCAGACGGACGCAAGGCAAATCAACCATACCCCCAGCTTACCGGCGGCGAAGATTCTCAACTTCCAAGCCCGAATATGAATATCATTCGATGGTTTCTACGATTGTTTGGCATTCAATCGAAGCCCGAGCCTTTAGTGAACCAATCCGCGCAAGCCCTTGCGGATTCACTCACGCGGAATTTAGAGGCATTGGACAAGCCCGGCAATCGAACGAAGGCTGCGCCATCGGCAACGGCGCCTCCTCGCCGAATGCAATCTGTTTCCGCGGAGGAAGTATTGCGGCGGGTCTTGGAATTGGAGAAGCGAAACGCAACATAGCCGGAGATCTTGGGAGCATTGAACGTGGAAAATGATTCGCAGGTGCAGCACATGCTAATGAACCTGCAAGGGCCCCATCTGTTTGCTCCGCATGTCGGGCTGAACGTCCTTCGGGAAGGGAGTCAGCGAGCCATCGCCGCAAATCCGAGAGCGGACCGAATCGCGGCGCTCCAAGCGGCCCTAAAGAGCGGCGACCCGTTCAGCCGGGATCATTAAAAAGACCGGGTGACTTTCAACGATATGCAAACTTTCCAGGGGCTGCGCGCTTTGTTCCTAACTGCCGCTTGTATTTTTGTCACTGCAACCGCCTTTGCCGACCGGCGGCTTCCACGTCACCGTGGATTGCTCAAAAGCCCCGGAGTGCGAGGCTTTCGCGGCGAAGAGCAAAGCGCTGGTTGAGGAGTGGTATCCGCGGATCAACGAGATCTTGTTCGAGAAAGGTCATCCGCTTCCCGCCGAGCGAAATCACGCTGATCTTCGAGCCCATGAAAGGCGTCGCCCATACGGCGAACAACACAGATCCATATCTCCGCCGAGTGGGTGATGAAAGAAAGCGCCCAATGATTACGGCATGGTGGTTCACGAGCTGACGCACGTGGTCCAGGATTACAAGACGAAAGGGGACGGGTTTGGCTGACCGAAGGCATTGCCGATTACATTCGCGATCGCTACTTCGAGCCGGGAGTGCAGGCATCATCGGATCGATCCCGAAACGGCAAGCTACAAGCAAGGCTACGGCACGGCCGCCGCCTTTCCTCATCTGGCTCGAGAAGCCAGAAAAACAAGGATGTCGTCCGCAAACTGAATATCGCTTCGCACGATGGCTCCTATCGCCCTGAACTTTTTGTGGAACTCTGCGGAGCCGATCTCGACGCGCTTTGGAAGGAGTTCGCGGAAACGCTCAGCGCCAGCCTTGATCCGAGCCCGGGGAGTGCGAGCTTGGAAGGAGCATGAGTTTTGATTTTCCTCCTGACGCTGAGCTCATCGAGCGCGCGGTGGATCTGGCGCGCTCTCTCCAGGAGCGCGCGGCCGAATGCCAGACCGCGGCGGAACGCCGGCAGCAGGCCGAACTCGATCGCATGCTGCAAGCGCCCGCCGACAAGGCCACGCTCGTCCAGCTTACCGACCAGGCGTTTCGCGCGAAGACGCCATCGCGCGTCGTCGAGCAATTCACGCACATCCTCGATGTGCAGGGGATTCCGCGATTTTTCAGTCCGTTCGAGCGCGCGCTTGTTGCGGGGATTTCAAACCTTCGGCGGTTGGCTGCCGGGCGTGTCGGCGCCGCTGGTCAAGGAGCACATGCAGCATGAAACCGCCAATGTCGTCATCCCGGCGGAACCCGAAGTGCTGACCTCTCATCTGCTGGCCAGGCATGAGGAAGGGGTAAGAATGAACCTGAATTTCCTCGGAGAAGCGTTGCTCGGCGAAGCCGAGGCGCAGCGGCGTATCGATCGCTACCGGAAGCCTGCGCATGCCGGAGATCGAGTGCCTTTCGGTGAAGATCTCGACGATGTATTCGCAGATCTCCGCGTTGGCCCGCGAGCATACGGTGCGCGTGCTTTGCGATCGCCTCGAGCCACTTTACCGCGAGGCGGCGGCGCTGCGTTACAGGCGGTCCGATGGCTCGGAGGTTTCATGCCAGCCGGATTCTTTCTCTCCATCGCAGCCCTGGTGCTCTTCTCGGCCCCGGGCTCACGCCTCGCCTTCGTCCTCTGCGGGCTTGCGGTTGAGGTTCTGGGTCTTGTGGTTGCCGTGCGCGGCCATATGGAAGAACGCGGAGAGGCGCAGCCATGAATCCCACTTCCCCAGCGGCCATGCCCCTGGTCTTCACGGATGGGACGTTTGTTCTCACGCTGGTCCTGCTGCTCCTGGCGCCCTTCGCCATCGGCGGCGTCGCCCTCATCAACGTGGGGCTCGGCCGTTCCCGGTCGGCTGCCCAGGCTCTTCTCGGCAACCTCGCCATCTTCTCCGTCGCAATCGTCGTCTTCGCTCTCATAGGCGCAATGCTCACCGGCAATCCTGCCGGAACGCTCGGCGGCACGGGGCACACCTTTCAACTCGCCGGCAAACCCTGGAACTGGATCGGCGCCGGCCCCGCATTTCTAAGCGGCCTCAGCGCATCTTCGGCACAATCTCAGCTCGCGCTGCTGTTTGAGTTTCTCGCGGTCGCTTTTGCCGCCATCATCCCCTGGGGCTCGGGGGCCGACCGATTCCGTTTTGTCGCAGGATGCGCCGTCGCCGCAGTGTTGGCCGGCTTTCTCTTTCCCCTGCTCGCGCATTGGACCTGGGCCGGCGGCTGGCTGAATCAACTCGGCATCAACTTCTCGCTGGGCGCAGGTTTTCTCGACGGTGGTGGCGCAGCCACCATTCATGTCCTTGGCGGCTTGAGCGCTCTCGTCGTCATCTGGATCACGGGGGCGCGCCGCGGCAAGTTCCCCAAGAACGGATTCGCCACCGCCATGCCCGGCCATAACGCTGTCTACATTCTCTTTGGCTGCATGATCGCGCTGGTCGGATGGCTCGCCTTTAACCTTGCCGGCGCTATCCTCTGGATGCACGCGCCGCTCTCCGCACTGCCGGTTGCCGCCATCAACACCATGCTCTCCGCGGCGGGAGCTCTCGCGGCCACATTCACGGTCACGCGCTTTCGCTTCGGCAAGCCCGACGCCAGCCTGTGCGCAAACGGATGGCTCGCCGGCCTTGTCACGTCCAGCGCGTGTGCCGCCGTCGTCACGCCGATCGAAGCGTTGCTTACCGGCGTTGTCGCCGGCATCTTCACGCCTCTGCTGGTTGAGCTTCTTGAACTGGCCGCGACCATCGACGATCCGTCTGGCGCAATTACCGTCCATGCGGCGGGAGGCATCTGGGGCCTGATCGCTGCCGGCATCTTCGCCCCGCTGCCGGGCCAGTTCATCGCCCAGCTCGTCGGAGTCGCAACCCTCCTCGGCGTCTTCCTTCCGTTGATCTATCTGCTCTTTGCGCTTCTCAACCGCGTTATCCCCTTCCGCGTTGAAGACGACGGAGAACGCATCGGCATGGACCTGCACGAACTCGGTGGCGGCGCCTATCCGGAATTCGTCCTGCACCGCGACGACTCCTACAGGTAGTCCCGCAAGGTAACCCGACTTTTTTGCCCTTTGTCCCTCAAGAGTTTTTCGAAGTTCTCCACAAGTTGCATTCTCCTCGCAAGCACTTTGTGTATCCTTTGCCCAAGACCCCTGCGCAATGGAATTCCTTCTCTATCTCCTCTATCCGCTCGGCTTGATTTTGGAGGTTGTGGCCCTCGTCCACTACTTCAAGACACGCCCGCAGATGTATTGGTTTTACGTCATTGTGTTCATGGGACCGCTCGGCGCTGCGATCTACCTGGGTATGAATGCGCTCCCCGATTCCATTGCGACGGTGCAGGCAATCCGAGGTGTGCCACGGCAAAAGCGCACCACCGAACTCGAAGCAAGGGTTGAAGAGAATCCCTCTGCCGCCAACTTCGAGGAGCTTGGCGATCTGTACATGAGTGCCGGCAACCTGGAAAAAGCTCGCGCCGCTTTCGACAATGCGATCGCTGCTCGGTCGGATACACAAGACACTTTTTACCGCCGAGGCCTGTGCTCCCTGCAACTGGGCGATGCCGTCAACGCGGTTCCTGACCTGGAGCGCGTGGTCGCCAAAGAGCCGGGTTACGACTTCAATCGCGCCGTCGGCATGCTGGCCCAGGCATGTGCCAAGGCCGGTCAAAAGGAAAAGGCCGAATCCCTTTTTCTGCGGGCGATCGCCAGCTCCACTCTCTCTGAAACGTATTTGAACTTTGCGGAAATGCTCGCGTCGGAGGGCCGTGTCCCCGAAGCGCGCCAATGGGCACAGAAGGTTCTCGATAAGGAACGCACCATGCCGAGCTACCTGCGCCGTCGCGAACGACCCTGGTTTCAGAAAGCCGCGGAAATGTTAAAGCGCCTGCCTGCCTGACTTCTCGTATCTATTTCTTCGCGAGCAGAATCATCAGCGCGAAAATCAAGATCGGCACAAACGCCAGCCCCGCATACAGAATCAGTTTCCGCGTCGCCGGTAGCCGCACGCCACCGAGTTTTGGGGCCGTCTCCCGCTCCTCGATACCGACCTGCTCTTGGTGCTCCAGCTCCCACGCCATCTCGCTCGCCGTCTGATAGCGATTGCGCGGCTCCATTTCAAGCGCCCGCTTGAGAATCTCCTCCAGTTCCGGCGAAATCTCCGGGCGCAGCCTCCGCGCCGGGGGGGCGTCGTGCAGCAAACGCTCATTCATCACAGCAAGTGGATTGGAACCCGTAAACGGCGGCTGGCCGGTCAGCATCTCGTACAGCATGGCGCCCAGCGAGTAGACATCGCTGCGCTGATCGCCGCGCTGCCCCTTCACCTGCTCTGGAGAAATGTAGTCCGGCGTCCCGAGCGTCTTGTTCAGGTCCACGATCGTCAGGCGCCGCGCGTCTTCCTTCATCGCAATGCCGAAATCGATCAGCTTCACATGGTCGGCATCATCGACCATCACGTTTTCAGGCTTCAGGTCGCGATGCACCACCCCGTGCTTGTGCAGCGTGTCGAGCGCGTCGCAAATTTGCAGGGTCAGGTTCACGGCGCGCTCAATGGGCAACTGAGGCTCTTCATTGGGCAACTGAGGCTCTTCATTGAGAATCGAACGCAGAAGACGGCCATTGACCCACTCGATCACCATGTAAAGCCGGCTGCGCTCTTCGCTGCTGAAAGTCTTGACAACGCCCGTGTGATCGATCTCCTGGCCGATTTGTTCCTCGCGCTGGAATCGCGCAAGCAACACTGGATCGGCTTCCATCTCCGCGTGCGGAATCTTGATCGCGACCGGCTTCCCATCGCGCAGGTCCGTCGCTTTGTAGAGGGTCGACATCCCGCTGTGCGCCACCAGCGCCTCCAGGCGATAGTGGTCCAGCGTGTCTCCTGCTTCGAGGTGGGTCATCAGTGAGTACTGCATTTCAGCTTAATTGTTACCCCAGGTTCGTAAGAAAACCCTTAGGAATGTGCAAGGGAACCCTCTCGAACACTTCAATCCGTGAAACTTTGATCATCTCCCGGCTATATTGGATAAAAAGATGCTCCGCCCCCTTCGAATCCTGACGATCGGCCTTGTTGTTTATGCGGGGGCGCTTCTGCCCGCCGCGCCGCCGGCCGCGAAGTCGAAGCCGCCGCACGTCGAGCCTCCCCAGGAAACCGGCTTCCTGAACCGCAAGGTTGAACTGCACGGCCAAACCTACAAATTCCAGGTCTATCTGCCTGAAGATTTCCGCCGCGACGACCACAAGGAGTGGCCGATCATCCTCTTCCTGCACGGCCGCGGCGAACGCGGTGCGGAAGGCATGTGGCAAACCCAGATCGGCCTCCCCCTTGAAGTGCGCGACCATCCCGAGCGCTGGCCCTTCATCATCGTCATGCCCCAATGCCCCATGGCAAACTACTGGACCGACCCCGACATGCAGGCCATGGCAATGGCCGCCCTCGACCAGGAAATCGCAGAGTTTCATGCCGATGCCGATCGCACCTACCTCACCGGCCTTTCGCTCGGCGGCTATGGCGCGTGGGAGCTGGTGCGCGGCTATCCCAGGCGATGGGCCGCCGTCGTCATCGCCTCCGGCGGCATCTTCTGGAGCTACGCGCCTGAGCGCTGGCAGGAGGCGGCCACTTTACCGGCGGAGTATGCGCAGGCCCTCGGCCACACCTCCATCTGGATGTTCCACGGCACCGAAGACCCCGTCGTTCCACCGCGCGAAAGCGAGCTGATGTATGAAGCGATCAAAGCCAACGGCGGCCGCGTTCGCCTCTGGCTCTACCAGAACACGCGTCACGATGCCTGGTCCCGTGCCTACAACGAGCCGGAGTTGCCGCGCTGGCTGTTGACCCACAAGAACCTTTCGCACGAGCCCCTCACCCCCAGCAACCTGCACTCTGAAGCCACCTTCGCGGCAGCCACCGACCCTCCGCCCTTCGCCGAGCGCCTTCTCATTCCGCTCCATCCACCGGCCATCAAACTGTCCACGGCCGTCCTTGACTCGCTGGTCGGCGACTATCGCGATCCACGCAACCGGCCGATCGTGACAATCTTCCGCCAGGGCGACGCGCTCTTCGAGAAGAACCAGCAGGGCGATGTGATCGAACTGGCCGCCGAGTCCTCCGGCACCTTCTTCTACGTGAACAACCCCATCAATATCCGGCTCATCTTCGAACATGATGCCCAGGGCCACGTGAACGCACTCGTCCTGCGCGACGACCGCCACGAAGAACGCTGGGAGAAGCGAATCGCCGCCGCCAGCCACTAAACGCTTCCTGCAAAGGAACCCCAACAGCCCGGCCTGCGTATTTCCTTCAGTACGCTAGGAGGCCCTATGTATTGCAGCGGATGCGGTCAACCTCTCGCAGTGGGTCAAGCGGCCTGCCCCCAATGCGGCCGCCCGGCAGCCCCTCCAGTGCCCCCGATTCCGGGCTATGAGTTTCAGCTCGCCGATTACGCGGGCAAGCTTCGCGCGCTCAGCGTGGTCTGGGCCATCTGGGGCGCGCTCTCGCTTCTCCTTGGGGTTGCCGGACTGACCTTTGCCCATGCGTTCCTCAACGACCATTTCAGTCACTTCGGCCCCTGGGGCCACGGGCCCTGGTCCGATTCAAATCCTCCGCCCGCATGGTTTTTCCCCGCAATCATGCACTTCGCCTGGGCCGCGGTCCTGGTCCGCACGTTCCTCGCCCTGATGGTCTCCTGGGGCCTTCACGAGCGATCGCAATGGGGCCGCATCTTCGCCATCGTCATTGCCTTTCTCAGCCTGCTCAAGTTCCCCTTCGGCACCGCTCTCGGCATCTGGACGCTGGTGCTTTTGCTCGGCTATCGCAACGCAACCCTCTACCGGCAATTGGAGATGACGCCCCACCTTGCCCCAGGGCCCTGAAGAGAAACTTGGCCGCCTGAGCTTCTAATTCTTTCCTGATCTCGTTTTTGACCGCATAAGGTCGATCTCCTTGCGAAGTTCTGTATGGCGCAGGATCGCCCTGGCCAGAGGAACAAAACTCTCAATGTCTCGATCTGCAAAGGAGGCGTTGTTGTCGTATATTTCGCCGCATAATACGGCCGCCATATGAGTAGCAGCGGTAGATTTCAACGGAATTCCATCCTGGTACAGATCTTCTTGTTTCACCGATGAGGCTGCCCGACATCTCACAATGCCCATCGACCACAAGAGTGAAATATTGTCGTATTCGAGGTACTCGTACGATTCTCTGAACTGGCCTAGTGAGGCGTAGACGTTTGCAATTCTTCCAAAAAGAAGCGTGTTGGGAGATTCCAGAGTGGTCTCCCGGGAGGCAGAAAGGAAATCGCGCAGCGCTTCCGCATTATTTTTGTTCGACAATGCCTGAATTCCATGGCACACGAGCTTGTTGTAAGCCTCTGCTCCTTGTATGGTCTCCGGGGCAGCGCACTGTGCGCCGCTCAGAGCCGCTCCCGTACAACCCAGGGCCAAACTGACAAGAAGAATGCAAATCTGCCTCATACGCCCCCTAGAATAGCCCCAGTCCTACCAGACATCGGCTCCCCGGGCTGACATGGACTCGAAAAGACCCCCACAAATCGAATGATCTACATCACACCTTCCTCATTTTCCCCTCAAGTACAATCTCCCCATGCCGTTCCCTGAGACACGCATGCGCCGGCTGCGGCGCAATGAGTCGCTGCGCGCCCTGGTTCGTGAGACATCCCTGGAGCCCGGCGACCTGATCTATCCCCTCTTTATTCGCCCTGGCACCGGCATCCGCCGCGAGATCTCTTCCATGCCCGGCGTCTTCAACGTCTCCGTCGATGAAGCCGTTCGCGAAGCCGAAGAAGCGGCCAGCCTCGGGCTTGGCGGCCTGCTCCTTTTCGGACTACCCGAGACCAAGGACGAGCAAGGCACCGGCGCCTGGGACGACAACGGTATCGTCCAGCAGGGCCTCCGCGCCCTCAAACAATCCGCGGCCGCGAAGAAGCTGGTTCTGATCGCCGACGTCTGCCTGTGCGAGTACACCAGCCACGGCCACTGCGGCACCATCGCAAAGTCCGGCGACGACTTCGTGGTAGAAAACGATCCAACCCTCGATCTTCTCGCCCGCGCCGCCGCCTCCCTCGCCCGTGCTGGAGCCGACATCGTCGCCCCCTCGGACATGATGGATGGCCGCGTCGCCGCCATTCGCCGCGCCCTCGATCAGCAGGGATCGGCCGACACGCCCATCCTCAGCTACGCCTCAAAGTTCGCCTCCGCCTTCTACGGCCCGTTTCGCGAGGCAGCCGATTCAGCGCCGCAGTTCGGCGATCGCAAGACATATCAGATGGACGGCGCCAACCTGCGCGAAGCCCTGCGCGAGATCGACCTCGACCTCGAAGAAGGCGCCGACATGATCCTGATGAAGCCCGCAATGCCCTATCTCGACGTGGTGCGCGCCGCCCGCGGGCGCACCGGCGTCCCTATCGGCGCCTACCAGGTATCTGGGGAATATTCCATGCTGGTTGCGGCCTTCGAGAAAGGCTGGCTCGACCGTGATCGCGCCATTCTTGAATCGCTGCTCGGGATACGGCGCGCCGGCGCCGACTTTGCGGTGACTTACTTCGCGAAAGAAGCCGCGAAGCTGCTCGCTTAGTCTACGGGTGC
>CAWBSV010000080.1:0-9953 GCA_963791505.1 uncultured Acidobacteriaceae bacterium
ATCGGGCGAAAATGCCAGTTCGACCAGGGCCTCTTCAATAATCTCTTCGGCATCCGGAATGGTGAGGTTGCTTAAATCTACGCTGCTTTGCGCAGCTTTTTTCGGTTTCATGAACTCTTCTCCGTGGAGCGTACATTGAGTCCCGGATCGAAGGCCGATTCCGCGAGCCCGTTCGGCCCGTTTGAGGGAATCGGCGTTGCAAATACATCACGAGACTGGACGGCCTTCCTTTAAGTGACTGCTATCGTCGAGCGGGATTCCGAGTCTGATTCCCTCTGAGACTGGCCTTATCTAACCCCCGGGGCATGAAAACAATCCACTCCGGGAGTTGGCTATCTGGTACGAGATAAAACTGCGAAATAACGTGGATACGGCTCGGTGCGGTTCTCTTAAATCTGAAAGGCGATTCCGGTATATGGGGACTAAATTTTCAGTCGAAAGCGGCCAATCGCCTTCAATTTTGACCCGTTTGAATTTGAGAAACGCTTAAGCTAATCCCTTTGATCTGAGCTATACACGCCAGTGTAACCGATTCTTCCCTGCCGCGCGTTATCCCACAGAAGAAGTATTCCCGGCCCCCTTTCGCTCGGGCAACCAATTACCAGGACCGGGAAATGCTTCGGCCTCAAGTTCGTCTTACTTGGCCTGGAGTTCGTACAATAGGAGGGTATGCGTCGTTGCTTGCCGCTATTGCTGCTTTGTTTCTTTGTCCCGATCTCCCTTCTCGCACAGACTGCCCCCGCTTTCGACCTGACCGGGCCCAAGGTTGACGTCCATGTGAAGCGCGGATCCGTGACCCTGCCCATCGGCCAGGTGCCTTCTCTGCTTCCCGGCGACCGGCTCTGGATCCACCCCGATTTCCCCGAGAGCCAGTCTGCCCGCTACATCCTCATCGTCACATTCCTGCGCGGGGCCACCAATCCACCCCCGCCCGACTGGTTCACGCGCGTGGAAACCTGGAACCGCGAAGTACGCAACGAGGGCGTATTCGTCACCGTTCCCGCGGAAGCGCAGCAGGCGCTGCTCTTTCTCGCTCCTGAGACTGGGGGCGACTTCAGTACCCTGCGCGCCGCCGTGCGCGGGCGGCCGGGCGCGTTTGTCCGCGCCACGCAGGATCTGCAGGCCGCCAGCCTCGACCGCATGCGCCTTGAAAGCTATCTGGTCGAGGTAAAGACTACCTCCCAGACCGATCCGGCGCTTCTGAAGGAGCGAGCCGAGCGCGCCGCCCGCAGCCTGGGCATCAAGCTTGACCAGCAATGCTTCGACAAGCCGAGCGACCAGCAGGCTCCCTGCCTGGTCCAGCATACCGATGGCCTGGTGCTCGACGATGCGAATGCGCAATCGCTCGTCACCCAGCTCACCAGCGGGTCGACCGCCGACCTGATGAACCAGATCAGCTATTCGGCATGGCGGGCGCCGGAGCCTTCAGCCCCTACGTCGGCGCCATCGTGGATACGGCCAGGATTCTTGCGTCCCTGCACACGGCTCACTTCCAGTACATTCCGGCGCTGGCTTTGCCCACGAAAGACACGCTCAATCTCCGCCTCAACGTGCCGCCGTCGTTCCGCGATCCGAAGTCAGTCGTCGTGGTAGCACTTCCGCCGGTCGGGCCCGCCAAGCCGCCGCCGCTTCATCCTTCCATCCGAAAGAGACTTTCTGCGCGCAGAAGCCGGGTCTGGTTCTTCCCGTCGAGGGCGCGCCCGTCGTGTTCTCGACCCAACTGGCCTCAGATCTTGAGCTGCACATTGAATCCAAAGCGGGCGAATCCAAGGCGGGCGAACCAAAGCCGGCGCCAAAGCCGAAGCGGTCAACATCCCGGTCAAGGCCGATCCCTCTGAAGCTGGCCTGGTGCTGGACCATCCGATACCCCTGCTACCGGATGGGGACGTGACCGGCGTGCTGCGGGGCAAATGGGGATTCGATGACTGGGAGGGCCCGCATTTCAGCCTCCGCTCCGCCCAGCCCGGAAAGTGGGCGGTCGCATCCGGCGATCAATCGGCGCTTGTTGTGGGACGCGAAGACACGCTCCATCTGGACGATGACAGCTCGATCTGCGTGGATCGGGTCGAATCTGAATCGGCGGACAATAAAGATAAGAATCTGAAGTGGAAGGCAGCCAAGCCCGCGACTCTTGATGTTTCTGTTCCGCTCAAGAATGCGGCGCCCGGCCCGGTCACGGTCGAGGTTTACCAGTTCGGGCTTGAAAAGCCGGATCGCGTTTCACTAACCGCCTATGCCGAGGCTGGTTCGCTCGATCGATTAACCCTCAGCGCCGGCGATAGCGAGGCCTTTCTGCGGGGAACACGGCTCGATGAAGTCGCGAAGATCGAGATGGAGGGAATTACGCTGACGCCGAGCCGTCTGACGCGTGTGCAAGATCTGGATCAGCTCACCATGAAGGCGGGCAGCTCCACCGCGAGCCTTGATCCGTCGAAACACTACGTCGCCAAAGTGCATTTGCAGGACGGCCGGCATTCGACGGTGCCCGTAACTGTCGAGCCGCCGCGGCCGCAGGTCACCTTGCTCAGCAAAGGCGCCCAGGAAGCGGGCAATGCGACGCCTTCCCCTGTTCATCTCGGGAGCCCCGAAGACCTGCCCATCTCCGATCGGCTGGTCTTCTTCCTCAAATCGCGCGTGCCGGCCGATTTTCCGCGCGATGAAAAAGTGGAGCTGGCCGCAGTGAACGGCAGCTTCCATACCCTTCTATCGATCGCGGACGGAAGCCTGATGCTCGAAGACGGAGAGACGGCTGTGGGCACCGTGGAACCGCTCACGCGTTTCGGCTCATCGGCTTTCGGGCCGATTCAAGCCCGCGCGCTCGCCCCAGATGGAACCAGTGGCGATTGGGTCCCGCTTGGCACGCTGGTCCGCCTGCCAGGCTTTAGGGAGCTGCATTGCTCGCGTTCAACCACAAAGCCATGCATGCTTTCAGGCAGCGATCTTTTCCTGATTACATCGGTCTCGAGCACGCCCGATTTCGCCAACCCTACTGATGTGCCAATTGACTTTACCGGAACACAGATTGCCGTGCCTCATCCCGTAAGCGGCGCACTTTATTTGAAATTGCGCGACGATACGGCGACGGTCCAGACATTGAATATGCCGGTGATGGTGATTCCTTCAACGCAAGCAGGAGCAGCCGCCGCGCCCCCGGTTTCGCCGGCACAGCCAGGCGGAACTTCCCCTGCAGGCACTGATAAGGCAGAACCCTAGCGCAGCACGGCACGCGGAGTTTTTGCCGGCCTGAGACTAGTTGAAGTAGGCCCGGTTCAAGTCGGCGAAGTGAACCTTCTCGGCTGGCAGATCGTCGATGTTGAACACCGCGCCCTGGGCGCAGATGTTGGCACAATTTCCGCAATCAATACATTCGTCAGGATTGATGAACACCTGCGCAACGGTGCCCGCGGCGGGATCTGCGGCAGTGGGGGCGATAGCGGATGTGGCGCACTCCGCGACACAGACAAAGTCCTTGGCGCAGGCGTCAGTCACTACGTAAGCCATTGGGTCTTGCTCCTCTGGGCTGCTCTGAATCGTCGGCAGCCCGCAGAGTCGAAGCTACCCAGAGGTCGAAGACTCTCTCTGTGACGCGAATCACGACCCGCGGGGAGTCTCCCTGAATACGGTACGCAAGGGGCCTCAAAAAAGGAGATTTGCAGCGCGTTAAATGCTAGTTGATGCGGATCCTCAGGCCTGTGCTGATGCCGTAAGTCGACAAGGCGCCGTAATGAAATTGGGGCCAGTACTGATATTCGAATTCGCCCATCCGCCAACGAACCCTGCGCGAAAGGCGATATTCCACACCGACACCGGGGGAGAGAACGAAGTCGCTGTCGGTGCCATAGCCGTAGGGATAGTGAAAGATACCGAAGCCGACGAGTCCCTTGGCATAGGTTTGAAATCTGCCGAAGGTGAGGTGGTAGCGAGGCCCAACGGAATAGGTCTCGGCGTGCACGTTCGCCGTCTGGTGAAACTCAAGAAAGCGGCCCTCGGCTTCAATGCCAATGCGGCGGCGGGTATCCGCATCCACGAACGCCGTGACCCCGAGCATCTTGCGATCTCCGTATTGCACTGCAAAACCAGAGATGGCACCGCCCGCCGTGAGGTTGAGCCCACCGGCATCTCCGGCGGGAACCACCTGGGCGCGTACCGAAGCCGCGCCCGAAAACAAGAGTGCCGCCGCGGCGATGGCCAACGGGAACCGCAGGTATTTCTTTTCCCCAAAACGATGCGTGCTCTTCATAATTCTCCTGGCGGCTCGATGCGGCCGGCCGCTCTACTGGGTAATGGTGAGCGTCACGTTCTGGTAGTGGATAATGTCGCTGTTCACGCCGGTTCCTGTTACCTGGATGGTGTAGGTTCCGGGTGATGCGCTGCTCTGGGAGTATCCCGAGCAACCGTTCATCAAGAGGGCGCCGGCCGAAAGCGCGAGCAGCAGCAAGGCGCTGAAGATAGCCCGATTCCGCTTGCGGAAGCGCCAGAAGATGCAACCGAAGAGCACGCTGACCGGGAACAGGAAGCCTGCCATCGCGGTGGTTGAGCGCGTGCCCTGTTCATTCTTCGATGTGGAAACGCCACCACTCAGCGGGTTGTTGGTGTCGATGGTCAACTGCACGCTCTGGATGGTTCCCGAAGGAAGCGCCACACTGTTGTTGGAGAAGTGGCAATTGACGGCGGCGGGCAATGAAGCGCAACCGAGGCCGATAGTGTCTGTGAATCCGCTGACTGAAGCAAGCGAGACAGTCACAGTCGCGTTCTGCGATCGTGGCACGGTAACGCTGGGCGGGTTGACGGTGATTCCGTAGCCGATAGGTGTGCTCGAGACATTCACCGGCTGCGACTGCGAGGCAGCGTGCAGCGAGTCGCCTCCATACGAAGCAACAATGCTGTAGTTGCCGCCCTGCAGATTTGGATTGAGGGTTGCGGCGCCACTGGCATCAAGAGTCGCTGAGCCAATGACGATGCCGCCGGCCAGGAAGGTTACGGTTCCCGTGGGGATGGGGCCCGAGGTTCCGACAACCTCGCTGACCAGGATGACCTGCGGCGCAGTTCCTCCGGTGGAGGAGGCGCCAAGCGCTGTCGCTGTGGGGATGGTGTTCACAACCTGGGTAAGAGTGGCCGATGTGCTCGGCGCGTCGTTTGTATCGCCCGAGTACGTTGCGACGATCGGATGACTGCCGACGGCAAGGCCGGTGCTGGTGACACTGGCGGAGCCAGTGCCATCGAGGGTCGCGACCCCGATTGAATTGCCGTCAGCGCTGAAGGTCACAGTGCCGGTCGGGATGCCGCCATTGCTGGTCACCTTGACCGAGAACACAACTGAGGCCAGAACCACGGATGGATTGACGTTGGAAGCGAGAACGGTTGAGGTCGTCGCAATTTGCACCGTGAGCGCCAACGGTGTTGAGGCGCTGCCCGCATCGTCAGTATCGCCAGAGTAAGTGGCAACGATTGTTTCTGGACCTGGTGCGAATACGGGACTGATGGTTGCGGTTCCCGACACCAGCTTGGCGCTTCCCAGAGTGACGGCTCCACTGGTGAAGGTTACGGTGCCGCTGGGCGTTGATGTCCCTTGCGTGACGGTGACGGCGGCGGTGATGGCTTCGGGGCCGCCGGCAATGCCGGGGTTCGGAATTGCGGAGACCGACGTGGAGGTCTGCGCTTGATTGACGACTTGGCTGACTGGCGTGGAGATGCCGGGCCCGTCATTGTTGTCGCCGACGTAGTTCGCCGTAATGGAGTGAGTGCCGATGGCCAGCGTTGAAGTGGTGAAGGTGGTCAGGCCGGTGGTGCCGACGAGAGTCGCGGTTCCGATCTGTGCGGCTCCATCAAAGAACTTGACGGTCCCGGTGGGCGGCTGCGTTCCGCTCGCGGTCACCGTGACCGAAAAAGTGATCGTGGTTCCAAAGTACGAAGGGTTGGGGGTTGAGGTAAGGACGACGACCGATGGCTCCAGCACATCCTGATTCACGACATTCGAAACGCCGCCCTGAATCGCCTTGGCCGTATCGCCGGGGTAGGTGGCGGCGATGGAATGGAGTCCCTGGGCAAGAGTGGAAGTGGTGAACGTTGCCAATCCGGCTGGAGAGATTGGGGAAGTGCCCAGAACCGTCGAGCCATCGAGGAATGTGAGGACGCCATCGGGAACGACCCCACCCCCTGCCGATGAGGTCACGGTCGCTGTGAAAGTGACGCTGCCGCCCACGGCTGAGGGGTTTTGGCTGGAGACGAGCGTGATGGCTGTTCCCTCAAGAACCACTTGCGACAGGGTTGCGCTGATTGGGCTTGCGAGGTGCAGATTGTCGCCTCCGTAGGAAGCGGTAATTGCGTGCGTCCCCACGGTCAGAGACGGTGTGGTGAACGTAGCAGCGCCAGACGCATTCACATTGATGGGAGCTCCCGGTATTGCCGTGCCATCGACGAAGAAAGTCACCGCGCCGCTAAGGGCGCCTGTGTTGGGACCGGTCGTTACCGTCGCCGTAAAGGTAACGCTTTGACCGAACCCGGAGGGATTGACGCTCGAAGTGATCGTAACAGTGGTGGAGTTGATGGCGGTTGCATCACCGACTAATTCAATGTCGAGTGGCGAATTTACGGTTGCGCCTGCCACATCGATATTGCCGAGCTCGGGATTGGTGGGAGGAACGTTCGGGGACGGAGCAAAGATGGCGCCGACTACACACTGCGTGTCCACTGAGAGCTGATCGGTCGCGGTGCAGGTGGTTGATGCGGCGTCGACGGCAGCATTCTGGTCGGGAGTGATGGCCGAAAGATCGAGTGTTGCGTTGCCGTCATTTTCAACGATCTGGCTTTTAGGGGCTGACTGTTCGCCCTGCCGGACCGGCGTCTTGGTGAAGTCAAGAGCGGTCACGTTGGCCTGGATTTCGCGCACGCGCTGGTTGAAATAGTCAGCGAAATACAAGTTGCCCTGGCCGTCGATAAACAGGCCGATGGGGCCGTAGATGCTCACGTAGGAAAGGGCCCCCCCGTAATAGCTGTTGCCCACGCCCACCTGAGCAATGGTGCTGATGTGGCCCGATGCCGAACTGACTTTGCGGATCGCGGAGTTCTGCGTGTCTGCAATGTAAACATTGTTGGCTGGATCAGCGATGACGCCGGAGGGCGCCCACAGGTCGGCGGACGTGGCTGCTCCGCCATCGCCGCTGAAGCCCACGTTGCCGGTACCGGCAAAGGTGTTGATGGTTCCCGAAGGGCTGACAATGCGGACGCGGTTGTTCAGCGTGTCGGGGATGTACATGTTGCCAATCGCGTCGAAGGCGACTGCGTAGGGGAAGTAGAGACCGGCCTGGGTGGCGGGTCCGCCGTCGCCGGAGAACGATCCTGATCCGTCGGCATTTGTGAAGCCGTTTCCGGCCACCGTGACAATGTCTCCCGCAGCCGGGCAACTGACACTGTAAACCGTGCCCGATGCCGCGCAGACCACGCGAATGCGGTGATTTGAGGTATCGGCGATGAAGACGTTGCCGTTGGTATCGAGGGTCACTCCCCAGGGCTGATTCAAAGTGGCCGACGTTGCCGCGCTGCCGTCTCCTGAATCCCCCAGCGCGCCTGTGCCCGCAATTGTGGTGATGATGCCGGTTGAGGCATTGATCATGCGCACGACATTGTTTCCGGTGTCGGCGATATAGAGATTGCCTGCTCCATCGATGGTGACCCCGGATGGAATGTTGAGGGTCGCGTTGACCGCGGGCCCGTTATCCCCGGTGTAGGCAGGATTCCCATTGCCGGCAATTGTCGAAATGATTCCCGTGGAAGCGGTCACTTTGCGAAGCCGGTTGTGCAGGCTATCAGCGATGTAGAGATTTCCCTGCCCATCGAGAGTCACGCTCGAAGGAAGATCCAGTTCGGCTTCGGTCGCGGGAAGCCCGTCCAGAACCAGCTTCCAGTTACCGTCGCCGGCAACCGGGATGATGTTTCCAGGAACGAGCACACCCAGCCCGCCAGTCCCAGTTCCGAAAAGAAGCTCGGTGCCAAGAACACTTCCACTCCCATTGAGGAGAACCACCGCGCCGATGCGAAGACCGGGTGCGGAAGGGGTAAACGTCACCGAGGCCGTGCAGGTGGAGCCAGCGCTCAGACTTGCGGAAGCACAGGAGCCTGATCCGCCCGCAAAGTCCAACCCCGACGCCCCCGCAGTGAGCACCCTGACGCTCGCCACCTGGCCCGAACCTTTGGCCGTCACGGTGACTGTCTGGGCGCTCGTTGCCGAGCCAACGACGGACGATCCCAGATTGGCCTGTGCCAGGACAGCAGAAACTGTAGCCGCCAACATCAAAAGGACCGCTGAACCGCGCCGAATGAGGCTCTGCACGGAGGCGGAGCAATGGGATTGTGGGATGGAAGAGGGAATGTTGCTCATGTACTGCTCCAATGTTTCTAGAACGGTTTAATTGATTCCGATTCTTCGCTTCGATCGGCGAGAAACTCTCTAATCAATTCAGTGGTTATCCACGCTTAACGCCGTCGTATGGCCGGTAAAACTTGCATAAGATAGGCCCGCAACGGGCGGCGGGTCACGGCACAGCGGCGACAGATGGCTGGAGTATATCCAGCAAAATGCAGCAAAACGATCACACTTTGGGGTTATGGAACCTACCCCTGTGTCGATTCGGTCACGATGTCAGATATGGGAAAAGGATCAAATTCTCACGCGGGTCTAAGGTCACTCGCATGATCGGGATCAATGCCAGCTGCTCATCGGCTTGGGAGCGATAACCGATTCAAGGCTTTAGCCTTGGAGCCGGGCAGAATAGCGTGAACTATTGGTGTTGGCTTGATCCGCGTTAGCGTCGGGCGTTGCTGTGATGCTGCTGAGGTGAGTTAGTCGGCCCGTGCTTAATTTTTAATAGTCTATCTTGTTCGGTGAGGCGATCCACGCAGCAAAACTGCCCCACGCCTCGTCTGGCAGCAGTTGCCTGGTCACTAAAGACCGTGCGTAATTCTCCTTTCGTAACTCGGCATAGAGAAAGGCATCGTCGAAGCCGGCGCGGGCCGCATCTTCAGCACTCGCGCCGTAGTAGACCGCATCGAGCCGGGCCCAATAGGAAGCGGAAAGGCACATGGGACAGGGCTCGCAACTGGTGTAAAGTTCACATCCCGAAAGAGTGAAGGTGCCGAGCGCTTTGCAGGCGGTCCGGATGGCATTGACCTCGCCGTGGGCGGTGGGATCGTTAGTGGTTGTGACCGTATTCACGCCCTCACCGACGATCTTGCCCTGATGCACGATGACGGCGGCAAAGGGCCCGCCGTTTCCGCTCTCGACGTTGGCCGTTGCGAGCGAGATGGCGCGGCGCAGAAACTCTGGATTGGGGTCGCTTAACGTCGCCAACTTGCTCACAGCCTCCCTGACCGGCGAAAGTAATCACAGTATGTCACAGGCGTTTTGTTCGACTCGCGTTCTGACGGTAGATGGTCTCGCGCCCGCGACCCTGATGGTGGAGGGGGAGCGCATTGTCGACGTAGCCGGCGGAAAACCTGCGAGCGCGTGCACCGCGATTCGCGATTTTGGCGATTTGATTCTGCTGCCCGGGCTTGTCGACTCGCATGTGCACATTAATGAGCCGGGCAGAACGGAATGGGAGGGGTTTGCAACGGCAACGCAGGCGGCTGCTGCCGGTGGCGTGACCACCCTGGTCGATATGCCCTTGAATTGCGTTCCTGAGACGATCGACGTCGACGCCCTTGCGGCCAAGCGCGTGGCCGCATCGGGGAAGACATGGGTCGATTGGGCGGCGTGGGGAGGGGTGGTTCGCGGAAATGCTGAAGCCCTTCCTGCGCTGGCGGAGGCGGGGATTCCGGGCTTCAAGTGCTTCATGGTCCACTCGGGGATCGAGGGCTTTGCCTGGGTGGATGAGAGCGATCTGCGCAAGGCTCTGGCCAAGTTGCGCCGCACCGGCTTACCCCTTCTTGTTCATGCGGAGGTTGCTGGACCGGTG
>CAWBSV010000081.1:0-60865 GCA_963791505.1 uncultured Acidobacteriaceae bacterium
AAAGCCCACCGTGCTCACCGTGCTATCCGCAGCAACCTCGACCACTCTGGCGTTTGCGGTATCGGCGATAAACACATCGCCTGCCTGATCGACCGCCACACCAATCGGACCTGAGAGTGTATAAGACCCAGTGTTTTCGACGGTAGGCGTGACGGGCGTCAATGCAGCTACCGGTCCCTGGCCAATCCCGTAGAGCTGTTGGCTTCCAACGACAGTGCCGTTGATCAGTTCCAACGCGCCAAGGCGCAATCCGGGCGCTTGCGGCGAGAAGGTTACGGTCGCGGTGCAGGTGTTTCCCTGAGTGAAGCTGCCCGTGCAGTTGCTGCTGACCAGTTGGAAGTCCTGGCCCGATAATCCCTGAGTAACAACGGCGACCTGTCCGACGGCAGTATTCGCTGTAAAGGTATAGGTGACCTGGTACGACGTGCCGCAGGCGGGGTAGATCTGTCCCGGTTGGCAAATACTCGCGCTCGGAAGACTCGCGGCAGGGTCAAAATTCGCGCTGACATTCTGCTGCGGGTTGAGCATCTGCAACTGGCACGTCGGGTTCGTTCCAGAAGACGCGCAGTCCCCGCCCCAGCCGGTAAACGTCGACCCCGAAGACGCGGTCGCGGTCAGGGTCACCAGGGCGGTGGGTGTTTCGTATTCCGCACACAACCCTGACGTGGTTCCGTTGGTCTCAACGCAGTCGATCGTCTGCCATGTCACACTGCCGCTGCCCTGGCCGCCATCCGACACAATCAGCAGATCGCCATTGGCCGGCCCGTTCAAGCTTGTGCCCGCCAGGGTGAAGTCCTGAACACTCGAGGTGTTGTTGAGAGAGTTGTCGCTAAAGATCGCGTCGCCGTTGATCTTTCCGGAGTTTACTGGAGCGAAGTCGATGCTCACGGCGCAGGTTCCACCGCCCGCCAGCGAGAAAGTCGTGGTGCAGGCGCCAGGGGCACCGGAGTTCATCCAGTTGAAGTCGGGATCCGTAATGGTGAATCCGGCATTCACGGCATTGAGCGGCAGGTTGCCGACATTTTGCAGCGTCAGGGTCTGCGCGGCACTCGCAGTGCTAATCGCTTCATACCCAAAGTTGAGTCCGTAGAATTGCTGCAGAATCTGCAGCAGGCCTCCGGTATCGAAGCTTACATAATTGACTACGCCGTTGGGATCGACCGCAACGCCGTAGGAGGGCACGTTGCTGGCCTCCGTGATTTGGCAGTTGTTGGTATTGTTGCTGCAGCCGACAGGCACCTCGTAGACCCCGTTCAGGCCCGTATCGGTGACATACACATCGCCTGCGGCATCCACTGCCACGCCCTCGGGGCTCATCCACCCGCTGCCGATCGAAATCTGGCAGTTTCCCGTGTTGTTCGCGTCGCAACCGACCGGGATCTCTACGACCTGATGGAAAGCAGTGTCGGTGACAAACGCATCGCCGGCCGCGTCTACCGCAACTCCAAACGGAAGGGAAATCGCACTGGGGTAAATGGTGCTGTCGTAAACGTTGATCTGAGCGCCCCCATTTGCTGGGAGCTCCCACACCACCCCGCCGTTGCCGTCGCCGTAGTAATTTTCGTCCGCGACAAAGAGATCCCCCGCGCCATCGACTGCTACGCCCGTCGGGGTCACGCCCTGGTACACAACGGTCTGCGCACCTCCGTTGGCCGAGACTTCGATGACCTGGCCATTGCCAGCATTCGCGACAAAGAGATCGCCCGCGCCGTCAATCGCCAGCCCCAGGGGCGCCGAAAACCCTGTGCTCACAGGATTCGTGTTGTTTCCTGTCAGTTTCAGGACCTGATTGTTCCCCGTGTCGGCAATGTAGACATTCCCCTGTTCGTCCAGCGTCACGCCTTGCGGCGAGTTCAACGGGACGCAAGCTGATTGGCCGGGATTGCCGCAGTTGCCGTTCGGTCCCCCCAGGTAGCGGAAGAACGAAGTCAGCGGACTGAAGGCGGCCACCGGTCCCTGTCCAACACCGTAGATCGGTTGGGTTGCAACGATATTGTTGTTGCTGTCCAAAAGCTCAACCGCGCCCAGGCGCAATCCGATCTGCTGCGGGGTGAAGGTGACGGGCACGGTGCAGGTGCCGCCCGCGGGGAAGGAGTTGTTGCTGCATGTATCGCCGCCGGCGGATTGAAAGTCGGCATTGGGTTGGCCGCCCGTGACCACCTGGACGGAGCTAACCGTCGTAGACACGGGCACGTTGACGATCACCGTGAAAGTGCTGCTGCATGGCGATGGAGACCCCGACGAGCAGACGTTGGCGTTGGGGGCCCCGATGGCCTGGCCGAAACTCGCGGTGACGTTTAAATTCTGGGTGACGGAAAGGTTGCACTGCGGGCTGGTACCGAAACTCGCGCAGGCGCCGCCCCACCCCGTAAAGCTATAGCCGGTTGAGGGAGTCGCCGTCAGCGTAACGGACGGAGATCCGATCAGATACGTCCCCTGGCATGCTCCCGTGACGCTTCCATTGGACTCGCTACAGTTGATCTGGAAAGAAGGATCCGTCACTGAACCCGAGCCCGAACCGTCTTCCGTCAAATTCACGTAATAGGCACTGGGGGCCGACCCTGCATTAAGCGAGCCAGCGGTATCGACATGGTCGAATACGTTATTGCCGTTCAGCGTATTGGTGAAGATGTAAATCGCGCTGGTAAAGCTCTCGAATTGGGTGCCGTTGCCTTGCGGCTGAAAATAGGCGCTGACATTGCAGCCCTGGCCGGGCGCAAGCGTGTTACCGTTCACGCAATCGGGAGTATTTCCATTCAGATCGATCAGCGGCCAGTAAGGCGCGGAGTAGATCTGCGAGTCGACCAAAGGCTGATTGCCCACGTTCTCGAGTGTGAACGATTGCGGACTGTCTGAACTGGTCACGCCCCAATTGGTCGCCGCGAAGGTCTCTACCGGCACCGGCGTCTGCGCCGGAGACTGGTTGATCTTGACGATCTGCGCCGGGCTCGCATACGGCTCCGAAGCGTAGACCTCTCCGGCTGCATCCACCGCCACGTTGTAAGAAAAAGCGCCAGTGAGCAACGGAAGTTCGCACGAGCTGCTGGTGCACCCGGCCGGAACTTCAAGCACCTCGCCGGTGTTTATTCCCGGATCCGCAACATAGACATCGCCTGCGGCGTCCACCGCGACTCCATGGGGAGAGCTCCATCCGTTGCCAACGGTACTCTGGCAGCTAGTGACGGTGCATCCCGCAGGCATCTCGAATACCTTTCCGAGGATGTTGTCAGTGACGAAGAGATCTCCCGCGGCATCGACCGCCACGCCTGCAGGATCAGACCATCCACCGGCTATAGAAATCCTGCAACTGCTGCTTGTGCAGCCCGCCGGAATCTCTACGACGCCTTCGATGGTTAGGTCGACGATAAAGAGATCGCCCATTCCATCTACGGCCAGGCTGACAGGGTCAACTCCGGCCGGGGCGCCCACGGCTGCCTGGTACACCGTAATTTGGCAGCCGCTGGCGGAGCAACCGGCTGGAACCTCTACGACCGCTTGCGAACCGGACTCGGTATTCGCGATAAAAACATCGCCTGCGCCGTCCACTGCGATAGCCTGCGGTGAATTGAGGTTGGTGCCCACGGTACTGGTGGTGCCATTCGCAGCGAGCTTTACGATGATTCCGTTGCTTGAATCCGCGATGAACAGATCGCCTGCGGCATCCGTTGCCAAGGCGTGCGGAGTCAGCGAGTAGCCCGAAACCGTAACCACGTTCTCAAGGGACGGCCCATTGCGAATCGATGAGCTTTGAATCGTGGGCGCATAGACGAGTTCCGGAGCCGTGCCGACGCCGAACAACGGTACGGTCACGAGTTCCGTTACGCCACCGCTATTGACGGACATCTGAACTGCACCGGATCGCAACCCAGGCGCAATCGGGGTGAAGGTGACGCTCATCGCGCAGGTGCCCTGCGACACTGTCCCGGCGCAGGTACCGGCATTCGCCAGTGTGAAGTCGAGGCTGGGCGCCCCCTGGGTGACGACGTTGAGCGAAAGAACGGTAGAAGGCTGAGGGAAACTGAAGTTGAGCGGAAGCGTGTTGGTGCACGGCGCTGGTGTGTTTGCACCCGACGGGCACACATTGATGCTACCGAAATTCTGCGGCGGCCCAAACTCCCATGTGTCGTTCAATACGGTGCCAAAAGTGTTGTTGGCCCCTCCGAACAAGATCAACTGGCCCTGCGCTGGATCGTATGTGAATGCGCCGCCCACATAACGCGCCGAAACACTGGCCGTTGAAGACTCCTCGGTCCAGTTGGTTCCGTTCCACACCCAGGTGTCATTCGCGAAGGTGGTGCCGGCCGGATCGGTCTCTCCGCCAAAGAGGACTACCGCGCCCAGCGCTGGATCGTACGCGATGCCGGCGCCGTCGCGCGCAGCCGGCTGGCTCGAAGTGCTCTGCGGGTTCCAGTTGGTCCCATCCCATGTCCAGGTGTCGTTTAAGTCCGAGCCTCCCCCGGCTCCTCCAAATAGAACGACGTTTTGGGTCGCCGCATCATAAGCCACGTTCGCATTCGCACGCACTGACGGACTGTTCGCAGAGTTTGACGGCGTTGCGTTTGTCCACGTCGATCCGTTCCATACCCACGTGTCATTGAGATACTGTCCACCGCTGCTCACTCCGCCAAACAGCACCATGTTGCCGGTCGCCGCATCGTAGACCATGCTGGCATTGGCGCGTGCGGGCGGACTATTGCCAGGAGTGGGGTTCGTCCAGTTGGTTCCGTCCCACAACCATGTATCGCCGTACCGAGTGCTATTGCCGTTGAGTCCCCCAAAGAGAACCACATTGCCCGTCGCAGCGTCGTAGGCGATGGCTACGCTGTCCCGCGGCGACGGACTCGACGCAGGATTAGCCTGCGTCCAGTTGCTACCATTCCAGAGCCACGTGTCACTCAGTTCGGTGCCGTTATAGCCGCCGAACAGGACGACCTGTCCGTGCGTCGCATCGTAGGTAAGCGGACTGCCAAAGCGTAAAGACGGGCTGCTCGCAGGAGAGAGCTGATTCCACTCCGGCAAAAGTGTTGCCACCTGCGCATGCACGCCAGTCACGGCACAAAGCAAGAAAGCAAATGACAACAGAACGGCCCGTTGCGCCCATGCGCGGCCATTCCGGGAGACTTCGAAAAGAGATCTGGTTGTTCTGTCTTCTGAATCTTGAAAAGACGAGGAAACGTCCACAAGACAGACTCGGGAAACCGAGCCGGTGCGCTGGTTCGTCATACTTCAGATCTCCTGGGGAAACGTACACGGCCCAATGGTGGGTGAGCGGTAAGTGTAACGTGCGGAGTATTTAATGAGAAGTGAAGAATGATGCAGCTTGAGGCCTATTTGGTAACGACGGTCCGTAACCGAGCGGAGGTACTAGCGGGGGATGCGTGCGCCACGCGCGCACTCGCGGATGCAAGATTTTGCGCACGCGACGGTGAAGTTTCCAGGCAAGCAATGAGGGTGCGCGTGGGTCGATTGTCGCGAAAGTCGAATGAATGCGCGCGGCGCAGGGTAAGATCGAAAACTGAGCAATCCTATGTCTGAATATTCAGGATACGAAGCCACGCTGGAACTGGTCCTTCCCGACAAGGCGCCGGAGTCGATCGCTGTTTCGCAAACGCCCTTTCTCATCGGACGCGGGCAGCGAAAACGGAAATCACCTCGTGCTTGAGGATCCCCGCATCTCGCGGCGCTGCGCCGTCATTGAGGAAGAGTTCGGAGACTACTTCCTGAAAGATCGTGGTCATAGATCCGGGCATCTGGGTAAACGGCCGCCGCGTTGGACAGAAGATTCTCATGGACGGCGACACGATCGAGCTCGGCGTGGAGAACAGTCCGAAGATTGTCTTTCGACTGCGTCCGACAGAGCACTTCGTCGAAAACATGCTCGAACGACTCGACTCCCTGCCCGCCATCGAAACCGCGGGAGACACGGGCGGCCTGAGCAAGCTCAACCTGCTGCTCGAGGCCACTTCCCTTTTGCACTCAGCGCTTCCCCTTGAGTCGGTGTTGGGCACAATGCTCGATCACGCGATCTCTGTCACCAGTGCAGAGCGGGGGCTCTTGCTCGAAGCAGACAGCGAGGGCGCGCTGAAGGTTCGTCTTGCACGCGGCAGCGGCGGCACAGCGCTAGCCCCGGAAAGTATGAAGCCGAGCCAAACCGCTCTGCGGCAGGCGGTGAGCACGCGAGCGGCCGCGATCACCGACGATTTGAACCTTGCCGATCTCAACCTCAAGAGCGCGCAAAGCGTGATGATCCAGGGTCTACACTCGGTGGTCGCCATTCCTTTATATGCCGTTGCGCACGGCAATGCGGATGGCAGCGAGGCTGCGGCCGGCCGGCTGCTCGGCGCCGTGTATCTCGACTCTCGCCGCACCACTGCGTTCACCAATGTCGACAGGCAGATTCTTGACGCGCTGAGCGCCCAGGCAGCAAGCATTCTTGACAACGCACGCCTTCTGGAGAAGGAGCGCGAGCAACGCAGGCTGGAGCAGGAACTGGCCATCGCCCGCGAAATTCAGCAGGGCCTGGTTCCGCAGGGACTGCGCGAGTTCCCGTATCTCGAGGTCAAAGGCGTCAACCTGCCCTGTCACGGTGTGGGCGGCGACTACTACGATGTGTTTCCTCTCAGCGACGATTCGACCGCCTTCCTGGTTGCCGACGTAACCGGTAAAGGGCTGGGCGCCGCGCTGCTCACCACGATGCTGCAAGGCGCGTTAAGCGGCATGCGACTCGGCGTAGCTCCTGAGAAAGTCTTCAACCACGTAAACCACTTCCTCTGCGAGCACGCATCCGTGGGCCGTTGCGCCACCATGTTTTTCGGCAGGATCGATGCCGAGGGAATGCTCGAGTACCTGTATGGAGGGCATCCGTCGCCGCTCCTGATTCGCGATGGCAAAGTGAGTGAACTCTACTCCGAAGGAACCCTCCCCGTTGGGGTGGCAGACGGGGTGGTCTTCGAGGCGACACGGGTGCAGCTCGAAACGAATGACGTGCTCGTGCTGTTCTCCGAC
This sequence comes from uncultured Acidobacteriaceae bacterium, assembly GCA_963791505.1. Lineage (GTDB taxonomy): Bacteria > Acidobacteriota > Terriglobia > Terriglobales > Acidobacteriaceae > Telmatobacter. The sequence continues at coordinate 7,006 of CAWBSV010000081.1, forward strand.
GGACTGGCGGAAGCCGCAAACATGCGCAATGAGCTCTTCGGATTCGATCGCCTGACCGACGTCGTCGCGCAGTGTGCCAAGGACTCGATCGAGACCATGATGAAGACTGTTCTCGATGCGGTCGAAGATTTCTCCCGCGGCGCCGGCACAAGCCGACGACCTGACCTTGCTCATCGTCCGCTATCGAAAAGTCGCTTCGTAGAAGTCACCAACCGGGATTTGGTACACTGGTTGTCGGCGTGGAGTACGGTTCGACTCGCTTCTTGTCGCCACCTCCGCACCAACGATTCTTCTTTGCCCTCCCACTGGAGGGATCTGGAAAGCAGTCCGCACCATGCAGATTTTGTTTTACTTCGTAATCGTTGTCCACGTGATCGTGTGTATCTTCCTGATTGGCGTTGTCCTGCTGCAGCAGGGCCGCTCTGCCGACCTGGCCGGCGCCTTTGGCGGCCAGGGATCGCAAACCGCCTTCGGGCCGCGCGCCGCCGCAAATGTCTTGACCCGCCTGACGACCTGGTCGGCCGTAATCTTCATGCTGACCTCGCTGACTTTGACTGTGCTTTACGTGCGATCGACCGGCACCCACTCGGTCCTCGATAACGCCAAGCCCGCCCCCGTCTCGGCCCCGCTAAGCCGGCGAAATAGTCCATCTCTCAGGGGTTTGTGGTGAGGCAGGCAGGCCTTCGGGCCTGCCTGAGGTTGATGGAAAACCCTTCGTTTTGAAAGGGCGCGGCTTCAGTCGTGCCGTAAGAGACCGCCAAGAAACGGCGGCTTTGTCTTCCCCTTGACAATTATTGCTAACAGATATATCTACTAGATATATGAACTACGGGAGAACCGCTTACGTCGTCCTCGGCATCCTGGCGATCGAGTCCGGCCAATCCGGCTACGAAATTCGCAAGACCATCGAAGGCACCGTCGGCTTCTTCTGGGGCGAGAGCTACGGCCAGCTCTACCCCACTCTCAAGAAGCTCACCGCCGATGTACTGATCACCGCGCGCAAGCCAAAGTCCGGCACGCGCCAGGAGTATTCCATCACCCCCGCCGGCCGCGCCGCGCTCGCGAAATGGCTTGCTCTTCCCTATCGCGACGATCCACCGCGCGACGAATTTCTGCTCAAGCTCTTCTTCGGCCACGAAGCCGCTCCCAGCATAGCCCTCGCGCATCTTCGCGACTTCCAGCAGAAGCATCGGCACAGGTCTGGCCACACTCCTTGCAGATCGAAGCTGATCTCGCGCGCCCGCAGTTCGCCCAACTTCCCGGTTTCCCCTTCTGGATTCTCACTTTACCTATGGCATCGCCCGCATGCGGGCGGAGCTGGAGTGGTGCGAGACAGCGGTGGCGGCGATCGCGTCCGCTGGAGTGCGGTGACGCAACAGCAAGTTTGGAAAAACCGCACCCGCAGGGAGAAACAAAATGACCGCAGCGACCGGCTCGACAAGCTCCATGAAATTCCTCGCCTGGGCGATTTTTCTCGCTCTTCCTCCTCGGCTTCTTCGTGCATGCCATCGGCTTGTGGACCGGCCCGATTCTCGGCTCTGTGGTTCGTGGGAACGCAACGGCCGGTGCGTGGCTTCGTGTGGCTGATGCTGTTCGCTGCGGTTCCAAGCCTGGTTGAATCCCTTGTTCGAAACACCCATGCTTCGAGCCGGGCAACTCTTGTTTCGGTCGCGTGGATTCTCATCGCCGCGTTCCTCTCGGTTTGGCCGCTCACCTTCCATCGAGTGGTGAGCCCGCTGTTGCCCGGGATTCTCAAGACGCTTCCCTTTCCGCTGGCTGCTGCCATGTCGATGACGTTCGCCTCGCTGCTTTTTCCCGCGGCGATTTTCAATGATCAGTTTTCGATGCGCGGAAGTTTTCCCCTTGCGCAGATTGCCGCGGTGTGGGGCATCGGCGTTGCCTTCCTGGTGAAGGACTGGATCGCAGCGCTGGTTGTCTGGATCTGGAATCGAGATTTCAAATTCGGGTTCGACGGCGGGCCGTCGATTGCTGCCATTCTCTCGATCGTGGTCCTCAGCCTTGGAGTCTGTTTTGAGTTACGGGGGCTCGCATCCCCCAGCGATTACGCGGGCTTCCTTACACTCTGGGAGTTTCTGCCGGCGGCGCTGTTCTTTGCGGCTCTGGCACTGTTGTTGGCCCGCAGGCGTCTGCGCCGCAAGGCTCCCAGCCACAAAACACTGGACCTTTTGCGCAGCCCTGTTTCGCTCGAGCCACTGCTTCTGCTCGAAGAACACGATCTGCAGGTGCTGGCCAGTCCTGCGGGCGAGCGCTTCCCGATTCGCAATGGCATCCCCATGCTGTTGCGGTCCGCCGACATGACGGGCCTCAATCGGAAGTACAACCATCTTTACGAAACCATCGGCGGCTTCTACGATGACATCGCAGCGCGTGGCTTGCGCGCTGAGCGGGCTTCAATCGCGACGACTACGTGATGAGCTATCTCGGACTGCTGGAAGTGAAGGCGGGCGACGCAGTTCTCGAGACTTCGGTCGGCACCGGGCTTAACGTTCAATATCTGCCGCACGGGGTCAAGCTTTTCGGGCTCGATCTCTCGGGCGAGATGCTGGCCAACTGCCAGGCGAATCTGCGCCGCTGGGGCCTCGATGGCGATCTGTTCCAGGGCAACGCGGAGCACCTGCCTTTCACCGACTCGTGTTTCGACGTCGTCTTTCACGTGGGTGGCATCAACTTCTTCAACGATCGAGCCGCCGCGATCGAGGAGATGATCCGCGTAGCAAAGCCCGGCAGCTTCATCCTGATTGCAGACGAGACGGAGGAGCATGTGCAGAGCAGCTTCGAGACTGCTCCGCTGATTGGCTTGTTCTTCAAGAACCGCAAAGAGCCGGTGGCCGCACCCGTCGACCTGGTGCCGCGCGCGATGCAGGAGGTTCGGCTGACGACGCTGAACGTGATCGGCAAGAACCGGTTCTATGCGCTGACGTTTCGCAAGCCGGCGGAGACGGCGCCTGTCTTCTAAGCGGGGTTGGCGGAGTTAGCGGCGTTAGCGGCGTTTTGCGCGGAGGTGAGGCGGATTCGAGGTCTGCCAGTTCCCAACGAATGATCGCGGGCCTATGACCGGCGTGCCGGACAGAACTCTCTGGATCGGTTCTGGTCGAATGAGGATCGATCCTGGTGGAATGACACTTCTGCGGTATGGCGCGTTTTGGACCGGCGAGTTGAGACTAGAGTGCAATCGCTGCATCAGCTTCCAAGGGTCAAGAAAGCATCCCCCAATGTGTTCCTGGAGAGGTTGACAATTCAGAAGGAGACAGCGTGATCTCTGATTACACGGTCATTCCCGTCGGGACCAAAATTGAAGGTGGCGTTGTGCGAGTCTGCCCGAAGTGCGGAAGGCATGGACTTCATATCGAAATGGACGGTCATGGCTTTTATACGCACTCCCAGGTGATTAGTAAAGACGATCCCCGAGTTCAATCCATTCGGCGTGTCGAATGTCATTTGCTGCCCAATGATGCTCGTGCAAGAAATACAGTTCATGAGCTGCCGCAACTCTCTGCGCCCTCAGCGCAGATTTGAGGTAGCGCCCCCCGAAAGCCTGACTCAACTCCCAGTTTTCGCGTGATCGCAACCCAATGGCGCTCTTCCTGCGCAATCGAAGACAGCTACGCTCTAAAATGAGCCTATGGTGATGGAGACGTTTCCGGTTGGGCCGCTGCAGTGCAATTGCACCATCCTGGGCGATGAGGAGGCGGGTGAGGCCATCGTGATCGATCCGGGCGATGAGATCGCCGGCATCTATCGGCGGCTGACTGCGCTGGGGCTCAAGCTGAAGCAGATTCTGATTACGCATGCGCATATCGACCATGTGGGCGGAGCGCTCAAGCTGAAGAAGCTGACCGGCGCACCGATCTTTCTGAACGAGAACGATCTGCCGCTGCTGAAGATGATGGACGAGCAGGCGGGATGGCTGGGCGATGGACACGCCGGAGACCGCACCGCCGGACGAGAGCCTGAGGGATGGGCTGGTGGTCGGGCTGGCGCAGATTCCGGCCACGGTGATTCATACACCGGGGCATACGCAGGGGTCGGTGTGCCTGCATTTTGCGCCGCTCAATCTGCTGGTGGCCGGGGACACGCTGTTCGCGGGGAGCATTGGACGCACCGACCTGCCGGGCGGGAACACGGGGCAGATTCTGGATTCGATTCAAACGCGGTTGATGGCGCTGCCGGACGAGACGAAGGTGCTACCGGGTCATGGCGGCTCGACGACGATCGGGCGGGAGCGAAGGTCGAATCCGTTTTTGCAGTAAACAGTGTGACAGTGAGAGATTCGTCCGTATCGCAATGTAATTAGATTATTTTCCAACTATATAGATCGATATCCATCAAGAGAGACTTAAAGCCTACCCACGAAAGTGTTACCAGCTTGATCCGTTCGAAAATAGTTAATGAGATGCATTACTGCGGTTCGGAACTCCGGCTCGGGGGCGAGCAGGCTGGCGACCAACCATCCTGACTCGGGCATGCCGAAGAAGTGGCCGGGATGGATCCAGACGCCGCGGTCGAGAAGCTCGAGGACGGTCTCTTCGCCGGTGCGGATGGCGGGAATGCGGAGGACGGCGTACCAGCCGGCTTCGACTTTGAGCCGTTCGACGTCGGGGGCGAGCGGGAGCTGGCGGTCGAGCTCGGCGAGGTTGGCGGCGACGCGCTGCTTGATCTGCTGCTGGATGTCGGCGCGGCCGGCGAGCCAGGCGGGCAGGGCGCATTGAACCGGCGCGTTCATGGAGAGGAAGGTATCGGCGATGACCTCGAGGCGGTCTGATGATTCAGGGCGGGTGGCGGCGGGGCCGGTGGCAACGATCCATGCGGACTTCATCTGCGGCAGGCCTGCAATCTTCGACAGGCCGCTGACGATGAAGATGGGAACGCCTTCGAGGCCACGAGCAAACGTAGTTCCCTGCTCCGCGATTCCGTAGTCGAGAAAGACCTCGTCGACAATCAGCGACAGATCGAACTCGCGGCAGAGTGCGGCCAGTTCTTCGCCCTCCCACGGCTTGGTGAAGTGGCCGGTGGGGTTGTTGGGATGGACGAGGACGATGGCGCGCGTGGATGGGGTGATGGCACGGCGGAATCCCTCGGGCTCGATCTGCCAGCCTTGGTCATAGACGAGCGGGGCGTAGCGGACGCGGACGTCGTCGAGGACAGCGAGGTAGTCGAAGAGGGGATAGCCGGGCTGCGGAACGAGGATCTCGGTGCCGGGATCGCAGAGCAGGCGAAAGAGAAAGCTGTAGGCTTCGCTGGTGCTGGTGGTGAGGATGATTTGCGCGGGATCGAGGATGGCGCCGTGATCGGCGTAGTAGCGGACGACGGCCTGGCGTGCGCGCAGACTGCCGCGCGGTTGCGGATCGTAATCCAGAGCGCGCGGATCGGTGAGCGCATCGAGAAGATGGGTGGGATAGCTGAAGCCGCAACGCGTGGGATTGGAGGCGGTGAGATCGGCAATGGGAAGTCCGGCAGCGAGACGCTGGCGGTGCGCGCGCGCCAGGTCGCTTTCGGCTGTGTCCCAATTGGTTCTGGATGAAAAGCGCATTGGCTTGAACTCGGAGGACGCCGGAGCAGACGGTCAGCTCAGGCACAATAGACGAGGCGTCCTTTCAACGATACACGGGTACCTGCGGAGGAAGATTTGCAATTGCGCGCGGTGGTGTTCGACTACGGAATGGTGCTGACGGGAATGCCGAACGAGAAGGCACACGCTGAATTGATGCGCATCACGGGACTAACGCCGGAGCGCTTCGAACCGCTTTATTGGGCCGATCGCCACGCGTATGACGAGGGCAAGCTTTCGGGAATCGCATTCTGGCAGAAGTTCGTGAAGGACGCACAACTTGATCTGCCGCCGGGGTCAATCGAGGAGCTGAACGCTCAAGACGCGCGCATGTGGACGACGCAGAACCCGGTGATGGTGGCGTGGCAGCAGAAGCTGAAAGCGGCCGGAATCCTGACGGGAATCTTATCGAACATGGGCGATTCGGTGCTCGAACGTATGCTTGAGGAGTTCGCGTGGCTTAAGGGTTTCGATGTGCTGGTGTGGAGCTATCAGCTCGGCATTGCCAAGCCTGACCCGGCGATTTACCTGCACCTTTTGGAGAAGCTGGGGACGAAGGCCGAAGAGACGCTTTTCATTGATGACAGGAAGGTCAATGTTGAAGCGGCTCGGGCGTTGGGGATCGAGGCGATTGAATTCTCGACGGTCGAAAGGCTGAGAGCGGAACTGATTGCGGCGGGGCTGGACAAGCAGATTCCGCTGCCTGACTAGCGTCCGAAGCGAAAGGCCAGGGCGGCGTTGGCATACATGAAATCGATACCTGGGTTGCGGGCGACGATGTCGCCATTCGACATGTGAAAATCGCTGTAGCCGAGGCGCAGATCGACGCGGCGGGTGATGCGCGTCTCGATGCCGGCTCCGAATTGCGCGCTGAAGTTCAGGTGTGAGCCTTCAGTGGAGAGCACGCGGTTCTGAAAGTAAAGAATGCCGCCCTTGCCGATGAGGTAGGGCTTGATGGCGCGATCGCGCCGCCACAAGAGCCGCACGCCGACCGGCGAGAAGCCGGCTCCATATTGAATTTGGCGAGCGGTGGTGAGAGGCTCGCTGTCTGCGCCGTATTTGGCGGGCTCGTTGAGCAGGACGACGGGCAGAATCTCGGCCACATAGTCGACGCGCGCGGTGAGCAGGCCGCCCCAGGAGTGGCGGTCGAATTCGACGCCATACGGATTGAGGCTGCGGTCGTCTGCGTAGGCGAAGACGTGAATATTGCCGAAGGACTGACCGCTTTCGACGACGATCTCGGTCTCGGGCATGGGCCGGCCGGAGTCTCGGCCCTGCGCATGCGCCGCGGTGATGGCAACGGAGAAGACGGCGGCAAGCGCTGCGAGGCGCAACGAGTGAAGTTTAGACCGTCCGCGCAGAGCGCAGGAGGGCGGAGTTGTGTTGAGGTTGGCCAAGATGTCACCTGCTGTAGAGAGCCACTCTATGGAAATCGCTCGGACATCTTTTGGCCCCTGGGGGAGGTTAGGAGGTGACCGATGGGGCGAGTATAGGCGTGAATGGGCGAAAGGGCTGTACACCAAAGGTTGCAAGAAAACTCACCATCCGAGACACGGGTCTTGTATTCTTGCTGGTCATCTACAGAGAAGGCAGGGGTTGGAGCAGCAGCATTGACAAGGACAGGAAGTTCGAGGAGGGCCAAGCATCTCACTCCAAAGAGAGGATTCTTTGCCTCCCGGCCCCCCGAGCCGATGGAGCTTCTGGCCTCGCTCACAAGTATATTTCCGCAATTTGGCAATCAGGACATTGTTGAGGACGTGGCGGGCTCTCCCGTTGGGATAGGACTGCATTGCGTTATGCACCATTTCACTTGTTACTTCGGAGCAGATCTTCAGGAATTCTCTGAGAGTCAACTCGCTTCATTGGGACGGCTGCTCGATGAAGCGGTGATGGTCGATGATCAACTCGAAAACGCCGTATCTACATGCCTCTTGGAGCACCTTCGCCAAATAAGCGCATATACGGCCATCTCGCCATATCTCTCGAAAAGGGCCAAAGAGAAAACCATCCCTTAATTTGCAAAAGGGAACGGCACTAACGTCTTCAAGAAAAATCTCAAAACGCACAGTTGCGTCTAGTATTCTTGCTGGTCCGTCAAGACAGAGGGCAGGAGTGCCGGGAGAGAACGCATTGACAAAGGTAAAGGGAGCGAAAGCGGCCAGAACGGCCGTGATGACGGGAGCGTCGGTTTTGCTGGGCGCGGCCATGGTGTTGGCACAGCAGGTTCCTGTGGTTACGGGAGATGCGCGCGTTGACAAGTTACTGAGCCAGATGACGCTTGAGGAGAAGCTCACGCTGATCCACGGAACCTCTGAGGACCCGAAGGTGTACCAGGGGCAGGCGGGGTACCTGGCTGGAATTCCGCGTCTGGGGATACCCGGGTTGCGGTTTGCGGATGGGCCGCCGGGCGTGCTCGTGCGGCATCCTTCGCAGGGCGAGACGGCGACGATGGGCGTGGCTGCGACCTTCGACATCAAGATTGCCGAGGAGAACGGCGTAGTGATTGGGCGCGAGGCCAAGTCGCTGGGCATCGATATTCCGCTGCAGCCTTTTGTGAATATCGACCGCGACCTGCAATTTGGCCGCGGCTTCAATACGTTTGGCGAAGATCCGTTTTTGACCGCGCAGATGGGCGTGGCGGAGGTCAAGGGGCTTCAATCGCAGCACACGATGGCGCAGATCAAGCACTATGTGGCCTACGACTCTGAAGCGACCAACATTTTTGTCGATGATCAGACGCTGCACGAGGTTTATGTTGCCCCGTTTGAGGCTGCAATCCGCAAGGCCGATGTGGCGTCGATCATGTGCTCGTACAACCGCATCAATGGTGCGTTTGCCTGCGGCAACGACAGTACGCTGACCAAGATTCTGCGCGACGAGATTGGGTTCAAGGGATTTGTGACCTCGGACTGGGGTGCGGTCCACGGCGTTGGCTTTATCAATGCCGGCCTGGATATGGAGATGCCGGGCGAGCCGACGGGGCCGATGGCAAGCTTTATTCCCTCGTTCTTTGATTCGAAGCCGGTTCCGCCGCCGGTTCCGCCGACGGCGATGGCAGCCATGATGGAAGGATTCTTCGGGCATCTTCCTGAAGAGCCGCCGCCGGCCGGGATGAACATGAGCGATTTCGGCAAGAAGCTCGATCCCAAGAAAATGCCGGAAGCGTTGAAAGACGGCACGGTCAACGAAGCGGCGGTGACGCGGGCCGCGGGTCGCGTGCTGTGGGCGATGGTGCACTTCGGCTATCTCGACGGCCAGTCGAAGCATGACGTGACTGCGCAGGCGATCGAAGCGAACGCCAAGATCATCGAGAAGACCGGCGAAGAGGCGGCGGTGCTGCTGAAGAATGAAGGCGGTGTGCTGCCGTTGAAGACGGGCGATCTGGATGGCGTGGTACTGATTGGACCCACGGGACTGCAAGTGGATTCGATCGGCACGAGCGGTGAGCGGTCGGTGGGCATGCCCGAGCGCGAAGTGGGACCGTGGGATGCGCTGAAGAAGATTTCAGGCAATGGAAATATTCAGATTGCGGTTGATGACGATATGACAGGCACGACGATTCCGGCGAGCTTGTTGAGCCATGACGGCAAGCCCGGTCTGGTGCGCACCGGCGACGACGCGGAGCAGGTGGATGCGACGGTCGACTTTACCAACAAGGCCGGTACTGCGCTGAAGCCCAACCTGACGGCGAGTTGGAAGGGCACGTTGACGGTGGAGCACGCAGGTGTCTACTGGCTCTACCTGCAGGCACTCGGGACCAATGCGAATATCTCAATCGATGGCAAGCGGCTTGCCGGGACGGGCGCGTTCCAGGGCGGCGTGCATGGTGACATCCTGCAAGCCAATCATGACAACGCAGTGCCGACGACCGATGGATTAGACAATGTGCGGCGCGCGCTTGAATTGAGCGCTGGGCCGCACCCGATCGAGATCAAAATAAGCCCCGATACGTCGGGTTCACCGGTTCAGTTGCGGCTCAACTGGTACGCGCCGGAGAAGCGCAAGGCTGATCACGAGGCTGCGATTGCAGCGGCCAAGAAGGCGAAGGTCGCGGTGGTGTTTGTTTGGACGCGGCTGACGCCGGTCTTCGGGCTGCCTGGGGAGCAGAACAAGCTGGTTGAAGAAGTGGCCGCCGTGAATCCCAACACCATTGTTGTGCTCAACACCAGCCAGCCGGTGGCGATGCCATGGGTTGACAAGGTGAAGGGCGTGCTGGAGATGTGGTGGCCGGGCGATGAAGGCGGATGGTCGACAGCGAACGTGCTGCTGGGCAAGACGAGTCCCGCGGGTCGGCTGCCTGTGACCTGGGGCAAGCGGCTCGAGGACTATGCTGCGACGGATCCCAAGCATCCGGAGCGCTCGATGAAGGGCGTGGATGGAAAGACGACCTACACGCGAAGGCGTCAACGTCGGCTATCGCTGGTTCGATCACGAGAAGACCGACCCGCTGTTCGCTTTCGGATACGGCCTGAGCTACACAACAGTTTGAGTACTCCGAACTGAAGGTCAGCAAGGCCGCGGATGGCGGACTCGATATGAAAGTCCGCATCAAGAACACGGGCAGCGTTGCGTCAGACGAAGTGCCGCAGGTGTATCTGGGCGCGCCGAGCGAGATTCCCGAGGGCGTGCAATTCCCGGTGCGAGCGCTGGTGGCATTCGATCGCGTGCATCTTGAATGCCGGCGAAGGCAAGACGGTGTCTCTACATGTTGAGCCGCGGCAGTTGCAGTACTGGTCGACCAAGGAAGCGAAGTGGGTGACGGCGACCGGCAAACGCACTCTGAGCGTGGGCAGTTCGTCGCGCGATCTGCGGATGAATGTACAGATGAAGCTCTAGCAAACCGGGGATCACACGACAACTTAGGCAGCAAGAAAAGACAGCCCGGCCTTCAGAGAATTCTCTTTTCACGAAAGTGGGAGGGATTCTCTCGAAGGCCGGAGTTTTATTTGGCTTGACGTCAGTTGGTTCGAGTGTGCGAAACTACCGTGGGTCTGAGGAGTTCCTCTAATCGAGGCTCAGACCACGGACCACGCACGACAACAACCCCAAAGGGGTTCCGAAAGGATACTTACTATGAAAGCTCTCCATCTGCTTGCTCTCGGCTCGGTTCTCAGCGCCAGCCTCGTCTTCGCTCAGTCGACAACGACGCCCCCGGCCAAGACTGCACCAGCTACCACCAAGCCCGCAGCCAAGACCACGGCACCTAAGACGCCGCCGCCGAGCGCATCGGATATTGCCGACGCCAAGGCCAAGGGCATGGTATGGTTCAACAACAACACGAAGGTCTATCACAAGTCGACCGATAAAGAATATGGGACGACCAAGAACGGCAAGTTCATGACCGAGGCTGATGCGAAGGCCGCCGGCGGCAAGCTGGGTAAGAGCTAGTTCGAATCATTTGCGAGCAAAGAAGGCCGCCCTGCTTTGGGCGGCCTTTCTGTTTTCTCGTTCTGTAGCCGTCTCCAGGGCGGCTGTCGTGCGGGTCTCCCCGCCCGCACAAACTGCTGAGGGCCGGGAGGCCCTCAGGACAGCCGGTCGGGAGAGGGGCGCCACTCTTTGCGGCGAAGCTATGAGGCCATGCCCAGGCCCACCAGGTTTGCGGCGGCGATGATCACGAGCATTCCTGCCCAGAGCAGGCGGACGGGCCGCGAGCCGACGCCAGCCCACTCGCCGAGCGCGAGGCCCACCAGGCCGCCGCACAAAACATAAATGCTCATGTGCAGCATCCAGTTCACAAAGAAGAGATGTTGCGGAATATTGGCCGCGCCCCAGGCATAAAAGAAGAACTGCAGATACCACATGATTCCGCCGGTTGCGGCAAGAGCGGCGTTGCTCATGAGCATGCCGCGTGGCTGGCTGAGATCGGCGCGCAGGGAGAGCCGTTTGACCGCGGCGAGGCGAATAAAACAGTAGCTGAGATTAACGATCGCGCCGCCGCCCATGATAATGACGTAGCTGGGAAGCGCCGCGTAGAGCTTGTTGACTCCGAGGGTGAGCGCTGCGGCTTCCATGGGCCGCGCGGCGTCGATGGCGAACGACATGCCCGAAGAAAAGATGCCGCAGAGCACGGCCAGCAGCAGGCCGAGGCCGAGGTTGAACTCGCGAATCTCGTTGCTGAGCAGAATCTCTTTCTGATGGCCGGCATAGGAGACGGTGGCGACGCCGATGAGCGCGACCACCACGCCCGCGAGGGTGAGCACGCCGCTGCGGGTGGTGAAGAGCATCGCAATCTGGCCGTGCATGACGGGTGGCACAAGGGTGCCGACGACCAGCGTGACGCCAATCGCGACGCCGATGCCGAGGCTCATGCCGAGATGGCGCATGGTGAGCCCGTAGCTGACGTTGCCCACGCCCCACATGGCGCCGAAGAGAGCGACTTTCAGGAGAAGGCCGGCGCCGATGGATGCGTAAAACGCGTGAAAGTCCGGCAGAAGAAAAAGGCTGACGCTGATGGGAAGAAGAATCCAGGAGAAAAGGCCGGCGATGGCCCAGGTGGTTTCCCAAGACCACTTTTTAACTTTTTCAATGGGCGCATAGAACGAGGCGGCGCAGGCTGCGCCGACAATGTGCCACCCGATACCTGCGAGGATCGATGCCATTGCTTCCTTTTTGCTCCGAGGAGAAACGCTTCTGTCAGTATGCGATCGTAAACGTGTAAGAGCCTGCAGGCAATTCGAAGCGGGTCTGGCCTTCATGTGTATTTGCCTTGACGATTTTGCTTGCGGCAAGAGGCGTGCCGTCGAGTTTGTATCTCGCCGCATCATCAGGGGTCAAGTCGAGCCAGCCGGTTGTGTTTGCCGGAAGGGTGACGTGCCATTCGGCCGTCGTTCCGGTGAGTGTCCAATCAGAGTGGATGGGGCCGTAGCTGGATTCGTAGTCGAAATGAACGCTGCCCAGGCGCGGGTCGAAGACGGGGTGCAGCACAACGGTGTGGAAGCCTGCGTCGAGCGGCGTGGCGTCGATGCCTGCCGCGTAGCGATAGATCCAATCGGCGACTGCGCCGTAGGCGTAATGGTTGTACGAATTCATGCTGGGGTCGCTCTTCATCTGGTCGCCATTCCAGCGCTCCCACATGGTTGTGGCGCCATGCTCCACCAGGTAGCCCCACGACGGGTACTGCGTGTTCATGAGCAACTGGTAGGCGAGCTTGGCGTAGCCGGCCTTGGTGAGTTCTTCAAGCAGATACGGCGTGCCGAGGAAGCCGGTGGCGAGCAGGCCATGGTTCGCGTCGATCTTGTCGGCGAGCTTTTTGGCGGCCTTGCCGCGGAGTTCCGCGAGGAACAAGGTTCATGTGCAGGGCGAGGACGTAGCCGGCTTGCGTATCGCCGCCATTGCTTTTTGCGTTGGGGTTGTTGATGTCGCCGAAGGGCGAAGGGCTGTTGTCGGCGCCCTCGACGTATCCGTCGTCATGGACAAACTTCTTTTCGAAGGCGACCTTGATTTTCGTTAAGAGCCGAGCGTACTTCTCGGCGTCGGCGGTGCGGCCGGTGGCGCGGGCCATTTGCTCCATGAGCGTGAGATCGTAGGCCCAATAGGCAGTGGCAATGAGGGTGTAGTTTGTTTTCCCTTCGGGTGATAGCCAGTCGCCGAAGGGAATGCCGGACTGGTGAGCCCACAGTCCATCGGGGTTGGCGGCGTCGATGGAGGCGAGATACTTCTCCATCGCTGCCCAGTTCTGATCAATCACGCTGGTGTCGCCGGTCTGCAGCCACGAGGTCCAGGGAATGATGATGCCGGCATCGCTCCAGCCCGCGCCGGATTGGGCGGACTCTGTTGCGGTGCCCGGCGAGTAGATGCCGTAGTAGGGCGTGCCGGACTGTGTGCCGCGCATGTCGCCGCCAAACTTGCGCGAGAAGGGCGCAAGCGCCATGTTGTAGCTCGCGGTCCGCCAGAAGACTTGCGCGTCGGCCATCCAGCCGAGGCGCTCATCGCGCTGCGGGCAGTCGGAAGGCACACCGACAAAGTTGGAGCGCTGGCCCCAGAGAATATTGCTCCACAGCTTGTTAATCATGGTGCTGCCGGTTTCGAGTCTCACGGTGAAGGGCGCGTCGGTGTGGAAGACAAGAGCCTTGACTGCTTCGATAGGCGGAGCGGCCGGAAGGCCGGTGAGTTCGATGTAGCGGAAGCCGTGATAGGTGAATTGCGGGGTTACTTCTTCTACGCCGTTGCCGGAGAGGATGAAGCGATCGGTGGCCTTGGCGGTGCGCAGGTTCTCGGTGTAAATGGTGCCGTCGGCATTGACGATCTCGGCGAAGCGGGCGGTGACTTCAGTGCCGGCCGGCGCTTTGAGATGCAGGTGCTCGACGCCGGAGAAGTTCTGGCCGAAGTCGTAGACATAGACTCCGGGCTTGGGCTCGGTCATCGATTTGGCGGTCAGGGTTTTCTCGATGCGAATGGGTTCGAAGTCCTGGGCCTCGATGGGAACTTCCTTCGGATGAATCACGGTCGCGCCTTTCCAGAAGAAATCGACGAACGAAATCGTCTTGCCGGACGGATCGGGCTTGAAATAATTCCTGAACGGCGAGTACCTCCGCGCATCCTGGGTCTCGCCATCGTAGAGCTCGGCCCGCGTGATATACGAACCGATCGCCTTCCAGGCTGGATCCGTGTTGACCCATTCCACGCGTCCGTCCTCGTATTCGATGCGCAACTGTGCACGCAGAGCGGGCGGCGTGTCGCCGTAGTTGTTGGGCTGCTGGAACCATTCAAGGGGTGTCTCGTACCAACCGGGCGCAAGCAGCACTTCAATATTGTTGGCCCCCTGCTTCAGCTGCTCACTCACATCGTAGGTCTGGTACTTGATGTGTTCGCGAAAGTCGGTCCAGCCCGGCGCGAGCACCTCGTCGCTCACGCGTTTCCCGTCCAAGAAAATCTCGTAGGCGCCGAACGCAGTGGAGTACAGCCTCGCAGACTTGACCGGTGCCGCGACTCGAAAATCGCGGTGAAGTGCCTTTACCGAATCCGGAATCCACGGATGGCCGAGCGGGGCGTTCATGGGGCCTGGCTGCTGCGTCCATGCGATGGCATGCTTCCACGTAGAATCGTCGAAGGCCTTCTGCTCCCAGCCGGCCGGCGCGTGTATCGCGGTCTTCCAGTCGGAAGTGCTGTTGAAGGTGGCAGTCGATCCATCGGCATATTCGACGAACAAAGTCGCGATCATGGGCGGCGCGTCGGCTGCGGCCATTCCGTTGGGATTGGCGATGTAGTGTGTGGTTTCGATGGCAATGGTGTTCGCGCCGGCGGCGAGCTGAGATCGAACATCGGCGCGCACAAATTTCTTCCACGGCATCTGCTTCCAGGGCGGAAACACGTCGGCGGTGAGCACCTTGTTCCCATTGACCCATACGGCGACGGTATCCTGACCCGTTGCATAGAGAGCGGCGGACTTGATCGGCTTCGAAAGGACGACGGACTGTCGATAGGCAACGTGCTGCTCCGGCGACTTGTCTGGATCAGCGGCCCTGGCGTCGGGGTTGGAGATCCATGCGGCGGCGGCGTGGCGGACGGCGTCTTCTTCGGGCGTCTCATAACCGATCCAGGCAGCGTGCCAGTTGTCCTGACGCATCAGGCCGGTCTCCCACCAACTGATTTCGCTGGGAGCATAGGGCTTGCCCGCTTCGCCCCAGACTTTGACACGCCAGTAATAGCGCGTCGATGGGACGAGCGTTGCTTTTTCGAGACGTACGTTTAGAGAGTGCCCCGACGTGACGCGGCCGCTCGACCAGATGTCAGGCTTGCCGGTCTCCAGCAGCTCCGGTTTTGTGGCGACTTCGACTTCGTAGGCGGTCTGACGGGCGGCGCGCGCAGGATCCTGAAGCTGCCAGGAAAAACGCGGCGCGGGATCGTCGATGCCGAGCGGGGTCTTGAGGTCATCGACCTTGAGTTCGACGGGACCTTGTGCGGACGCGAGCAACGGCGCCACGCCGATGAGCAGCCCAATTGCCGCTTTGCATACACGTAACATATTCATCGTTTCGAATCGCCTCGACCAAAACCCGACTATGGTGCAGCCTGCGCGCTCACTTTTGGAAAGCAAAGCATCACGCTGGAAGGATCAAAGTTCGATGGGATTTTCTCAAATGGAATTATTTCCCAGCGGAATAACCTTAGGGAAGGAACGGAGGGTTTGTCAAAGAAGAATTTGAGGTTTTATCGGCGCGGGATTCGGAGTTTCAGATGCAGCTCGTCGAAGAGCAGGCCGCGACCCGGCTTGTAAGGCTGGAACCATTCGCCATCGATGACCAATTGCGGGATGGCGCGCTTACCCACGTGGCGGAGGACCTCGGCTGAGGCGGCGGGGTCGAGATCGACGTTAATCTCGGTGTATTCGATGCCGTGGGAGTCGAGAAACTGCTTGGCTGCCCGGCAATCGCGGCACCAGGCAGCGGTGTAAACCTGCACCTTCATGGGTTCATTCTAGCGTCTTTGCGCTGTTACCCTCTGTGATGATGACCGCAGACGAGATCAAGGAGCTTCTGAAGCTGGAACCGCACCCGGTCGAGGGCGGGTTTTTTCGTAGGACGTATACGTCGGCCGGAACAGTTGATTTGCCGCGCGGAAGGCGCGCGCAGGGCACGGCAATCTTCTATCTGCTGGAGCCTGGGACGTTCTCAGAGATGCACGTGCTCGACTCGGATGAGATGTTTCACTATTACCTGGGTGACCCGGTGGAGATGCTGCAATTGTTTCCCGATGGCCGATCGGCGGTGGTGACTCTGGGCCCGGATCTAGCGGTTGGGCATCAGGTACAGCTCGTCGTGGAAGCGGGCGTTTGGCAAGGGACGCGGCTGGTGGGAGACGGGAAGGTCGCGCTGTTGGGGTGCACGGTGACGCCGGGATTTGATTTCGTGGATTATCGCGCCGGGACAGCCGCAGAGCTGATCGCGAAGTGGCCGGAGCAGGCGGAGAGGATCAGGGCGCTGACGCGGCGTTAAGAACGGCGCTCGCGAAAAAAAGCACGCAGGATTTCCGCGGATTCCTCGGCGAGAATTCCCTGCTCGACATTCATCTGGTGATTGAGTTGCGGATGATTGATGACGGAGAGAATTGATCCCGCGGCCCCGGCTTTGGGGTCAGTGGCGGCAAAGACGAGGCGCTCGATGCGCGCATGAATCATGGCTCCAGCGCACATGGCGCAGGGCTCCAGAGTGACGTAGAGAGTGCAGTCGATCAGCCGGTAGTTGCCGATGGAGCCGGCGGCGTCGCGCAGAGCCACAATTTCGGCATGCGCGGTGGGATCGAGATCGCGAATCACGCGATTCTGGCCACGCGCGACGATGGCACCGTTGTGGACGATGACGGCGCCGATCGGAACTTCGCCGCCTTCTGCGGCGAGGCGGGCTTCGGCGAGGGCAGCCTGCATGGCATCCTGATCGGTCATACAGCTATGGGGCCGGCGGCGGGCTGTTGCTGCGACATGCAGTGAAGTGTACCCAATCCCCAGACCAGATCGACCGAGTGAATGCCGATGACCTCGCGATTCGGGAAAAGCTCCGCGAGGATGTTGAGCGCGATGCGGTCGCTCGGATCGTGGAAGGTGGGGACGAGGACGAGGCCGTTGGCGATGTAGAAGTTGGCATAGCTGGCGGGCAGGCGCTGACCGCGGAAAACAACCGGGCGGCGGCATGGGCAATTCAACGATCGTGAACTGCTTCCCTGCCCTGTCGCGCGCGGCTTTGAGGCGCTTCAGGTTTTCGGCGAGGGGTTCGTGGTTGGCGTCGCTGCGGTTGGGCTCGACGACCGTGAGGATGGTTGAGGTGCCGACAAAGCGGGTGATGTCGTCGACATGGCCGTGGGTGTCGTCGCCGGCGATGCCGCGATCGAGCCAGAGCACCTGATCGATCCCGAGAAAATCGTGGAAGACTTGCTCAAGGCGTTCGCGGCCGACGCCGGGATTGCGCTCCTGCACTTTACTGAGCAGGCACTCTTCCGTCGTGAGCAGGATGCCGTCGCCATTGGTGTCGATGGAGCCGCCTTCAAGAATGACCCGATGCGGCGCGCCGTTGAGTTCAATCGTCGGTTGCCATTGAGTCAGGCCGAGAAGTTCCGCTGCGCGACTCGGGATCTGGTCATCGAGTTGCCAGTTGTCGTACTTGGCCCAGGCATTGAAGCCCCAATTCGTGATTGCAAGCTGACCTTGTTGGTTCCGTACAAAAATCGGGCCGGAATCGCGCAGCCATCCGCGGTTGGTGGGCCAGACATGAAAGCTGACCTGATCGAGATTGGCTCCGGCGCGATTCAGAATGCCTGCGACACGCGCTTCGGCCTTAACGTCGTTAAGGGTGAGATGCACGCGCTCGTGGGCCGCAAGCAGCCGGATGATCTCCGCGTAGACCCAGGGGATGGTCTGGGAACTTTCCCGGCCAGTCTTCAGGATTGTGGGGCCACGCGAGCCAGGTTGCCTCGTGCTGCTCCCATTCTGCAGGCATGCGGTAGCCGAGTTGGTGCGGCGTCTGGGTCATTGAGTCCATGGTAGTGGGTCGGCGCGCGCTACTTTTCTTCGGGCCAGTTGTTGACTGGGTCGAGGTAGCGCTTGGTGATGGGCGCGTAGGCGTCGATGCGGCGATCGCGCAGAAACGGCCAGTTGCGGCGCGTGTCTTCAATGAGCTTAAGGTCGATCTCACCCAGCAGAATCTCTTCCTGCATCGTGCGAGGCCTTGGCGATGATGCGCCCGAAGGGATCGGCGAGAAAGCTGCCGCCCCAGAATTCGAGGCCGGGGCCCTCAGCGCGATTTCCTTCAATGTCGCCGTGTTCAATGCCGACGCGATTCACGCCCGCGACATAGACACCGTTAGCGATGGCATGCGCGCGCTGGATGGTCTGCCAGGCCTCGTATTGCGCTGTGCCGAACTCCTCTTTCTCGGCGGGATGCCAGCCGATTGCAGTCGGGTAGAAGAGTACCTCGGCGCCCTGCATCGCGGTGAGGCGCGCCCCTTCGGGGTACCACTGATCCCAGCAAACGAGAGTGCCAATGCGGCCGAATGCGGTGTCGACGGCCTGAAATCCAAGATCGCCGGGGGCAAAGTAGAATTTCTCGTAGTAAAGCGGATCATCGGGAATATGCATTTTGCGATAGACGCTCACAATCGCGCCATCGGCATTCAGGGTAACGGCCGTGTTGTGGTAAAGGCCGGGCGCGCGGCGTTCGAAGAGAGAAGCGACGATGGCCACGCGTGCTTCTCGCGCTACTTCAGCCAGTTTCTGCGTGGAGGGACCAGGAATGGGCTCGGCAAGATCAAAGAGGCGGATATCTTCGCGCTGGCAAAAATATTGAGCGCGAAACAGCTCCGGCAGGCAAACAACATTGGCGCCAAGCTCTGCCGCTTTGCGGATCCACGCCACGGCCGACTCAAAGTTCTCGCTCGGGATCGGGCCCATGCGCATTTGCACCAGGCCGACGACGTATTTGTTGCCTTTGATCATCTTCCTTTTGTCTCCCTGGAAAACAGCCCTCAAGCAGCAAGGCCAACCCTTTATCGGAGGATTGGCCTTGAGAATTCGTTGAACAGAAGATCTACTCTTCGAGAATCAAGACCGCTGCGGCGATGGTGGTGGTCCAGAGACCACGCTTGTCTCCAACCGCTGATTGCGTGATGTTGCTGGTGCGGACGATTTTGTTGGAGATGCGGTAGATCTCTTTCTTTTCATCCCAGCTTTTGTCTGGATCGAAGTCGACGTCCAACGTTGTTGCGAGCATTTCGGCAGCAAGCTCTTCGGCGTATTCACCCGCCTGGTCTTCTGTCTCGCCGAAGCTGTGGTGCTCGCTGAGGTAGCCGTAGGTGTCGCGGTCGGCGGGAATAGCGACGCCGATGCTCGAAACGATGAGGCGATGGGGCTCGCGGGTGGAGTTCTCCGCGATGACTGAGAAAACCACCTCGCCATGGTTCAGATACTTCAAGCCTTCCTTGCGCGGAATCACCTTGCAATGCGGCGGAAAGATGGAGGAGACGCGCACCAGGTTCTGCGAGGCAATGCCCGCATCGCGCAGCGCAAGCTCAAACGATGTCAGACGCTCCTTGTGCTTGCCAACGCCTTTGGTGAAGAAAAGCTTCTTCGGGACCATGCCTTTTCCCAATTTCTATGTGTCCTCCGTGAGTTTCAAGATGGCGATTTTCGTAAAACGTTCCCGCATGAGTCTATCGCATTCGAGCTTGTAAGTGCAGGACAGGAGCGGAATTTACCAAGCATTCATCAGGATGGTTCCCGGGCCGGCAATGGCCTACTGCGTTCGAGGCCTCTAATCACTGAAAAAACTAATTGGCTCGAACGGCCGCAACTTTCTGGCGCGCGTCGCGTTTGAATCTGAATGAATCGCATTGCGCTTGCTCTGCCCTTGTTCCATCGCCACGCTGGTTCCTGCATTGTCTTCCGCACAATCCGGCCCTCAATACGGAGCGCTCCACAGCCGCCGGCGCCCGGGATTCTGGAGTGGACTCCGCCGGCGCTGACGCAGTTGAGTGCAATGGCCACGACGCGCTCAAGCTTCACCCTCGATCGGCCGATGCTCAGCGCGGCTGCCGGCCTTTGGCCCGACCAGGACAACGAGACGCGGCAGGCGATCAACAAAATCGATGGCGTCAGCGTGCATGTGCTGCGTTTCAGCGACTACGGTGTACCCGAAGATGGCTCAGTGAACGCGATTCGCGACGCGTGCCGCCAACGCGGCTGGCAGCATATTGTGGCGAGCAACGGCAAAAGGAGCCCCATTCACAGCGGAACGACCGACATGTGGCTGGTGATGGACGGCATGAACGTTCAGGGGGGCGGTGGTGCTGGCGGAGACACCCCGCAGCGTGAGCATGGTAACCGTTGCCGGCAACATGAGCGCGGTAGATCTGCTGCATCTGCGGGGTCACTTCGGGATTCCGCGCGCTGAGAATGAACAATCGAGGAACCAGAACCAGCGCTAGACGCGCCAGCGATTCTTGCCGCCGTTGCACCCCCCAAATTGCAGGTGTTAGCCTCTACCTTGATCCTGTGCACGAAAGGGAACGCTACTCACCATGCAAACCACCTATAACGGCCTGGACATTGCCGGCCGATGGCAAGCCGATTGAATACCGCAACGGGCAATTCGAAGTCCCCGATCATCCCATCATTCCTTTTATTGAAGGCGACGGCACCGGCCGCGACATCTGGAAGGCATCGCAGCGGGTTTTTGACGCGGCTGTCGAGAAGGCCTACGGCGGCAAGCGCGCCATCCGCTGGTTTGAGATCTTCGCCGGCGAAAAGGCGTATCGCCAGTTCTCCACCTGGCTGCCGGACGACTCGGTGGCGGCGGCGCGCGACCTGCGCGTCTCCATCAAGGGACCGCTCACCACGCCCGTCGGCGGCGGCATTCGTTCGCTCAATGTGGCGCTGCGCCAGTTGCTCGATCTCTACGCCTGCGTGCGGCCGGTCAAGTATTACCAGGGCGTGCCCAGCCCGGTGAAGCATCCCGAGCAGGTGGATATCGTGATCTTCCGCGAGAACACCGAAGACGTGTATTCGGGCATCGAGTTCAAGCAGGGCTCGGAAGACGTGGCGCGGCTGATCGACTTCATCAACAATGACCTGCTCAAGGGCGGCAAGAAGAAGATTCGGTCGGACTCCGGCGTGGGCATCAAGCCGATTTCGATCTTCGGCACCAAGCGGCTGGTGCGTTACGCCATCAAGAGCGCAATTGAGACGGGCCGCAAGACCGTGACGCTGGTGCACAAGGGCAACATCCAGAAATTCACTGAGGGCGCGTTTCGCGAGTGGGGCTACGAAGTTGCGGTCGAGGAGTTCCGCGACCATATCGTCACCGAGCGCGAGAGCTGGATTCTCGGCAATGTCGATGCCAATCCTGGAATCACGGTGGAAGAGAACGCGGCGTTGATTGAGCCTGGACTCGAATTCGGCTCGCAGGCTTTCCGCGATGAGCTGTATGCGGAGATCAAGGGCGTGCTCGATTCCATCGGCAAGACACACGGCAACGGCGCGTGGAAGAAGAAGATCCTGATCAACGATCGCATTGCCGATTCTATTTTTCAGCAGATCATCATTCGGCCATCCGATTACTCGATTCTGGCTACTACAAATCTCAACGGCGACTACATCTCTGACGCGGCGGCTGCGCAGGTCGGCGGTCTTGGCATCGCCCCGGGCGCGAACATCGGCGATGGGTTCGCGGTGTTCGAAGCGACGCATGGGACAGCGCCCAAGTATGCGGACAAGGATGTCATCAATCCGGGATCGGTGATCCTGTCGGGCGTGATGCTGCTCGATTTCATCGGATGGAAAGAAGCGGCCAAGCTGATTGAGACGGCAATGGAGAAGACCATCCAGCAGAAGTTCGTGACGTACGACTTCGAGCGGCAGACTGCCGGTGCAACCAAGGTAGGTACAAGCGAATTTGCAACGAGAATCATTGGCAACATGTAAAGCGCGGCTAACACCGCTAACTCCGCTTAAAACAGACCATGGAGAACACAATGCGAAAGAAAGTAAGTATCGTCGGCGCGGGCAACGTGGGCGCAACAACTGCCCATTGGATTGCTGCCAAGGAATTGGCGGACGTTGTGCTCATCGACGTCGTGGAAGGCGTGCCCCAGGGCAAGGGACTCGACCTACTCGAAGCCATGCCGATCGAGAAGCGCGATGTGCGCATCATCGGCTCGAATGATTACGCGGACACGGCAAATTCCGATGTCGTCGTCATAACCGCAGGCATTCCGCGCAAGCCGGGCATGAGCCGCGACGACCTGTTGCATACCAACTTCAAAATCATGTCGGATGTCGTGGCCAAGGTTGTGGCGCATTCGCCTGAGTGCATCCTGATTATCGTGTCGAACCCGCTGGACGCGATGGCGCAGGCGGCTTATCGCCAGGCTGGCTTCAATCGCGAGCGCGTGATCGGCATGGCCGGCGTGCTTGACTCGGCGCGCTTCCGCACGTTTATCGCCGAGGAGCTCAAGGTCAGCGTTGAGAACGTGACCGCGTTTGTGCTGGGCGGACACGGCGACACGATGGTTCCACTCGCGCGTTATTCCACGGTCGCGGGCATCCCAATCACAGAGCTGATCGCGCCGGATCGCCTTGAGCAGATCGTGCAGCGAACGCGCGATGGCGGCGCCGAGATTGTGAAGCACCTCAAGACCGGCAGCGCCTACTACGCGCCTTCGGCCGCGGCGACTGAGATGGTCGAGGCGATTCTCAAGGACAAGAAAAAGATCTTGCCCTGCGCCGCATTCCTGCAAGGCGAATACGGCATTGAGGGCTACTACATTGGTGTGCCGTGCAAGCTGGGCGCGGTGGGCCTGGAGAAGATCATCGAAATCAAATTGACCCCGGAAGAGGATGCTGCTCTCAAAAAGAGTGCTGCGGCCGTCAAAGAGTTGTGCGCCGTGATCAGCGTTTAGCCAGCAAATTGAAACCGGATCAAAAAGGGGCCGCATTTTGCGGCCCCTTGCATTTCTAATCGGCTATGTCACTGCGCAGGCACGGATGTATGGGCTAGAGTTTCGTTCGCGGAGAAAATATTTGACCACGGCGTACATTAATCGGATAGCGACCGCCGTTCCGCCCCACGACGTGCATCACGCCTTCATCAGTTTTGCGACGACCCTTGTCGCCGAGGGAACGACGCGCAATCTTTTTCGACGCATGGCGCGTCTGTCGGCAATTGAACACCGCTATTCTTTCGTGAATCCCCTTACGGTGGAAGAGAGCGTTTGGAGAGATGCGGAAGGAATGTACGAGCCGGGCAATTTCCCGACAACGGCGCGACGAATGCAGTTCTTCGAGCGTTTTGCCCCCATTCTCGCTCGAAATGCGCTGGACAAACTCCAATTGAGTGCGGAAGAGCGAAAAGCAATCACGCATGTGGTGGTCACTTCCTGCACGGGTCTCTATGCGCCGGGGTTGGACTTTGAGATTGTCAATCACCTGGGGCTCAATCCCACCGTCGAGAGAACCATGATCGGTTTCATGGGCTGCTATGCCGCGTTGAATGCGCTGAAATCCGCGCATCACATCATCCGGTCTGAACCTAACTCCAAGGTGCTCGTGCTGAATCTTGAGTTGTGCACACTGCACTTTCAGGAGACACAGGAACTGGAGCAGGTGCTGTCGTTCCTGGTTTTTGCGGATGGCTGCGCGGCCAGCCTGATCAGCGCGGAGTCGGCAGGGCTGGCCATCGACAGCTTTCTTGCCGTAACGATTCCGCAAACCAGCCACCTGATCACGTGGCGGATTGGCGAACTGGGCTTTGACATGCAGTTGTCGGGCAAGGTGCCGGGGGAGATCGGTATGGCGCTCAAGGAATCGGGATTGCAGGTGACGCGCGGAAAAGATCCGCTGGCGATTGATCTGTGGGCCGTGCATCCCGGAGGAAAGTCGATTCTCGACTCGGTCGAGAAGGGGCTGGCGCTGCCCCCGGAGGCGCTTGTCTCGTCGCGCGATGTGCTGGCACGATATGGCAATATGTCATCGGCGACGGTGATGTTCGTGCTTCACGAGATCATGCAGCGTGCGCAGGCCGGGCAGCAAGGTTGCGCCATGTCATTCGGACCGGGCCTGACGGCCGAGACGATGCTCTTTCATGCGAGCTGAGGACGAATGAAAGCGTTGCGAGAGCTTATGCAGTGAAGATTTTCTGCGCCCTCTGCCAGCCATACTCGATGACGCGCACCGTGATGGGATCGAGCCGCAGCGCGCTGTGACTGTTCCACTCCGCGCGCTCGACCCAGCGCACCGCGTCCGCATCGGAAGCCGCGCACAATTCCCCACCAGCGACTTTGCACAGATAATCGGCAATCACATAGTGAAAGCGGACGCGCTCGCCCTCGCGGTGAATTCGATCGAGCAGTTCAACCAGTTCAACGGGCTCGACGATAAGGCCGGTCTCTTCGCGGACCTCGCGCGTCAAGCCGTCGATGAGGGATTCGCCGAGTTCGAGAACGCCGCCGGGAAGTGACCAGTGGCCCCGCAGCGGCTCGGTTCCGCGCCGCACCAAGAGCACGCGGTTGTCTTTAACCACGACCGCGCCCACACCGACCAGCGGACACTCGGGAAACTCCCTTTGCATGATTCGCTCTCTTCCGCCTCCTTTCCACGATACAACCGCACCTTTCCACGCGCGCTATCATCAAAGTGACAAGAGGCGTATTTCATGGCTGAATTTACCCTGCGGATCGACAACATGCATTGCGGCTCCTGTGTTCGCCGCGTGAGCCAGGCCTTGTCGTCCGCGGATGGTGTCACCGTGAAGGAAGTTCGCCTGGGAGCGGCGCGGCTCGAATCTTCGCGGGAGCCCGCGCCCGTGGATGTCGCCGTTGCGGTGCTGGCCAAGGCCGGTTACCCTGCGCGGCTGGAAGAATAGGAAGCTTTGCCGGAAACCATCACTCTGCATGTGCTGGGTATGACCTGCGCGTCGTGCCAGCATCACGTCGAGAGCGCTCTTCGTGCGACACCGGGAGTGGAGTCGGCGCGTGTCGATCTGATGGCCAATCGCGCCTGGGTGGTCTTCGATTCAGCCGTCGCATCTCCGAACGCTTTGCTCAAAGCCATTCAATCGGCCGGCTATGATGCGGTTCTGCCGCGCGCTGAGAGCGTCTCCTCAAATGCGGACGCGGGTAAAGGCGCCGCAGAGGTGAAGGCGCTGGTCACACTCGGAGCGGGCGCGGTGGCCATGCTTTTATCCATGCCCCTGGGCGATGACATGGGGCGCATCGATCAAGTTCTCATGAAGGCGATTCCCTGGCTTTATGCGCTGCCGGCCAATCCGTTGCGGTGGTCGTTGCTGACCCTTACTGCGCTCATTCTTGTTTGGGCAGGCCGCAGCATTTATGCGAACGCGTGGAAGGCCCTGCTGCGTGGCTCGACCAACATGAATACCCTGGTGAGTCTAGGGACTGGAGTCGCGTTTGCATGGTCGGCGTATGCAACTCTTCTGCCGGCGCCCGGACGGCAGCTCTACTTCGACGCCGTGCTGCTGATTATTGGTTTTCTACTGCTGGGAAAAGCGCTCGAGGCGCGCGCCAAACAACGCGCCCTGAGCGCGCTCGATGCTCTCTCCCGCGTCTGGCCTGCCACGGCGCGGCGAATTCAGGCCGGGGTGCAATCGATCGTCCCGCTGGAGGAGATCGCGCCAGGTGATTCTGTTCTGGTGCTTCCCGGTGAGCGCTTCCCAGTAGACGCTTTGATCGTCGAAGGGCGCACCTCAGTTGATGAGTCAATGTTGACGGGAGAAGCAACGCCACAGCCGCGGCAAGTAGGCGAGCGAGTGCTGGCCGGCTCGCTGAACTATGACGGGGCAGTGACGCTTCGAGCTGAATCAACTGGCGAGTCGACGGTGCTGGCGCAGATTCAACGCATGGTGGAACAGGCCCAGGGATCACGTGCACCCATGGAGCGGCTGGCCGATCGAGCGAGCGCGATTTTTGTTCCTGGCGTGCTTGTGCTTGCCGTGATTACGTTTGCCGGTTGGTTGATCGTAGGCGCAGGTTTGCAATTCGCGCTGGCATGCACGGTCGCGGTTCTGGTGGTGGCCTGCCCGTGCGCCATGGGGCTTGCCGTTCCCGCGGCGCTCACCGTGGCCGTTGGGCGCGGAGCACAACTCGGTGTTCTGTTCAAAGGCGGCGAAGCGCTGGAGCGGCTCGCGCATCTCGACGTGATTGTGCTCGACAAGACCGGAACACTTACGGTGGGGCGTCCGGTTCTAGCTGCAATTCATCCCCTGTGCGGCTTTGCGAAAACCGACCTGCTGCGCATTGCGGCTGCTGCCGAAGAGCGGTCAAACCATCCTCTGGCGCATGCAATCGTAGACAGGGCGCGCGCCGAAGGGCTCACCTGGGACGCGGCTGAAGACGTGCAGGTGCCCCCCGGCCGGGGGCTTTTTGCAACGATTGAAGGCCGGCAATGCCTGCTCGGCAACGAGGCGCTTTTTGCAGAATCTTTTGTCCCGCTGCCGGACGGAGTTCTGCCGGCGGGGGCCGGCGTCACGCGCATCTGGATGGCGCTCGACAAGGTTGTGGCCGGATATTTCGATGCACGCGATGTGATTCAAGCGGACACAAAAGCTGCGATTCAGGCGCTGCGCGCGATTGGCTCGGATCATGGCCCAATGCGGGTCATCATGATGACGGGAGACTCGGCAGCCGCGGCCGCGGCCATTGCCGTGCAGGCTGGAATCACGGAGTTCGAAGCGGGCCTCGATCCAGCGGGCAAACTTGCTCGTATTCGCGCATTGCAAAAGGAAGGCCTTCACGTGGCCATGGTCGGCGACGGCATGAATGACGCCGGCGCGCTGGCCCAGGCCGATGCGGGGCTCGCCATGGGCGGCGGTGCCGACATGGCGCAGGAGGCCGGCGATGTGATACTTTTGCGCGCGCACCCCGCGACAATCCCAGCCGCTCTCAGCCTGGCACGCGCAACACGGCGCGTCATGCGCGAGAATCTGGTTTGGGCGGCAGCCTACAACGTGCTGGGGATTCCTCTGGCCGCCGGGATTCTTTATCCGGCATTCCACATCCTGCTTTCGCCCTGGCTGGCCGCAGCCGCCATGGCACTCAGCTCGGTTTGCGTGCTCGGCAACAGCTTGCGGTTGCGCCGTTGGCATGCGCCATCAATGCCGACCGCACGATAGACTAGCTGTGGAGCCCGTCGCGTGCGCATTCTGACCCGGTACATCCTCGGCGAAATCTTTTCTCACACGCTGATCGGGTGCGCGCTTTTCACCTTCATCCTCTTCATGAAGGAACTCGGCCACATTCTTGAAATGGTGGTGCGCAATAGCTCCACCTTCACCATGGTGCTTGAGGTGTTTCTATTCACCCTTCCCAACTTCTTCATGGTGACCATTCCCATGGGCGTGTTGATTGGCGTGCTGCTGGGCTTAAGCCGCCTGGCGTCTGACAGCGAGATCATCGCCATGCGCGCTTCCGGGCTGGGAATCGGGTATTTCGTCCGCGTGGCATCGATCATTGCGGTGGGCGGCACTTTGCTGGGGCTGGCAAACTCGCTCTACATTGCGCCCCGCGCCAATCAGGCGATTCTGGCATTGGACAAGATGCTGGCGACGCAGGCCTCGTACGAGATTCAGCCGCGCGTTTTCTATGAAGATTTTCGCAACACCGTTTTGTACATTCAGGACGTCCGCTCGGGAACGGGCGCGGCCAACTGGCGACAGGTTTTTATGGCCGATGTCACCGATCCCAACGCGCCCATTATTCGCACTGCGGCTTCGGCCACCGTGGTCAACGATTCGACCACACAGTTGCTCATGCAGCTCCGCGATGGAACACTTCATGAGCAGCCTGTCCCCGGTCAGCCGCAACAATACAACATCTCCACCTTTAAAGTGGACGATCTGCCATTCGCGCCAGCGCAGCAAAACGAAGGACATCTTGGCCGGCTCGACACGGCGGTTTATGCCATGCCGATGCAGGAATTGAGGGAACGTAGCCACGACCCGGACGGGAAGCGATTCCTGATTGAGATGCACAAGAGATTCGCCTACCCGGCGGCGTGCCTGGTTCTGATGCTGGTAGCCGTGCCGCTCGGCGTTACATCGCGCCGCGGGGGCAAGAGCTCAGCCTGGGTGTTCACGATCCTCCTGGTCTGCGTTTACTACTCACTTTCTTTGTTCGGTACGGCGCTGGGAAAGCAGAATTGGATTCCGGCATTTCTCGCTGTGTGGCTGGCCAACATTCTCTTCGCCGCCGGTGGATTGTTCCTGTTGTGGCAGATGGCAAGCGGAGGGCGCATCCTAAGCGCAATTGCGAGTTGGACGACCCGCAGCCCGAAGGTTGACTGATGCCGCAGCGCCGGCAAAACCGAATGGAAAGCCGCTGGCAGGGTTGCTGGGACGCTTCCAGGGACGCCCGCAAAGCGCAACGGCCCGGAACGTATTTCCGCGCATTCTCGATGAGTACGTGGTGCGCGAATTTCTTTTCATGTTCAGCCTGGTGCTGGCCGGTTTTGTTTTGCTCATGCTGGTGTTCACGGTGTTTGAGCTGATTGGCGACATTCTGCGCAATCGCATCCCGCTGACGATCGTCGGCCAATATCTCATCAATCTGACACCCAGCATGCTCTACCAGATCGCGCCGCTCGCCGTGCTGATCGCGGTTCTCGTCACCTTTGGCGTGCTCAATCGAAACAGCGAGATTATCGCCATGAAGGCTACGGGGATCAGCCTTTATCGCCTGGTGGTTCCCATCATCGCCATTTCGGCGATTCTGGCGGTAGCGCTTTTCGCCTTTGACGAGTTTTATCTGCCCCAGGCAAACCAGCGCCAGGACGCGCTGCGCAGCATAATCAAGGGCAGGCCTCCGCAGACCTTCCTCCACCCTGAGCAGCAATGGATGTTCGGCCAGCCGCGCGCGAGGCGAGCCCGGCCGCATCTTCTATTACCAGTTCTTCGATCCCGATCAGGATGAGTTTGCCAATCTGTCGGTTTTTGAGTTCAACCCGGCCACGTTCGCGATTACACGCCGCATCTTTGCCCAACGCGTCTACTGGGATCCCGCCACTGGATCCTGGCAGTTCGAGAATGGCTGGGTGCGCGATATTCAAGGCGAAAGCACGAGCGACTACCGCGAGTTCAAGTACGCAGGATTTTCAGAGATTCACGAAGAGCCAGATTATTTCAAAAAGGAAGAAAAACAAGCGCAGGAGATGAACTTCGGCCAACTAAGCCGCTACATTGCCGACCTGCGACAGAGCGGATTCGACACCATGCGCTTGCGCATCGCCCTGTGGCACAAACTGGCCTATCCCCTGATCGCAGTGATCATGGCCGTCCTTGCGATTCCGTTCGCGCTTTCCATGGGCCGCCGGGGATCCCTGACAGGAATCGCCGTGGCGATCGCCGTAGCGCTCGCCTATTTTGTTATCGACAGCACCCTGGGGGCGCTGGGGAATGTCAACTATCTGCCCGCAGCGATGGCGGCCTGGTCGTCGGACATTTTGTTTGGCTTGATTGGCGGCTATCTGTTGCTCCGGACTCCAACTTAAGCCGTGAAGCCGGATCTCCGGCAGTGCCCCTTACAATAAAGACATGCTTCGCGATCTGCGCCCACTGTTCCGTTACATGCGCCGTTACCGGTGGGGATACCTCTGGGGCACACTCGCGTGCATCGCGACCAACGCGGTCGCTGTGCAGTTTCCCCGTGTGCTGAAAACGGCCATTGATGGATTGGAGCATGGGACAACACGGGAGAAGATCCTTTTTTATGCGGGATTGCTGATCTTGATCTCGGTGATCAAGGGCGTCTTTCTGTACGCACAACGCTGGATCTTGATCGGCATTTCGCGGGAGATCGAATTCGACATCCGCAATGATCTGTTTCAGCACCTTGAGAAGCAGGACTCCGGCTTCTATCAGAAATACCGCACTGGCGACGTCATGGCGCGCATGACCAACGATCTGAATGCCGTGCGCATGCTGCTGGGCCCGGCACTCATGTACAGCGCGAATACTGTGTTCTTCACGGTGGGCGCGTTGTTCTTTTTGCTACGGCTGAGCCCCTGGCTCACGCTTGTAGCCCTTGCGCCCATGCCGCTGGCCAGCATCCTGGTGCAGTACCTCGGCCATCGGATTCACGACCGTTTCGAGCGCATCCAGGCAAGCTTTTCTGAGATCTCCTCGCAGGCCCAGGAAAACTACTCCGGTGCACGGTTGGTGCGCGCCTTTGCCCGCGAAGACTCGCAGATCAGTCTTTTCGAGAAGCTCAATCGCGAATACATCGCGCGCTCCTTGCGGCTGGTGCAACTGATGGGCATGCTTTGGCCAACGCTCGAGTTTATTCTGGGCGTCTCGATGGTGATCACGATGCTGGCAGGCGGACACCTGGTCATCGAACATCGCATCTCCGTTGGGCAGTTTGTGGAGTTCAACACCTTCATGATCATGCTCATCTTTCCCATCATCGCGGTGGGTTGGGTCGTGAACCTTTTCCAGCGCGGGACGGCTTCGGTGGTGCGCATCGATGAATTGATGAAGGCGGAGCCCGCGATCAACGACAGCGCCGCTGATCCGACAATTCCGGCGAATACCGTTCTTGAGGGCGCGATTGAATTCCGCCATCTCGGCTTCAGCTATGGCGAGACGCCGGTGCTGAAAGACATTTCGCTGAAGATTCCGGCGGGGTCGAGCCTGGCGATTGTGGGTCCAACCGGCTCGGGAAAATCAACGCTCGTGAATCTGCTCGCGCGCATCTACGAGGCGCCTGAGGGGTCGCTGTTGATCGATGGGCGGCCGGTACGCGAGTATCCGCTGGCGGTTCTTCGCCACAATATCGGCATGGTGCCGCAGGAAACATTCCTGTTCAGCGAGACGATTCGCGAAAACCTGGCCTTTGGCGCGCCGGATGCGTCCACCGAAGAGCTTCTGGAAGCTGCCGAAGCAGCTCACATCCGGCTGGAGTTCGAGGAGTTTCCGCAAGGCTTTCAGACCATGGTGGGCGAGCGCGGCGTGACGCTCTCGGGCGGCCAGAAGCAGCGAGCAGCGATTGCGCGCGCCCTGTTGCGGCGGCCGGCGATTCTGGTGCTCGACGATGCGCTGGCTTCGGTCGACACCTACACGGAAGAGCGCATCCTCGGTGGCCTGCGGTCGTATACCTCAGCGTCGACGACCATTCTGATCTCGCACCGCGTCTCGACCGTGAGGAACGCGGACCAGATCGCCGTGCTCGACAAAGGGCGGATCGTCGAGGTCGGGCGTCATGAAGAGCTTCTTGCACTCGACGGCTACTATGCAAGCCTCTATCACAAGCAGCAACTGGAAGAAGAACTGACCGTCGAGCGAGTTAGCGGATCAGGCATTCCAGCAGAGACCCGCGGCTCACGGATTCGTGTCCATTCAGGTCGTTCGCCGACATTTCGCAGTTGAATAGGCGCGGGGTTGACCTCTGGATCGGCGCGACCTGACGCCAGGCATCGCGGACATTCCGGACACATTCGATAGCATGATTGAATTTTTCCTCCGAAGCTGACTGGGATGCCTGCAGAATCTGCGCAAAAATCGACGCGTAGAACTCGCTCAGGGCCTGCGCTGGTTTGCCGCCGATATCCATGCGCAGCCGCGCCTGTAGATGAATGATGATGTCCAGAGCACGCTTGACTGCGCTACGCCGGGCCGCTTCATCGCCTTGTTCCACTGCTGCACCCGCGGCATGAAGAAAGCGAAGGATGCCGTCGTAGAGTGCCACCACCAGTTCAACGGCCGATGCGCTTTCCAGCGCATGCTGCTGATACGTTCCCATGCGATTGCTCTCCTTACCGTTGGCTCTGGTTGTAGCCGGTGATTGCGGAGTAGAGCTCGTTGACGCCGTCAAGCTGACTGGGCAGCTCCTGCATGATTTCATTGGCGCTGTTCAACTCTGCCGTGAGACTGGTCTGCTGTGCCGAAATCAGGCTGTTTTCCTTGGAAATGTCTTCGTTTAGAGTTGACTCGATATTGCTGTTGGAACTGGAGGCCAATGCCAGTACGCCCGTACCTGCCGTTGTTCCGGCATTGGTGAGTATGTTGGCAAACGTCTGGCCCCAACTGTCAACGTTTTGGAAGAACCCCAACACGCTGCTGTAATCGGCGTTCAGCACGGAATCCAGCGAAGTTGAGTCCAGGGTTATCGATCCGTCATTGTTCACGCTGATACCAAGGCCGGTCAGGCTGTTAATGTTCGACGAATTTGAATAGCCCAAATTCGAACTGACCTGGTTAGTGCTATCTAAGAGAGTTGAGTTCACCGTTAAGGTGCCGCTCGCGCCGCCAGCGCTTGAGAGCAGTGCGAGGCGCTGCGTCCCGTCGCCGTTGGTCACCACGGTGGCAGTCACTCCCATGTTCGCTGCGTCAATGGCCGATGCCAGCCCGGCCAGGGTATTCCCAGTAGTCGTATCCGACGTAAATGGTGGCGAAAATGTCTGGGACTGGCCGCTGCCGACCTGGATCGAGACTGACCCTGTCAACACATCGCCAGCAGCGGCGACCGTGCTGAAGCTGCCGCCTGAACTTGCCGGCGCAGCGGTAAAGGTCAGAGGAATTGCTTGGCTCACGTTGGCGTCGAACACATCTGCGGTTACAGCCAGTTGTTCGCTGCTATTCGACAGGACCGAGAGACTGTAGGTGGTGTTCGCCCCCGTACCTGTGGTCACGATCGAGGCAGTCACTCCAAAGTTTGCCTGGTTGATGTAGTTCTCCAGATCGGTGATCGTGCCGACCGTCGTGGTGCCCGTGCCCTCGGCGCCGTTGGTTGGCGATCCAAGTGGAATGTCAAGGATCGCGGAGCCACTGCCCATATTCAAATCAAATGTACCGGTGAGAGGATCCGTCAGGCTGCCGACTCCGCTCAATGTGCCACCGGTGATCTGTGCGCCCTGAAAACTCACTGGCGTACTGCTGCTGGCAACCAGCGCCGAGGTTACGCTGACCGCACCGGCTGAACCCGCGGTTTGCGAAGTCAGCGTCAAGGTCGATTCGCCGTTGAGGGTTACCACATTGGCTGTAACTCCGAGATCGGCTGCGCTGATGAAATTCGCCAGGCCCGAGAGCGTGTTCACGCCGCTGCCGGTGTAGAGGGTATTAGCCACAGCTGAACCAGGATCGGGATCGGCGCCGATCACAATGTTTTCCAGTGGACCGCCACCGATCGAGATGGTCATCGAACCTGCAAGCGTGGTGCCTGTATTCGCGGTAACGGAATCCAGAGTGCCGTTGGGATTGGGAGTATTGATTCCGCTCATCAATTGCTGCTGCAACAGAGAAAGGGTCGGCGAACCGAAAAGCGGCTCGGGATTGCCAGACGTGTCATTCCCTTCCTGGGTGTTCATGGCACTGATCAGAGAGTTGTAATCGCTGACAAAGCTGTTCATCGTGCTCTCGACATCGGCATTGTCGTTGCCAATGATGACCTGAACCTGCTCAAGGCTTTGATCCGACTCTCTAGCGCTCGGGGCCAGAAGCTGAAAGGTAACGCCGGGAATGAGATTGGCTACAGTGTTTGAGGAACTGGTGAGATTGACGCCGTCTACCGTCAGGACAGCATCCGCGCCCGACACAGGCGAGCTATATCCCAGCGAAGTGGCCACGGGAGTGGTGGTGTCCACGATGTTTGAGGTAACCGCCAATGTTCCGGCGCTGCCGGGGGAATTGGACACCAACTGCAGGCTCGAGGTTCCATCGCCGTTGGCTACAACCTGGGCGCTGGCGCCCAGATTCGCAATGCCATTGATGGCGCTCGCCAATGTGCCGAGTGTGTTGTCAGTCGAATCAAGGGCAAGCTCAACGGGCGCGGCGCTGCCCGCCTGGATGGTGATGGAGCCGGAGAGAGTATCACCGGTGTTGACGATTCCGGTCAGGGTTCCGGTTGAAGTAGTCGAGTCCGTGCCACCTGAACCGTCCGTACCCGGCGATCCGGTGTAGCCCAGATGGTTCGTGGTATCGACGATCTGGTTGGATGTGACGGTGATGTTTCCGTTCTTCCCCGAGGTGCCCGAAACCAGGCTCAACCGCGAACCGGAGGAGTCGGTCAACACACTCGCGTCGATGCCCACCCCGGAGGCATTAATGGCAGCAGCCAGGCCCGCCAGCGTGCTTTCTCCAGATGCAGTCGGAACACTGATCGTTTGCGCGGCACCGGTGCCGACCTGGAGGGTGATGGAACCCGACAAAGTATCGGAAGCACTGAGAATCTCGGCCAGGTAGCCGCTGGAGGTTGACGCCAGACTGCTCACCGTCACTGTGTGCGTTCCGGCAACGGCTGTGGTGCTGGCCGCCGAAAGCGTCAGTACGTTCGGATCGGAGCTGGAACCTGTTTTCTCTGAAAGAATGCCTTCCAGGTCGGTCAGGGAGCTCATGTCGTTGGAGAGCTTTGAAAACAACGTGCCCAGGCTGGAGATGGCTGTGTCCTGGCTCTCGAGCGAGGTCAGCTGTGTTTTCCAGGGTGTCTCGACATTCTGCAGGTTGGCCACAATGGACGAGACCGTGGAACTGACATCAAAACCGGCGCCACTGGTTGGCGACCCAAAGCTCAACCCTACCGTACCCATCGGTCGTTCCTCGACGAAGATCATGCAGGCGCTTTGCCAAATGGGGGCGAATAAAGATTGGAAATCGCTCAAATTGGCACCGCAGTCGACGGCAGGCCCTTAAGCTTCCAGACGCAGAAAGGGCGCCCTTGCGGACGCCTTCCTGTTTGAGGGCATGTTCCCGGTTACTGCAGCAGCTTGGTCACTTCCTGCGACATGCTGTTGGCCTGGGCCAGTGCGGAAATACCGGTCTGGCTCAGGATTTCGTACTTCGACATGTTGGAGGTTGCCGACGCGTAGTCGGTGGCCTGCACTGCGTTTTGTGCAGAGGTCACGTTCTCCTGCTGGGTGCTGAGCACCGAGCTGACGGCGTTCAGGGTATTGATCTGAGCCCCAATGTAACCGTCCTGCGCGGCAACATCGCTGATGGCGGTGTTCAGGGCCGTCAGAGTCGCTTCTGCGCCGCTCTGGGTGGTCAGGCTGTTGGTGGTCAGGTTCGCACCTGCGCTGGCGGTATAGGTTATCGTGGCAATGCCGCCGGTGTTATCCAATGTGAGGTCCTTGCCACCCGCATTCACACCGGTCGATGACGTCGATGTGTCATAGCCGCCGGTGGTGACCGCGAGCGTCTGTGCTCCGCCGGTAGTGGCAGATGCCGCCAAATCACCCGAGATCATAATACCGGTGTCGGTGCCTGTCACCGTGCCGCCTGCGCCAGCGGCTGTTGCCGTGGTGAACGTCGCAGTTAATCCGCGCCCAGAGCCGTTAATGGCCGCAATTAATCCGCCGACCGTTGTCGCGGCGAGTGTCACTGACGAATTGGTCGAGCCGTCGGGGTTCTTATAGCCAATCGTCAGCGTTGTCGAGGCGAGCGTGTCAGTGCTCTGCGCGTTGCCGGTATTTGCAACGCCGTTGGACAGATCCAGAAACTCGTTGGTGCCACCGTTATAGGCCATTGAGCCGCTGGTATCGCCGACATTGGTTGACGACAGGCTGGAGATGTTCAGGTTGTCGAGTGACGCGCCCGTGGTCGAGGAGTCGCCGGTGTAAATGCCCACTGTGCCGGCTCCGAACACTTTCGTATCATTGTAGGTGGTCGTCGATCCGATGTTGTTAACTTCCGAAAGAATCGACTGATATTCCTGGTTGGCCGCCGTGTCCTGCGACCCGTTGAGGGTGCCGTTCGAGGCTTCGGTAGCCAGCGTCACGGCCCGGTTAAGCAGGCTTGTCACTTGCGAGAGAGCGCCATCGGCCACTTGAAGTAGACCCACACCCTCCTGGGCGTTGGTTTTCGACTGAGCAAGGGCTTGGGAATTGGCCTGAAGGCCATCGACCAGCGAGAGGCCGGCGGCATCGTCGGCGCCGGAGTTGATCTTCGATCCGGAGGACAACTGTTGCAGCACGGTATTCAGGCTGTTGTTGTGTTGTTAAGGTTGTTCTCCGCATAGATCGCGGAAAGATTATTCAAGACACCCAGGGACATGGGGTTCTCCTTGTGGGTGCGTGGATTTGCGGCTTCTCTCCGGCGGCGCCCCCATGTTTTGTTTCACCCTGGGTTGCTGCAGCCGGAATAGTTGCCACCGCGTCTGGCCCATTCTTCGGCTCTGCCTCGGTTGACTTTATGAGCCCCGCTGGAATGTCCCAACGGGGACAATACGGCCCTCGTCTTCGACGTTTTTCGTGGCGCGCCGATAACGGGAACAAGGAGTCATGAGCCCGATGATTCAACTCACCCGCCTCAATCGCATCTCGATGGTCCTGAACAGCGACCTGATTAAGACGGCCGAATCTTCGCCCGACACAGTGCTCACGCTGATCAACGGAGAAAAGCTGATTGTGCTTGAAAGCTGCGACGAGGTGATGGACCGCGTGGTTGAATATCGCGCCCGGCTGCTGACGCGCGTCGCGCAACGACTGCAGCCAGGGGCCGAATTGCAGCGAGCCGCGTCGATCTCCAGCCTCGACTTCAATCCGGAAGATAAGAGGCAGACGCGGGATCGCCGATGACGGAACCGATTGCGTCCCCGGGGCTTCTCATGGACAAGTCCAGCATTGCCGGCGTAGTGGTAGCCATCGCGGGAGTGGTCGCCGGACTTTTGCTTGAAGGAGGGAACCTGAATCAGATCCTGCAACCCACGGCAGCGCTCATTGTCTTCGGTGGCACGATGGGCGCTGTGCTGCTGCAGTTTCCTCTGCCTACTGTTGTAGCCGCGGTGCGCAGCGTGGGGCACCTGTTTGCGAGTCCGAGAAAGCAAAATGGTCAACTCATCGCTCAGCTTGTCTCGTTCGCCAACAAGGCTCGGCGCAATGGCATCATCTCGCTGGATGGCGACCTGCAGACCATCGAAGATCCGTTTCTAAAACAATCGCTGATGCTGGCGGTTGACGGCACCGAACCGAGCGAGCTGCGCAGGATCATGCGGGTGAGCCTCGACTCCTCCGCCGAGGGCGACGAACGGCTGCCGGCCGTTTTCGAATCCGCAGGAGGGTTTTCACCGACCATCGGCATACTGGGCGCTGTTCTGGGGCTCATTCAGGTGATGCAGCATCTGGACAACATCCAGGAAGTGGGCCACGGAATCGCCGTGGCCTTTGTTGCCACCATCTATGGCGTGGGCATCGCGAATCTGTTTTTTCTCCCCTTTGCGGGCAAGATGCGATTGCGCATCCGTGAGGAACATCAGCGTCGCGAAATGATGCTTGAGGCCTCAGCGTCAATCCTCGAGGGCATCAATCCGCGCATGCTTGAAATCAAGCTCGCCGGATTCGTTGAGGGGCCTGACCTGAAGCGAAGGAAGACCGATCGATGAAAACCCCGATCGCCCACAAGCACGCTGGCCAGGACCGCTGGCTGGTTTCCTATGCCGATTTTATTACGCTGCTGTTTGGATTTTTTGTGGTGTTGTACGCCTTCTCAAAAGCCGACCAGAAGAAGCAGACGCAGGTGGTCGCTTCCGTTGATTCTGCGTTCCAGTCTCTGGGTGTCGTCCCGGCCCTTACGCGCAAGGGAGTGAGCGTGAACTCCGTTTCGCCGAGGCAGCCAGTGGCCGTGCCTGCCATCTTGATGGACGAGGAGATTGTCTCGGGTGCCCGGATTAAGGAAGATCTGGAGCGGGTTGAGAACGAGCTGGAGCACTCGCTCGCCAGCCAATTGAACGCCCACACCGTCAGCCTGCACATGGGCAGAGATGGTTTGATCATCAGCCTGCGGGAAGCGGGCTTTTTTGCTTCCGGATCAGCATCACCCAAAGTCGATACGTTGCCCACCTTGCGTCTACTGGCCGCCACTCTTGGAAACACGCGGTATGATTTGCGCATCGAAGGCCACACCGACAACATCCCCATTCATACAGACGAATACGACTCCAACTGGGAACTGTCCTCCGCCCGCGCAACCGTTATCGCGCGATTCTTCCTGGTGTCTGGCCGCATCGCGCCCGACCGCATTGCGGCAGCAGGCTACGCAGAGTTTCACCCAGTTGCCAGCAACGACACCGCCGAGGGGCGAGCCGAAAATCGCCGCGTCGACATTGTCGTGTTGCCGCGAAGCCGGATCGACTTCTCCGAGAAGGATCCGTCAGAAACCAACCGGCCATGGAAAAAAATCACAGATCAGTGAACCTTCGTGGAGTTCCCGAACGTTCTCGAACCGTGACCGGCAATTTATTCTTGATCAGACCGCGATGTAACTTCCTGACCGTCGAGGTGTTTTTTGCGTCTGTTTTTGCGAGATATCCATGAATGAAGGCAACTCAGCCGGGTTACACTCCGATCGCGGCCTGGAGTTGCTTGCAGCCGGCGCGCCTCAAGAGGCCGCACAGGCCTTTCGCGCAGCCATTGCAGCAGACTCAGAACATGTTGAGGCGCATCATGGGTTGGTGCGGGCATTACGCGACGCGGGGCAACTTGAGCAGTCCGTGGCCGTAGCCCTGGCCCTGATCGCAATTGCCCCCAATGACCCGCTCGCGCACACAGCGCTCTCGATCTCGCTGCAAAAGGCCGGACACATCCCTGAGGCTGAAGCCGCGGCGGCCCGCGCGCGCGTGCTCGAGTGGAAGATACAGTTGCAATCCCCTTCCGGATGAGAGCGCGCACCCGATAGCTCTGAAAATCTGCGGGTTGCAGGATTACGCGGAATTCGAGTAAAAACTGGCGGTTCGATTCGCAAAAACGATTTACTACGAACTCCGAATTTTCTCCTTGACAAGGCTCCTGAGGCGTCTGTAGGGTTCGGACGGTATTAAAGACGGGCAATATTGTTCGCACTACGAATTTGAACGATCTTTGGAGGCTTCACCATGATGGAATCCAGAAAACTTAGGACTCTATTGGGGTCCCTGCTTGCTCTCCTGCTGCTCTGCTACGCGCAGGGGGGGTGGGGACAGGCGGTCAACGCTACCTTGCTTGGCACTGTAATTGACTCCTCGGGCGCCGCGGTCGCCGGTGCGAAGGTCACCGCAACCGAATCTGCAACTGGCCTGTCGCACGCATCGGTCACCAACGATAGCGGCAACTTCACCTTCCCTGATATGCAGCCCGGATCCTACTCCATTACTGCTGAAGCCAAGGGCTTCAAGAAGACGCAACGGAGCAACATCGATCTAGTTACGAATACCAGCACCCGTGTCGACCTTTCCCTGCAGCCAGGCGATGTTGCTGAGACAGTCATGGTCACAACCGCGCCACCTGAGTTGCAGACGGACCGCGCCGATATATCGACGGCAATCGAGCAGACGCAGATCAGCAACCTACCGCTGAGCAGCGGCAACAGCTTTCAATCGTTGCTGAATACAGTGCCTGGTATGGCGCCTGTGGTCTTCAACAACTCGCAGTTTTATAACGCGAACAACGACTTGTCAGTGAACGCGAATGGTCAGTCCTCGTACGTGAACCTCTACCAGATTGAAGGCATCGACGACGACCAGCGCACGGGCATTCATATCATCCTGGTTCCACCCGCGGCCGCGATTGCCAACGTGGATATTACGACCAATAACTTTGAAGCGGAGTTTGGCCGGGCGATCGGCACGGTTGTGAACGTGACCTTGAAGTCGGGAACAAACAACTTCCATGGCTCGGTCTTTCAGAACATGGAGAACAACGGCGTCAATGCACGGAACTACTTCGCCAGCGGTCCCAATGGACGCCTGGTGTACAACTACACCGGCGGTTCGCTTGGTGGCCCGATCAAGAAAGACAAGCTTTTCATGTTCGGCGACTTTCTACGCTCGTCGGATCATGAGTCGTCCACGACCAACGCAACCATCCCGTACTATAACGTCGTCACCAATCCGGTGGGATATCCCGCCGGCAATTATCTCAGCCTGGCTGAATACTCTGGACAGGTTTACGACCCCAACACAGGGGACACTGCGGATTGCGTCGCCCCCACTTCGTCGGCTTGCGGTTCAGGAAGAACGGCTTTCGCCGGGAATCTTATTCCCATGACGAATGCCGGAATCAGTTCGGTGGGATTGGCTGTGCTCCAGGATCTGGATGCATTGGCTCGAAACCCGAAGACGAATCTGGCATCGGCTAAGTATCTAGCCGGCGCAACCACGAATAACTTCTCGGCAAACCTGCCTTTCAGCAAAGACACTATCAGTTATGACCTGAAGGGCGATTATGCGATCACTGAAAAAGATCACCTGAGCGGCCGGTTCAGCCATCAGAAGCCCCAGACCTACCAGGCACCCCTCTTTGGTTCATTCCTGGGAGGCCCTGCAAACAGTGGATTCGAGGCTACAGGTACCGCCGCAGCATACAGCACAGGCTTCAACTACGATCACGTCTTCTCGCCCAAGCTATTTACTGAAGCGCGCGTTGGATTGGCTCACCTGCGCAACTCGGCAATCCAGACAGATTACGGCAAGAACGATGCGACCTCTCTTGGAATTCCCGGAAACGGGCCCAACGGTACCGACAATACGGCGACCAGCAGCGGCCAGGTTGCCTTCTCTGTCAACAACTTTGCCAGCCCCCTCATCGGTTACTCGGCGTCGCTGCCGTGGCTGCGCGCTGAATCCAATATCGACTTTGCCAACAACTGGACGAAGATTGCCGGCAACCACACTTTGAAGGCCGGCGTTGACATTCGCCGTGTTCGCGACGATCTTCTGCAGGGAAACAATAATGCGGCCGCGGGTCAGTTCTACTTCTCAGAGAACCAGACCTCAACGACCGGCGCAGCCAAGTTCAATGGGGCAGCGACAGGACAGGCCAACGACGTAGCCAGTGTGTTGTTTGATACGCCCTACCAGGTAGGACAGGATACAAACAGCACTTTCCCTTGTTTCCGTGAGACATGGCTCTTTTTCTTTGTCGCGGACAAGTGGCAGGTCACTCCCAAGCTCACTGTCGACCTGGGTGTGCGCTATGAACTATATCCTCCGGCTACGCCACGCAAGG
Source organism: uncultured Acidobacteriaceae bacterium (assembly GCA_963791505.1). Lineage (GTDB taxonomy): Bacteria > Acidobacteriota > Terriglobia > Terriglobales > Acidobacteriaceae > Telmatobacter. The sequence continues at coordinate 47,973 of CAWBSV010000081.1, forward strand.
CAGGCGGATTCGTGAACTATAACCCGGCAAACAATGAGTTAGTGGTCGCGGGACTTGACGGGAACCCGTCCAACCTCGGGATGCAGACCGACTACAAAAACTGGGCGCCAAGAGTCGGCGCCTCCTACCGGCTGAGCGAGCGGACCGTCATTCGAACCGGTTTCGGAGTCAGCTATGTTCCGTTCGTCGACAACTCGTATGCCTACAACTATCCGATCAAGACCAGCACCTTCTACACCAACACGCCGACTTACGGGGCGGCGCTAAACCCAGCGGGGGGCGTGGTCAGTTTCGTTACCGGCATTCCCGCAACGCCGACGGCAACTTTTACCTCGAACGGAACATTAGCGGAGAGCGCGGCCAATGGCACAATCGGGCTCGCCAATCTTTACATCCCACTCGATTTCAAGAATGCCTACGTTTCGTCCTGGAATCTGGCCGTGCAGCAGGCGCTTGGACACAAGATGTCGGTGCAGGCAGCGTATGTTGCCAACCATGGCACTCGCATCGACGTCGCTCAGAACATCAACCTGCCTAAGATCTACGGTCAGAGCGGTGCATATGATCCATTCAACGTCGCATTCGGCAAGACCGCTGCTGTAACTCAGTATTTCCTGGGTTACTCGACCAATTACGAATCGCTCCAGGTGCAGCTTACACGAACGATGACAAACGGTCTGGCCTTCATGTCTGGATTTACATGGGGCAAAGCACAGGGTTATGGTACCGGACCGCAGGATGGCGGCCTGCTTTACTGGAGCGGACCGGCGCGGCGTAACTACAACCTCGCGGACTTCGATCGGAAGCGCAACTTTGAGCAGACGGTTACTTACGAACTGCCTGTTGGGCGCGGCCATCATTATCTCAGTTCGGGAGTGGGTGCAATTGTCCTAGGCGGCTGGAAAACTTCAGCAATTCTCTCAGCTGTCTCCGGTCTTCCGTTTACGATTTCGACCTCGAGCGCAACCTCTGGCACAACACAGACAGTCAATGAGATTTCCCCGTTCCAGGTAACCCACGCTACCAGCGGCGCGGGCAATGTGGCGTGGTTCAACCCGGCATCGTTTGCGGCGCCGCCAAGTTGCACTGCGTACTCGACGTCCAATCCGGTTCCCTGCACTGTCGGCACGACGCAACGCAATCAGTTCCGCGGACCGGCTTACTTTTCCGACAACCTGTCGCTGTTCAAATCGTTCCCCATCTTCCGTGAGTCGTCCCTCGAGGCCCGGTTCGATGCGTTCAACCTGAGCAACACGCCAGCCTTTGGATTGCCCACTGCAACACTTGGATCGAACCTGGGCAAGATCACTGGGACGCTTGGCAGCGGCGTCGGCAACGTGAACGGCGTTGGCGGACCCCGCGTCCTGGAAGGTGCATTGAAGATCACCTTCTAGACTGTCTGATCCTACGCACCACAACTACGCCGGCCATCGCTCTCAACGGTGGCCGGCAACTAAAATAGCCTTTTCAACGCTCGCCACCCCGGGGGAAATGATGCCAACCGCTTCCAGACGAACCTTTCTCTCCGGCGCAGGATTGGCTGCGATGGCAGCCGTGACTCGGCCGCAGACGCTTTTTGCGCAGGCAAATTCGCCTTTCAAGGTTGCTGTCATCAACGATGAAATTTCGGGAGATTTTGATCACGCTTGCTCGGTAGCGGCAAATGAGTTTGGCATGACCTGGATCGAGCTCCGCTCGATGTGGGGCAAAAATGTGATGGCGCTGAACGATGATGAGATCGCCAAGGCGCTGAGCATCCTCGCTAAGTACCACCTGCAGGTCACTGATATCGCCAGCCCCCTTTTTAAAACAGATTGGCCGGGAGCGCCCAAGTCTCCTTATGGCTCAAAAGGAGACCTTCATCTCGCCGCGGAAACGACGTTCAAGCAGCAGGACTCGATCCTCGAAAAGGCGATCGCGCTCGCCAGGCAATTCAAGACCGACAAGGTTCGCTGCTTTGATTTCTGGCGACTTGAAGACGTTACCCCCTCCCGTGCGGCCATCGATGACAAACTGCGCGAGGCAGCCGAGATCGCGCATAAGCAGGGTGTTCTGCTGGTGCTCGAAAATGAGTTTGAATGCAATACCGCCACGGGCCGTGAAGCAGCGCGCACGCTGAATGCAATCAAGACGCCCAATCTCGCGCTGAACTGGGATCCGGCGAATGCGGTGATGCGCGGCGAACTCGATGCCTTCCCTGCTGCCTGGGATTTGCTCCCCAAGGATCGCATTCATCATTGCCATGTGAAGAATGCCGTCAAGGACGCTGCAGGCAAGGTTCAATGGGCGCCCGTTGGTACGGGATTCATCGACTGGACGGCGCAATTTCGCGCACTGAAGAAGGCTGGCTATCACAACGCGGTCAGCCTTGAGACGCATTGGCATGGTGCTGCCACACCGGAAGAGTCTTCGCGTGTCAGTTGGGCGGGGATGAAGAAAGCTTTGCAGGATTCCGGCACCCTTTAGGGCAACGGATTCGCTAACCACGGCGACAGGTCAACGTATTGCCGTTCTGGATGGAGAGAATCATGGTCACACGTCGTGAATTTCTTGACACACTTGCCGTGGGCGCAGCCGGAATGGCGCTCACTTCGACCGCGAAAAGTTATGGGCAAATCATGGGCGCGAATGATCGGCTGAACTTCGCAGTCATCGGGGTGCGCTCGCGCGCCTATGCGCATTTGTCGTCTCTCAAAGCCAACAAGGCACAGGCGCGCATCACGCACGTGTGCGACGTCGACAGCAACACTCTGAAAAAGTTTGCCGCGGATACAGAGAAGGAAATGGGCGAGGCGCCCAAGACCGACAAGGACTTCCGCAATATCCTGCAATTGAAAGAAGTGGATGCAATCACCATCGCTACGCCCGACCACTGGCATGCGCCGATGGCCATTGCCGGCCTCGAGGCGGGCAAACATGTTTACGTTGAGAAGCCCTGCAGCCACAATCCAGCAGAGGGCGTAATGCTGGTTGAAGCGCAAAAGAAATATGGCAAGCTGGTTCAGATGGGAACGCAACAGCGCTCTTCGCCCCACACCATCGAGATTGTCGACAAGATTCACAATGGCCTGATTGGCCGGCCCTATTACGCCAAGGCCTGGTACAGCAATACGCGCAAATCGATCGGAGTCGGCAAGGAAGTGCCAGTGCCGCCGCAGCTCGATTGGGATTTGTTCCAGGGCCCAGCGCCGCGCCACCCCTACAAAGACAATTACCAGCCTTATAACTGGCACTGGTTCAAACAGTGGGGGACGGGCGAGACGCTCAACAACGGTACCCATGAGATTGATGTCTGCCGTTGGGCACTCGGTGTCGATTTCCCAGAGCGCATCACGGCCTCCGGCGGTCGCTACGCCTTCAAAGACGATTGGCAGTTTTATGACACGCTGGTCACCAGTTTCGACTACCCGGATAAGTCGATTAGTTGGGAGTGTAAGTGCTGCCAGGGGATGAGATTCTACGGACGTGATCGCGGATCGACCATCCTGGGCGAAACCGGTTCGGTCCTCGTCGATCGCGATGGCTATGAGATCTATGACCTCAAGGGCGCCAAGACGAGCGAGTTCAAGGTCGGCAAAGAAACTTCGTCCACCGATCTCGTGGGCCGCGATTCGATGACCGACCTGCACTTTGCCAACTTCATCGCCGGAATCCAGAAAGGCGAAAAACTGCATGCGCCGGTCTCAATCGGCAATGTCGCGGTGACCATGCTGCAACTCTCGAACGTAGCCTGGGAGGTCAATCGCGAACTGCATCTCGACCAGGCAAACGGGAAGGTCAAAGACGATGCCGCCGCCATGAAGATGTGGGGGCGCGAATACGAGAGCGGATGGGCGCCGCAACTCTAATTCTCAGAAAACCGATCCTTTGAGCTTCATCGAAATGCACGTCATGGGCTCCAAGGGATGGATGAATTTTGTTTGAGGAGCAAAGAAGTGAGTCAGTCAAATGTTTCGCGACGCAGCTTTGTACAAGGCACCGCAATAATGGCTGCAGCCTGCGCACTGCCTGCTACGGTCACGCTGCCCGGCTTCGCGCAGCCAAAGCCGGCATCAGGAAAGCCGTCGCCCGTGCGCCTGGGGATGGCCAGTTACACCTTCCGCAACTTCACGCGGGCCCAAGTTGTTGGCTTCATGAAGCAGCTCAACCTGACTGCATTGAATTGCAAAGATACGAAGGACCACTTGCCCATGGATGCGGCCGAGGAGGCCAAAGCGCTTGCCGATTACGCGGCGGCCGGAATCGAGCTTCATGCGGTGGGAACGGTCTATTTCCCCAAGGATGAAGATGACGACATTCGCGGCAAATTTGAGTACGCCAAGCGCGCCGGGGTCAAGGTGATTGTTGCAGGCGATCCCAAGCCGGAGGTCTTGCCGCGCATCGAGAAATTCGTCAAAGAATATGACATTCGTTTGGCGATTCATAACCATGGACCGGAAGACAAGGTTTGGCCTTCTCCGCTCGACGTGCTCAAGGCTGTCAAGAATCTCGACCCGCGCATGGGATGCTGCATCGATGTGGGGCATTGCGTCCGCGCCGGCACCGACGTGGTCCAGGCGATTCACGACGTGGGTCCGCGGCTTTTCAATATGCACATGAAAGATCTCGCCGATTTCACCAGCAAGGAGAGCCAGGTTGCCGTTGGCGAGGGAATCATGCCGATTCGGGAGATCTTCGAAGCGCTGATCGCGACCAAATACCCGGGCTATGTGGATCTCGAGTATGAAATCCACGGCGACGACCCGATGCCGGGGGTCACTGAGAGCTTTGCCTACATGCGCGGAGTGCTGGCAGGAATGGGATACCGCGGCCACTGAGTTTGGGCAGGCTGCCGGCAGTTGAGGGGCGCAGGCGGCCTGTATACTTGACGGTCCTGCCCCGCTCGAGAGAAGGAAAGGCTCAATTTCACCCATGCTGATCGATGAAGACCGGCTGTTTCCGGCGGATGCAGGGACGCGGAAGATGGCCCGAGCTCTTTACGCGCAGATCAAGAACCTGCCGATCGTGAGCCCGCATGGCCATACACAGGCTGCATGGTTTGTGAAGAACGAACCGTTTCCCAATCCCGCGACGCTTTTTGTCCAGCCTGACCATTACGTCTACCGCATGCTTTATAGCCAGGGCGTCTCTCTTGAGGATCTGGAGATTGGCGAGCCGGTCGTGAAGGATCCGCGCCGGGTTTGGAAGATCTTCGCCGGTCATTATTTCCTGTTTCGCGGCACGCCAACGCGCATGTGGCTCGACTATGCGTTTCAAGAGCTCTTTGGACTGACCGAGCGGCTTTCAGAGAAGACCGCGGACCTGTATTTCGACACCATCGCCGCGAAGTTGGAGACGCCCGAGTTCCGGCCACGGGCACTCTATGAAAGCTTCAACCTTGAAGTGCTCAGCACCACCGATTCACCCACGGACTCGCTTCAGGATCATCAGGCAATTCGGGATTCAGGATGGAAGGGGCGCATCCTTCCCACCTTTCGGCCCGATCCGGTGGTCGATCCTGAGTTTGCCCGCTTCGCTGAAAACATTGCGCTCATGGGTGAGCAGACCGGCGAAGATACGGCCCATTGGTCCGGCTACAAGAACGCGCTGCGCAAGGCGAGGCTTCGCTTCAAGTCACTGGGCTGCACGGCAACCGATCATGGCCATCCGACGGCTCAGACCGCCGACTTGGCCGACGTCGAGATTTCGGGATTGTTCGATCGGGTCTTATCGGGCCGATCTTCGTCGGCGGACAACGAACTCTTCCGCGCCCAGATGCTGACCGAGATGGCCGCAATGAGTCTTGAGGACGGCCTGGTCATGCAAATTCATCCGGGCAGCGTGCGCAATCATAATCGCAAGCTCTTCGAACGCTACGGCCGCGACGTGGGCGCCGACATCCCCAGTTCGACGAACTATGTGCTCGCCCTGCGTCCCTTGCTGGAGCGCTTTGGCAATGAGCGCAACCTGACAATTATTCTCTTCACGCTCGATGAGTCTACCTACAGCCGGGAGCTTGCCCCGCTCGCCGGGCACTATCCTTGCCTGCGCCTCGGGCCGCCCTGGTGGTTCCATGACAGCCCTGAAGGGATGATGCGTTTCCGCGAGCAAGCGACGGAGACGGCCGGTTTCTACAATACCGTCGGCTTCAATGACGACACGCGCGCGTTTCTTTCCATTCCGGCTCGACACGATGTCGCGCGGCGCATCGATTGCGCCTTCCTGGCCCGGCTCGTCGTTGAGCATAGACTCGATGAAGATGAGGCGTTTGAACTGGCGCATGATCTGACCTATCGTCTCGTCAAGCAGGCATATAAGCTGTGAGGAGGGTCGCATGGCGATGACGACCGATCCCGATATGCACGTTGAAGACGAGCCAACGTCAAATACCCGCATCGGCCGTGTTCGCTGGACCATCTGTGCCCTGCTCTTTGCCGCCACGTCAATCAACTACATGGATCGCCAGGTGCTGTCGTTGCTCAAGCCGACGTTGATGCACCCCTTCGGGCAAGGCGGCATCGGCATGACGGAAGTGGGTTATGGCTACATCATGGCCGCCTTCCAAATTGCCTACGCTGTCGGTCTCATCCTCGCCGGGCGCTTTGTAGACAAGGTGGGAACCCGCATCGGCTATATGTGCATCATGGCCATATGGAGCCTCTCGGCCATGGGGCATGCGCTCGTCAATTCGATGTTTCAATTCGGCGTTGCCCGGGTTTGCCTCGGTCTCGGCGAGTCGGGTAACTTTCCGGCCGCGATCAAGACGGTAGCCGAATGGTTTCCGCAGAGCGAGCGCTCGCTCGCCACAGGCATTTTTAATTCGGGTGCAAACATGGGGGCTATCATCGCCCCGGTTCTAGTGCCCTGGGTGGCCCTACGCTATAGCTGGCACGCAGCCTTTCTCGTCACCGGCATCTTCAGTGCGTTGTGGATTGCGCTCTGGTTCAGCAAATACCGCAAACCATCGGATCACCCTACGCTGACAGGCGCAGAACTGCGCCACATTTACCAGGAAGCCGCGGCGCAGATGGGCCCGTCCGTACCCTGGGGACGGCTTCTCGGTTTCCGGCAGACCTGGGCGTTCGCGCTGGGCAAGTTCCTCACCGACCCCATCTGGTGGTTTTTCCTTTTCTGGCTTCCCGACTTTTTCAGCAAACAATACAACCTCGACCTCAAGCACATCGGCATGCCTCTCATCGTTGTCTACACGGCATCGTCGGTGGGCAGCGTGGCGGGCGGTTGGCTCCCCGCGGTTTTTCGCGGACTGGGATTCTCTCCAGGCCCTGCGCGCCTTTCGGCAATGCTTGTTTGTGCCTGCGCCGTTGTTCCCATCGTTCTGGTGAATTATCTGCACTCGGAGGGTGCCGCCATCGCGTTGCTGAGCCTTGCCGCCGCCGCGCACCAGGGATGGTCGGCCAACATCTTCACGACTGCATCGGATATGTTTCCGCGCTCAGCAGTCGGCTCCGTCACGGGCATCGGTGGCATGGCTGGTTCGGCTGCCGGCTCGCTCTTCGCCGTGTTTGTTGGCTACGTTCTTGAGATCACGCACAGCAACTACGCCATTCTGTTTGCCATTGCCGCATCCGCCTATCTGGTGGCCCTCGCGGTGATCTGCCTGCTTGCTCCTGGATTGAAGAAAGTCGAGAGCCTGGCATGAGCCTCTACTGCGCTACGGGAAGCGTCGACACCGATTTGTCTTCGGAAGAGATCAGCGGGCTCCTCGCTGAAGCTCTGGCGAAGCTCGGCCCGCGCAGCAAAGTTCTCGCCGTGCCTCCCGATCAAAGCCGCGAGCACTCGCGCGCCGGCGACCTGACTCGCTATGCGTGGGACTACTATGGCGATCGTCTCAAGGCCGTGCTGCCTGCTCTTGGCACGCACACGCCGATGGGTCCCGAGCAGATTACGCGCATGTTCGGCAGTATGCCGCAGGACCTCTTCCGCGTGCATAACTGGCGGACGGACGTTGAGACGTTGGGCGAAGTCCCTGCAGCGTTCATCGAAGCGCAGTCTGAAGGCAAGCTGCATTACGCCTGGCCGGCACAGGTGAACCGGTTGATCGCGCAGGGCGACTTCGACCTGATCCTTTCCATCGGACAGGTTGTTCCCCACGAAGTGATCGGCATGGCCAACTACACCAAGAACATCCTGGTGGGTACCGGAGGCCGCGAGGGCATCAACCGCAGCCACTACCTCGGCGCGGTCTACGGCATGGAGCGCATCATGGGCCGCGCGGAAAATCCGGTCCGCGCCGTGCTGAACTACGCGGCCGAACGATTCCTCACCCACCTGCCCATTGTTTACGTCCTGACCGTGGTCGGGCGTCGTTCGAGCGGCGGACTCGCGGTGCGCGGCCTCTATGTAGGAGACGATGCCGAATGTTTTCATCGGGCCGCGGAACTGAGCCTCAAGGTCAACTTCGAAATCGTCGACGAGCCGATCCAAAAGGCAGTCGTCTATCTCGATCCGCATGAGTTCCATTCCACATGGCTTGGCAATAAGGCCGTGTATCGGACGCGAATGGCACTCGCCGATGGAGCTGAGTTGATCGTGCTCGCACCCGGCGTTCGCGAGTTCGGCGAAGACAGAACCATCGACGAGTTGATTCGCAAGTACGGCTACTGCGGAACGCCGGCGACACTGAAAGCCGTGGAAGCGAACGCGGACCTGGCCAACGATCTCAGCGCCGCGGCGCATTTGATTCACGGCTCATCCGAAGGCAGGTTCACGATCACCTGGTGCCCCGGGCACTTGTCGCAGAAGGAAATCGAGGGCGTCGGCTTCGTATATGCCGACCTCGACACAATGCTCAAGCGATACAGCCCTGAGAAGCTCACACAGGGCTACAACACGATTGATGGCGAATCAATCTTCTTTATCGGCAACCCCGGGCTCGGTCTCTGGGCCCACCGCAGCAGGCTTTGAAAGGTCGCATGAAAACAGCATCGTATATACGCACTGTCGCGCAGGTTTCCTTGATCACGCTGGCAGTTGGGGTCGGCACGCAGGCGCAGACCGTCTCCATCACGCCGTCGACTTTGTCGCGCATCGGCACCGTGGATGAGCGATTCCAGTCGTACAACATTGAGATGGTCGAGGTAACCGGCGGCCGCTTCTGGAAGCCCTATGCGAGCACAGTCGCACCCGCCACCGAAAAGGCCCCGACGGCGAATCAACCCGCCGGCATGGATCCAAACCTGTTCGAATACCGTCCCCCGATCAACCTCGCCAATCCCCGTTTGCGCAAGCTGGCAGCGGCTTTGGGCCCAGCGTATCTGCGTGTGAGCGGCACCTGGGCCAATACTACGTTCTTTCAGGATTCAGACGCACCACCGGCAGCCGCCCCGCCAGCGGGATTCAATGCCGTGCTGACGCGCGCTGAATGGAAAGGCGTCGTCGACTTTGCGCACGCGGCACACGCTGAAATCGTCACATCGTTTGCCATCAGCCCGGGTGCGCGCGATGCTTCCGGTATCTGGACTCCGGCAGAAGCGAAAAAGCTGCTCGATTTCACGCATTCGCTTGGAACGAAGATTGCCGCGGCGGAGTACTTCAACGAGCCCAACATCGCCGCCATGGGAGGAGCGCCGAAAGGGTACGACGCGGCTGCGTATGGACGCGACGTCAAGCTCTTTCGCACCTTCGTCAAAGAGGCCGAGCCGGGCCTGATCTTCCTCGGCCCCGGCAGCGTGGGCGAGGGGACCATGATCCTGCCAACCAATATGCCGATGAAGATGCCGTCGAGCGCCGATCTGCTCGCCGCCACCGGGCCCGCTTTCGACGCCATCTCTTATCACTCCTACGGCGGCGTCTCAAGCCGCTGTTCTGCGATGGGCGCTGGTGGAACGACGGCCGACGCCGCCCTCTCTGACGACTGGCTGGCCAAGCCGGGCAAGATTGAAGACTTTTATGCCGGAGTCCGCGATCAGTTCGAACCCGGCAAGACGCTCTGGCTCACGGAGACAGCTCAAACCGCGTGTGGAGGCGACCGCTGGGCTTCGACTTTCCTCGACAGCTTCCGCTACCTCAATCAACTTGGCCTTCTTGCGCAGCGCGGCGTGCAGGTGCACATGCACAACACGCTGGCAGCCAGCGACTACGGTCTGCTCGACGAAAAAACCTACGAGCCGCGGCCGAATTACTGGTCCGCACTCCTGTGGCATCGACTCATGGGTACCACGGTTCTCAATCCCGCCGCATCTTCGGCGCCGGGCCTGCATGTCTACGCCCAGTGCCTCGCCGGATATCCTGGCGGCGTCGCAATTCTCGCCATCAATGCCAGCCGCGAAGCCCAACAAGTTCTCGATTTGCCAGTTGCGTCGAATCGCTATACTTTGACAGCGAAGAATCTTCAAGACAAGACCGTCCTGCTCAATGGTGCGGAACTGCGTTTGACTGCATCGGACGACTTGCCTGCGCTGGAGAGCACAGCAACGCCGGCAGGGCCTGTGACGCTGGCTCCGGCAAGCATCACGTTTCTTGCAGTCCCGAAAGCGCACAACGCGAATTGCCCTTAGACCGCAGTCCGGATCGCCCTCGAACGAGCGGCGTTCCTTCAAGATTCTGGAGAGAGTATGCCCGAACCAACGTGCGATATCGGCCTCATCGGCCTTGCTGTCATGGGACAGAATCTTGTCCTCAACATGAACGACCACGGCTTCAAGGTTGCGGTCTTCAATCGCACCGTCTCGAAAGTCGATGACTTCATTGCCGACGAGGCCAAGGGCACCAACGTGGTTGGCGCGCACTCCATTGAAGAGCTCACCGCTCTGCTCAAGAGGCCGCGGCGCATCATGCTGATGGTCAAAGCCGGCGATACGGTTGATCAGATGATCGACCATATTCTGCCGCATCTCGAAGCGGGCGACATCATGATCGACGGCGGCAACTCGCTCTTCACGGATTCGAACCGCCGCACCAAGACTCTTGCCGAGAAAGGCATCCTCTTCATCGGCACCGGTGTCTCCGGCGGCGAAGAGGGCGCGCGCTTCGGCCCATCCATCATGCCGGGCGGCAATCCGGCCGCGTGGCCGCACGTGAAAGACATCTTCCAATCCATCGCCGCCAAAGTTGAAGACGGCACTCCGTGCTGCGACTGGGTGGGCGAAGATGGAGCCGGTCACTACGTCAAGATGGTGCACAACGGCATTGAATACGGCGATATGCAGTTGATCTGCGAAGCCTATGACCTGCTGAAGCGCGGGCTCGGCCTCAGCGCGGATGAGTTGCATGAAGTGTTCACGGAATGGAACCAGGGCGAGCTCGATAGCTACTTGATCGAGATATCAAGCCACATCTTCGCCAAAAAGGATGAGGACGGCGAGCCCATCGTCGATCACATTCTCGATACGGCCGGCCAAAAGGGCACAGGCAAGTGGACCGTTTTCAGCGCACTCGATCTCGGCCAACCGGTCACGCTCATTGGTGAATCAGTATTTGCACGTTGCCTCTCAGCTCTGAAGGAAGAGCGTGTCGCCGCATCGAAGATCCTGGAAGGACCGACCGGGGCAAAAATCGATTCGGACCGCGACGCGTTTATCGAAAATGTGCGCCGCGCACTCTACTGCTCCAAGATGGTGTCGTATGCCCAGGGCTACATGCTGCTCAAGGCGGCTGCCAAAGAAAATAGCTGGAATCTCAATATGGGCGGCATCGCGCTGATGTGGCGCGGGGGCTGCATCATTCGCAGCCGGTTCCTGGGAAAAATCAAAGACGCCTTCGATACCAATCCGAATCTCTCGAACCTGCTGCTCGACAGCTTTTTCTCCAATGCGTTGAATCACTATCAGTCTTCGTGGCGCCAGGCACTCGTTCATGCAATCGAGCTCGGCGTTCCCACGCCTGCCTTTTCAACGGCGCTGGCCTTCTACGACGGATACCGAACCGAGCGCCTCCCGGCCAACCTTCTGCAGGCGCAGCGCGACTTCTTTGGCGCCCACACCTATGAACGCATCGACAAACCGCGTGGGCAGTTCTTCCACACCAACTGGACCGGCCGCGGGGGCCGTGTTTCTTCCACAACCTACAACGTCTGACATGAAAGTGTTTGTACAATGACCAGCATGTCCATCGTCGCGGAGAATCGAATCAAGGCACCATCGCCGCGCTTTTCGTTCACCAACAAGGTCAGCGCTTCGAACAAGACGCCGCGGCAGATCAATCGCAATTTGATCTTCAACCAGATCCGCACCAGGCAGCCCATCTCGCGCGCGGATCTGGCCCGCGTCTCAGGCCTGCAACGCAGTACCATCTCGCTGATCGTTGAAGAGCTCCTGGCCGAGCGCTGGATCGTCGAAGGCTCCATGGGGCGCCTGCCGCGGGGACGCCGCCCGACTTTTCTGAACGTCAACAGCCAGCGTGGCGTTTTAGCGCTCGATATTCATCCCGCGCAGACAACACTCGCCATCGCCGACCTGGGTGGAAAGATCCTCGCGCAAAATGTCATTGCGCTGCCCGAGAATCCGCAAAAGGTCATCGGCGTCATTGTCTCCGCAATTCGCAAGATGATCGCGGCGAACAAGGACCGCGCCTTCGACGGCATCGGCATGAGCGTTCCGGGGCGCCTTGACATGCACCCCCGGCAAACCAATCCAGCCAAATCAATCTTTGCGCCAAACATCAGTTGGCCGATCGGCGGCATTATAACAACTCCATTATTCCCAACCGAGCCATTTCCCACGGCCACGTAAATATTGCCTAAACTATCAGCTGCCATTCCTGCTCCTGACATCCAAATTCCTCCCTTGTATCCATTCGGAGTGGAGCAGTACAAATATCTTTTGAGCTAACGTCACTTTATCATAGCCTAATATCCATCCATGATAGGGATCACCATCTCCATGAGAAGCCCAGGCAATGTAAACCACTCCATTTAGCAATAGCAATGCTGATCGTTGGTTTTCTTCACAATGAGT
>CAWBSV010000082.1:0-130263 GCA_963791505.1 uncultured Acidobacteriaceae bacterium
GAACAACCGCCGCCGGTGCTTTCGACGAAATTAAACTTCACGGCCTTGCCGAATTTCCCATCGGCCTCTTCAACCGTGCCAACGGCAATCTTCTCGCCGCCCTTGGAAAATTGTCCAACGGCGAACGTCGCGGCCCTGGTATCGAACAGCAATGCGGAGGTCCCATCTGAGGAGGCCGGTTCGGCTGACGCGATTGCTGTAAAACTCAACCCTGTTCCCGTGATCAAGATCGTCCATAAGAACCGTAGCATACTGCTTCCTTTCCAGCACATTGACCTATTGGATTGCGGGTGCTGTTGAACCGCGGACCGAAAGCGGTTGTTTGCCCTTTTGCGGTATCCAGCAATCCAAGACATGCGCGAAGGGCAAGCGGAGCGTTGGCGGTCTCGGCAATCCACGCGAAATACTAATTCACTGCCGAAGTCTGAGATCCGCACTGCACTTGCTCAGCAGATTCACTGCCACAAGCTTCCCGTTACCGGCGGCGCGGTAATCGTGACGATTAGGTCCGAAGCCCCCGCAACGCTGGGCGACGGACGCAGCACGCCCGTCGCAGCCACGCCGGGAATATCGTTCGACAGCAGCAATCCACGCTCGATGGTTCTGAGTTGCAGCGGGCGGTCGCGCAGAATCGGTGCGAGATAGGCCTTCACCTGCCGCTGCGTGGCCGGATCTCCGCCCTGCACGGACTGTGCTTTCGACAAATCCCTCGACCACCTTGATGGTGAAGATGCCGTCCTTCACATGCTGCGGCGGCACATAAGCGCGCACGAGCAGGAAGCCGGCCACGCGATAAGCGTTCTCGATGGCATCCGCGACATCGTAAATGTTCGCGAGCGAAACGTCCTTGCCGATCAGGCCGGCATAGAGCGGACGAAAACTTTCCGGACGCAGCGTCGTCGCGCCCACGACGCGAATGTCGGCGAGCTTGAAATGGATCTCATCGACCGCGCGCGGCACGGGCGAGCGATGGGGCGCTTCGACGCTGAAATCGAAATCGGGTGGCGGCACCGGTTGCGGCAGCGGCCGATCATGCCCCGGCTGCACAGCGCCGGGCAGATCGATCGGTGGCGGACCGGCCAGCGCGCTCGCCGGCGCAAGAGCGACGACGCCCCAGATCACGGCCGAAAAGCCGATCCTACCGCGGAATATGCGATCTCGAAAAAGTGAACCCTTGGACACCAGCTTCCCCACAAGCCCCAGGATGCGCGGAGTGATCCTCCGAACATTAGGTCGCACCGTATCAGTGCGACATAATCCTAGGCAATCGGCTGGAGATCCGATTTCCGCGTCTTCCCATTGAATATGTTGAGGATTTTTGGTCCGCTGTGGGAACTTTTGGGCGCCGGCATTCGGCGTCGAATTTCGGCTAACTATATGATTTTTATATAGATATCAGGCAAAAGACCCGAATTGGCGACTGCGGCGCACCGCGGGCGACATCAATCTGTCATCCTAGCTACATAGCGTCTGGGCCGCGTTCGATTCTGTGTGGGTCACATGTCTCTTGGGCTTCTGGTCGGCCGGTTCGGCACATTCATCCGGGAAAACCACACGGCTCCGGGCGATTCGCCGCCGGTGACGCCGTTCCCGGCCGGCCTCAATCGCATGCGCGAGGCGGTCGGGCATCACCTGATTCCGCTGGTTCTGGTCGCGAGGTCGGACGGCGAGTTCGAAGGCCGCGAGCGCGATGTCATCGTCACGCATTGCGTGACACTGGCACGCAGCCAGGGGCTCGAATTCGACGGCTCCGACACGATCGAATTCGTCGACTATATCGAAAGCTACCGGCCGACTCTGATGCAACTCGAACCGGCGCTAAAGCGGCTCGAACATGGCAACCAGGACGAAATGTTGGCGTTGGTCGCGGCCGTCCGCGCGGTCATCGAAGCCGATGGCGTCATCCTCCCGGAAGAAACGACGCTTCCTGGACGAACTGAACAGCGAGCTCGAGCGGCTGGGCGCAACATCCTGAGGCTCCCTCCTATTGCGCCAGAGAATTCAACTGCTGTCTAAAGTCAGTCCGATAGCGAGTTGAACGAGTTAGATTCTCAGGCGAGTTGGGTTTCGGATGTATCGTGGCAAAAGCTTTGCGCGCCGCACGGTTCTGGGCGCGATCGGTGCTGCGGGCACAATAAGCGCATTGGCGCCTGCCCTCGCTGTGACCAAGCCTGCGATCGGTTTCGATTGGCACAAGCTGGCCCTGGACGTCCGTGGCGAGATGGCATGGGCGTGGCGCAACTATGTCGAACGCGCCTTCGGTCACGACCAGATCAAGCCGGTCAGCGGCGACCGCCGAGGAATTTCTCCTTCAGGGCGGTCCGGGACTTGGCCTCTCCATCGTCGAGGCGCTCGACACTTTATACGTGATGGGGCTGGATGCCGAACTCGAGGAAGGCGTCCGCTGGATCGAGAACAACCTCCATTTCGACATCGACGGCGAACTGCAGGTGTTCGAGACGAATATCCGCATGGTCGGCGGTCTGCTTTCGGGCTGGCTTGCCACAAAAAACAAGCGCCTGCTCGAGCTTGCGCAGGATCTCGCGGATCGGCTGTTGCCCGCTTTCACAAAATCGCCGACCGGGATGCCCTATCGCTTCGTCAATCTGAAGACCGGCGCGGTGCGCGATCCCGCGAGTTATCCGGCCGAGATCGGGACCTACATCTCCGAATTCGGCACACTGTCGCGCGCAGTCGGCGATACGCGGTATTACGATGCCGCGAAGAAAGCGGCCAAAGCCTGCTTCGACCGGCGCTCGTCCATCGATCTCGTCGCCGACAATATCGATATCGAAACGGGCAAATGGCTGAGCCGGCGCGCGAGCATCGGGCCGCCATCGGATTCCTACTTCGAATATCTCTATGGCGGCTGGCGGCTGTTCGGCGATGCCGATTTCAAGAACTGGTACGACGTGCATGCCAAAGCGATTGCCGACGCACCAGATCGAAATTCTCGACGGCCGCCTGTGGTTCACGCAGGTGGATTTCGAAACCGGCGTGCGGCAGGATCGTCATCAAAGCGAGCTCGCGGCTTTCTATGCCGGCTTGCTCGCGAAAGCGGGCGATATGGAGCACGCCCGCGCCTATCTCAATTCCTGGGCCGATGTGCAGGCACGCTTCGGCGTTTTGCCGGAGGGCTTCGATTACGGCACGATTCACGGCGACGCGACCAACCAATGAACTGCGCCCGGAATTCGTCGATTCCTGCCTCGCATTATTCGTTCATAGCGGCGGCGAACATTGGCGGCAGCTCGCGCGCATCCACTATCGAGAACATGAAGGCGACAAGCCGCGCGGCTTACGGCTACACCATCATCGACGACATCACGGCCAGGCCCATGAAACAGGGCGATGCCTGCCCCGGCTATTGGTGGGCCGAGCAGATGAAATATTACTATCTGCTTTTTTCGAACACCGACCGCTTCAACTACAAGCGAAACTACCTCTCGACCGAAGGTAAAATCCTCGACGGCTTGAAATAGCCTCACACTTCACCATGATCGCCTCGGAGGGCGGCCATGGTGAGTTTTGGGGAATAAGCTAAGTACGGATCAACTCAGAGCAACTTCTCCAGCCTCTGCCGGATAATGCTCTCCGCCTCCGCCATGATGCGGTCGATCAGTTCCTTGCAGGTGGGGATGTCGTGGATCAGGCCCGCGACCATGCCGCAGGACCAGGCGCCGGCGTCCATGTCGCCGTCCTTCATGATCTTCGGATAGACGCCGGCCACTTCAGGGATGATGTCCTCGAACTTGATGTTGGCGCCCAGCGCTTTTTCCTTCTCCAGCAGGCGTTCGACCGCCGGCGTTGTCCAGCACGCGTTCGGTGTTGCGCAGCGGGCGCATGACCAGGCGGGTGTCGAGTTCGGAGGCCGCGACGATGGCCTGCTTCACGTTCTCGTGGATCGGCGCTTCCTTGGTGGCCATGAAGCGCGTGCCCATGTTCATGCCGTCGGCGCCCAGGGCCAGCGCCGCCACCAGCGAGCGGCCGTCGGCCATGCCGCCGGAGGCCACGAACGGGATCTTCAGTTCTTCGGCCGCGCGCGGCAGCAGGATGAAGTTGGGCACGTCGTCCTCGCCCGGGATGGCCGCCGCATTCGAAGCCGTCGACGCTGACCGCGTCGCAGCCGATCGACTCGGCCTTCAGCGAGTGGCGCACCGAGGTGCATTTGTGGATGACCTTGATGCCGGCCTCTTTCAGCGCCGGCAGCCATTTCTGCGGGTTGTTGCCGGCGGTCTCGACGATCTTCACGCCGCCTTCGATGATCGCCTCGATATAGCCCGGATAGTCGGGCGGCGTGACCGACGGCAGGAAGGTGAGGTTCACGCCGAACGGCTTGTCGGTCATCTCGCGGCAGCGCGCGATTTCCTTGGCGAGCAGCTCGGGCGTGCGCTGGGTCAGGCCGGTGATGATGCCGAGGCCGCCGGCGTTGGAGACCGCCGCGGCCAGTTCGGCGAAGCCGACAAAATGCATGCCGCCCTGGATGATCGGGTGCTCGAATGCCGAACAGTTCGGTGATGCGCGTTTTCACTTTCTGACCCCTTCGAATGACGATGTTGCCACAGGATGGCCCAGCCGCGCGCGGCCGTCCACAGTCCCGGGCAACCCGCGGGAAAGCTCGCTTGAAGCGGAATTGTAAAGCACCTATCGTTTCGCGCCGATCAACTTTCGCAGGCGAATGCGCATGGCTGAATTTCGCGACCCGGTCGTGACGCGCATCGCGGCATTTCTGACAGAGATTGGAATTGAAACTCGCGCGGGCGCAGTGAGCGAAGACGCGTTTCTACCCGGCATCGCCGTGAACGGCGGAATATTGGTGATCGATGAACGGCGCCTCGCGCATCCGGGCGATCTTCTGCATGAGGCCGGTCATATTGCGGTCACGCCGCCTGAACGGCGACCGAGGATGGATGACAATGCGGGGCAGGATGGTGCGGAAGAGATGATGGCAATCGCGTGGTCTTACGCGGCGGCTCTCCGCATCGGCATCGACCCCGAGATCGTCTTCCATGAGGAAGGCTATCGCGGTGGCTCGCAATCCGTTCTCGAGAATTTCCGCACGGGACACTACTTCGCGGTGTCCACGCTCCAATGGGCAGGCATGACACGCGACGTCAAGCAAGCGCGGGAAACGAACACGCCCGCATTTCCACACATGCTGCGATGGGTTCGGGAGTGACTGAGCAGTTGGGCTACTTGCCGATTCGAATGCCGGTGAGAGTTCGACATCAAACCGAACACCTGCAGCAGCCAGATCACGACACCGATCACGACCACCGCATTGAGGATGCCTTTGATCTTTCCGTCCATCGGCACATAGGTATTCACGAGCCAGAGCACGACACCGACGGCGACAAGAATCAGTACGAGATTTACAAGCGACATGAAATGAAATCCCCGGTATGCGCAGACGGAACGTCCTGGAACGGGAATAGTTCCCGGCCACTGCACCGTCACAAATCTGCACCCGTCTGGCGGGCGTATTACCCAAACACTTCCCCACGCGGCGCATAGACCGCCGCGTTGAGGATATGGTCGACGGCGCCGTCCGCACCGAATGGCAGATAGCAGGTCTCAAACCAGGCGAATGCCGCGTCAGGTGCGTCGCGGCCGATCAGGCCGCGGAAGGCGTAGGTGCGGCCGGTATTCCGCACAAGGTCGTAGGACGCCTTGAGTTGCTTGCCAAAGCGCGGCGACGCAGCGATCACATCCTTCAGCGTTTTGTTCTGATAACTCGTGCCATAGGCCTGCACGTGAGCGTCGCCGATGATGCGGAATTCATAATCCTCGCCCCCGCCCATCGCACGCGCGAGGCTGATATGCATTGCCGCCCGCCCGAGGTCGCGTAGTGAAAGTTTTTCGCGCGCGGGCATCGCGTGCATTCCGCGCCACTTGTTCCAGGCGGCCACGATGATCGCCACTTCGGGGCTCTCCACGTCGGCCAGCGAAATCGCCTCGACGGAGGTCTTTTCGGGGGGGCGTGCGGGTGCCCTTTCGCCGAAAGGGGCCGGCACGGCCTTTGACGATTGCAGAAACGAAAGCATGGCGGCCCCTTTGGGTGCGAGTTCGATAACAACGCGCCCAGCCCCCCGATGCTGCAAAGGAATTCACATGCTGGATAATGATCGGTTAATTTGAATGAAATATGCAGCATTCAAGCTGCTAGAAACGCGATTTAGCAAATGATGTCCGACTCCGCCCTTCTAGAGCTCCAGTTGTCGGCCGATTTCCACAACAACGTCTGCAGGGAGATAGAAACGATCCACCACCGTCTCGGCATTCCGAAAGAGAAACGCAAATATTGCCATACGCGCGCGCCGGAAGAATGCCCTTCCGGGACCGGATACCACCACATCGCGGGCTGCAAAAAACAAAGCATGGTCAAGATCGATTGTAGAATTCGGCGCCTGGATTTTGTCGAGCGCGGAGCGGAGATCGGGGATTTCGATGAACCCGAACCGCAACGTGACGTGCCAGAGCCCATCGCCCAGATGCACGGCCGAGCCGCATTTGTCAGCGCGGACGCGAGGCGTCTCCTCGAAGCGCACAGTCAAAGTAATCACATTGCGCTGCAGCGCGCCCACATGCCTAACGTAATCGATGAGAAGCGGAGGGATGTTGTCAAAGGTTCGCGTGAGAAAGACAGACGTGCCTTCGACACGAGGAATATTTTGATCGCGAATCTCCTTCAGGAAAATGTCGGGGGTTACGGATGCATGATCCTGGCTCGCGCGCATGGCGTCGATGCCGGAGCGCCATGTCATCATGATGAAAAACACGACGGCGCCGATGGTGAGCGGAAGCCAGCCGCCGTCGGCGATCTTCAGCAGATTGGCGCTGAAGAACCCGAAATCGACAATCAGAAAAAGACCTGCAACCGGCGCGGCAACGAGAATCGGCCAACGCCAGACTTTCGTCATTGCCACAAACAGCAATCCAGTCGTCAGGAGCATGGTGGTCGACACGGCCGTACCGTAAGCGCCAGCAAGCCTGTCGGAACTGCCGAATGCAATGGTGATCGCGACCGTCGCAATCATCATCAGCCAGTTCACGGTCGGCGCGTAAATCTGGCCGTAGATCTTGTCCGAAGTCTGCCGGATCGCGACGCCTGGCAACCAACCCAATTGCATTGCCTGGCGCGTCATCGAAAACGATCCCGTGACGATGGCCTGGCTGGCAATGATGGTGGCGATTGTTGCAAGAACCACCAGCGGATAAATCGCGATCGTGGGCGCCAACTGGAAGAACGGATTTCCGTTGAATACGCCCCCCTGCATCAGGAGCGCGGTCTGTCCGGAATAGTTGAGCAGCAACGCCGGCAACACGACGCCATACCAGGACAATCTTATCGGTCCTTTGCCGAAATGGCCCATATCGGCGTAAAGCGCCTCTCCTCCCGTAATGCAAAGAAACACGCCGCCGAGCACCAGGAAACCAAGGCCGCGGCTGTGAACGAGAAAGCCGATTGCATGTCGTGGATCAATGGCAACCCACACGCCGGGATTTCGAGCGATACCCGCGATTCCCAGCAAGGCGATCACGACGAACCATAGCAGCCATGATCGGCCCGAAGGCGCCGCCGATCTTCGCCGTCCCGAATCGCTGCACGGCGAAGAACACGATCAAAATCCCGACCGCAATCGGCATGATGTAAGGTTTGAGCGCCAGCGTCACGACATTGACGCCCTCCAGTGCGCTAAGTACCGAAATCGCCGGGGTGATGACGCCATCGCCATAGATCAGCGCCGCGCCCAGAAGACCCATCACCGCCATGATCTTCGCGCCACGCGCAAAGCTGTTCGCGCCCACCAGCGACATCAGCGCGAGAATGCCGCCCTCGCCATGGTTGTCCGCCCGCATCACGAACAGGCAATATTTGATCGAGATCGTGACGATCAGTGTCCAAACGATCAGCGACAGAATTCCGAGCGCGCTTTCCGGCGTGAACCGGCCGCCCATCGTCTGGACCACGGTCTGCAGGGTGTAGAGTGGGCTTGTGCCCAGATCGCCATAGACCACACCGAGGGCAGACAACGCGGCCCAATGCATGGGGCGGCCGGCCGGTGACACAGGCTTTCGGGGCATCGATGCGGTCAGTTTGCTCGTTGGAATCGCGGCAGGGTGAGTGAGAACACTGCCCCACCCGTCGGCCGGTTGACCACATCTATCTTGCCCGCATGGGCTTCAACAATACGGGCAACGATAGCGAGGCCGAGGCCCGCGCCATGACTGCGACTGCGGTCGCGCCGCCAGAACCTGCGGAAGATGAGCTCCCGCTCGGTGGGCGCGACACCGGGGCCTTCGTCCAGCACCCGCACCGCACCCTCATTCGCCACATTGATTTCCACCGTCGTACCGACGGGCGTGTGGCGCAAGGCGTTCTCCGCCAGGTTGCGCACGGCCTGATGCAGCATCACGCCATTGCCTTTGACCAAAACGGCCGAGTTGCTTCCCGTCAACGCAATATCCTTCTTCTGCGCGATTGCAATCGGCGCCAGCGCCGCGACGACATCGGCGCACACCTCGCGCAAGCTCACCGCCTCTTTCAAATCCACAACGGATGCTTCCAGCTCCGCCACCTCCATCAACTGACTGACGACATGCGTCATCGATTCCAGATCGGCGCGCAATGCGGCGACGGCATTCTGGTCGGGCAACGTATCGACACGCATGCGCAGCACCGCCAGCGGTGTACGCAATTCATGTGCCGCATCGGCAGTGAAATCCCGCTGCGCCCGGAAGCCTTTCTCGAGCCGGTCAAGAGCCTGATTTACGGCGACGACCAGCGGCAGCACTTCCGTCGGCACGCCGTCCATCGGCAGCCGCAGATCAATGCGACCGGGGTCGATCGCGCGCGCCATGTCGGATGCGCGGGTCACCGGGCGCAGCGCGCGATGGAAAATTAAAATGTCTGTCAGCAACAGCAACAGCATGATCGGAATCGTGAACCAGGCGACGCGCAGCAGATAGTCGGCGACGATGTCGTCGATAATCACGTCGGGATGTTCGAGGTTCTGCGCCACCTGGATGAATATCCGGCGGCCGTCCGCCCCATAGGGAAAACTTGCGCCGTAGTAGATGGCCTTTCCCCGTTGCTGTTGGAAATAAGTTGGCGAGCTGGGCGAGCCGATGCGTGTCAGGCTCTCTGTCTTGCCTCGCAGCGAGGAAAACAAGACTCTATTCGAGCTATCGACGATTGAATAGGCGAAGCCGTCGAAGCTGTGCAGATAAAACGTCCGCAGGTCGGCCGGCAGATTCAGTTGCCATTGACCAAGCGCGTCCGCCTTCAGATAGCCCGCGATGTCGCGCGCATGCGCCTGCAGGGTGCGGTTTTCGAATTCGTTGGCCGTGGCGTTGAGCAGGAAATAGGTCGCGAGCGGCATCGCCAGCGCGGCCGTGGCCAGCGCCAGGACATGCAGCCACAGGATACGCGACAGGATCGAGTTGAAGCGCCAGTTCATGTCTTCACTTCGGTCATCAGATAGCCGACGCCGCGGATCGTGTGGATCTCGATCGTCGCCCCCAGATCGGCCAACTGTTTGCGCAGCCGGTGAACATAGACCTCCACGGCATTGGAGCGAATTTCGTCCGACTGCCCGAACAGGTGGCTTTCCACGAAAGATTTTGGGACCACTCGCCCGACGCGACCGATCAATATCTCCAGAAGCGCCGTCTCGCGCGCTGAGAGCGGTTGGGGCACATCGTTTACATACATCTGTCGCCCCGTCGTATCGAACGCGACGTTGCCTGCGTGGCGCAGCTTGCCGAGAAAATCGCTTGGCCGCCTTAGCAGCGCATGAATGCGCGCAATCAATTCCTCGAACGCAAACGGCTTGACCAGATAATCGTCCGCACCTTCGTTGAGACCGGAGACGCGATCCCGAAGCGCGCCCCGCGCGGTGAGCACAAGTACGGGCGTCGTTTCGCCACGGCTGCGCATGTCGCGCAGAATCGACAAACCATCGCCGTCCGGCAATCCAAGATCGAGAATGACAGCGGCATAGGAACCGGATGCAAGAGCATCTGACGCCTCGGCAATCGACGCGGCCTTGTCCACGTCGAAGCCCGCACCGATGAGGCCCTTGGCGATCAACTCGACAAGGCTGACATTGTCTTCAACCAATAAGAGCCGCATAAAATTTCCGCGTTATTGCCAATCGGCCGCACGTTATCACGTTATCGGTGAGGCCGATGTCAGGTCCCTGTAAGCAAAGGCCGATATAGGGAGGATTGCCGCGATACGTGGCGCGCGGCAAGCGGACATTTGTCCGAGATCCCTGGAGACTGGCGTGCCGGAGCAGGAAAACATTTGGAGTCTCGCCGGCGCAATGCGCCTGTCGCGGCAACAGCAGATTCGCGTGCTGGCCATTGCGGGTGCAGTTGTGATCGTGCTGTTTGGCGTCGTTCCCTGGCTCTGGGGCCTGGTGTTTAGTTCGGCAGCGGCGCCGGAACCGTCGCTGGTCCCCGGTACCTTTCGCCCCACCGATGAGCAATGGGCGGATCTGAAATTCACCCGCGTCCATCCCGAAACCTTTCCGGGTATCGCGGCCACCGACGGCGAAATCGCGGCCAATGACGACACCACGACCCAGGTTTTCTCGCCCTACTCCGGTCGCGTGACACGCCTCATCGCCAAGCTCGGCGACCATGTCGAGAAGGGCGATCCGCTGATGACGATTGCGGCATCCGAGGCCGTCCAGACGCGCAACGACCTGATTACTGCCGTCGATGCGCTTGCCGCCGCCGCAGCGCAAGACAAGGTTGCCAGCGCGAATGAATCTCGCCAGCACCAATTGTATATCGGTCAAAGTGCGGCGTTGAAGGACTGGCAGCAATCGCAATCCGATCTCGTAGCAGCGCGGACTGCGCTCCGTACCGCTCAAACCGGTCTCGCCGAACAACGCAATCGTATGCGCATTCTGGGGATGAGCGAAAGCGATATCACGGCGCTGGAAAGATCACGCACACCGGAGAAGCTTTCCTCGGAGGCAACGATCGTTGCGCCGATTTCCGGGACTGTGATTTTGCGACAGGTGGGGCTCGGTCAATTCATCCAATCGGGCGCGTCGAACCCGGTTTACTCGATCGGCGATCTCTCCGCGGTCTGGGCGATAGGAAATGTCCGGGAAAGCGATGCGCCCATGATCCAGGTAGGTGCACCCGTGGATGTCCGCGTGATCGCGCTCCCTGGCATAACGTTTTCGGCGCGCTTGAGCTGGGTCGCGCCGTCCATCGATCCGACGACCCACCGTCTCGCCGTCCGCGCGGAAGTGAATAATCCAGGCGGCATCCTCAAGCCCCAAATGTTTGCCACCGTGCAGATCCATGAAGGCAACGACCGCATGTCACTGGCCGTACCCGAAAATGCCGTCATCTATGAAGGCGACGATGCGCGCGTCTGGATCGCAAACAAGGACAAAAGCCTCGGCCTGCGCCTGATCAAGACCGGACGCGACCAAAACGGCGAAATCGAAGCGCTGTCGGGCCTCAGGGCGGGCGACCTGATCGTCACCAGCGGCTCGCTCTTCATCGATCGCGCAGCGCAACCCGACTAGCGACACCGGAGCGCGGCATTATGAGTGCGGTCATTGCCTTTGCCCTCCGGCAGCGCGTGCTCATTGTCGTGCTTCTGCTTCTGTTTCTCGGTGCGGGCGTCTTCTGTTTTCTCGAATTGAATATCGAGGCCTATCCCGACCCCGTTCCGCCACTGGTGGAAGTCGTCACGCAAAGCTCCGGGCAGTCGGCCGAGGAAATCGAGCGCTACATCACGATCCCCATCGAAATCCAGATGGCGGGCATTCCCCATGTCACCGCCGTGCGCACGATTTCGCTGTTCGGCCTGTCCGACGTGAAAATCCAGTTCACTTACGACTTCACCTATGACGAAGCGCAACAATGGGTGATCAACCGGCTATCGCAGCTGCTCACCGCTGCCCAACAACGCCCAGCCGCAGATCTCTCCTGAAAGCCCGATCGGCGAAATCTATCGCTATCGTGTGGTGGGCCCGCCCGGCTATTCCGTCACCGACCTCAAGACCATGCAGGATTGGGTGCTGGAGCGGCGGTTCAAGGCCGTGCCCGGCGTCATCGACGTCACGGGTTGGGGCGGCAAGACCAAGACCTATGACGTGACGGTCGACCAGCACAGATTGCTGAGCTACGGGCTTTCCCTGCCCCAGGTGCTGCAGTCCATCAATAACAGCAATGTGAATGTCGGCGGGCAGACTTTGAACATCGGTCCCGCAGGCAGCGATCGTGCGCGGCGTCGGCCTCGTGCGCTCGATGCAGGATGTGCGCAACACGGTTCTGGCCTCCAACAATGGCGTGCCCATCCTACTGCGCGACGTCGCGACCATCACCGTCGGCCATGAGCCGCGCCTCGGCATCGCAGGCCAGGACAATGACGACGACATCGTGCAGGGCATCGTGCTCATGCAGCGCGGCGAGAAGAGCATGCCCACGATCCGCGCTGTTGAGGCAGAGGTCGCAAACATCAACGGCTCCAACATCCTGCCGCCGGGCGTTCATATCGAGACGATCTACGACCGCACCGATCTCATCAACGTCACCACCCGCACCGTGCTGGAAAACATGACGATGGGGATCATCCTGATCTTCATCGTGCAGTGGCTGTTCCTCGGAAATCTGCGTAGCGCGCTGATCGTCGCCATGACGATCCCGTTCGCGCTTCTTTTCGCGATCACCATTCTCGTCATTCGCGGCGAATCCGCGAACCTGCTCTCGGTCGGCGCCATCGATTTCGGACTGGTGGTCGATGCGACCGTCATCATGATGGAAAATATTTACCGACATCTCTCTGGCGGCGCCGCCGAGCGGCGCGGACCGCACGAGCAGGCGCGAGCGAGCGACACTTGCCGGGCTGCACGGCAAACTCGGCGCCATTCTCGATCTCGGGCCAGGAAGTCAGCCAGGCGATCTTTTTCTCGGCGGCGATCATCGTGGCCGCGTTCGTGCCGCTGTTCACGCTGTCAGGCGTCGAAGGCCACATTTTCGGTCCCATGGCGCGGACCTATGCCTATGCGATCGCGGGCGGCTTGCTGGCGACATTCACGGTCACGCCGGCCCTCAGCGCATTGTTCCTTCCCGAGAAGCTCGAAGAGACCGAGACCTTCGTGGTGCGCTTCCTGCGCAGCGTGACCGGCCCCATTGTCAAATTCGCGCTCGTCAACCGGATTGTCGCGTTCGGCGGCATGCTGTTGCTGTTCGGCACCGCCATGCTGATGGCCTGGTCGCTCGGGATGGAATTCCTGCCGCATCTCGAAGAGGGAAATTTCTGGATCCGCGCCACGATGCCGACCTCCGTGTCGCTGGAGGAAGCGAACAAATATGTCAACGAGATGCGCCGCATAATCAAGAGCTACCCGGAGACCATCACGGTCGTCTCGCAGAACGGACGGCCCGACGACGGCACGGATGCGACCGGTTTCTTCAACGCCGAATTCTACGTGCCACTCAAGCCCTTCAGCGAATGGCCGGCGCGGCATAGACAAGGACAAGCTGACCGACCAGATCGACCAGGCGCTGGAAAATCGCTTTCCCGGCGTCGACTTCAATTTCTCCCAGAACATCGAGGACAATGTCGAAGAAGCCGCGTCCGGCGTGAAGGGCGAGAATTCCGTCAAGCTGTTCGGCAACGATCTCGAAACACTGGAAAAGACGGCTGCGAAGATCAAAGACGTGATGGCGACGGTTCCGGGCATCACCGATCTCGCCGTCCTCAATTCGCTCGGGCAGCCAACAGTGAGGATCAATGTCGATCGTCTCGCGGGCGGCGCGCTACGGCCTTGCGCCCGGCGACATCAACACGACGGTGCAGGCTGCGATCGGCGGCGAGGCCGCCGGCAATCTCTACGAGGAAGGCAGCGACCGCAATTTCCCGATGATGGTTCGCCTCGCGCCCGAATACCGCAACAGCCTCGATGCCATCGAGCAGATCGTCGTCGGCGCGACCAATCCCAATGGCGGCGCATCGATTCCGATCCCGCTGGAGAGCGTTGCCGAGGTTCAAACTCGTTTCCGGCGCATCTTTCATCTATCGCGAACAACAGGAACGCTACATTCCGATCAAGTTCAGCGTGCGCGGGCGCGACCTCGGCGGCGCGGTGCAGGAAGCGCAGGCCAAGATCCAGCGAGAGGTGAAAATTCCCGGCGGCTATCACCTCGAATGGGTCGGCGAATTCGGCGAGCTTCAGGAGGCGATCAGTCGCCTCGCCTTCGTTGTGCCGCTCAGCCTCGTGCTGATCGGCATCCTGCTCTACGTGAATTTCTCCTCGCTGACCGACACATTGCTCGCCGCTAGCGTAATGCCCATGGCGATGACAGGCGGCATTTTTGCGCTTTATCTGACGGGCACGCCTTTCAGCGTCTCGGCGGCCATCGGCTTCATCGCGCTGTTCGGGATCTCGGTGATGGATGGGATCATCGTGCTGTCCTATTACAACCGGCTGCTGGCCCAGGGCGTCGAAAAAGCGACTGCGCTCGTGCGCACGTCGGATGTGCAGTTCCGCCCCGTGTTCATGACCTGCGTGGCGGCCGGTGTCGGGTTGCTCCCGGCTGCCATGTCGTCCGGCATCGGTTCGCAGGTGCAGAAGCCGCTCGCGATCGTCGTGGTGGGCGGCATGGTGCTTGCGCCTGCGCTGATCCTGCTCGTGCTGCCGGTCCTCATCGAAATGTTCTCGCGCCGGGTACCTCAACCTCATTCCGAGCCAGCGGAGTAACGTCATGCAAAGGAGCCGCAATGCAGCCCTTTTTGCGTCAGCCTGCGCGCTCGCAATGCTCGCCGGCTGCTCCGTAGGACCGGATTTCAAGCGTCCCGATGCGCCCGCGGTCACACAGTTCACGCCCGATGCCCTCCCCACCACGACATCATCAGCCGACGTCAAGGGCGGCGAAGCGCAGACATTTGAAACGGGCGGCGACATACCAGCCGAATGGTGGGCATTGTTTCAATCGCCGGCGCTGAATACGCTGATCGAGCAGGCCGTGAAGTCGAGTCCGAATCTGGAATCGGCTGTGGCGGCGCTGCGGGTTGCCAAGGAAGATACCGCCGCACAGGTCGGTGCGTATTTCCCAACCATCCAGGCCAATCCCACAGCGGCCCGCTATCACAACTCCGCGGTACTTTCGCCGACGCTGACCAATTATGAGCCCTATTTCAATCTTTATGGGGCACAGCTGACGGCAAACTGGACGCTCGACATCTGGGGCGGTAACCGACGCGCGGTGGAATCGCCTCAAGGCGACCGCCGACATGCAGCGGTTCGAAGTCGATGCGGCATACCTCACGCTCACCTCGGCGCTGGCGGCCGCTGCGATCCAGGAAGCATCCCTGCGTGAGCAACTCGCAGCCACGGAGGACATCGTCAGGGAGGAAACCTCCTCGCTTGCCGTCCTGCAGAAGCAATTGTCTCTCGGCCAGGTCGCGGGATCCGATGTTGCGGCGCAGGAAGCAGCGCTCGCGCAGGCGCAGCAGACATTGCCGCCACTGCAGAAGCAGCTGGAGCAGGAACGCGATCTGATCACGGTTCTGGCGGGGCGCTTTCCCAGCGATCAGGTGCCGCAGACCTTCGAGCTCGACACGCTTGTGCTGCCGCAGAAACTTCCCGTCAGCGTTCCGTCGAAGCTGGTCGAGCAGCGCCCCGATATTCGCGCGGCGGAAGAGACACTTCATGCCGCGAGCGCGCAAATCGGCGTCGCCATAGCTGATATGTTGCCCAATCTCACCCTGAGCGCGGCGGACGGTACGACTGCAACACAACTTGCGGGGCTGTTCGCGACCAGGCAACGGCTATTGGACGCTGGCCGCTGGCCTGACCCAGCCGATCTTCGACGGCGGCACGTTGCTGCACAAGACACGTGCCGCGCGCGCCGCCTATGATCAGGCCTTTGCACAATACGAAAGCACCGTGCTGAGCGCTTTCCAGAATGTGGCCGATACGCTTTACGCGATCCAATCCGACTCCGACGCACTGAAAGCCGCCGTCGCGTCGAAAGATGCTGCCGAGAAAAGTCTCAACGCCGCGCGACTGCGATTGAAAGTCGGCGACGCCAACGTCCTCGCCGTGCTCAACGCCGAACAAGCCTATCAGCAAGTTGTCGTCAGCCTCACCCAGGCCCGCGCTGCGCGATTTGCCGATACTGTGTCGCTATTCCAGGCATTAGGCGGCGGTTGGTGGAATCGGGGCAAAGCACCCGACGCAGAGCGCGCGGCGGCGAAGTAGATCGCCGCCCTTCCTTGCCAAGCAGCCCCCCATTTGAGATGACATACCGTTCGCGGGGAGAGCGATGGAAATCCACAGGCCGAAACCGGTTCACCATTGGCGCGAATTGCTCAAGGAAGTGGGCATCATCGTTCTGGGCGTGCTCATCGCGCTCGGCGCGGAGCAGACAGTCGAGTGGATCCATTGGCGCTACGAGGCCGAACAGGCCGAACATCAGTTGCGCCGGGACGCAGCCTCGATTCTGGATGACATGCTGGAACGGCTGGAAATTCAGAAATGCCAGGATCGCCGTCTTGTGCTGATCCGTAACCGTCTGTTGGCGTCCGGCGCCGATTGGACCGCGATGGCGCCGTTTTATACCTCGGGTCCGCCGGCGGGCTCGACTTACGCCCATCCCATGCGGGGCTGGCCCAGCGTCTCGTGGTCGAATGCCGTCGCCAGCACCGCGGCCGTGCATCTGCCGGACGAACAGCTGAACCACTATGCGGAAATTTTCGCGGCCGCGGCGCGCGAGGCGAACGATCAGACGGCCGAGCACGAAGAATCGTCACAACTGAACGTGCTGGGTTCGCAGTTGAATCTGACGGCCGATCAGAAAGTGGTCTTTTTACGGATCATCGAGGCCGAGCGGGCCCGCAACCGGGTCATGGCATATGAAGCAGAAAACACTCTGCCCCAGTTCGCGGCGCTCGGCATGGATGTGGAACGGGCACGCGCCGCTGTCCGGCAGTCGCTCGCTTATCAAACCTGCGTCGCGAACCATCTCAACTGAGGTGCACAAATCCGCAAAGGCCATGCTGCGAAGCGAGAATCGACGACAACTTCAATCGAACTATGAGGGTGCCAATCCCAGCAGATAGGGCAACCCGCCATTGATCGACGGGTCTTCACCCCAGATCGACGGATCGAAACCTGTCGGTAATCCCGACTGGAGTTGAATGGTCGTCAATCCCGTAATGTGCGGCTGGTTGGATACGTTACCGACGCCTTGACTGAGATTAGTGACTCCGCTTGTCGTCACATCCCAGTAATCATCAATAAACAGATACTCGTTGTTTGACATAAACCCGATGAGCCCTCCGATCGTCGAGCCGCTTCGTCCGCTCACCGCACCGATGGAATAGGAATAAAGAACGTTGGAAGGGTCGGCGCCGACCAAGCCGCCATCGATCGAATCCGTGCCGCCACTCACCGAACCGGTTGAATATGAATTGCTGATATCGGCTCCATAACCGGACAACCCACCGACATTTGCAGACCTTCCTCCGCTGACTGCGCCGGTTGCATAGGAACTGTCGACAGTCCCCAGATTTCGACCGATCAGACCGCCAACGTCGGCATAGGCGCCGCCGCTCACCGTTCCTGTGGCGTAAGAATTTGAGATCGTCGAAGGTTCCAGATCTCCCACCAGCCCTCCCGCCGCGCCGTAACCTTCGGAAGGTGATGCCGCATTTCCGATGCTCACTGCCCCGGTCGCGTAGGAGTTGGTGATATTGCAGCTAAAATTCATTCCCACGAGGCCGCCGGCGACTGTCGTCGTACCCGCCGGTTACAGCGCCGGTTGCGTAGGAGTTGCTGATAGAA
This sequence comes from uncultured Acidobacteriaceae bacterium, assembly GCA_963791505.1. Taxonomy (GTDB): domain Bacteria; phylum Acidobacteriota; class Terriglobia; order Terriglobales; family Acidobacteriaceae; genus Telmatobacter. Next base: position 17,826 of record CAWBSV010000082.1, read on the forward strand.
TTTCCACCCTCTTCGAGCCCAACGAGACCACCCACGAGACGCCCGCGTGCATCGCCCGTCGCATGGGAATATTCAATAGTTCCACCCTCAACGCCCACGAGACCACCCGCGTCAGCATCGGCACCCGTCACGTTGCCGGTCGCATAGGAATTTTCGATGAGGCCGACCGACTGGCCTGCAAGGCCACCGATCGAGACATTCGTGCCTGCGCCGAAAACCGCGCCGGTCGCATAAGAATTGTCGGTCAACGAGGCATTGTCTACACCAACAAGGCCCCCGGCGCGAGGATCGTCGCTTCCGTGCACGTTACCCGTTGCATAGGAATTCGAAATGGTTCCGGTATCGGTTCCTATCAGACCTCCCGTGTAATCATATTGGCCTTCGCTCCAGACATTCGCCGAGGAAGAACTGTTCGTGACACCTCCGGCGGAGCTCCCGACAAGGCCGCCAATGCCGACCGAAAAGTTGCAACCTTGACAGGATGCATAATCCCCCACGATCGTCCCGCTGACAGATGAATTCTCGACGTTACTGTTCGCGGACATCGTTCCGACCAACCCACCGACGCTGGCACTAGCGGCATAACTCTTGACGACGGCATGCGAGAGCACGACATCGCGGACAACACCGCCGCTTGTCGTGGAGGCGAACAATCCGACATCGATGTCCTTAGTGTCGTCGATTGAAAGGCTGGCGATTGTATTTCCCAGTCCCTCGAAAGTCCCCGCGAACGCGGTGGCAATGGGAGACGAGGTATAGGTGCCATCACCTTTGGCATTATAGCTGTGCGCTAACGCATAATCGCCGGACGGATCGGACGTGATGTCGGCGGCAAGCGTCGCAATGTTGTTGACCAGTGTATAGCTCGCGCCATTGATCGAAAGAGCGGCTGCCGGCTTCGTGAACGACGCATGGCCGCCATCGAAGAACAGATCGCCGCCAGTACCGCCGTCGTTTGTCAGAACCGTAAGACTGCCCGTGCCTGTCACCGCGATCGGCGCATCGACAAAGACTGAATGATACGCGTCAAGCGTGAGGTTGGCCGCGCTGTGCCAGGAGAGCGCGGCATCAACATAAATGTCGCCATTGCCCGAGGAATTCACGGTGCCCGGACCGCTTGCGCCGGTGGCTGTCGTCTGAAGGGTGACACTCGTACCTGAATTCAAAGTGGAATTCGATGGTCGTGGCAGCCGAGCCGTCGACTGTGAGATCATAGGGATCCAGCAGCCATTGGCCGGCAGATCCATGCGCGGCCGACGCATCGACAGCGGCGCCGCCAAATGCCAGTTCGTGTCCCGAGGTCTCGATCATGCCGCCGTTGCCCGATTGAGTTCCGCCTTGCGCAATCGCACGGCCCGCAAATTTCGTGTTGTCCGAAACGACCGAGATTACGCCACCATTGCCGCTGCCCAATGCGGAGGCATTGAACGCACTCGCTTGATCGACCGTCGCAGAATTCTCATTCCAGCCGCCAAGCTGGATGTTGCCGCCGCCATTCGCGCCGGAGGCATCAAGATTCGCATTCGATACGATCGCGTTGCCGCCAGTCGCCGGCATCGAGCACGATCGTGCCGCCGACATTCGTGGCGCGGTCTGCGCAATGGCGATGCCGCTCATCTAGACGACGCCAGTCGCGACGCCTTCTGCTGCGCGGGCCGTAAGCGAGATATTTGCGCCCCGGAGCAAGCCAGTGTTGATACGCTGGCTGCGTTCCGTTGACATCGCCTTGCGCCGCAAAGGACACGAGCCCGTCGCCTGTGAAGTCGACTGTGAACGTGTTGGCGCCTCCCAACGCCACCGTGCCGAATTTCGCGCTGACCGTTCCCGCATTCGTCACATTCGGTGCGACGAGCGCGACAAAGCCGCCCTGGCTGGCCGCGATACGGCCCTGATTGACGATCGATGCGTTCTGGTTGCCGCGCTTGCGTGAACTTGCCGGAGAGGAGATTCGCAGTCCGAGCCGCCCGTCGATGTGGCGACGAGCGAACCGACATTCACCTGCGAGCCCTTGCCGAAAAGCATGCCGTTGCCGTTGATCAGCACGATGCGGCCGTTGGCATCCAGCGTTCCCAGGATCTGCGAGGCAGAGTTGCCGCCGATGCGGTTGACGGCAATCGCCTGCGCATTGGGCTGCACGAATGTCGTCGTCTGGCCCGCGCCGATATTGAAGCTCGACCAGTCGATGACGACGTCTTCGCTTTTCTGATCGATCTGGGTCTTGGTCGACGATGTCGCGACAGAAGCCGAACCGGTCGTGACGGTGGCGCCGGCGGGATTGGCGAGAGACGGAGTTGCGAGCAATGACGCGAAAAGTAAAAGGCCGGACGCTATCGGCTTGGAACAGCTAAATTTCACCGGTGGATTCAACCGTACGCGCAAACGCGACAAAAAAAGGAACGTCATGAGACCTCGTTAGACCGATGCACCAGCTGCCAACTTCGACTGGTAGAGATATTCAACCGACTGGGCGAAGGCGAGACGCGGATCCGTGACGGCGGGGCGGACGGCAGGACCTTCGAGATAGCGAATGCCTAAGCCCATCGCGTTGATCGTCAGGCTCGTCGAGGGCAACCCGAGCGCGAAGGCATCGAGTCCGGCGTCGTTCGCATCGCGTCCCAACTTCTTCAGGCGCTCGATCGAACGGATTTCCGTGTCGGCGGGATCGATCGAAATGCCGACCGCCCGCACACCCGTTCCCGCGAAACGATGGATCGTGCCGCTGCCGCCGTCACCGGCGATGCAGAAGATGCGGGCAAAATTCGCGAGCCTGGGAAGCTCCTGACCTAGCCGGATATGCGGGACGCCGGCATCTATGCCGGTCACGACGCAGGCCATGTCGCGCAGCACTTCTTTCGGATTCCTGCGGAAAGTTTCGGCATAGACCGACCAAAGGCGTGAGCGCGACACGGTCGCAAAACTGACCGGCATCGCGATAAGAACTCGCTGCCCCCCCGCGTGCAGCCTGACCGTTCGCGCCACGCATTCATCAAGAATGAGCTTGTCGAGAGCGGCCTGATCCTGCTCGCCCTCGCCGCTCCAGAAAGCCATCGGCGCCGCATCCGATGGCGCGGGTGATCGCGTCGATGGCTGGCAAAGATACGTCACCACAACTTGTTTGACCGCATCCCAGACCGGCCGATACAGATAATCGATCTCCGCGGTCGAAACGCGGCCGAAGGCGCTGTCGCCGGAAACTCTCAAAGACAGCATCTGCACAACGGTTGTTGCCCGGTCGTCGTTTCGGCGCGATACGATCGTCGCCTTTCCCACGCGCTCCATATGCGCGTCCAGGACTTTCTGCGCCGGAAGATCGGATGGAAGTGCTGCGATGTCGACATGCGCCACGAGATTGCGAAGGCTCACCTGCATGCCCTGCTCGCCGAAGAGTCGCTGGCAAATTTCCTCGGAAATAACCTGGCACTTGACCTGTGCCTCTTCCGGCGAAAGCGCGCGGAACAGCACCAGGTAAGACAATTCGTCGAGCCGCGAATAGGTATCGCCGGGGCCCATGCTGCGCCGAATGGCGGTTTCGAAGAATCGCTCCACGTGCGCCGCCATGCGCTGCCACTTTTCGCCCAGCCTCGTCTTGATCTGGATGAGATCGAGGAGGTGCAGCTTGCCGGCGGAATTGCTCGCTTGCATCCTACGCCTCAGCCGGCCTTGCTTTGCGTATTTGAACCCGCAGCATCGATGAGATCGAACAGTTTCTGGGGACCGAATGGCTTGCGCAAAATGGCATCGGCGCCGAATTTACTCGCAACGGACAGGAAATCCGTCGGTGCGTGGCTGATTCCGCCGCTCATGGCAAATACCCTGACACCGGGAAAGCGGCGCTTGATCTCGATCAAGGTCTCAAGCCCTTCCTTGTTCGGCATAAGGATGTCGAGAAGCAGGAGATCAATCGGTCGGGATTCGACGAGGGCGATGGCCGCGGCGCCGTCCTCTGCAAGCAAAACCGTATGGCCGCGTTGCTCAAGCACCGCCTTATACGCCTCACGCACCAACGGATCGTCGTCGGCGATGGCGATAGTTATAGTCTTGGCGGGCATGTGCTCCCCCAATAAACGCCTATAGCCCTCGTACCCCGATACGATGCAACCCAAAGTATCCTTCTCGGCTTAACGAAGGACGAATATCAATTCATAAACGCCGGCAAGATCATCGAAAATACGTCCCGTTTTGCGGCAGCGCTTTGCCTAATCTGCGTTAACCCCGTGAACTGCCGACTTCCGTGACCGCAGCGCGAACGCGATTTCACGGCGATTTAAGGACTTTCGGCACAGTCTTGGATGCGCGATTGGCGGAGTATCCATGACTCGGCAACCGACAGGTTCCTATGCGATCGCCCGATTGAAGTCCTTCGGCGTCAGCGGCGGTGTTGGTGTTGTGGCCCTCTGTTACGCCGCAACAATTGCCGTTGGTATCGCGCTCTTTGCCAGATTCGATTTCCATTCGGCGTCTGCAACAACTTTCGCGCTTTTTCTCGTCTTTTGCGCAACGCTGCTCCTGCTCGCGGGCGCAACGGCAGCTTTAGCGTGGTCAGCCCTCCGTCAGCGCGATGCCTGGCAAATGGAAAGACTCAAGCTGATCGAGTTGCACCAGTCGAGCTTCGATGCGGCAAGCGACGCCATTGTCGTTCTCGATATCGATGGACGGATCGAAACGCTGAACATGGCAGCCGAGAAAATGTTCGGCCAAACGCGCGATGTTCTAAAGAGCCGGGATATGTCCATCCTTCTCGAAATGACGTCGTTCGACGGCTTCATGCCCGACAGATTGAATATCACGTCCGACGACCTGAATGTCGGAGTGCACCGCGAGATGATGGGGAGGCGCGATGGCGCGGAGCCGTTCCCCATTGATGTGACATTCCGCGAAGTGCAGCAACCGGGTCCGCGGCAGGTTGCCGGGTTCGTTCGCGATATCAGCGATCGCAAGCGTATCGAACGTCTGAAGGACGAGTTCGTCTCGACGGTCAATCATGAACTGCGCACGCCATTGACCTCAATCGCGGGCTCTCTCGGCCTTCTCGCGGGCGGCGCAGCCGGCGAGTTACCGCCCGGAGCGATGCGCCTGATCGGAATCGCGCATGCGAACTGCCAGCGCCTGATCCGCCTAATCAATGACGTGCTGGATGTGGAGAAAATCGAATCCGGCAAAATGCGCTTCGACCTTGCGCCGCTGCAACTGAACGATGTCACCCTTCGCGCCGTCGAGTCCCTGCAGGGCTACGCCGACCAACTTGGCGTGGCGATCGAATATTGCGGGGCTATAGCACCGCTGGACGTCCACGCCGATGCAGACCGGCTTACCCAGGTTCTCACGAACCTCATCTCGAATGCCCTAAAATTTTCAGCCGTCGGCGGAAGGATCATCGTCTCGACGGAACGTTCCGGGCGCGTCGTGCGATTTTGCGTGAAAGACGACGGGCCGGGGATCCCCGACGAATTCCGGTCGCGCATCTTCACGAAATTTGCGCAGGCCGATTCATCGGACACGCGCCAGAAGGGCGGCACAGGGCTCGGTCTCGTCATCGCCAAGGAAATCACGGAACGTCACGGTGGACGCTTATGGTTCGAATCGGAACCGGGCAAAGGCACACGTTTCTTTGTGGATCTGCCGTTACTGGACGATAAAACCACGACCGACGTTTCGGGCGATGACGGCGCCATCCTTCTCTGCGAAGACGATTGCGATCTGGCGTCGATCCTGTGCGAAATACTGGAGCGGGACGGTCACACTGTCGAACATGTCGGTACAAAACGCGATGCGCTAACGGCCCTAAGAAACCCCAAGGCGCGATATGCGGCGCTCCTGCTCGATCTCGTCCTGCCGGACGGCGACGGTGTGGAACTGATAAGCGAATTGCGGGCGGTCGCTGACACCCGCGAGCTTCCGGTCGTCGTCATCTCGGCCGAAGCGGACCGTGGGCGCAATGAATTGGGCGCGCAAGCGTTGAATGTGGTGGACTGGATGGACAAGCCCGTCGATATCATGCGCCTGAAGGCGGTCGTCCAGAGCGTCGTGTCTTCGACCGCAAAACCCGTGATCCTGCATGTCGAGGACGACACCGACCTTCTCGAACTCACTGCATCCGTTCTCGCGGGATGCGGGCAGATCATATCCGCTGACAGTCTGAAAGCAGCGCGAGCTGCGCTTGCACGCCGCCGGCCCGACCTTGTCATTCTCGATCTCGGCCTGCAGGACGGCTCGGGCCTCGAATTGCTGCCCGACCTTCGTGACGGCGATGGACGGCTGATCCCCGTGGTCGTGTTTTCTGCCCGGGATGCGGACCAAAGCACGCTTCAGCAGGTCAAAGTCGTCATGACCAAATCGCGAACCCCATTACCGGAATTGGCGAATATGGTCAGAAGCCTGCTGCAGGAGCGCCAACCGAAAGACAGTCTGAAGAGGAAAATCGCCGTATGAGTGTGCTTCGCGTGCTCTATGTCGACGACGAACCAGACATCCGGGAAGTGGCGATGCTCTCGCTGAACCTCGATTCCGAAATGGATGTCCGCGCGACGGAGTCCGGAAGCCAGGCACTTGAAATGCTGGCGCGGCAGGGCTGGCAGCCGGATGTTATTCTGCTGGATGTCATGATGCCAGGCATGGATGGACCCACGACACTGGGCCATCTCCGGAACCTTCCGATCACGCGGGATACGCCTGTGATTTTCATGACGGCGCGCGCGCAGTCATTCGAGAAGGAGCGCCTGCTGAAGCTGGGCGCGCTCGGCGTCATTCCGAAACCTTTCGATCCCATGGGTCTGGCGAGCCAACTTCGTGCGATCGTTCGAACGGCGGCAGCGGCATGAGCGAATTCAACGCCGCGATGGACGTATTGGCAAAGCGCTTTCTCGTGCGCTGTGGGGATGATCTCGCCGCACTGAAAGACCTCCTGGCGGATTCGACGCGTAAGCAAAGCGAGATTCGGCACATCGCCCATCGGATGTCGGGTAGCGCCGGCATATTCGGTCATCACGCGATCGGCGTGCTGGCGGCTCAGGTCGACGAAGATATCTCGGAGGGTCGGCCGGTCGGCCCAACCACATTGCCTGTTCTCATAGAAGCGTTGACGTCGCTGCTCGCGATTCGGCACGACAAAGAGGCCTGACACCCTGGCCGCCTATTACTTGGCGCCTTTGTGCTTTGCTGCGGACGAAGCCGCGTTGCTGTCAGGCAGATTTTTCAGGAATGAACTATAAACCCAGCCTTGCTGCGGCTTGCCGTCTTTCGCATCAATCCGAATGAGCGTCCAGTTGCTGAGTGTATCGACTGTGGCAACCTGGGTTCCGCGTTGCAGGGTCGAAATGACTGTTGCCGTTTTCGACGGGTCGGAACGGACATTGGCGGAGCGAAGGATCGTGGCCATGTGCTGCGGCGGTGCCGGAGCAGCGACCGGCGCAGGGGCGCGGGTCTGGACGGTGGCATCCGAAGAACTTTCATCCCTGTTCGGAAGCCAGCCGGGCGGAATGTAGGATTCCAGGCGCGGCCAGAAAACAATTGCCGACGCGGCCAGGGCCGCAACAAGAACAATGTCGCGGACGAGATGTCGAGGCATTTTTGATGGCGCCTCGCGCGGCTCGGCACTTTCCCAATCATGGTTCCCGCGAATGGCGATGCGGGGAGATAACGTCTCGCGCGGCTCGGGTGCCGACCGCGCGTGAAGAAGCTCGCTGTCGTGATCGGCAAGCGCCGAACTCCAGCAATGCGATTTCGTTGCGCAGACGGGTGACGATTTCGCTTTCTCCCTTATCGAGACTGCCGCCCCTGGTGCGAATCTGTGCCAAGGCTGTCTCGGCTTCTTTATAGCGCGCGGTCGCCTCGGCGAGAGCGCCGGCCGATTGCCTGCGCCATTGCGCTTCCGCGGCGGCCAGTCTCGTCGTTTCTTCTGCTTTCCAACCTGCCTGCGCCTTCGTCAGCGCCGAGTCCGCTTCCTGCTGCACACGCTGCAGCGCGCGTTCCGCTGTCAGTCGTGTCTGTGCGAGTGCCATATCGCGATCGGCCAACACAGCCTGTATCGACACCAATTCCGCGCGCACGCGGCTCGCTTCGTCTTGAGATTCGGTCGCTGTCTCCTCCGCGTGGGCCTGTGCATCCGACAACGCCGTTTCCGCGTGCGCGCAACGGGCCGCCACTTCGGCGAGCACGCGTTCCGATTGTCCCCGCCACTGCGCTTCCACAACCGCGAACCGCGCGGCCTCTTCATTCTTCCAGCGAGTTTGCGCTTTCGAGAGTTCCGCCTCCGACTCGCGGCGGACGTCCTGCAACGATTGCTCTTCGCCGAGGTGCGCCTGCGCCAGCGCCGCATCGCGATCCACGAGAGTCGTACGCAGCGCGGCCAAATCCTTCTGCAGGCGCCGTTCCGTGTCGTCCCGGGCGGACTTTGCCGCCGCATCGCCCTGCTTGCGGGCATCCACCAATGCCGCTTCGGCGCGACCGCATCTGGCGCTCAGATCTTCCAGCGCCGCCGCCGACTGCTTACGCCATAGCGTTTCGGCAGCAGTTGCGCGCGCTGCTTCAGCATCCTTCCATGCAGACTTGGCGCTCGACAGCGCCGCCTCGTGCGCGCGGCGGAGATCCTCTTGCTCCTGCCGGACGGCCCGCTGTGCTTGAACCAGGGAAGCATCGCGTTCGGCCACAACGGCGCGAAGCGTCGCCAATTCTTCGCGAAGGGTGCGAACCTCCGTATCGTCGCGCGCTGGCTTTGCCGGCCCTTTTGTGCGCGCTTCGGACAATGCTTTTTCCGCACGCTCGCATCGCGCGACGGCCTCTGCCAGCGCACTCGCGGATTTCGCGCGCCATCCGGCCTCCGCATCGGTGAGGCGTTTGGTTTCAGCCGCTTTCCAACCGGCTTCGGCTTGAGCGAGTGCGTCTTTCTGCTCCTTACTCGAACGGTCCTGCGCCTGAACCAGTCGCTCGCCGGCTTGCTTATCCGTTTTGGCAATCAAGACGGCGCGTTCCGCCTTCCATTTGGCCTGAGCCTGCTCGAGCGCCGCAGTCGCCTGTGTGCCGGCGTCCGCCAGCAGTTGCTCGAGTTCGCGCTTCCAGCTTTCGCGCGCGGCTGCCAATTCTGAGGCAAGCGTGTCACGAGCCGGTTCCTTGTCTGGGCGTTCCACTGCCTGCCGCAGTTGCGCGATCTCCATCTCGCGTTCGGCTAGACTCGCATTCAATGATTTCAGTTCATCGCGCTGGAGCTGGATCAGCGCGTCCTGCTCGCGGGAGATCGCGTTTGCCGCGTTGGAATTTTGTGTGGTGCTCGCCGGCTTGGCGCTCGCGGAAATCGGAACTTCGACGATCGCGAGCGTCGTGCCGCCCTGGTCGAGACCGATAATCCGGACGGACAGCGATTGCGCCTCACCCATACCCTCCGGGCAGAGGTATTCGAGATCGTCGAGTTCGTCGGTCGCAAGCGACCAGGAACCGTCGCCATTGTTGCGGCCCCGCGACAGGCGCGCGAGCTGCTGCATGCGCTCCACCCGGAGCGAAAGCCGTCCCTCCTTTCTGTAGGGCTGGAGAAACGGCGCAAGGCCGAGCGGGATGGCGCGCGCGGAAACCGCCGCCGCGCGCACCGCGGACGAATTTTTGGCCAGCCCATCTCTGGTAGCCGGCAGTTTACCGCGTTCTGCTGCGCAAATCGCCATACGCCGGGCTTCCCTTTGCCGTGACGCGACTGTGCCAGAGCCCGCGATATCAGGGGCTTATGCAATTGCCGACAAATTTAATCGATTTTGATTTATGCGCCGGGAACGCGAACCGGCTCTGGCGGTTTGAGCAGAAGTGCTTGTAGTCTGGCGGTATCAGATTCCACCATGCGTCAGGGGCCATCATGCGCACTCACCACAAATTCGTGCTTCAGCTGGCGGCGGCTGCGGTGTGCTTCGCCTGTGTCGACGCGGCCGGCGCCGCGACGCCATTGGTCAAGGTTGTTCCACCCGCGGTTGCCTATCATTTGACTTCTCGGGTCGGTTTCCCCGATCCGTCGCTGAAGCTCCAACTCGCCATTACGCTTCCGATGCGTAACCAGGCCCAACTCGATGCCCTGCTGGCCCAAATCTACGATCCCAAGAGCCCGCAATATCGGCAATACCTGTCGGTCGCGGAATTCACGGATCGCTTCGGACCGACGGAGGCGGACTACGCCGCAGCAGTGAGCTTCTTCTCGAATGCAGGCTTTCAGGTGACGGGCGTCACCGCCAATCGCTACGTGATCGATGTCGCGGGACGCGTCTCCGATATCGAGCGCGTGTTTCATGTGAAGATGGGCCTGTACAAGCACCCGACCGAGAACCGCAATTTCATCGCGCCGGACCGGGAGCCGTCGCCCGATCTGCCGGTCGACTTGCTGCATGTCACAGGTCTTGACGATTACACTCTGCCCGCGCCGCGACTGGTTCAGTCTGCCGCATCCTCCAGTCGTACCGGCACGGGCTCCGGCCCCAAGGGCTATTTTATCGGGAGCGACATCCGCAAGGCCTATGTGGCCAGTTCTCCCCTGACCGGTGCCGGCCAATCGCTCGGTCTGATGGAGCTCGAGGGTTACAACGTCTCCGACGTGGACCTCTATTTCTCCAACTACGGGCCGCCGCTGACCGTGCCCATCAACGGCATCTCCGCCGATGGCTCGCCCGTCACCTGCACGACCCCGTGCCGAATGACGGCGAGCAGGCGCTGGATATCGAATATGCGATCTCCATGGCGCCTGGCCTGACGCAGGTGCAAGTCTATGTCGGCCAAGCAGCCGGAAAGCGTTCTGAACCGCATGGCCAGCGACAATACCAGCAAGCAGCTCAGCACATCCTGGGGCTGGAACGAGAACTTCAACACCGACGACCCGATGTTCAAGGAAATGGCGGCGCAGGGCCAAACCTTTCTGACCGCGAGCGGCGACTATTCCAGCCTGCAAGCAAGCGGCCCTGGCCGGAGGAGGACGCCGAACCTCACGGCGGTCGGCGGCACCGACCTGACCACCAGGTCCCGGCGGCGCCTGGACAGCGGAAACCGGCTGGTCCGGCAGCGCGGGCGGCCCGTCGCTCGACACCACCATCAAGATCGAGACCTACCAGCTGCCGTTCATCAACTCCGCGAATGGCGGCTCGTACACGTTGCGCAACGTTCCGGACATCGCCGGCGACGCGAATACCAACAACTACATCTGCTTCGACGGCAAGTGCAATGGCGGCTGGGGCGGCACCAGCTTCGCTTCGCCGATCTGGGCCGGGTTCATCGCGCTCGCGAACCAGAAGGCAGCCGCGAAACACTTGCCGCCGGTGGGTTTTCTCAACCCCACGATCTATGGATTTGCGGGCAGCGCGACCTATCCGAAACTCTTCCACGACATCACGAAGGGCGCGAGCGGTGATTACAGCGCCGTGACGGGCTATGATCTGGTGACGGGCCTGGGCAGTCCGAAGGGCTCGGCTCTGATCGACGCGCTTGTGAATGGGCTGAAATAACATTCGCCCTTAAATCCGACCGGCGTCGACATCTTTGAGAAAGGCAATCAGGCCTTCAAAATAGCGCTCCTGATCGTCATACATCGCTCAGGTGGCTGCCGTCCGGGCAATCCAGATAGCGACCGCGTTTCATCTCGCGCGCCATCGCTTGCATATAGGCGGGATCCATCGTGTCGTGCCGCGCGCCGATGGTCAGCGTCGGTACGTCGATTTCGGTGCAGATCGCGCAAAACGATCCCATTGCACGAGCTTGCCGCTCGCGCCCAGCTCGCTGGGCCCCTGCATCGGAATGTAGACTTTCTGGTTCAGATGCTTGAACGCGCGCATGACCGGATCGGGCCATTCTTCCGGCCGGCATGCGCAGGACGTGATAGACATAGTGATGCGGCATCAGCAGATCCAGGTAGCGCGGGTTCTGGTAGTCGCCGGCGGCTTCGAGGCGCTTGATTTCGCGCAAGCACTGCCTGGTCCATCGCCGGCATCAGTACGCGTTCGGCGTAGGCGTTATAGGCCGGGATGCTCGCCATCATGTTGGAGATGATCAGGCCCTTGAGGTGCTGCTGATACTTCAGCGCGTATTCGAGCGCGAGGATGCCGCCCCAGGACTGGCCGAGAGAAGAAATTCTCCGCATCGAGCCCGAGCGCCGCGCGCACCTGCTCCACCTCCTCGACGAATCGCGGCAACTCCCACAGCCGGTCATCCTCCGGCTGGTCGCTGTAATAGGAGCCGAGCTGATCGTAGTAGTAGTACTCGATGCCGGCCGCCGGCAGAAAGCTGTCGAAGGCCTCGAAATATTCGTGCGTGCATCCCGGGCCGCCATGCAGCAGCAGCAATTTGATGCGGGGATTGTTGCCGATGCGCTTGGTCCAGACATTAGAATCTTCCCTGCGGAGTCTCGATCGGGATAAGCCGCACACCGCCGGAGAGCCGATCCGAACGCCCGGAATTGTCGAGATAGGTTGCAGAATCGGGTGCGTCATGCGTCATTTTCAGGCCTCCCACGCGATGGCGCCATTATGGCATGGCTGGCCGCAGACGCGCGATTGTCTCAATCTTTGGCGGGGTGAACCGGCTTGGCGATCCGCGCGTTGGATTGACAACCGGGGGCGTGTCGCAGAAAGGTCTGCAGACGACGCTTGCTGCTCACGGAGTGAGAAATGAACCGCACGACCGCTGCCATATTTGCCCTGCTGCTGGCCGGCAGCTTGCCGACAACATGTCTGGCCGCGTCTTACCAGCCCGGCGTGACGACGGAAGACGATGTTTCCATCAGGCTTGGCCAACCGGACAGCTTCACGCTGCAGCCGGACGGCAGCTATGTCTATGTCTATCAGGTCGAAAACTCGTGCGCTATTCTCAATGTGTTTCCGTTCCTGGGCTTCGCCATACCTACCGGAACGACGACCCTGACATTCACGTTCGATGCTTCGACGCATCTGACGAGCTACAGCGCTTCGTAAGTCCGCTGCGCTGGAGTTTGTCGGATACTTCCCGAAGGTCGCAGCTGCGGACGTCGTCTTAATTGGAAGGACGTCAAAGCTCGCGCGCAATCGCGCGAAATCGAAACCCAAAAATAATGTCGGAACGAAAATTGCCGGAGGAAGAGTTCTAGGAATTCTCGGGGTACCCCGGCTATAGTGAATCTCCCCCATTCCGCGAAGAGATTCTGGTCCGTGGCTCCCAAACGACCGCCGCCTGCGAAACATAAATCCAATGTCGTCGCCCTCTTCAACGAGGCTGTGAAACATCACACGCAACGGGAATTTCCCGAGGCCCTGAAGCTCTATGACAGCGTGATCCGGCTGCAGCCGAACCTCGCGGAGGCCCATGCGAACCGGGCTGCCGCCCTGAATGCGCTGGGCAGGCATGAGGACGCCGTGAAGAGTTGCAATCGCGCCCTCGCCGTCAAGGCCAAATTCCCGGAAGCCTTGAACCACCGCGCCGTGGCACAAGTCGCGCTCAACCGTCTCGACGATGCGCTGGGCAGTTTCGACCGCATGATTGAAATCGCGCCCGGCAATGCCGAAGCGCATTTCAACAAAGGAATTTTGCTGCGCGCCCAGGGGAAACCGGACGACGCGCTTCGCAGCATCGAAAAAGCTATCGAAATCAAGCAGGACCATGCGGCCGCGCACAATGAGCGTGGCATCGTACTGAAGGAGAAGATGCAGTTCGATGATGCGATCCGAAGCTATGATCGCGCGATCGAAATCGCGCCGCGTTTCTTCGAAGCCCATGCCAACCGGGGCAATGCGCACCTCGCCGCGCAGCGTCACGAAGACGCGCTTCGGAGCTTCGAACAGGCGCTCGCGATAAAGCCCGATTTTTCCGCGGCGCATAACGGCAAAGGCAGCGCGCTGCGAAATCTGGCGCGCTTTGCGGATGCGCTGGGCAGTTTCGACACGGCAGTCGCGCTGGCGCCCGGCAATCGCGACGCCCACAACAATCGGGGCACGATCCTCAAGCATCTGGGGCGACCGGGCGAGGCGTTGGACGCCTTCGATCGCGCCATCGCATTGCGGCCGAACGATGCCGAAGCGCATTACAACAAAGCGCTGTGCGCGCTTTCGATGGGCCGTTTTGAGGAAGGCCTCCAACTCAACGAATGGCGGAAGAAAAACCCTGCGCCGCAAAGCACGCGGTCGCCTGCGCCGCCCCTGTGGCGCGGCCTGCAGGATATCGCGGGCCGTCGCCTGCTCGTTCATGCCGAGCATGGGTTGGGCGATATCATCCAGTTCAGCCGCTATACGAAGCTTGCCGAGGCGCGCGGCGCGCAGGTGATCCTTTCGGCACCGGCGGCACTGGTGCGTCTCCTCAGGCAACTGGGCGGCACGATTGAGATTGTTGACTCGAACGCCGCGCCGCCCGATTTCGACTATCACATTCCGCTTCTCAGCATGCCGCTGGCGTTCAAGACCGATCTCCCTTGATTCCTGCGGACATCCCCTATCTTCATGCCGAACCTGCCTTGATCGAGACATGGCGGGCGCGAGTGGGCAGCGGCGGATTCAGGATCGGCATTTCCTGGCAGGGCAGCCTGCGGGAAGCCGATTTCGGCCGGTCGTTTTCCGTCCACCACTTCGAGGACATTTCCCGCTTGCCCGGCGTGCGCCTCATCAGCCTGCAGAAGAATGACGGCGCCGAGCAGCTGCGCGACCTGCCGCCCGGAATGGCGGTGGAAGAGCTGGGCGCCGATTTCGACAGCGGGCCGGACGCCTTTGTCGACGCAGCCGCGGTGATGGCAAGCCTCGACCTCGTCATCACGACGGACACGGCCATCGCGCATCTGGCGGGCGCGCTGGGGCGGCCCACATGGATCGCGCTGCAATTTTCGCCCGACTGGCGCTGGTTCACAGGCCGCACGGACAGCCCCTGGTATCCCACGGCGGAACTGTTTCGGCAGACATCGCATGGCGATTGGCACGGCGTGTTCGCGGCGATCAAACAGCGGCTGGAGAGTTTGCCGGCGTCAAATGATGCAACCATATCGGTGTGACGCCGAAGCGCCAATGTGCTAACGAGTGCCGTCGCCACCAGCTCGCGATCATCGCCATGCCGAAATCGACCGTCGAAACCCAACCGCTCATCGCCGTGCGCGATGTCCGCGCGAGCGCCAACTGGTACACGACGCTGCTCGGCACGGAGGCGCTGCCCGAGCATGCCCATCGCGATGTCTATGACCGCATCATGTCCGGCGGCCGGCTGGTGCTGCAGCTTCACGCCTGGGACGAGGAGGATCATCCGAACCTCGTCAACCGCACGGCCGCTCCCGTGGCGCATGGCGTCGTGCTCTGGTTCCAGCTCGACGATTTCGACGCCGCGGTGGCGCGAGCGCGCGCGTTGAAAGCGGAGGTGATCGAGAACGAATTTGTGTTGGTCGGGTAATGGCAGCGGGCGCACTTCTGGCTATAGACCGCCGCGCCGCGCGCTTCTTCCTGCGTCCACTGCGACTCAGGCTTCGAGGGCGGCAGCGTCTTGCAGCCCGAGAGGGTCAGGGCCGACGCGGCCAGCAACACAGCAGCGGCAAATGATGGGCGGAGCATTTGGGTTCATGATACAAGCTCCCTCGCGCGGCCGTCCTACTCCGTGGCGGCGATGGCTTCGGCGATGCGATCGATCGCATCGATCTCTGCCCTGCTGCCGGGGCGATGCCCATTCACCATGATGGAGAAGGCGACCGTCTTGCCGCTGTTCGCAGCCAGATAACCGGCGAGAGAACTGTCTTCATTCATGGTCCCGGTCTTGGCCCACAAACGCCCTTTGAGCGGCGACGTCTTGAAGCGATTCTGCAGCGTGCCGTCGACGCCGGCGATGGGCAACGAATCGCGCCAGCCTTGTCCCCAGGCTTGGCGCGAGGCAAAGGCCAGCAGTTGCGTCAACGCGCGGGGAGCGATGCGGTCATCAACGCTGAGCCCGCTGCCGTCGTAGAAAAAGAAATCGCCGTCTTTGACACCGGAGTTCACAAGAAATTGCCGAACCACACGCGAACCCTGCGCGAAACTTCCATCGTCGGCGTGGATTTTTCCCAGCAGGCGCAGCAGCAGCTCCGCATGCAGGTTCTGGCTGGTCTTGTTGGTGACCGTGATGTCCTCGGCAACGGGAACCGAGACGTGACTGGCAAGAACGCGCTGGCCCTCATGGGGCGCGGCAACGGTCGCAGGACCAGAGGGCTCGAGCACGCGCAGCGGCTGACTGCGCTCGGCATCATATTCGCCGGTTCCGGCGGGGTATTTGTGGCGTGATGCGGGCATGCCGTTGACCTTGATACCGCGTGCCAGCAATGCCTGCTGAAAGGCGGCTGCGGTGAACTCGGCGGGATCCTCAACAGCCAGGCCGGCATGCACACCATTCGGCGGCGCTGTGCCCCAGGCGCGTACCAGCAGCGATCCGGGCCGATGCTCGAGGCCCGGATGCGCAGGTTGCCCGGGCTCGGCGGGGACCATGGTGCTGTCGAGCGTGTAGTACTCGACATTTGGATCCCACGACGCGACAAGTGTGCCGGGGGCTGACGAGTCGGTGGTCAGGTTGATCTCGGCCGAATTTTCGGCAAAGCTCAGCGCGGAGACGGGAGCGCCATAGCTCCACTGCAAGTCGTCCCACGACCATCCATGGGCGAAGGGTTCATGCAGAAAGAAGCCGTCATCGCCGACCACGCTGCCTTCAATGGTGCGCACGCCGGCCTGCTCCACCTGCTGCGCGAGGACGTCGAGAACATCCATGGCGCGCGGGGGACGTTCTGGTTCGACGGGCTCGGCAGCAGGGCTTGCTGGTGTTGTTACCGGCGGAGCTGTCAGCGGCGGCGCGGGCGGCCGATAAGGATAGTGCCTCGCGCTGAGCGTCGGGTCTCCCGCGCCGAGCAGAAGAATGTCTCCGTGCAACACGCCCTGCGGATCGATATCGCCGCCGGCCACTACGTTGGTCGTCCAGGTGAGGCTGTCGACTGGAAGCAGCGCGTAGGCGGCTGCTGTCGTGACGAGCTTGGCATTGGAGGCGGGGACGAAGAGCTTGCCCTCGTTGTACGAATAGAGGATCTGCCCATCGAGCGACTCCACGCTGATGCCAAACTCCGCATGGCTCAGCGCGGGATCAGCGAGAATCGGCTGGATGCGATCGGCGATTGCAGATTTGGCCGGCGCAGCATGGGGAGCGGCATGGGTTGAATGCGTTTGCCCAGGCAAGACAACCGGAACCATTGAAGCGAGGATCAGGATGAGAGCGAAGCGGGGCTTCATGCCCGGAGTGTAGCAGGAGGGATGCACGGTGCGGCGTATCCTCGGAAAGACATGAAGCCGGCATTGCCAAAGAGCGGCCAGAGACGATAAATCAGTTTTGAAGGATGTATTGCATGACGCAGCAAAATCGAATGAGCCGCTCGGTCACCAACTGGAAGCTGCGCTCGCGATCGCTCGAACTGGGACGACGCACGCTCATCATGGGCGTCGTCAACATCACGCCCGATTCGTTCAGCGACGGCGGACTTTACCTGAACGCCGATGCCGCCGTCGAGCATGCGCTGCGTCTGCTCGAAGAAGGCGCCGACCTACTCGATCTGGGAGCCGAGAGCACGCGGCCCGGCACGCAGGTGGGCGAGGCTCCCGAATCGCTGAGTGGCGAAGAAGAACAGGCGCGCCTGCTGCCGGTGCTTGAAGGCATTCGCGCCGTCAAGCCGGAGGCGATCGTCTCCGTCGACACCTACAAAGCATCGACGGCGCGGGCGGCTGCGGCGGCGGGCGCGGAGATTCTCAACGACGTGAGCGGCCTGGCGTGGGACGCCGAGATGGCGGGTGCCTGCGCAGAGACAGGGTGTGGCGTGATCCTGATGCACTCGCGCGGACGGCCGGATGAGTGGGGGAAGCAGGAGCAGTTGGCCCCCGACGAATTGCTCAAAACAGTGCGCCAGGGGCTTGAAGGAATTTTGGCGCGCGCCGCGGCTGCGGGCATTGCTCCAGAACGAATTGTTCTCGACGCCGGCTATGGATTTGGAAAGCGCTTTGAAGAGAACTTCATGCTGCTGGCGAGGCAGCAGGAGTTGCTTGCGCTCGGCCGTCCATTACTCGCCGGCGTCAGCCGGAAGTCGTTCCTTGGCCATGCAGTCGCGCCGCGCTATGGCGGAAGGAGTGCTCCGGTCGACGCACGAGAGATCGCCAGCGTGGCAGCCATGGCGACGGCAATTCTGCATGGCGCGTCGATTGTGCGCGTGCATGCGGTAAAGCCTGCCGTCGAAGGCGCGCTTGTGGTCGATGAGGTCCTCAAGGCGGGCAATCTTGATTCGTAACGCGTGATCTCAGGAGATGCACTTCGGATTCCGCAGCCGGTAGAGAACGTGCCGGCGCAAGGGATGGCCCTCGGCGAGATTGGGATGATCGAAGTCGTCGGCCGCGTCGTGAGTCATGCCGATGCGCTCCATCACCCGCCGCGAAGGCAGATTGCCCGGCACGGTGAACGACACGATCTCCGGCAGATGCAGCGATCCAAAAGCATACTCAACCACAGCGCGAGCGCCTTCCGTGGCCAGGCCGCGTCCCCAATACGGAGAAGCGAGTCGCCAGCCGATCTCAACCGCCGGCGTAAAATGTGCGGTGAAGCTGGGAACGAAGAGGCCAATGAAGCCGATGAACACTTTTTCTTCGATCAGCTCCGCCGCGAAGGGCCCGAAGCCGCGCTCCTCAAAATGCTTCGTGGCGCGGTTCATCAGCGCATCCGATTCGTCTGCGTCGAGCGTCGAGGGAAAAAACTCCATGACGCGCGGATCAGCGTTCATTCGGCGAAAGGGATCGCGATCCGCATCGCGCCATGGGCGCAGCAGAAGCCGCTGGGTTGTGAGCTGATCTGCCATCGGGAAAGCGTATCAAACCCGCGCGCCCGAATCCGTTATCCCCGATCCGCAGCCAGATAGACCAGCGCGCCGCCGAGCACAGCCGCAATGGCAAGAAACGGCAGCAGAACCGGCAAGGAAGGATTGAACAGCGCCGCCGGACTCAAAGACTGCAACCCAGCCCAGAAGCCTGATCCCGAAGGTGTGCTGCTCGCCGTGCTCGCCGCAAACCAAGAGAGCCAGTGCACCCCGTGCGTTGCCTGCCACACGACGAGCGCACACAGCACCACCAGATTCACAGCAAGCGCGAAGATCTGTGCTCCAAGAATGGGCCTGCTCACTCGTTGAACCGCCGCATTACGCCGGCGAAGCTGCGCGCGCCACCAGATTGCCGAAGGCGTCACCGGCCGCGCTTGTGAGACAGCCGCGGCACGCGCACCGCGAAATGCCGTACGCAGCAAAACCATCTCACTGCACGAGCGGCACGCGGCAACGTGGTCGCACAGTTCTTGAGCCGCGGCCTGGGGCCAATGGCCACGGGTGAGCAGGCCGTCAATCTCTTTTTCGCGCGCGCAGCGGGTCATAAGCGGCTCCCTTCCGCGGCTGGGTGCGAGGACTCCGTCAGCAGCCGCGCTATCTTTCGCCGCGCACGAAAGAGCAGCAGGCGAATGCTGGCCGAAGCGAGCCCGGTAATCTGCGCGATCTCGTGATGCGTGTAGCCCTCCGCGTGGGCCAGCCATAAAATCTGCCGATCCCGCGGACGCATCTGAGCGAGGGCGCGCCCCAGCATCGCGTCCGAATCCGCCTGCGCCGGATCGCTGGCCTCGGCGACGAAGATCTCTTCTGGCAGCTCATCAATGGAAGTCGACTGCGGCCGGCGCCAGTGATCCCGCAATAAATTTGTCGCGATGCGGAAGAGATACCGCCGCGCCGCCACTTCGCCATCCAGCGGAGCCGCTGCGCAGAGAAAGCGCACAAAGCTCTCCTGCATCAGGTCGTCGGCCAGTGCCGGGTCGGCTGAGACGCGCGCCAGGTAAGCCCAGAGCGGCCGCGCCGAGCGCTCATAGAAGCCGGCAAACTCCGCTGCTTCCACGGGCAGCTCATCGCGCATTTCTGCGTCGAGCGGCGCGGTGATCAGTTTGGGAAGAACCGACTCCCAATTCATAGGCTTCTTTTCCCCTTGATTCCTGTAGTCCCTTTGCCCCATCGCGGCTCACGGCCGGCGAGTGAGGGTCGAGGCGGAGTCCGCTCCATTGGCGGGCATCAATCCAAGACGCTGAGCGAGGAACCAGGTGACGCCTGCGGCAATGATAAACCCGATTCCGGGCATCAGGACCATCGTTCCGAGAATCAGCATGGGCACATCGGCGTGGACGCTTGCATGGCGCAGAGACAACATGCCAACGCCGAGCAGGATCATGACCACGCCGATCTGGATGGGGTTAAGCACGCGAGCCAGTGCATTGGGGAGCTGCTGCCCGGAATCAAGATTCAATGGGATGGGCGCGGCCTCGAGGAAGCGACGGCCGGCTTCAGTCTCCATGTAGCCGGCCAGCTCCTGACTGGAGCTGAATTTGTCGATGAGACGGCTGTGCACTTCGCTTTGCAGCTTGAAGATACGGTTCCAGCGCCGGTTCTCCATGAAGACATGGATGAGCCAGATAAGAGCAGCAAGACATCCAATGAAGACGATCAGCGGGGCAATGTCATTGAGAAGCACGCCGAAGCTGTCGCGATCGTCGCGCGGCTGTGAAAATTCAGGCCACACAGCGCGCTGCAGCGCCTCGTTGGTGTCGCCGTTCTCGCTGTGCAGATCAGAGAAGAGAAAGAAGTCAGGATTGCGGCCAATCTCGGGATGGGCGGCGAGAAACGCGGCGAGCTGCGGGTTGTTCCGCGTTACGTAGTCCTGATTGGCAAGCAGCGACGGATCGTGCGAGACCACCGTGGTCAGCGTGGGGCTCAGGCGCAGCAGGCGAAGCAGTTCGTGACGCTCGTTCTGGATGTCTTTTTCGCTGGGAGCAGGGAGCGCGACCTGAGGTGTCGGCAGCGTCGTCTCACGGGCGGGGCGAGCGGTTGGGGCCTGGGCTGCCGCCAGGGTGGCGCAAAAGAGGGCGGGGAGGGCGATCACTCTTAGAAGGGTCAGTTTGCTGGCTTGCATGTGAGTTCCTCAAGCTGAGATTTCGAGTTCAGAAAAAACACCGTTCTGCCCATACAACGGATAAAGGCGTGTAATGGTTAACACACGTTGTGAAGAAAGAAAGACGGTAGACTGGGCTTTGCTGCGGGAGTTTTAGCCCGGGTTGGGGAGATTGAGATGAAGGCGCATTTTTCGTTTGGCAGAAATGGCATTGAGGTTCGAGTTCCTGATTCACTGCGCGCGACTGTGATTCATAGCCGCACCGGCGCCGCCCTGGAAGACGAAGCCGGCGCGCTGGCGTGGGCTCTCAATCACCCCATCGGTTGTGCTCCATTTACCGAACTTGCAGCGGGCAAGAAGACAGCAGCCATCAGCGTCTGCGACATCACGCGTCCCGCGCCCAATCGCGTCACGTTGCCCCCGGTGCTTAAGTGCCTGCACGCCGCCGGCATCCCCGTTGAAGGAATCACGATTTTGATCGCGACCGGGCTGCATCGCGTAGCGACTGAGGATGAAGTCAACACCATCGTCGGCCCCGAGATCGCCGCACAATACCGCATCGTCAGCCACGATGCGAAGATCCTCAGCGAGCACCGGCATCTGGGCGCAACAGGCCGCGGAACGCCCGTCTACATTGACGAGCGCTTCATGGCGGCCGACTTGCACATCACGCTCGGCTTCATTGAGCAGCATCTGATGCTCGGCTTCAGCGGCGGCCGCAAGCTGATTGCTCCCGGCCTCGCCGCGCAGGAGACCATCAAGGTCATCCATTCGCCGCGCTTCATGCGCGAGCCGCTGGCGACCGAAGGCTCCATTGAAGGCAACCCGCTGCACGCCGAGTTGCTTGAGATTGCCCGCATGGCGCGCCATGATTTCGCTCTGGATGTGACCCTGACGCCGGACCGCAAAATCTCCGGCATCTTTGCCGGCGAGGCGGTCAAATCGCACGCGGCGGGCGTCGCCTTCCTCGAAGAAAGCAGCCTCGAACGGCTCGATGAGCCTGTCGACGCGGTGATCACCAGCTCCGCAGGCTACCCGCTCGACCTCACCTTCTATCAATGCGTGAAAGGCATCACGGCCGCGCAGCACATGGTGAAACCGGGCGGCCGCATTCTCATCGTTGCCCAATGCGCCGAGGGCGTAGGATCGCCCGAGTTCGCCCGGCGTCTGGCAACCATGAAGGGTTATGACGAATTTCTCGCCGAGATTCGGGATGCCGCCGTCGAAGTGGACCAATGGCAACTCGAGCGGCTCGCCCTGGTAGGCCAGAAGTTTGAGCTGTTCTTCTTCACGCCAGGAGTGACCCGCAGCCAGGCCGGCTTCCTCGGCGAACGGCTTTATGGAAGCTTGAACGAAGCGATCGCCGCAACGCTCGATGGCTTGCCCGCGGATGCGCGCGTGGCGCTCATTCCGGAAGGACCCTATACCTTCGCGCGGGCTGCGGAGCCGGTTGGCGCCTAAGATGAGATTCCCCGCAGGGGCTGAACAGGCTGCGGAAGAACTCAATCAACGCGGGCTTTGTAACAGGGCATGGCTTCAGCCGTGCCGAAAAGCCCGCAAAAATGACCCGGGCTTCAGCCCCTGCGAGGCGTTTTTGATCGGGCTTGACCCCGATCGACTCCAAGCCTCAATGATGCTTTCCACCGCCATGCGAGCTTCCGCCGTGCGACCCCCCGCCGGACATCTTCGGCGCCTTAGGTTCCTTCGGCGCTTTGAAGCTTTCGTGGCCGCCGCCGCCAAATCCGCGGAACCCACCTGAAGACTGCGGACGCGCTTCGGCAAAGCCCCGCGGCGCTGCATACGCCCGCTGATTCCCTGCCGAATACGACTGCGCATTTCCAAACGAACGCTGATCAAAGCCACGCTGCTGCGCCGGTGCTGCCGAACGCCACGATTGCTGCGGGTTTGGATACGGGCTCGCAGGCCGCGCATAGGACTGCGCCCCGCCATAGGTATTCGGCCGTGCATACGTTTCAGGCCGGGCACCGGAATACGCGTTCCCGTAGCCATTGCCGCCTGCGTACGCATTGGGCCGTGCCCCGGCATACGGCGATGCGGCCTGCGCTCCGGACTGCGCTGCATATTGCGGCTGCGGACGGCTATTAAATCCACCCCCCTGCATGGCCGGGCGCGCTGCGCTTCCCGCATACGCATTGCCCTGCGTCATGCCGCCTCGGTTATAGTTCTCGAAACCGCGATTCGTTTCGCCCGCAAAGGTGCGATTGCCGCCCTGCGCATACGTGTTTCCGCGGCCGTATTCATTGCCCTGCCGGTTGAAGCCGCCCTGCGGATGAAAACCACCGGCCGATTGCCGGAACTCAGGCTGCGGCCTGCCATTGAATCCACCCCGGCCGCCGTACCCGCCGCGATAACCGCCACCCCAGTGCGCGACGCTCGTAGACCGAGAGTAATACGGCGCGTGGTTATAGTAGACTCCGCCGCCATGCCAGTTCAGGCCCCAGCCAAGCCATCCAAACGAAAAGCGGAAGAACGCCCCCAGCGCAATGCCTGCACCGAAAACCAGACCGGCGCCCACGTACCCAACCGCGCCCAGCAGGTTGAACCCAGGGTACGGAGCAATCGGCGCTCCATACGCGTACCACGGGTTATACGTCGGCACATACACCACCTGCGGATTGGCCGGAGCAAGCTGAATGTAGCCCTGGTCGTTTGAAACCGTCTCCTGCGGCGTGTTCTGCAGCGTGCCCGCGGACTGCGCGCGCTGGCGCAGCACCTGGATCGTCTGCATCACGTCCTGGGGCTGGTTGTAGTAGGCATTGCCCAGGTCGGTGGTCCATTGCAGGTCGCGATCCAGCATCGAGAGCACCTGCGGGAAGGCCGTCAGTGCCTTCACGCTGGGGTCCCAGGCTTGCGCATCGGCTCCTGCCGCAACTTGATACGCAGAAGCATAACCTTGCGCGCGCAGCCATTGATCGGCAGCCGAGATCTGCGCGGGATACGTCGCCGCCGCCAGAATCTGCGCGATCAAATTGTCAGGATAAAGAGCGATCGGCGCCACGAGCTGTTCGAGCTGCTGCGCGGCAAACGGCCTGAGGCTGCTGTTGTTGCCCATATCCCGATTGCGGCACATTGTCATATTGCTGGTCGGCATATTGATTCTGCTGCTGCGCGGAATACTGCTGCTGGGGCGGATATTGACCCTGATATTGCCCTTGATCTTGATACTGCTGCGGAGCCGGAGCCTGATTGGGATCGGCATACTGATTCTGCTGGGCCGGATACTGCTGCGGCGCCTGGTATTGCCCCTGATACTGCCCCTGTTGCGGGACCGTCTGCGCCGGCGCCTGATCTTGCGCGTAAGCGGTCTGCTGAGGTGGGGTATAGGCAGGCTGCTGCGGATCGGAATCGTAATGATAAGGACTGGGCTTTTGCGGCAGGGCCTGCTGGCCAAGAGCATCCAATTGAGCAAGCGGGAGCAGGAGAGCCGCCATCGCGAGGGCTGTGACACGTTGAAACAGAGCACGAATTTGGGTGGAACGGTTCATAATCCCTCTCGATCCCGTTTCCCCGTCCGCCGATCGCGGATCTTGGAACGGTAGTCAAGAAAACCCGGGTCGCAAACCATAGTTGCGAGAAATCGTTGCAAGGCATGCTCGCGGGGACTCGCCGCCCGCCGAAAAAGCCAGATGCTGCGGGTGCTGAGTCCTGAGCTCTCAATGATTAACTACGGCGTTTCTTTTCATCGTGTTGAGAAGAGTAGCCCGATTAAGAGGCTCCCAACGCCGTTGCACCCGCTCGGCAGGCGCGAGCTGGGGTGTGGACTTGGCACTACTGACGAATTGACTCGACTCAAGAAGATAGATCATTCCGGGCGGTCCGGAATAACTGCCGAAGTTCGGATTGACGGTGAGCACCGCAAGTCCGCTCGATCCCCACCGCACCAACTCAAGCGGATAGCCGTACACGTTGCTCAACGTAATGGAGGAAACCGCCGCGAAGGTCTTTTGACTGAAGGATTGAATCGTGTAATTGCTGGTCTCTGCCTGCGCGCCGGTCTGCCCGAGAATGAATACCAGATTCAACGACGAATCGGGAGCGACCAAACCAGATGCAGAATAGCTGCCGACAATCATTCCGGTCGTGGGGTCGCCCACGTTGCCCGTGTCGCTATAAATAAGACCGGTTCCGTAGTCAGAGTGGATCTCGCCCCCACCTTGGTTGAACGTCGAATTGCCGTCACCCACAAAGGAAGCCCCACTGGAGTCGACCTGCAAGAGATACAAAGGACCCGAGGCCGCGGCGAGTATGGAGTCTGTGTTCCCCCAAGCGAGCTCGTTGTATTCATTTTGCGTTGGTCCCCAACCCGGCGCGATGTTCGGGCGCTGAATCGCGTCGTCGTAAACGGCAATTCCCCCCGTTGCCGCCGGGCTGCTCGATTCATTGAAAAGCGTCACAGCCGTTGTACTAGGACTCACAGGCGCAGCTTTCAAGTCGCCGGCAAAATAAGGCCCCGGGTAGGTGGGGTTATTGAGCACCCATGTGAGTGGCGAACCAAGACCGGGCAATGGATATTGGTCCACGGTCGTCGCACCCGCGAAGCCCACATACAAAAACTCCCCCGTAGCACTAACGCTCAACAAATCAGGGTCGGGGCTGGTGGATTGATACTGCGAAACAGCGCCGGTAGATGGATTCACTCCCACAATGGAGTTCGGATACACTCCGTCTAGGTCCGACGTACCCACGTAGAGCAGGCCAGTACTCGAATCCGCCACCATCGCAAGACCGGCGAGGTTAAGTGGAATCACCTGTTCCGGCTGAGACGTTGGACTTACCGCAAAATTGAGTGAGTTCGTCGTGAACTTGCCCGCCCCATCTTCAACATTGATGACAAGGTTGGCGGGGCTGGAGAGCGCCGCGGCCGGCAGAGTAGCCGTGAGCTGCGTCGGACTCACGTAAACAGTGGGAACCGTTCTGGCCAGAAGAGGATCGGAGTTCCAGCACACAGTGCTCGCCGGTGTGAAGTTCGTCCCGTTGACTGTAATCACCGCTTGAGAGGCTCCGGCCACTGCCGTTTGCGGACTGAGTGACGACATGGTTGCGTAGGGGTTCGCCGAGGGACCAGACGCGAAGTCGGGAACCGAACTGGGATTCACAGCGGGGCCATCGATCAGGAAGATCCCGCCATTTCCGTACCCGCTATCCAAAATCGTCATAAGTGCCAGGCCGGAATTTCCCCAGCGCACGAGCTTTATGGGAAGACCCGTGATGAGCGAGTTGGTCTGAGTGGCTGCCTCTTGATCGAGGGTGCCGAACAACACTCGCTCGGTGAGCGCATAAGTATTCAGATTGAATACCCATAACTCGACGAGGCCTACGTCCGTTCCTCCGTCGCTGTAGACCACCACGCAGTAATAGCGACTCAAAGTAGCATCGGCTGTGCATGCTTCGGAACCTGAGCCCGTGGGAAGATCAAAATCGCCGGTCTGGCTCACTTGAACCGGATCAAAGGCCGCGCCGTAGGCATAGATCAGACCGTTTTGCGGTGCAAACTGAAAATAGGGATATACGCCCACCGGAACTCCTGGCTGGCCATTCCAGGAGACTCCTGAGGAGGTCACACTCAGGTCGAAGCCGCTGCCCCAGATGGTGGAGTCGTTGCTGCCCCACTGAATCCAGTTGATCTGCACACCGCCGGCCGTTTCGTTAGGAACAAAATTGGGCCGCTGAGTCGCATCGTCGAACACGTAGACGCCGTCTCCAGGCGGAGATGTGGCTCGGCCCGCCACGACCGCGACCGTGTGAGGGCTGGATGGGGCGGCTTGCACACTGATGGCCTGAAGAGGCTTGCCAGTTGAATCGTTCGGCATTGGAACGAGAATATCTTTCGAGAACGAGGGAAGAAGGAATCTCTGCAGAGCACCAGCGCCATCAAGGCCCACCCACAGATAAGAGGCATCGGAGGAGATGGCGAGATGATCAGGATTGTTCCCCGCGGCAATCGGGGTTCCTGCCACTCCGGTTACCGGGTTGATTGCGACAACTGTGTTTGGTGAGACCGTGTCATTCGCTCCGATAGACACATAGAGGCTCTGCCGAGTCGAGTCCCATACCACATCTTGCGGGGTGTTCACACCAGAAACCTGTCGAACGAAGGTTGCAACGGACGGCGCCGATGAGATGTTGAAGGTGAGTGAAGAAGAAGGCGAACTGCCGGGGTTCACGACCGTTATCTGCGCCGTGCCTGCCTTGGTCAGATCCGATGTGGGGATCGATGCTGTCAGCGAGCTTGAACTCACCCAGGTGGTCGCAAGCCCGACGCCATTCCATTCAACCGTCGCGCCGGTCACAAAGCCTGAACCACTGACTGAAAGTGATACTGAGGAAGCTCCGACCGTGGCGCCTGCGGGCGAAATCGCCGTAAGCGTCGGGGTCTGTGCATCTCCACCACCACCGCCCGTCCCGCCGCCAGTTCCACCTGCTCCGCCACCGCATCCTGCTACAAAAGTGGCCAGAATCGTGCTCGTGACAAATATGACTTTCCGCAGCATCAGCTAACCCCTGACTCCTGCCGTTGAGTTAACCTTGATCTTTGCCGGAAGTATAGCAATTCTTGTTGCGTCGAGTTCGCAAACTCACCCGCTGATCGATCCACCAGGGTTTATCATTTCAAGGGTTGCGGCGTGGAATGTGCCTGACTGTCTTGCCTTGCGTGCTGAAGATTGACTGCAGGCGCGGGGCGAATCCCTCTTAAGAAATGGAAGGCTGATGCGAGCGAAGACGGCTGTGGTGCTGGGCGCCCAATGGGGCGACGAGGGCAAAGGAAAGATCGTAGACGTGCTCAGCGAGCGCTTCGCCGCCGTGGCGCGGTACGCGGGCGGCCATAACGCGGGCCACACCGTCATCATCGGGGGACAGAAATTTGTTCTGCAGCTCATTCCCTGCGGAGTTCTGCGGCCGGGCTGCAAAGGCATCATCGGCAACGGCGTTGTACTCGACCCCATCGCGCTTCTCGGCGAAGTGGCCAAACTGCGCAAGCTCGATGTCGCCGTGGATGAACGCCTCTTCGTCTCCAATCGCGCCCAGGTCATTTTGCCCTATCACCGCATGATCGAGCTGGCCGCGGAATACGCCCCAGGCCGCCAGAAGATCGGCACCACGGGCAAAGGCATTGGCCCGGCCTATGAAGACAAGATGGCCCGCAGCGGCCTGCGGGTCGTGGATCTGCTGCGGCCTGAGCTTCTCAAGGCCCACATCGAAGAAGCCTGCGCGGAGAAGAACGCCATCGCTCACGCGCTCTTCGGCACCGATCCGCTCGACCCCGCCAAAATGTACGACGAATATGCAGCCGCAGCCGAGCAGATCCGCCCCTTTGTTGCCGACACCGGCCGCCTGCTGAATCAGATTCTTGCCGACGGCCGCAGCGTGATGTTTGAAGGCGCCCAGGGAACCATGCTCGACATCGATCACGGCACCTACCCGTTTGTCACTTCGTCCTCAGCAACAGCAGGCGGCGCAGCCACCGGCACCGGCGTTGGTCCCACCGCGATCGGCACCGTGATCTCCGTGACCAAGGCGTATGTCACGCGCGTTGGCGGCGGCCCATTCCCCACCGAGATTCACGACGAAGTGGGCGAGCATCTGCGCGCCCGCGGCAACGAGTATGGAGCGGTGACAGGCCGCGCCCGCCGCTGCGGATGGCTCGACATTCCGCTGCTGCGTTATTCCAACCAAGTCAACGGTGCGGAATGGCTGATAATCACCAAGCTCGACGTTCTCGACGACCTCGATGAGATTCCCATTTGCGTGGGTTACGAGAATGATGGCAAGGTCACGGACGAAATTCCTGCCGACGTTGAAGGCCTGGAAAAAATCAAGCCGATTTACGCGAAGCTGAAGGGCTGGCGCTGCTCCACCGAGGGAATCACCGAGTTCGACAAGTTGCCAACCGCGGCGCAGGAGTATCTGCGCTTCCAGGAGCGGGAGAGCGGCGCGAAGGTCGGCATGGTCTCCACCGGCCCCGATCGGGAACAGACAATGGTGCTGCCGGAGTTTGCCGCAGCTCTGGATAAAATCCACGGGCCGGCAAGTTAGACTGAGCGCATACAAGAAAAGCGCCCCCCGAGCAAACCGAAATGGGCCAGAAAGAACAGCATCGCATGGTCAGCTTTACAGTACGGCTGAAGTTTACCTCCGACGATTGTGCCGACGTAATGGAAACACTGCGGCTGCTTGCCGCTGCCTCGCGTGAAGAACCGGGATGCGTGAGCTATATTCCGCATACCGTTGAAGGCGACCCCGAAACGTTTCTCATCTATGAGCAGTATCGGGATGAAAAAGCGTTGGCTGCGCATCGCGCCAGTGCCCACTTTAAAAAGTACGCCGTGGGCGGACTCTACCAAAAAATGAAAGAGCGAAGCGTCGAAAATCTGATCGCTATCGTCTAGCCACAACGGTCCGTCCAACTTCAACGAGTGATGCCTTGTTCGGTAGTGGGTCCGCTTGATGGGTACGGGCTTCAGCCCGTTACATAAGCTCCGCAAAATCATCCGGGCTTTAGCCCCTGAGGACAAGGAATTGACCCACTTCGCAGTTTTCCCTTGAAGCCAAAGTGCACACCAAAGAGACAAGGTGTACCGTGAATTCAATTGACCCGCGAACTGGTACAAAGCTACTATCCGTTACGCGTATGCCCTTCAAGGTTCTCAAACAACCCGCGAGACCCCGAGTTTTGGCGAGTCTGCTGGGAGTAGCGACACTTGTCTTGATCGCGGCGCCAGAGCCTCTGCTGGCCGCGCAGCCGGCCGGCACCCCTACTTCAATGGGCCGCGGCCAGCGCCACGAGAGCCGTCATGAGATTGATCAGCTTGAGGATCAGTGGCGCCAGGCCGTTCTCAAGTCCAATGTTCCGGCAATGCAAAACTTGCTGGCTGAAGACTTCCTGGGCATCACCGCTTCAGGTACCCTGCAGACCAAGCAGCAGATGGTCGACAATCTGCGCGCCGGCCGCGTCCACTTCTCCACGCTCTCCCTCTCCGATCGCAAAGTCCGGTTCTACGGAACAACGGCGCTCGTCACGTCGCTGGCTGAAGTACAGGGGACCGCGTCCGATGGGCAGTTGTCAGGCAGCTATCGCTACACCCACGTCTACGCGCGCGACGCCCATGGCGCCTGGAAGATCGTGAGCTTCGAAGCAAGCCGCATTCGCGATTCGGACGACCACCATTAGCAGGCTGCGGAAACCCTTGTGGCCTTGTAACAGGGCACGACTTCACAGCTTGATGAAAAACTCGGCATATCGGCGCTCGGAGGGAGCGGGAGGCTTCAGCCTCCCGAAAAGCGCCCTTCTGATTCAATGCGGCTTTAGCCACGGATTATTTCTCCGGCCTGTGGAAAAGCCCTTTCGCCAAGCTGTTCGGTCGGACCGTAAATGGCTTTTTTGAGGGTGGGCCTCAGCCTCTGAATGGGTGCTCTCATCGATTTCGGCTCCTCTCTTTTTGAGCCTTTCCGACACCTTTGCAGGGCCTGTTAACGCTCCTGGGGCCATCCCCCTCCGCATCTTCCCTCTACCACTTCCGAGTCGCAGACCTTTCGGCGTAAGTGATATACACTTCTCTCAATTTCCCGCCCCACAGGCTCCGCCCAAACTGAACGGAAGGCAGAGGACAACCATGGCTCCCCTCAAAAAGGCGACGATCAGACACTTATCGATCGCGCTGCTCGTACCGAGCATTGCTGGAATGATCTGGGCAGGCACCATCCGCGCAAACTACCTGGATACGCTCCCCAAGCGCCCCGTCTTCGAACAGATGCGCGTGGTTCCCCGCAACATCGGCGGCACGGTTGTATACCAGACCGACGAAGAAAGCGCGCTGCTCACCCGCATCGATATTGCATCCGGAGCGATCTTTCTCGTGGGTGCGTTTCTGGGAGTCGTCTATCTCCGCCGCTGGGGCATGCGCCGCATGCTCGAGAACGACGAAGATCAGGCGCTGGCCGAAGAAGGTCGCTAGAATCGGTTGTCGCTGGAATCGGTTGATCCGCTGCCGAGCTAAATCCTGTCAAGCCCCGCTCGTCCGATTTTTCCTGCAACTCTCTCATTCCATGGACAAAATAAATCCCCGCAATTTGCATATTATTTCTCTGGGAAGAGGACAATCGAAGCAGAATTGAAACAGGGTTCGGCCCAGGCAGGCCAAATGGCTCCCGAACCCTCCGTAACTTCTTTGCTGAGAATATTTTGCAGCAACAAGGGTCAAAACAGCCCCTAACCTCTTTGTTATCTAATTTCTGCAAATAAGTCGTTTGCTTTCAATATTTTAGCGCGGAACATGGCCGCTATCTTCATGAAAACATAGGACTTATTTCCAGGAATATAGATTTTTTTCGGGGCCACAAGGCACTGTCCACTGTCCGCCGTCCACTGAAACTACAATAGGGCGATGCCCGAACTGCCCGAAGTGGAAACGATTGCCCGCGGAGTGGATGCCCGTGTGCGCGGCGATCGCGTCGTCGAAGCCTGGTTCGGATCGCATCGCGAACCCTTCAAGACGCCCCCGGCGCGCCAGGCAAAAGTTCTTCAGGGCGCGGAGATCCTCAAGGTTTATCGAGTCGGGAAACACATTGTCTGCGACCTGGGCTCGGCGAAAGCGCCTCGCAGCCCAGGGATCCCTCCGATCACCGCGCAATGGATCGTCCACCTCGGCATGACCGGCCGGCTGCTCGTCACCACGCCCGATGCGCCGGTTGCCAAACACACTCACGCCCGCCTGGGGCTGGCCAGCGGCCGCGAGTTGCGGTTTGTCGATCCACGGAGATTTGGCAGGCTCGAGCTGCTCGAGCTTAATCGAACCGACGGCTTCAGCGCTCCCGGTAAAGAGCCTTTATCCATTGGCAATGAGGAGTTTGCCAAGCTGTTCAAAGGTAGGCGGCTGTCCATCAAAGGGGCTCTGCTCAACCAGGGGCTTCTCAGCGGAGTGGGCAACATCTATGCCGATGAGAGCCTCTTCCGTGCCGGAATCCGGCCGAAACGGCAGGCTGGCCGGCTCACGCGCGCCGAGTTGGAGCGCCTGCGGCTGGCGGTTCGGGATGTTCTGCACCATGCGATCCGTCTGGGCGGCTCGTCGGTCAGCGACTATGTCGATGCAGACGGGGAGAAAGGCTTCTTCCAGCTTGAGCACTTCGTCTACCTGCGCACGGGCTTGCCCTGCCGCCGATGCAAGACGCCGATCCGGCGCATTTTGATTGGCGGCCGCGGGACTCATTATTGCCCCCAATGTCAGAAATAACGGAACGGGTGTCATCGCGTTAGCCGGTCTCGCATAAGGAATCTATGGTTTTTGATAGCTTTTTTGGCCCGAGCTCCAGATTGCGGAATTGAGCGCGGATAGAATCACCGTAACCAGCTGAAATCAAAGCATGAACGAAACGGTACAGGGATTGCTCTATAGAGGGTGCCAGTGATGATGAAGGCTGCTGGGAGAATTCCGGCCAGCCCAAAGAACAGCAGGCACTGCTTGAGCAACCGCCAAAGAGCGGCCCTGAAAAAGGGAAACCGGCAGTGAAGCCTGCGGACAGTACGGTGGAGACAGCCATCGTACCCATATTTTTGGGAGGCCAGTGACCAGCGCAGGAAACCGAAACGCCACTCGCTTGCGGGTGGCGTTTCGCACATCAGTCTGAGTTCTGGCATCCAAACTGTTTGAGAAAGAGCAAGTCGGGAACCGCAACCGGCACTTGCCAGCCGAATCGCTTCGCTGTAGTATCGGAGTTGCCTATCAAGCGGCTGACGCGAGCCACCCCAACCGGGCAGAGCGCGCTCGCCGCAGATCAAGGAAATTTCGCTGCATCGTTCATTCCTGTCATCGGCAATTACGGCGAAACTCCCATAGGCTAGTCAACACCCCGAGGAAAGCGCTGGCCGCACCGAATCGCAGCTTAGAGTGTGAGAGACGGATGAGATCCCCGATGGCGCTGTGCCCGAGGCTCTGCGTACCAGACGACATGAAAAGAATTCCAATGGGATTTGAGGCGCTGCCCGTGCAGGGCCCGAAGGCAAAATGAAGCTCAGCGGCCCGCAAGGGTGCGGTTGAATCGAAGAGTGAATGCATCTGATAGCAGATAGCCAGGAAGTACACGCATGACGACAGAATCGACTCTGCCCCAGTCTGATATGGGGCCGGCCCCGGCAAATGGCACGGGGCAGTCGCAGGGGCATCGCCGCCGCAGGCGTCGCCGCAAGAACAAGAGCCAGGCAGGTCCAGCCCAGGGAATGCAGAACCCCCAGGGAGCTCCTCAGGCACAAGCTCCCCAGCCCCCCAAGATTCAGCAGAATCCTCCGTTCCAAAATCAGGGCGGATCGCAGGGCGGCGGCCAGGGTCACAGCCGCAAGAAGAAGAAATTCTTCGAAAAGCGCCAGTCTCAGCCCATGCAGCCCGGCAACAGCGTCGGTTCACCCGGCAACGGCGGCCAGGGCAAGCGCAAAATGAAACAGAAGGGCCCCCGCGAGTTTGTCGGCCCCATGGATCACAGCTACCGCGAGCTCAATGGCAACGTTGCCGACGGTCCTCCATCGACCATCATGATCACCAGCAACGGCCATAACGGGCACTATCAGCCCGGCTACATGGCGCAGACGTTTGCAGCGCCGGTCCGCGAAGACGCGCCCACCAAGATCTTCTGCTTCATCGACGATCTCTTCTTCCAGGCCAAGATCAACGAGACCGCAAAAAAGCTCGGCATCAAGGTCGAATTTCTCAAAGGCGACAAGGATTCCGTTGCCAAGTTGACCGACAGTGCTGAAGAAGACCGCCCCACGCTGGTGGTCTTCGATCTGAACAACCTCAACGCCAAGCCGATGACGCTCATTCCAAAATTCAAAGCGAAGTTCAAGAAGGCGACATCGATTGTCGGCTTCCTCAATCACCTGCAGGGCGACCTGAAGCTGAAGGCCATTGAAGCCGGATGCGACACCGTCATGCCGCGCTCGGCCTTTTCACAAAGCCTGCCGAATCTTCTCCGCCGCTACGGCCTCGAAGAAGAAGAAGACCACTATCCGCAGCCGGTTTAACTTGCAAATTTGCCGCAAAAAAGGCGTCCGCTCAGAGCGGGCGCCTTTTGTTTGTGAGAGCCAGAGTCCCACTTACTAGCAACGAATGAGTCAGGGCCCGACTTCGCAGCTCGGTGAAAAATCCGTCCTTCGGCGCTCGGAGTTCGGCGCTCGGAGGGAGCGGGAGGCTTCAGCCTCCCGAAAAAAGCCCTTTTAATTCAATGTGGCTTTAGCCACGGATTTTTTCTCCGACCTGCGGAAAAGACTTTTTCACCAAGCTGTTCAGTCGGGCCGCATCTCGCACGCTATCAATGGGGCTTTAGCCCCGGAGAAGATAATTGTGTTCCGAATGCGCACTAGCCAGGCGGCCAGTGGTGCGCGCGTCCACCCAGCAAATGCAGATGAAGATGCTCAACCGTCTGTCCGCCATCTTCGCCGGTATTGATCACCACGCGATAGCCCTTGGCCAATTGCTTGTCGCGCGCAATTTTCCCCGCGACCCACAACAAATGGCCAAGCAGAGCGCTATCCGCTTTCTCTGTCTCCGCCAGTGACGCGATGTGTTTCCGCGGAATGATCAGAACGTGAACGGGCGATTGCGGATGAAGATCGGCAAACGCGTAGCAATCCTCATCCTGATAAACGGCAGTCGAGGGAATCGACCCCTCGGCAATCTTGCAGAAGATGCAGCTCATGGCCAACACAGTGTACAAGACCAATTGCGCAGCGCGCTTCGGCTACGCAAGCGCATCTTGCCGGACATACTCTTGGAATTCCTGCGATCGATTGAGCGGGCCGCGAAATCCGATGTAGCCATCGGGGCGCAGGATCAGCAACTTGGGCTCCGTGCCGAGTTCGGCATTCCCGACATCGTCAAGATCCGCCGATCGGATCGCGACAATCTCGGCATTCGATAACGCTGAAGTGATGGGCTCAGACTTGGCCACGTCGCGGTTCAGCATCACCACGCGATGTTTCGCTTTTGTCCAGTTGGAGAGCAGCGTTGGGGCACTGTTGTTGAGCAAGGCGAGATCGGGCATGCGGTCGCCGGCGCGCAGATCGCCGTCGCCACCGAGATCGCGCACAATCGAAGACGAGCGATAACTGATTGCTGTCTCGGAGATGAAGCCGAGCGCGGCCTTCTGGATCGGCTTGAGACTCGTAAGAAGAGGGGCGAGCGCGTCGCGCAGGCTCTCAATCACCGGATTCGTTGTGGTGGCCATTTTCAGCCCGCGCTCAGTGAACTTGAGCAGCGCTTTGCCAACTTCCTCGCGCTCTTCGCCGTAGCTATCCAGCAACTTGTCGCTGACGCCGCGAGCAACCGCAGCCATCTTCCAGGCAAGGTTGGCCACGTCCTGCATGCCGGTGTTCATCCCCTGGCCGCCAACCGGGGAGTGGATGTGCGAGGCATCGCCGGCGAGAAATACATTGCCGATCCGGTAATCGCGCGCCTGGCGATCGCTGACTCGGAAGGGCGTCATCCAGTCGGACGATCGGATGGTGAGGCGTACGCCCACCCGGTCGACTGCCTGCTGGAACCGCTCGATGGTGAGATCGGAGGCTTGATCCTCGTGCTGCCCGTGGAGTGCGACGATTAAGCGAACCCATTTTTCAGAAAGGCGCCCCATGAACACAACATCGCCGCGGTGCAGGTAAATCGCGAGTTCTTCGCCTGGAACATCGGGGCCATCGACTTCACAATCGCCCAAATAGAACGAGAGGTCGATGCCGCCGCCTTCAAAGGGTGTGCCAATCATCGAGCGCACCACGCTGTGCGCGCCGTCGCAGCCAAGCACCCAGCGCGCGTTGACCTCTTCGTTTTTCCCGTCTGGATGGCGCAAGGTTGCGCGGACCGATCCGATGGATTGCGCAAGCCCCGTGAGTTCAACCTTGCGCTCCGCATGGACGCCGAGCGATTGCATATGACGATTGAGGATCTCTTCGGTTTCCGACTGGGGAAGGAAGAGTGCAAATGGATAGCGGCTGGGAAGCTGATCGAGATTGAAGTGAACAATCTGTTTGCCGTCGCTGAACATTCGGGCATCGGTCAGCTTGCGCCCG
Organism: uncultured Acidobacteriaceae bacterium; assembly: GCA_963791505.1. Classification (GTDB taxonomy): domain Bacteria; phylum Acidobacteriota; class Terriglobia; order Terriglobales; family Acidobacteriaceae; genus Telmatobacter. Next base: position 53,808 of record CAWBSV010000082.1, read on the forward strand.
CGATGAATGGCCTCCTCGGCAATACCATAGCGTTGCAATTGTTCGAGGGTCCTGGCCTGAATGACAAGCGCCTGGGAGTGCAGCGCGAGATGGTCAGACTTATCGATCACGCGGACGTCGAGTCCGGCGCGCTTCAGTTCGATGGCCGCGGTCATTCCGGTCGGGCCGGCGCCAATCACAAGGACAAGTGGAGGATTCACGCGACCACTCCTATACGAACAGTTTGGATGCGCACTGGAGGGAATTGGGACGGGTCAACTTTGCCTATGATTTGGCTTTCTTATGCTTGGCCTTGGCTTTCTCATGCGACGAGACCCCGGCAATAATCAACGACAGTCCGTCTTCAAAATGGCGATCGTGGTTCTGGAACAGATGCTTCCCCGCCTCAATCGCGAGAGGATATTTTTCGGCGTCCATCCGCGCCGCGCGGACCTCAGGATCGTAGACGTTCACCGGCTCTGCGGCAGCGGCTTTCACAGCCTGCTCCTCAATGACAAAGCCAATGACGTAGCTATAGATGGTCGACATGACGAGTACTGAGCGATACGGCGAAAAGCCCTCGCGCGCCAGAAACTGGAGAGAGTTTTCCATGGGGCCATAAAGAGAAACGTCGGTGATACGCGTGCCGCTGATCATGCGCGCACCGTCGCGATGACTGAGCAGGATCTGGCGAAGCCCCTTTCCGTATCGCATCATCCACTTCTTCCAGCTCAGGCCGGGCTTGACCTGTAATTTGCGGGTGCCTTCAAGGAAGACCTGGGTTGCCATCTCGTCCAGCAGCTCCTGCTTGCTTTTGAAGTGCCAATAGAGCGCCGGAGCCTGAACGCCCAGGTCGGAGGCAAGACGGCGAAGAGTCAGGCCGTCCAGTCCCACTTCATCGAGGATCTTGAGTGCCGCGGAAATCAGAATGGGCCGGTCGAGATGCATGGGGTTGACAAGTTTCTCCTTAACGATGTTAAATCAACTTAACGATGTTAAGGAGGACTTTTTCTCATGAAAGCTGCCGTGGTTCATTCTTTCAACGCCCCGCCCCGTTATGAAGACTTTCGCCGATCCCGTTGCCGCCGAGGGCGAGATCATGATCACCGTCAAAGCCGCCGGATTTCACCGCATCGTGAAAGCGCTGGCTAGCGGAACCCATTATGGAAGCACCGGCGAACTGCCCATGATTCCCGGGGTCGACGGCGTTGGCTTGCTGCCCGACGGCAAGCGCGTCTACTTTGGCGGAGCGCGATCGCCCTACGGCACCTTTGAGGAACTCTGCGCCGTGCCGGGCAAAGCATGTGCCTCCCGCTTCCTGATGGGCTCGATGATGCTTTGGTCGCGGGCATGGCCAATCCCGGCATGTCGTCGTGGGCGGCTTTGCAGTTCCGCGCCCAGCTCGTAGCGGGCGAAAGCGTGCTGATCCTCGGAGCCACGGGGGTTGCCGGCCAGCTTGCTGTGCAGATAGCGCGCAGATTGGGCGCCAGCCGCGTCGTTGCCGCAGGGCGCAATCCAGCAGCGCTCGAAGAGCTGAAGCAGCTCGGCGCCGACGAGGTCATCTCCCTGTCGCTGGAGCCGGATGCCCTGGTCAAGGCGCTCCGCGAAGAGATCGAGGGACACAAAACCAACGTCATCCTCGACTACGTGTGGGGAGCGCCCGCCGAGAGCGCGCTAGCGGCCATCGCGCAAAAAGGCCTCAAGCATCTTTCCCACCGCATCCGCTACGTGCAGATTGGCAATAGCGCTGGCCCGACCATCTCCCTGGCCGGCGCAACATTGCGCAGCTCGGGCCTCGAGCTGATCGGCAGCGGCTTCGGCAGCGTGCCCATCGAAAAGATCTTCCAGTCCGTTGCCGAATTCGTGAACGAGGTGGCCAGAAAACCCTTCGACGTGAAGATCGAGCGTGCTCCCCTCAGCGAAGTCGAGGCGCGCTGGAACGCGCCCGACCAGGGCGGCCGGCTGGTGTTCATTCCTTGACGCCTCCGAGACGAGCGGGGTGCGACCGGCTCAGTTCGCGTACTTCCAGCCCGTCTCGACGATCTTCTTACCCTGATCCTTCAACGGTTGTTCTGCCGCTTTGAGCGAATTCGAAGGGTCGTTGGAGTTCACGGCCTGACACACGACCTCGACGCCACCCTCGCTGCCTGACTGCGCAATGTAGCGCCGGTACTCCGTCGTCCAAGGCTCGCTCGGGTCGGCCGTCTTGATGGGGAAGACCGCGCTCACCTTGACGGTCGGCAGCGATGGATCGGTCATGCACAAAACGCTGAGCGAACCGGCTTCAGCGTTCCCGGAGCTCTTCGAGGGACCGCATGAACTGCACAGAAATGCGCCTGAAAACACGAGCCCAAACGCAACCCACTTACTCATTCGAATCATCGGATCCATCGAAACTGTCTCCACGTCTGCAGGCACTTGGGGGGAACGGCAGAGCGACGATCATACGCAAACGATGCGCGCGTGCGCCAACTAAAACTTCACTTCGCCCGCCTAGCTGGTGTGATCGAGAATGATCTTCCAACCATCTGGTTCCTTGTGCCACAACAGCGAATAGACTCCATCATCCTTCGCGGCTTCTCCGTGCGTGGTTCGCGCCAGGTGGAATTTTCCTGTCACGACCGCATACTCCGCCTTTCCGCATGATGAAGGCAAAAGACGCACCTCGATCTCAGAGAAAGTAAGCTTGCCCATTTGCTCAGGAGTTGAGTAGGCCTTGGTATAGCGCTCGTGAATGGTCTGATATCCCTTCCGCATCGTCAACCCGATGAACGTCGTTTCCGCGGAGTTCTCGTAGATCTGCATAAAGGCTGGAATGTCGGCGCGGTTCCAGGCATCGGCTTGCGCAGTCATCAGCCCCTCAATGGCGACACGATCGGGGTCGCCCGCAGGCGTCACGATGAATGTAGCCTTCCGAGAAGGCTGGGCTTGAAGAGCTGGCGCCAGCAGAAGCAGCGAGAGAAGCGCAAGACACGCTGGTTTCATTGGGATCCTCCGGGCAACGAATCAAAGCAGGTCCCAGCTTACAATGAGACTATGACGGCGGCGGCCTCTCCTCCATCCCCCTTCAAGATCGTGCACACGGTTTGCTCGCACGATTGCCCCGACTCGTGCGGCGTGCTGGTAACGGTGAATGCACAGGGGCGCGCCATTAAGGTTGCCGGTGATCCTGCGCATCCAGTGACCCAGGGATTTCTTTGCGGCAAGGTCGCCAAGTATCTCGATCGCGTCTACTCGCCCGACCGAATTCTTTATCCACTCAAGAGAAAGCAGGGCCTCGGCAAAGGCCCTCTCACGCGGGGCGAAGAACGCGATGCTTTTGAACGGGTGAGCTGGGATGAAGCGCTGACCGGCATCACGGTCCGCCTCACATCGATCGCCGAAGAATTCGGGCCAGAGTCGATTCTTCCTTACAGCTACGCCGGCACGATCGGCCTGCTTGGCTTTGGATCGATGGATCGGCGTTTCTTTCATCGCCTGGGAGCCAGCCAGTTAGACCGGACGATTTGCTCCGAAGCCGGGGGCGAAGCCTGGAAACTGGTCTATGGCCAAAAGCTGGGCACCGCGACCGAGGACTTCAAGCTCGCCAAGCTGATCATCGCGTGGGGCGCGAACATTCACGGGAACAACGTGCACTTGTGGCCGATGATCGAGCAGGCTCGTCGCAATGGCGGCCGCCTGATCGTCATCGATCCCTATCGGACGCGCACCGCGGCATTAGCCGACTGGCATATTGCGATCCGCCCCGGCACTGACGGCGCTCTCGCGCTCGGCATGATGCACGTCATCCTGAACGAAGGGCTCGAAGATCGGGAGTTCATCCGCGAGCGCACACACGGCTTCGAGCAACTGGCAGAGCGCGTTCGCGAGTACACGCCGGAGCGTGTTGCCGCGTGGACGGGCATGACCGCCGCCCAGATCGAGGGCCTGGCCCGCGAATATGCGACCACCTCTCCAGCGGCCATCCGCATGAACTATGGCCTGCAGCGAACCGAGAACGGCGGCCAGTCAACGCGCGCCATCGCCATGCTGCCGGCGCTGACCGGTGCGTGGAAGCATCGCGGCGGCGGTGCCGTGCTGTCGACATCGGGTGCGTTTGAGTGGGATAAGAAAGCAGTCGAGCGTCCTGATCTCGCGATGGCCTCGCCGCTCAAGCGTCTGGCCCGCACGGTGAACATGTGCGAGCTGGGGCAGGCGCTTGCAGTACAGGGTTCAGGGGGCAGGGGGCAGGGATCAGAAAGTGCACGCGCCGAAATCGCGGTAAAGGCGCTCTTCGTTTACAACTCGAATCCTGGAGCCGTCGCACCGGACCATAACGCCGTCGTCGAGGGGATGGCGCGCGAAGACTTGTTCACGGTGGTCCACGAGCAGTTCTTCACCGACACGACGGACTACGCCGACTACATCCTGCCCGCGACAACCTTCCTCGAGCACACCGACGTGCAAGGCGCCTATGGGCACTACTTCGTCCAGCTCAGCCAGCAAGCCATTGAGCCTCCGGGTGAGGCGCGGTCGAATGTATGGCTGTTCTCGCAGCTCGCGGCCCGCATGGGCTTCAATGAAGAGTGCTTCAGCGATACGCCGGAGGAAATGATCGCGCAGGCGTTACGCCTGGGCGCCGACGGTCACTCAAAGACGCGCTGGATGGAGCACATCACGTTCGATGCGCTCAAAGCCGAGGGACACATCCCGCTCGCCTTTCATCGCGAAGAAGAGGTAGAGAATTTCCTGCCCTGGACCAGTGGCCCGGTCCCCACGCCTTCGGGCAAGATCGAGTTCTACTCGGAAACGCTTGCCGCGCAGGGCAAAGATCCGTTGCCCGGCTTTGTGCCTCCGACGGAATCGCGCTGGGGCGAAGGCGCGAAGCGCTTCCCGCTGGAGTTCCTGAGCCGCAAAGCCGACAACTACATGAACTCGACCTTCGCCAATCTGGACGGGCATCGCAAGATGGAGGCACGCAAGAGCGGGCGCCTCGAGATGCATCCCACAGATGCCGCCGCGCGCGGCATCGGCGACGGCGATGCTGTGAGCATCTTCAATGACCGCGGCAAATTGAAACTGACCGCCATGATGAACGCATCGCTTCCACAGGGGGTTGTGGCCGGCCAGCTCGATTGGGCCAAGCTCCAATCGGGGGGCGGCAACGTAAACGCGCTCACCAGCGAGCGGCTCACTGACATTGGCGCCGGCGCCACGTTCTATTCAACCCTCGTCGAAGTGGCCAAAGCAGAGCGCAGGGTTGAGGAATGAGTTTCCCTTCGCGACCAAATCGCCGGCCTCGCTCATTGTGATGAGACAGAGTTGATTGGAAGGCATTAGTCTAAGGACAATGAACTGGATTTACGCAATCCTCCTTGTGGGCGCAATCCTCGCGTTTCTGCTCATCAGACGCGGCAAGCAGATCTCGGCGAGGGATGCCAGGGAGTTTCTGAAGCAGGGAGCCCTGGTCATCGATGTGCGCAGCGCGGGGGAATACACGGCCGGCCATCTGCAGAAGGCGATCAATATTCCTCTAAGCGAGATTGAGACCGCCATTACGCGCAAGACAAGGGATCAGGATCAGGTGCTGCTTCTCCACTGCCAGAGCGGCGCGCGCAGTGGCGCGGCCGTCAAAAAGCTGCACGCACTGGGCTATGAAAAGGCCTATAACCTGGGCGGCTACGGGCGTGCGGCGCAGATTGTCGGCGCACGGTAGCCCCCATCCCGTATGCCCGTTCCCCAGCCCTTCACACTGCGCTTTGCCGACGAAGAGGATGTTCCTGCGCTTCATGCTCTGATTGAAGCAAGCGTACGCGGCCTGCAGGCCGGCGATTACACGCCCGCGCAGATCGAGGGCGCGCTCGGCACCGTTCTCGGTCTCGATACCCAGCTGATTCGTGACCGAACCTACTTCGTTGCCGAGTTCGCCACACAGGATTCAACCCAGATTCTGCTCGCAGGCTGCGGCGGATGGTCGAAGCGCAAGACCCTTTTCGGCGCCGATCGCGGGCCGGGGCGCGAGCCCGAACTTCTCGATCCCGCAACCGATGCGGCCAAGGTCCGCGCCATCTTCGTTCATCCAGACTTCGCGCGACGCGGCCTCGGCTCGCTGATTCTTGCCACCGTTGAGGAGGCGGCCGCACAGGCCGGTTTCAAGCGCTATGAGATGGGATCGACCCTCACCGGCGTCCCTCTCTACAGGCTTAAAGGGTATATCGCCCAGGAGACCCTCAAAGTCCCACTTGGGAACGGCGAAAAGCTTGAGGTGGTGAAAATGGTCAAGGAGCCAATCGGGAATCCAGGTTCGGGCATTGGCAACGCCTGTTTGGGTTGACGCTCCTTGCCCTCGGGGTGGGAAGCGCCTAGAATTTGCGTCAACTCTACGAAAGCAACCTTAATTGCAGGTCTCACGCCCAGTGAATGAGTTCAACCGAAATCGTGATCAGAATCAACGGTGCAACCAGGTTTTTGGTACCGGAGAGATGGCCGATCTCACGCGAGCCTTCGATTGGAGCAGGACCCCGGTTGGCCCCATCGAACAGTGGCCGGACCTTCTTCTCACAACCGTCAATACTATCCTCGGCTCGCGTCATCCCATGTTCCTTTGGTGGGGCGAGGAACTCATCCAGTTCTACAACGACGGGTATCGCCCCAGCATCCGCGAGGACAAGCATCCGAATGCCCTCGGGCAGCGTGGCCCCGAGTGCTGGCCTGAAATCTGGTCGATCATAGGGCCGGAGATCGAAGCTGTGATGACGCGCGGCGAGGCAAGCTGGCACGAGAACCAGTTGGTCCCCATCCATCGCCATGGCAAGTTGGAAGACGTGTACTGGACCTATGGCTACAGTCCCGTGCGCGATACGTCGGGAAAAATCTGCGCCACCCTGGTTGTGTGTACAGAGACGACCGAAATCGTGCTCGCAAGGCGTCATCTGCAATCAGAGAGTGACCGGCTCGCCGATTTGTTTCAGCAGGCGCCCGCCTTTTTTGCCGTGCTGCGCGGGCCGAAGCATGTTTTTGAGATGACTAATCCGCCCTATCAGGACCTGGTTCGGCGCGATGTTCTGGGCAAGAGCGTGGCGGAGGCGCTTCCTGAAACCGAAGAGCAGGGCTTTGTCGAGTTATTGGATAACGTCTACAGGACGGGAGAGCCTTTTGTTGGGCGCAATACTCCGGTTCAGTTTGTGCGTAGAGAGTCCGGGATGCCGGAGCAGCACTTTCTCGACTTCGTCTATCAACCGATTGTCGATAGCCGCGGTCGGGTTTCGGGAATTTTTGTGCTGGGCACGGATGTAACCGAGAAGAGACGGGCAGAACAAGTGCTGCTTCAGTCAGAGAAGCTGAATGCCGTGGGCCGCCTGGCCAGTTCCATCGCGCATGAGATAAACAATCCGCTTGAGGCGATCACGAATCTGATTTACCTGGCCCAGAACACGGCTACGAATCCCGAGACAAAGCAATTTCTCCACGACGCGGAGATCGAATTGCGGCGCGTGTCGATCATCGCAAATCAAACCCTTCGCTTTTATCGCCAGACAACCAGCGCCCGCCCAGTTACCGCGACCGAGATGATCAACATTACGCTGCCTCTCTACCAGGGGAGGCTTTCGAATTCGAAGATCACGGTTGCCCGGCGCGATCGAACCGATCTCGCGGTGACCTGTTTCGATGGGGAGATTCGCCAGGTTTTGAGCAACATGATCGCAAACGCCATTGACGTGATGGGGAAGGATGGCGGCACACTTTTCGTTCGTAGCCGAGAGGGAATCGACTGGGAAACGGGGCGCAAGGGAATTGTGATCACGATCGCCGATTCGGGCCCGGGAATGTCTGCGTATACCCTATCCAGAATCTTTGAGCCCTTCTTCACGACAAAAGAGATCAACGGAACCGGTCTCGGCCTGTGGATCAGCCGCGAGATCGTCACGCGCCATGGCGGGCTGTTGCGGGTGCGTTCCTCCCAGTCCGCTTCATGTACTGGAACGGTGTTCACGCTGTTCCTGCCGTGCTGAGTATGGGTGATTCGACCCCCACTCAAACCAGCGACACGCGCGCCTTATGACAGGTTGATGACAGGTTCTTCTGCAGCGTCGCCAGATCCGCTTCAGAGCCGGCGGGAATCATCACACGCTTGTAGATGTCAACAATCTGCGTCCCATTGGCCGAAGGGCGCACTCGCTCAAAATGCATGGACACGCACGGCGGCGTGGTTTGTTCAATCGATGCCGAGAGCAGGTAAATCTCAGCGCCCAGCCACGAGCAGTATTCCCCGTCGACGAACAGACCATCTGGCGCGAAGAACGCTTCGGGCACGGCTGCCTGCAGTTTCTTCGCGTACTTTGCCGCGGTCTGCCCCTGGGTTCGATAGGCGAATATGGCTCCGGCGGTGACGACGACAAAGCCGCCGACGAGAATGGAGAGGCGCGCCGTCGTACTCGAGACGGCAAACAGTCCGGGCACGGTCAGGAGCACGAGCATGATTGCCCACACCCAGATAAGAGCGCGGGCGGTCATGGGCTTCTCAGAAGCTTTCATCCGCGCAACCTGCTGATCGGTCCACGCCTGCCATTGCTCGCGCGAGTAGGTCCAATGGACCCACGGATTAGCGAGCACGGCGGTCAAGGCACGATCGAGCCGGTAGCCTCCCATGTACGCTGCCATTACCATGAACGCGGAAAAGGCGAGCAGAATCGCCGCAAAGATCCCAATGACTTGGCGACCATCCGCAGAGAGAAAGAGCGCGACAACGCCCATCGCGGCCAGGATGCAAGCGAGCGCCTTCAACCAGGGAAGAATCTTGCGGCGGTTGACTGTGACCAGCTTTGTGCCCACGGGCAGCGCGGCGGGCGCCGGATTGAACACCTTCATGGAAACCCAGATGATAAGGGCCATCCCCGCGAAGAAATAGACGATGTCGAGGCCAATGACCAGGGGGGTTGGCGATTTCACCGTCCAGGCCATCAGGGCGCCGAGCGCAGCCAGAACGATTACGATGGTGCCGCCGAACAGAAAGATCACCTGAACGGTTTTGCCGGCCGAATACATCGGGTTGCGCCGCCACGCAAACCATCCGCCGAGGATTGTCAGCACGAGGAAAATCGACATTGCCATGGAGCGTCTCCTGATGCGGGGGCTTTAAGGCATGCTACGGCGACGGCGTCCCCTGCTCAAGATATTTCGAAACTGGAACCGTGGAGCTAGCCGTTTTCGACATGCGCCTTGACGTCGGCATAGGCCGCCTCAATGAGCTTTTTGAGCGCGGCAGAATCGGCTTCTGTGTCCGGCCGCAGCCTCACATGCCGCATGAACTTGCCGGTGCCTTGCAACAAGCCCGACGGATCGGGCAACGACGCGCCTTGAAAGAACCCTACATTCACGTGCAACGAAAACACGTTGACGTAACCAAACGCCGCGTCGCCCAGACAGGCAGTCGGGCAGCCGTCATGCAAGACTTCGCGGACCTCGTCTCCACAATTCCGCATCACCTCAAACCACTCGTGTGCCACGGCTCCCAAATCGCCGCGATGCTCATCGAACCAGGCATGGATGGCCTGGTCGCGTACTTGCACACCGTCGAGCCGGAATAACTGTGGGCGCTTCATCGCTGTTACGCCATCCCTCCGAAGGGATCTTCAAGCGATGGACTCTGCGGGGTCAGCAACTCTGATCCCGACTCAGTCACCAGCAAATCATCTTCGAGGCGAATGCCGAATTCTCCCGGAATGTAGATGCCGGGCTCATCGGAAAGCACATTGCCGGCGTGAAGGTGGGGATCAGGGTCCCAGCCGAACATGTTGTTTTCGACAAAATAAGGCCACTCGTGACCGTCCATTCCCAAGCCGTGGCCCAGCCTGTGCGTGAAGTATTTGAAGCCCGGGCCATAGCCTCCATCGACAATGATCTTGCGCGCGGCCGCGTCGACAGCCGCTGTGGAAACGCCGGGGCGCGCTGTCTCAACGGCAACCGACTGAGCACGATGAACGATGTCGAAGACGCGCTTCATCTTGTCCGTAGCCTTGCCAAGCACAAACGTGCGCGTGATGTCGGACGTATATCCCTCGACCAGGCAGCCATCGTCGAGCATCACGATCGACCCTTCGCGTAACGTTTGCGGCTTCGGCGAACCATGGGGCAGGGCGGTGAATTCATCGATGTTCAGGCTGGCTTCGCCTCGAAAGCCGACGCGGGCGTAGCCGGCGCCAATGAGCGCTTCAACGTCGGCCGTTGTCATTCCCGGATGAAGGGCCTGGGCGACGGCACGATAGACAAGCAGCGTGGCCTTGCACGCCAGACGCAGACACTCGATCTCATGCGCGTCTTTGATCATGCGACAGCCGGCCGTGACCGGTGAAGCCGAGACGATGCTCAAGTGAGGATTGGCGGCGCGAATTCCCTCAGCAAACACGAACTTCATGTTTTCGTCGAGGCCAACGGTGCCTGCCGTCAAGCCGCGCTCTTTCAGGCCCGCACCCAGCGCGGCAAACGGGCTTTGATTCTCCTGCCAGGTGCGGACCTGCGCCTCTTTGCCGAATGGTCCCGCGTCGAGAATCTCCCGTGCTCGTCCTTCTTCAAAAGCAGGGCAAACCAGGAACGGCTGCGCCCGCGCCGGGATGACCAGCGCCCATAGACGCTCACCGCCATCGAGCCGCAGGCCGGCAAAGTAAGTGGAGGAAACCGTGCCGTTGGCAAGCACAATGGCGTCGATCTTGTTGGACGCCATCAGAGCCTTGGCACGATCAATACGCGCCAGCCGCTCAGCATTGGTAAACGGACGTGCCTGGCCTGACAATACCGGGAGCGCCGCGATCGAGGCGGGTGGCATGGACTGCGCATCGGCTGCGCGGGTGGGTGCGAGGGCAACCGCTGCCGCAGCAACAGCGCCCGCACTCAAAAAGCCGCGGCGGGAAGGTCTCGCGTTCTGATTCATGATCCTCCGGGGAAACGTGGGGAGCCTGATGAATCTCCAGAATACCGGCAAAGATCGGCCGGAGACCGCAAGATGAGGAAAGTGACCCTAGGGATGCGTCGAATCGGACGCAGCGGAGTCGGACGGCAACAGCTCAATGTAATCCAGGGCCGCGTGGTCAGGTCCTTCGGGAGTACCCACAACCACGAGCGTGTCCCCAGGGCGCAAATGAACGTGCTCGACGACGTGCCGCGTCGAGTTGTCGCCATTCGGTCGGGTCGAGGGGAGATGCGCATCCGCCTTCCACGAATCGATTTCCGTGCCGCGTAGAAGGAGAGCAAACTGCGCCGTTCCGCCCTGCAGATCAAAATACTGCACGACAATGTCGTAGACGCCTGCCGTGCCGGTGAACGTCCACTCGGCTTGGCAACTCGACTTGGCTCCCCCGGTTGACGCCTGATCGCAACTGACCGCCTTGCCGCCCGAAGCATCCTCCCAGGGCGTAACGTCGATGACCTTGTATCCAGTCAGGCGCGCGTTTTCTGCCTCAAGACGATTGGGGTCATGGCCGGCGCGGCCTTCTTCGTCGGGAATCCCGCTCAGCTTGAGAAAATACTGCACGATCGCATCGCGCCAGACGACTGCGTGGCCTGCCTGGTAACTCAGGCGGGCGAGCACGTCGTCGTAGATCTTCGGGTTGATGCGCCCTTTGAGCTTCTCCCAATCCTTCACGAATTGTTCGGCCTGCGCAGCTCCGCGGTAGTGGCTGTCGTAAAGAGACTGGATCACTGTCGACCCGCTGCTGAGCCGATGCGTATAGGGCACGTGATGGAAGAAGAGCAGCAGCTCGTCGGGTGTCGTGAGGGGCGACTCATACAACCGCGCAACCAGCGGCGGATACTGCCCGGCATAACCGCTGCCCGTGGCCACGGTGCGATCTTTGCCCACGCCGTGCGCGTCAGCATCATGCCACTGTCCCCACCCATTGCGCTCGCTCGATTCGATGTTGGGGCCGTAATGACTACCGGTAATATCGGTCAGGGTCTGCAGACCAAGCGGGCCGGTGTAGTCTTCATACGCCGGCCACGATTCCATGAGCATGTTGACGACGGTCTTGACGACCTCAGGATCGTTGCCCAGCGTCTGGCGCACCCACTCGCCGGCAATCTCTTCGGGATCGAGTTCCGGATTCCACGCGAGACGGCCAAATGCATACAGATTCGCGAGCGCCAGCGGCGAACCAAGCCAGGCATCGCGGCCCACGCCGGCCACGCCCACCATGCCGCCGGTCGGCTGATCAAAGGCGCTGCCGGCGAGAATCTTATCTACGGGCGTTGGAGCACCGCCGACCTGCAAGTCAAAATCAAGAACCTCTTGCCACAGGGGCGCCAGGTAAACGAGATGACGCTGCTGCCCGGTGTACTCCTGCGTGATCTGCACCTCCATGGCCTGTGACGTGTGTTGCAGCCCCGCAAACAAAGGCGATACCGGCTCGCGCACCTGGAAGTCGATGGGGCCCTCTTTGGTTTGCACGATCACGTTGGGCGCGAACTGGCCGTCGAGTGGATGAAAGATGTCGTACGCAGCGCGAGCGCGATCGGCCTTGGGATCTTGCCAGTCGAGGTGATGGTTGTAGACGAAGGCGCGATAGAGGACGATGCCGCCATGGGGCGCGAGGGCCGCGGCGAGTGTGTTTGCCGCGTCTGCGGGCGTACGCCCATAGCTGGCCGGACCGGGCTGGCCTTCGGAGTCTGCCTTGACCGTGAAGCCGGCGAAGTCAGGAATGAGTTCGTAAATCTCTTTCGTCTTGGCCGCCCACCAGTTCTTGACCGCGGGCTCCATGGGATCGTAGTTGGGCAGGCCGCCAATCGTCTGTGGGCTGGCAATCGCCACCGACATCGCGAGATGAACGCCCCAGGGACGCATGGCATCCGCAATGCGCGCGATCTGCTTCAAGTGAACCGAGTCGAGGAGCTGTGGCGCTGCATTTACGTTGTTGATGTTGCAGCCGTTGATGCCGACCGAGGCAAGCAGCTTTGCGTATTCAGCCACCGGGGCGAGATCGTCGCGAACGTTTCCGCCCTCAAAAAAGATGCTGCGGCCTGCATAGCCGCGTTCGATCGACCCATCCGGATTGTCCCACTCATCGACCCAGCGGATCTTGAAACCAGGCTGATCGCGCAGGTCGAGGCTGCCCGGATCCTGACCGGTCGCGAGGAGGCGCAAAAGAGCAAACGCCCCATACAGCACGCCGCGGTCGTCGGCTCCGGCCACCACGATTGTGGCATTTGAGCCCGTCCCGCTCGCCTTCAACCAAAAGCCTTCGGGGCCGAGATCGGTTGGGACCGAAAAACCCGGAAGCGCCTGGCGCACCTCGTCAAGCGTACCCAGCTCAATTTGGCCTTTTGCCGGATTTGCAGGGGCGGAGGCCCCAGAGACGGCGCGCTCCACTTCAGCGGCTGCCGACCGCTCAAGAACGCCAGTGCCAAGCGCATGCACCTGATGGGGGATCGACGTTCGGCTGCCCAGGGTTGAGAATCGCAACCATGCCTGATCAGCAGTTTGAGCCCCCGAGGCAATCGCGCCGATCAGCACCGCAAACAGCAGAAAACGGTCGTAGGGGCGTACTTTCCAATGAAGCATTTGGTTCCCCGGGGTCGCTTCGAATCCAACAATCCGTTCTATCATCCGGGAGCGGCGCTTGGCGGTTGTTAAACTGAGTTGTTTCAATTTTGTCAGGAGGGCCTTCCCCTTATGCCCGAGACCATGGAAGCGGTCGTCAAAGCTCATGCGGCGCCAGGCATCGAACTGCGCGAAGTTCCAGTACCCGAACCCGGTCCGGGCGAGGTGCTGGTCCGCGTTGAAGCCGCAAGCGTTTGCGGAACCGATCTGCACATCTTCAACTGGGATCCGTGGGCGCAAGGGCGAATTCATCCGCCGCTGATTCCCGGACACGAGTTTGCCGGCGTGGTGGCCGCGGTCGGTCCTCGAGTCACCTCGGTGAAGGAAGGCGATCGCGTGAGCGCGGAGATGCATGTGGCTTGCGGCAAATGCCTGCAGTGCCGCACCGGGCAGGCGCATGTCTGCCAGAACGTCAGCATTCTCGGCGTCGATGCCGATGGCGCTTTTGCCAGCTACGCCATCATTCCCGAGCGGAACATCTGGAAGCTCTCCGCCGCCATTCCGCGCGAATATGGCTCTTTGCTCGATCCTCTGGGGAACGCCGTACACACCGTGCTGGCAGCGCCCATCGCCACGCGCACCGTAGCCATTATTGGCTGCGGCGCCATTGGTCTGATGTGCGTGGCCGTGGCGCGCGCTTGCGGTGCGGCCAAGATCTTCGCGGTGGAAGTGAATGCAAATCGTCGCGCCATGGCAACAACGATGGGCGCTGATATGGTCTTCGATCCAACCAGCGGCGATGTACAGGAACGCGTTCTGGATGCCACTTCGGGGAGGGGGGTGGATGTGCTCCTCGAAGTGTCAGGTCATCCCGATGCAATTCGGCTCGGATTCTCGTTATTGCGCAGCGGCGGTCGCGTCTCGCTGCTGGGGATTCCTTCGCGCCCCATGGAAATCGACCTCGCCCAGGACATCATCTTCAAAGGCGCAAACGTCATGGGGATCAATGGGCGCAAGATGTTCGACACATGGTTTCAGATGGAAGCCATGCTCGGCTCAGGCAGGCTGAACCTCGACCCTCTGATCACGCACAAGCTGAAGCTTGGCGAGTTTGAGAAGGCCATGGAACTGCTGCGCACGGGGGAAGCAATCAAGGTTGTAATGAAACCGGAGTAACGCGGCCAAGGCAAGAAACAGAGCGCGTTCCGATGAAAGACACGAGGCCCGATGAAAGTTTGGACGATTGCAATTTTTGAACTGGCGATGCTGGAAGTGATGGTAATTTGCTGGCCTCACTTTGCCGGAGATGTACCTGGGGCGAAGTTTCTGCTTATCAGCGCGGTGTTTCTCGCATTGGGCAATCTTGTCTGGTTCTGGCTGGCAAGGCGCTTCAAAGGACGGGTGTTTGCGACGAACAGCCGCTATTGGCCGCACATGCTGCTTGCGGTGGCTATCCTGATGCTTTGCCTGATGTGGAACATGATGCCGGGCAGGCAGTGAGAACAGCTGGTTCGCCGTTCTTGGTTCGCAGATCCCGCGCTACTGAACAGTCAACGCAAACGTGGTCGAGTTCGTGATAGCGGAGACACCATTGCTTGATTGAGCGGTGACTGTGACCGTATACGTTCCCGCGGGGGTTGCGGGATTCGTGGGCGGCCCGTGATGCTCGAAGTTGTAGCGCGGATTGCATCCCGTTGTGCCCATCACGGTGACCATCGCAACCAGGGCGAGCAGCGACATGCGCTGCAGCCAGCGGCAGCGTCGAAACGACCAGGCCAGTCCGCCCAATCCCAGAGCGCCGGGAAGCATGACAGCCCATGAAACAGAATTGGCCCCCGCAATCGACGCCGACGAAGCCTGCACCGTGGTCACCACCATGGAACTGGTGATGGCGGCGGTCGCGTTGGGAAGAATCTCGACGTTCTCCGGCGTGAAAATACAAGCCGCTTGATCGGGCAGTCCAGAGCAGGAGAGCGTAACGAACATGGGAGCTGTAAGAGCGGCACTGAACTGTGGCGTGACCGAAGCTGTGACTGTGCCCGACTCTCCCGGGGTAAGACTCAGCGTTGCCGGAGCAACCGCAACCGTGAAATTGGGTGTGCCGTTGGCCTGCGCATGCACGCGCGCTGCATCCGAGATCGAAGTTTTGTGACCGCTGTCTCCGGCATAAACGGCCTGGAGTGAGTGGGGACCCTCGGGTAGATCAAAAGTGAGCTGCGCGTGGCCCTGTGCATCGAGGGCTGCGCCTGCCAGCGGCTGGCCATTGTCTCGAATCGAAATGGCGCCGGTTGCGGCAAGTCCGTCGTCGCCAACGACCGCAACGGATGAAATGGCCTGGGTGCGGCCGGAAAGATCATGGGTTTCGACAACCAGGGTGGTCTGCGACGACTGGCGCGGAGCGGTCTCGGCGTTTGACTGGATGGGACCGGCCATCATCGCCGACGCGACGGCGAATGCCGCAACCAACTGAAGCCGCAAACCGCGGCGAAGGATACCTCTCACGTGCACCTGCTCCAAATCTCAAGAAAAAATGATGTTTCGCCCGGTTGCCGAGGCGCAGGTCTTATTGTATCCGGCTGGGGCGGAGACAGGCCAACCGCGGCTGGTAAGGACAAGGATTGGACGCGGGCCAGGGGAATTGGACATGTGGCGGGATTAGCCACGCTCGAACGTCCACGCACAGGGAAAGAAATAATTTCGCAGACCCTGTCGATTGGGCAATGGTCTGGCCGTCATTGGAGTAAGGCGGTCAGCACCTGCAATCCATGACGCCTACAATCCACAACGGAGGACATCATGCAATATTTACTGACGCTCTACGCCGACGAGACCGGGTGGGACCGGATGACGCCTGAGCAACAGCAACAGGGAGTTGCGGCCTATGCGGCCTACACAGAAGCATTGCGGTCTGCTTCGGCGCTGGTTAACTCAAACCGGCTGCGGCCCTCGACGACGGCGACAACCCTTCGTACAGTCAACGGAAAGACGCAAGTGCTTGACGGCCCGTTTGTTGACTCGAAGGAACAACTCGGAGGATATTACCTGATCGAGGCACCCGATCTGGATGAGGCGATGAAGTGGGCTGGCCGATGCCCTGGCGTGCAGCATGGAGTTGTTGAAGTCCGCGCGGTTTGGGGGATGTGATGTGACAGCAAGGGCGCCGGGTGCCCATTTTTGTGGCCCGGCGCCCTGGTCACGCTTGTCTGGGAAATGCCCGGCGTGCAGGCTGGGAAACAGAGCTTGAAGCCGACTCGAAGATGGGCGCATGGTGAATTCTGAAAACGACGACGGGGCATATGCGACTGCGGAGGCTGTTGCTCTCCGCAGCCGGGGCAAACTGATCGCGTACCTGGCCTCGCGCTTCGGCGACGTAGCCGCCGCTGAGGATGCCTTGTCAGAGGCCTTCGCGTCGGCCTTGTCGGTATGGCCAATGCAAGGCTGTCCCGAAAATCCGGAAGGGTGGCTGTTGACCGCGGCCCGACGCAAACTGATCGACCAGATTCGGCGGAATCGCGAATTGTCGAGCGAGGACGAACCGGAGCAGTTGGCCGATGCCATGATCGCAGACGCGGAAGACGGGTTTCCTGACCGGCGGCTGGCGCTTCTTTTTGCCTGTTCGCATCCGGCAATCGATGCGGAGATCCGCGCGCCATTGATGCTGCAGGCGGTGCTTGGACTTGATGCAGCACAGATTGCATCGGCGTTTCTCGTGTCACCGAGTGCCATGGCGCAGCGACTGGTCAGGGCCAAGACCAAAATCCGGGAGGCGCGAATCCCCTTTCGCATCCCCGAACGCAGCGAACTGCCCGAGCGCGTGGAGTCGGTGCTCGATTCGATTTACGCGTGCTTTGCCGAAGGATGGTTGGATGCCACGGGAGCTGATCCGGCTCGGCGGGAACTGGCCGAGGAGGCGATCTATCTCGGCCGGATGTTGACACAGCTTCTCAACGATGAGCCGGAAGCTTCAGGCCTGCTGGCGCTCATGCTCTATGCCGAGGCACGTAGACCGGCGCGCCGTACGACCGGGGGAGAGTTCGTTCCTCTGAAGGACCAGGATAAAACGCTTTGGAATTGGAGCATGATCGAAGAAGCCGAAGCGGCTCTCCGCAGTGCGAGCCGTTCCATGCGCATCGGTCGGTATCAGTTAGAAGCTGCCATCCAGTCCGCGCACGTGGAGGGCGCTCGGACCGAAATCGTCGCCTGGGCCGATATCGTCCGGCTGTACGACGCGCTCGTCGAGTTGACCAGCTCGCCTGTCGCAAGGATGAATCGAGCCTTGGCGGTGGCGGAGCTGGATGGGCCGGATGCTGGATTGGCGGCACTGGGAGCCGCAGGCGTGGACCCGCGGGTGGAGTCGTACCAGCCGTACTGGGCCGCGCGCGCCAACCTGCTCGGTCGGGCCGGATCGTATGAGGCTGCGCGGCACGCCTATCAGGTAGCGATTGGCCTGGAAAACGATCCAGCCGTCAGAAAGTACCTGAGCCGGTGCAGCGACGACCTGCCAAAGGCCAATTGAAATGAATCGTTGATGATTGACTGCCCTTGTCAGTCCTCGCGCAGCAGGATCATCGGGTCCACGGTGAGGGCGCGCTGCGCGGGAATCCAGGTGGCCAAGACTCCCACTACAGCCATTGCGAGCACGACGCACGCGAGCACGAGGGGATCCCTGGGCGATGCTTGGTCTACAACGTAGGCCAGGACCCGGCTGGCCAGAATGCCGAGCAGCAACCCGGCGGTCGATCCAATTGCAAGCAGCTTGACCGCCCGGCCCAGCGCGGCCGTTAAAACTTCTGTCCGCTGCGCACCGAGGGCCATGCGAATGCCCAGTTCGCGGCGTCGCTTACTGACGGAATAGGCCGCGATACCGAAGATGCCGGTGATGGAGAGAATGGCGCCCATCGTGCCGAGGATCCCGAGCGCGACCGTGGCCATGCGCGGGCCAAACAGAGTTGCATCCATGGCCATAGGACGCGTCTGAACCAGGACCGGAAGCCCGCTATCGAGGCTATGAATCTTGCTCCGGATTGCCGGACCCAGTTGCTCGGGATCGCGCTTCGAATGCACCACCAGCCAGGTGGAATTCGAGGGTGACTGCAGAATCGGCACGTACATTGCCGGAAAGGGCTCTTCAGTCAGACTGGCGTATTTGCCTTGCTCCACGACTCCGACCACCTGGAGGCGCGTGCCATCAGACAGCTTGTAGTGATTGCCCAGGGCGTTCGAAATGGAGCCGAAGATGCGGCGCGCGAACTCAGGATTCACGATGGCCACGGGAATGGCGCTCTTATCGTCGCTCGAGGTGAAGGTTCTGCCGGCAAGCAACGCGGTGCCCGCGGCATGCAGGTACTCCGGAGAGGTTTTGTAGATGCCTACATGGGCGGCGACGTTCGAGGGTTTCAGGTCGGGCGTGTCTTCTTTGAAAACGTCGGCGGTGTTTACGCCTTCAGACAACGGCAGCTCATCGGTAAGTCCCACCGACTCCACGCCGGGAATGGTGGCGACGGCATCGATCATTCTTTTTTGAATGGGTGCGACGCGATCGCCGGTGTAAGAAGCCATACTCAGATCGGTGTTGACCAGCATCTGGTCCTGCATCTGGAAGCCGAAATCGTCATGCAGCGATCGGACCAGTCCACGCACTGCGACCAGGGAGGCGGTAACCAGAACGCCGCAGATGGCAATCTGGATAACCAGCAGTATTTCTCGGACGGTGACGCGCCGCCCCCGCCGATTGTTTGCCCCTGCCTTGACCACTTCATAGGGATTGGTGCCGAGAACCTGCCGAACCGGCACCGCGCCAAAGAGCAGCCCGCTGACCAGCGCGAGAACCAGGGCGACTCCGTAGACCCTGGCATCGGGAGCGACATTTAAATAAATCGGCCATCGGGAGATGGGGTGCCACAGGCTCAGCCCGTGCAGAACGGCTACACTGGCCACCAGGCCGAGCGCGCCACCGGCGAGAGAGATCAGAATGGCTTCGGTCAGGAGTCCGCGCAGGATGCGCCGACGGCTTGACCCTAGAGCAAGACGCAGCGCCACTTCGCGCGCGCGGTCAGAAGCGCGAGCAGCGAAGAGGCCGCCGAGGTTGGCGCAGGCAGCAAGAAGAATGAGACCGGCCAGCATCATCAGGCCGGTCATGAACTCCCGCACCGGCTTGCCGAGGTGATCGCCATACAGGTTGGGGCTGACGAGTTGGTAGGTTGTCGCGCCATCCTCTTTGGGATAGTTTTTCGCGAGGTCAGCGCCGATCGCGTTGAGATCGGCAATCGCCTGAGCCTGGGTCACGCCGGGCTTCAGATGTCCCAATGACATAAATACCCAGCGATTTCCACGATTGGTCAGCGTGTCATCCGAAAAGATGGGGTGTTCTACCAGAGGGACGAAGAAGTCGGGATTGAAGAACAAGAGCGTCCCGTGAAAGTCCGGTGGCGCGACGCCGATGATGGTGAAGGGATGTTTGTTGAGCCGCACCTGGAGCCCGATCACGCCGGGGTCGCTCTGAAAATGGTTCTGCCAGAAGGTGTGCGTGAGGACGATATACGGCGCGCTGTTCGGCCCGTGTTCATCAGAGGCGTGGAAGAGGCGACCGAGAGAGGGCTGCAGCATGAGCGCATCGAAATAATTTCCGCTGGTCTCGAGTCCCCATGAACGGGATGGATTATCTCCGGTATCGAACCCGACCTCATCGACGTTGTACCCGATCAAGCCATCGAAGCTGTGATTGCGGTCGCGCAGATCGACGTAGTCGGGATAGGACTGGGCCATGTTGTCGGCGGGCATGCGCCAGATGCCAACCAGGCTTTCTGCATGGGGCACATTGAGGGGGCGCAGAATAAAAGCGTTGAGGATGCTGAACACCACGGCGTTGGCGCCGATGGCGAGCGCCAGCGTCACAATTACGGTCACGGCAAAGCCCGGCGAACGGCGCAACTGGCGAAATGCATAACGAACATCTGCCCAAATCGTCCCCAGATTCAGCGCTACATCGGCATGGGCTGCGTTCTCTCTGGTCGAGGTGAGGTTGCCGAAACGCACCAGGGCATCGCGACGCGCCTCCGCGGGCGACATGCCTTGGGCGAGATTGTCGTCGATGCGGAGCGCGATGTGCGCCTGCAATTCGGCCTCGATCTCGCTGTCAACGCGATCGCGGCGAAACAAATTCGCAATACGACGGAGAACGGCCATGACGAACTCCTTCAGGCGTAGCGCAACACGGCGCGAACGCCCTTGACCAGTTGATCGAAGCTTTCTTCGGCCAGTTGCAACTGACGGCGGCCGGTTGCCGTGAGCTTGTAATACTTGGCGCGGCGGTTGGTCTCAGTCATCGCCCATTCCGCGGCAATCCATCCGCTCTGCTCCATGCGGTGGAGGGCCGGATAGAGCGAACCCTCTTCAACACGCAGCACCTCGCCGGAGGCATTCTGGATGTGGACCACGATGCCGTAGCCATGCAGAGTGCCCGCTTGCGCGAGGGTCTTGAGGACGAGCAGATCGAGTGTTCCCTGGAGATCGTTCTTTGCCATGTATACCCCTAGATGCCTTTGTGTAGAGAAGTCTAGGCATAGAGAGCTAGGTCTGTCAAGAGAAAGCAGGGGTCAGGGGTCAGGGGTCAGGGGTCAGGGGTCAGGGGTCAGGGGTCAGGGGTCAGGGGTCAGGGGTCAGGGGTCAGAAAAAACGTTAGCGCGACGCATTGGTGGGGCTCCATGTTTTTTCCGAACCGCTCAATTCGCCTATCGAAGGCGAATGCTGTCTTTGCCGCAACCTGATCCCTGTTCCCTGATCCCTGACCCCTGACCCCTGCCTTTAAGCGTTATCCTTTTCCTCTGAGGTGCTGGAGATGACTGAGACCGCTGCCCGCCCGCAACTGGCTCATTTGACGGCTGTGCTCGATGAGTTGAAGGCCAAAGGGACCTACTTCAAGCTGCGCATTCTGGACGATCAGCAGGCGCCCGTCTGCCACTATGACGGCAAGGAAGTGATCAACCTGGCCAGCAATAACTACCTCGGCCTGGCCAACCATCCCAAATTAATTGAAGCGGCGCTGAACGCGACCAGGGCCTTTGGCGTGGGGTCGGGCGCGGTACGGACGATCGCTGGAACCATGCGCATCCACATGCATCTCGAGGAAAAAATCGCGCGCTTCAAGAACGTAGAAGCCTGCGTGGTTTTTCAGAGCGGATTCACCGCCAACGCGGGGACGGTGAGCTCGATCCTGGGCAAGGAAGACTTTATTCTCAGTGACGAGCTGAATCACGCCAGCATTATTGATGGGGCGCGGCTGTCGCGGGCGAAGATTCTGGTTTTCCGCCACAAAGATGTGGACCACTGCGAGGAGCGGCTGAAGGAAGTTGCCAACGAACCGGGCCGCAAGCTGGTGATCACCGACGGTGTGTTCTCGATGGACGGCGATATCGGCCCCGTCGACAAGCTGGCTGCGCTGGCGGAAAAGTATGGCGCCATCATGATGGTGGATGATGCCCACGCATCGGGTGTGCTCGGGCGCAATGGGCGCGGATCGGTGGATCATTTCGGCATGCACGGCAAGGTGGATGTGCAGGTGGGCACGCTGTCAAAGGCAATTGGCGCGCTGGGGGGCTATGTGTGCGGAAGCCGCGACTTGATTGACTATCTCTATCACCGCGCGCGGCCATTCTTGTTTTCGACGTCGCATCCGCCGAGCGTAGCGGCTACATGTATTGCCGCTTTCGACATGCTGGAGAATGAGCCGGAGCGCATCGAGCGACTGTGGGCCAACACAAAATATTTCCAGGGCGAGCTGCGGCGCGTGGGATTCAACGTGGGCGGCGTCAACACGCCCGCAACTGAGACGCCGATTACGCCGGTCATCATTGGCGATGGCCGCACCACGATGGACTTCAGCCGCGCGCTGTTTGCCGACGGCGTGATGGGCACAGGCATCGCGTTTCCAACGGTGCCGGAAGGCAAGGCGCGCATTCGCCTGATGATGACCAGCGAGCACACAAAGGCGCAACTCGATCGCGCACTCCAGACCCTTGAGACCGTGGCGAAGCGGATGGCGATCCTTTAATTCGCCGGATTGAGATCGCTGACCGCTGGCGCGTTTGTGCAGACCCGCCCCTTGTTTTTGCCCCAGGGCCAGTTGGAAAACCAGCATTTCGCGAGGGCGTAGTTCGAGGCCATGCCGTCGGCAGAGCTTTGCACTTCCTTACGCTGCTTCGGGGTGAGCGACCAGTTGAGCGGGTCGGTTTCGTTCTTCAGCGCCGGCGTTGAGTCTGCAATCACGAGGCGAAGAATTTCTAACTTGCCGTGCTGCGCGCTCTCAAACAGGCCGAGGGAGACGCGATTTCTTCCCGTCACCGATTCGTGGCCCGCGCTCCAGAACGTTCCAAGGGGTGCAGTGACCTGGCCAAAGAGGTCCCACGGCACCGCTCCGGCCCCATTGCCTCCTGGGGATTGGCCTGCGCCTCCATCCCAGTCAATGCTGTTGCGGATTTCAATCCAGAGAATGCGCAGCGGATGATGCGGGGATTCGATCTTCTTTTCGATGCTCTGAAGATGAAGCTTCTCCTCCGGCGACTCTTTAGAGAGGGAAGAGGGGGCAAGGGCGAAGCGAAGAAACTCAATGGCGGAGGCTGTTCCATCGTTGTCGTAGTAACCGCCGTCGACAAAGTGGACGCTGTTGCCGTCAATCGATTTTGCCACACGGGTCGCCGACGAAACGTAAGGGAAGGTCGCGGACAATTGCGCCGCAGTTGCCAGAGGCAGGTCAGGGGGTGGCGTTTTCCCCTGGCCAAATGTATCGAGAAACGACTGTGCGGGGTAAACGCCGTTTCGATCGAGGGGATAGTGCGGGACGTGATAGTTGGCCAGCAGAAAGCGATTGCCTTGTTCCACTGATGTTGTGTTCATGGTGAAGGCGGGAAAAACGGCGCTCGGATGGAGCTGGCGGAGCGTCAACTGCTTCTCCAATGCGTCGATCGAAGCAAGATTGCTTTCGTTGTTCTCATAGAGAAGCCGCAACGCGTTGGGCGAGGGCTGATTGTTATCGCGCTTCCAGATGTCCTCGCAATAGGTGTTGTTTTCATTGCGCGCGAACGCCTTGCGCAACGACCAACTTCGGTCTTTGAACAGGGGCGAATGGTCCAGATCTCCATCGCCGGAGGAGGGAGAAACGGCGTAGGGGAGGACGGGCACAAATGTTTTGACGAGGTCGTAGTATACGAGGCCCCAACCGGCTGCCTCAAGGCTTGAACACTGGCCTGAAGTCTGCATGCGCGTGAAATCCGGCTGGCTTTCCTTAAGTTCGCGCATGTAATAGAGCAGGCCGGTGCTGCCTCCTGAAACACTGCTGAGCAGGAGCAAGTGGTTGTGAAACGGCTCTGCGGGACCATTCGCATCCGCGGTCATGAATTCTGTCTCAAGACGAGCCAGCACAGCGTCGGTCCACGCCGATGCATGAAGGCCGCCGCCGGTCGCGGTCACGATGATCAGGGGATGCGGATCGTCGGGGTCGGACCATCGCTCATCAAGAATCTCGGCCGGAGTGGGGATGTCGGCCGGCGATCGCGCCACGGCGGGATCGGCGGGGAGGGTGGAGAAGTAATGTTCTTCCTGATCGCCCACCAGATGGAAGAACGACAGGCGCGGAACAATCATGGCGAGGATGAGAACGGTGAGGACGGGCACGCGATAGCGATCGGCGAAAAACGCAACCCCTGACAAGACCCAGCAAGCGGAGATTGCCAGGATCAGCAAGACGGCAAACACGGGGAATCGTTCCGCGCTGGAGAAGACGTACAACCCAGCCAGCAGAACCCAGAAGCCTGCGACGCCGAGGGTGAGCAGAATCTTCCACCATCGCAGGCGCGCGCCGTATTCAGTCCCCCTCCAGAAGATCCAGATGATTCTGAGGACAACGAGCGCCGTAAGGATCAAAACCACAATGGAAGCGGTAGGGGCTGGGACCGGCGCCGACAGCGGCCAGATCATCAGGTAGAGTCCGCCAAAAGCACATATCGCGACAAACGAAAAGATATGCGCCTCAAACAATTCGCCCTTCTCTTCGCGATATCCGTCAAGGTCAATGAAGCCGGTGAGAAAATTCGCGGTCTTCTTGAGCATCTCCTGAAGAGACCAGCGGTCGTGCCTGACTGTGGCGTTCTTCGAGTGCCAGCCGCATGGGCGCCCACTTGTATTTGACTTCAGGAGCAAGACGCTGCGAAGCGAAGGAAAGCCGGACGGGCACCGACTCGTAAAGATAGGTGGGGAAGAACGCAGAGCGCGGAAACAGGATGGTGCGCGCCGCATTTTTGCCGAGTTGAACGCCGCCCTCGGAGCCCTTGCCTTGCGGCACCTGGTAGTTGAGGTAGTACCAGGCGTTGGCCACGTACCAGAAGAAGAAGGCAAGACCCGCTCCGCCCAGCAGCCCAACCCAAACCTGCCAGCCCGGCACGGCCTCCGCGGTGGCATTCGCGTAGAGATAGATGAAAGCGAAGAGGTTCCAAAGCTGCGAGCCAAACAGCACCACGCCTTCCCAGCGCCCCTGATCGTTGGCAAGAAGATTCTTCAAAGAATCGGGCGCGTCATTCTCATCTTTGCCGAAGCGAACAGGTCCATTGAGAACTACGACGCGCGAAGAGATGAGCGCGACAAAACCAGTCGAGACCAGGAAGAACGCCACGCACAGGTATCCCTGCAAATAGTCGGGGACAAGGATTCCGCTGGTGAGCGTCTTGGCCGAGGTGAGATTCAGGAAGACCAGCAGCGGCGCGAACCACAGAAAAAGGCTGAAGCGCATGAAGTAGAGGTAGCGCAGCCAGCGGCCGGCTTGGGTATGAAAGGCAGACATGGCGTGGCCTCCTTGTGGGGGCGAGCGAGGAATCGATTTGATTTCGGCAGCGCGGGGAATCAATGCATGGGCCAGGCGGCTGCTGAATGAACAAGTGCGCTCATCATAGCGCTGATTCGGCGCGAGTCAAGGAATCAGATTCATTGCATGAAGAGTAAACAGGTGCGCCCGCCGCAGAGGCGAAGGGCGCTCTATAGTAGGGAGGGAGGCGATGGCCGGTATACGCTGCTGCTGTCGCGGACCTGAGACCCACCCATGATTGCTCATCTGCGCGGAAAGCTGATCTTCAAACAACCGGGCCAGGCCATCGTTGAGGCTGCGGGCGTCGGGTACGACGTGACCATCTCGGTGCCCACGTTTACGGCGCTGCCGAGTGTGGGCGCTGAGGCATCGCTGCACATCCACACCCAGGTGAGCGAAGATCAGATTGCGCTGTTCGGCTTTCTCGAGCGCGAAGAGAAGCGGCTGTTTGAGCGGCTGATCACGGTGAGCGGCGTGGGGCCGAAGCTGGCCATCAAGATGCTCAGCGGCCTGTCGTCCGAGAGAACGGTCCAGGCGATTCGCGGGCAGGATCATGCGCAACTGGTGCGGATTCCCGGCGTGGGCAAGAAGCTGGCGGAACGCCTTGTGGTCGAGCTGAAAGACAAGCTGGATGACTTTGCCGTGGCGCCGGTGCCGAGCAGTGTGCAGGGAGCGGCGGTGGACGATGTGCTCTCGGCGCTGACGAATCTTGGCTACCAGCGGCCTGCGGCGGAGAAGGCGATTGCGCAGGCTGTCGAAAAGGATAAAGCGCTGGCGGGGGATTTCGATGGGCTGTTCCGCGGCGCGCTGAAGGTGATTCGGTAGAGCAGCTGCTAATTCCTAGCCGTTAGCCTTTAGATCGGCAGCATCAAAATGTGGTTGCGATCTTATCGGGGGGTGTCGTATGGCGATCGTCCGAAATTGCCCGTCCTGCAAAAAGGCGAATCGAGTTCCTGCAAAACACTTGGCCGACGCTGGCAGATGCGGCGCGTGCAAGGGGGAGCTGCCCGCCATCGCCGACCCGCTTGCCGTGAGCACAGAAGAGTTCGACGAGATCGTTCGCGACAGCAAGGTTCCGGTGCTGGTGGATTTCTGGGCGGCATGGTGCGGCCCGTGCCGTATGGCAGCACCTCATGTTGCCCAGGTGGCGCACGATCTGGCAGGCAGCGCCGTTGTCTTGAAGGTCGATACGGAGAAGTTCCCCGACCTCGCCGCCCGCTATAAAGTCCAGGGCATTCCAAACTTCGCCGTCTTCAAGGCTGGGCACCTGCAGTTTCAGCAAGCGGGCCTCGTGGATGCGAACACGATGAAGGCCTGGCTCGCCCGCGCTGCGTAGGCCTCCGCGTTACACTCTTCTTTGCCATGGCAACAAAACTGACACCCGCATCGACAGCCGCTCCGTACTTTCACCCCGAAGCCCTGAAGTTCCTCAAGAATCTCGAGAAAAACAACAAGCGCGAGTGGTTCAACGAACGCAAAGCAATTTACGAGAGCGAGCTGAAGGAACCAATGCTCGCCGTGATCCGCAAGATCACCGACGCGATGACAGACTTCGCGCCCAATCATGTGCGGCCGGCGGAGAAGAGCCTGTTCCGCATCTATCGCGACACGCGCTTCAGCAACAACAAGCTGCCCTACAAAACCCACGTCGCCGCGTGGTGGAGTCACATGGGCATGGAACAAGACTTCAGGCGCCGGGCTACTACTTTCAAGTGAGCGCGAAGGGCGTGGTGATTGCCGCCGGCGCATACATGCCAGAGAAGGAGCAGCTCGCAGCGATTCGCCATTGGATGATGGAAAATCACACGGCCTTTCGCAAGATCCTCAACAAGCCCGCGGTCAAAAAGACATTCAGCGAGTTTGAAGGCGAGGCCCTGACGCGCCCGCCCAAGGGATTTCCCCCAGACCACCCGGCCATGGACCTGATCAAACAGAAGCAGTGGGGGCTGAGCACGACGCTGCCCGCGGATGCGGCGCTCGAAGACGACCTTCGCGCAGACCGTGATCAAGCACTTCAAGCTGCTTGCCCCAATGGTGGATGCGCTGAACGAGCCGATCGCGGCGTCGCTGGCGCCGAAAAAGAGGGTACTTTTCGGGCTCCGCTAGCGCGAATAGGCAAATGCGCGGCATCGGCTCGCAGCATCGTTTTTGGGTCCCGAAATCCAGCAAAAACAGGCTATTTTCGGTAAAAACCAAAGAAATTGGCACAAAATCCCAATAAAATTGTGGAAAACGGCCTTTTCTCATTGACTTCACGGGGTCCGAAGCCGCATTGTAACGAACGACAGGGTGTTCCGGACCCGCATGAATACAGGGGAAACGTGCAAACGTTGCCTCGGTCGCACTCCCTCCATGCGGTTCGCCAACAAGCGAAGGAAACCCAGGCAACACCGGCAGCCCGAAGGGCTCGCCCAGAAGGAGAACACTACATGGCAACTGGATTGACCAAGACCGCTCTGACGCGGCACCTGGCGGAAAAGCTGGAACTGACCAACAAGCAGAGCGCAGCCTTCCTGGACCTGCTGGCGGAAACTGCCATCAAGGAAACCAAGAAGAACGGCGTTTTCGTAATTCCCGGCATCGGACGCCTCGTGAAGGCAGAGCGCAAGGCCCGCATCGGCCGCAACCCGCAGACCGGCGCGGCCATCAAGATCAAGGCCAAGACAGTGGTCAAGTTCCGCGTGGCCAAGGCCGCCAAGGACGTGATCGCCCCCGTAAAGAAGTAACGATTCCCGCACTCGAGAAGACGCCGGAGAGAGCATCCGCTCTTTCCGGCTTCTTCTTTTTTATGCCGAGTTCTGGTGCAACCTCGGTAGGCGCCTTGTTATCGGACACAAAAAATAAATTGAAATAGAAAAGTCCTGCAGCGGGTTCGCGACATCCCATGGTGTATGAGTTCTGATGTTGTCATAGCTGCTCCCTCCGCAGCGGAGACTGATCCACCGCTCACGTCGTGGCATATGCGGTCGCTGCTTCGCCTTGAAGGTTTGGCAGCCGCCGCCGTGGCCACGGTCTTTTATGCGCGCACAGGCTCGAGCTGGTGGATGTATGCGGTTCTGTTTCTGGTGCCGGATCTGAGCATGCTCGGCTATCTGGGCGGGCCCAAGCTGGGCGCACGGATCTACAACGCGATCCACAGTTACATCACGCCCGCCACGCTCGCGGTTTCGGCGCTGCTCTTGGGAGCGAATGGATTGGTGCCGTTCGCGCTGATCTGGGTGGCCCACATCGGCGTAGATCGGCTGATGGGCTATGGACTGAAGTACCCCGAGGGGTTCGGCCGCACGCATCTCGGCATGCTAGGCAAGCAGCGCAAGGCTGCTGTCGCAGAGGCTAAGTGACCGGTTCCCGGATGCCAGGCACCAGTGCGCGAACCACAAGCGATAACCCGAAAATGACCAGGACCGCACGGACCATGAGTTCGTTGTTATAGGTCCACGACAGCGCGGCAAGAATCACGAAAATTCCAATTGAGTTGACTTCGGCGATCAGTGCGCGCGTCCAATTTGGCTTGCGTTGGCCGGAGGGCAGAGCGGAGCGAAGCATGGGAATCAGCCGCGGGACC
This sequence comes from uncultured Acidobacteriaceae bacterium, assembly GCA_963791505.1. GTDB lineage: Bacteria > Acidobacteriota > Terriglobia > Terriglobales > Acidobacteriaceae > Telmatobacter. The sequence continues at coordinate 82,710 of CAWBSV010000082.1, forward strand.
GCGTGGAGATAGTCGAGATAAGGCTGGCCGAGTTGGGCGCTGAGAAATGCCTCTTCTCCATAAATCAAGCGAAGCTGAAACAAAGACAGCGCCACGATGGTCATGAGCGCGCCGGTGGGCGGCATCGTGAAAGCCATGGCGACCACCATGAACCACGACCCGATATAGAGGGGATTGCGGACGAGGCGATACGGTCCGTCCGCCATCACGGCTCCGGCCTGCATTTGCCCATGAAGCATGGTCGCGGAGCCGAGGTACGCCGTTCCCCACACGCGCAACCACGCGCCAATGGCCGCGAAAAGCGTACCGATGCCGATCACGATGGGCGTGGCCACCGTGAAGGTGACGAGATTGAGGCGGCTGATTTCAAGGGCCAGCCACTCAAGTAGCGAGATGCGCTGCGCAAACAACGCCGCTGATCCCGAGGTGCCGATCCACGGTGACCAGTAGCCCAGACAAATGATCGCAACCATGATCGGGAGACGGAAACGGAATTCAAATGCGGTAGCTTTCATGCGCTCGGTCCCAATGCCCGGAGTTTAGCATTTGGACCGCATGCAGAAGCGCGTCGCGTTCACGTTAATCCGCGCGCAATGCCTTGACGGGATCGACCATCGCGGCGCGCCGTGCCGGCAACCAGCAGGCAAAAAGCGCAATAATCGCGAGAAACGGCGGCACCAGCGTGAACGTAAGCATGTCGTGTGGCTGAATACCATAGAGGAAACTGGATGCAAACTTCGCGAGCATCCACGCTGCGGGCCAGCCCAGTGCGAGTGCGATACCGATGAGGATCAGCCCCTGGCGCAGAATCAAGCGTTGCACGTTCGCTGACTGCGCGCCAAGCGCCATGCGGATTCCGATCTCGCGCGTGCGCCGGCTGACGGCGTAGCTCATCACGCCGTAGAGACCGATAACGGCGAGGGTGAGGCCAATCGCACCGAAGATGCTGAAGAGACCGGCAGCGATGTGGGGCAGGAAGTATGCGGTGCGCACGTGTTCCTCCATGCTCTCTTCGTTGTAAATTGCCATGGCGGGGTCGAGCGCGTAGACCTGGCGGCGAATCGCCTGGGATAGTGCTTCGGGTTTCCCGGCGGATTCGACGACAAGGGTGTATCCCATCATCGACGGGTCGTCAGCGACCGATTGGATGAGCGACCGATAAAGCATGGGACGCGTATCTTCGCCGAGGGTGCGGGACTTGGCGTTGCCGGCGACACCGATGATCTCGTACGTTTTATTCCCGCCTGAGACGCGCTGCCCGATTGGGTTGATTCCGTGGAACAGGCGATCGGCAAACGCCTGATTCACGATGGCGGTTTTGGGTCCGTTCACCCCCTCCTCGCCGAAGTCGCGGCCCGAGAGCCGAGACGTGCCGATTGTCTCGAAGTAGCCTGGTGTGACCATGTAGAGATCTGCAAGCGTGAAACTCTTGTCGTTCTCAGAATGGCCGGTGACCGTGAAGCCATCACTGCGGTTGCCCCCGGAGAGAGGAGCCACGTCGGTGACCACGGCAGACTGCACGCCGGGGAGCGCCGCGACTCGCTCGCGCAAATGAGAAAGAAAAGTGATCGTTCGTTCAGGAGAATAACCATGCACGCGCGGATCGACAGAGAGAATGAGCAACCCTTGCGAATGAAAGCCAATATTGATGGCGGCGGCGCTTTGCAGGCTGCGCAAAAACAATCCCGTGATTGAGAGCAAGATGACCGACATTGCGATCTGCGCGACGACGAGCAAATTGCGCAGTGTAATTCGGCGGCCGGGACGTGCGAGGGCGTCTTCTCCTCTGAGCGCGTTGGCAAGCAAGGGGCGAGAAGCGGACCAGGCTGGAGCAATCCCGAGCAACAGGCCACTTACAATGCAGAGGCCCAGCGTAAACAAGAGAACGCGCCAGTCCACACCAACGCTGATATCCAGTGGAACGGGCGCCGGAAGATGGAAGGACGAAAGCGCGCGCGTTGCCCAGAGGGAGAGCAGAGTTCCCATCAAGCCGCCACCGAGGCCGAGTACGAGGCTCTCCACCAACATTTGACGGCGCAGTGAAGTGCGCGTGGCTCCGAGGGCCAGGCGAACCGCCATCTCCCGTTGACGATTGACAGCCTGCGCAAACAGAAGGTTGGCAACGTTTGCACTCGCGATCGCCAGAACGAGAAGGACAACGACGGAGAGTGCAAGGATGAAGAGCAAGATGGTCGACTTGATTCCGGGAGGGAGAGAACCCGCTTGCTCAGTGTGGAAGCTGTTGTCTTTGTCGGTCGCAGGATAGGCTTGCGCAAACTGGCTCGCGAGGGTTGCGAACTCAGCGTTTACCTGACGGCGGTTCACGCCAGGCCGCGTGCGACCCACAACCGAGAGCCAGTGAAATTCACGCGAGTCCGCCGGCGGCAGATTCGCGACCAGTTGCGGGGCAATACCCAGCGGCACCCAGAACTGGGTGTCAAGAATCTGGTCGACGCTGTGGAATGCGGCTGGGGCGATTCCGACGACTGTGAACGTGCGGCCGGAGAGAAGCACGGATTTTCCGATAAGATCAGGGTCGGCGTTGAAGCGCCGCCGCCAAAGCCTTTCACCAAGAACAATCACAGGTGCGGCATGATCTCCGGGGGCAAAGCCGCGGCCGACCACCATAGGAAGCTCAAGCACACTGAAGAAGTTGGTTGTGACGGCTTGGCCCCACACGCGCTCCGGCTCGCCTGTCCCGCCAATCGAGGCTGGAATGAGTTCGAAATAGGCAGCCATATCGGAGAAGGATTTTGCCTGGTTGCGGACATCCTCGTAGACCGGCATGGGAAAGTGGTTGCAGCATCGATCACCCGCCTGCTGGGTCGAAATCTCCAGGAGCGTGGAAGGATCTCCCACAGGAAGCGGCTGCAGAATAAATCGGCTGACCATGGAGAAGATCGTGGCATTCGCTCCGATGCCGAGGCCGATGGAGAGGATTGCGATCGCGGTGATGGCCGGGTGCTTGGCCAGCGTGCGGAGGCTGGAGCGCAGGTCGCGGAAAAGCGATTCGAGGATCGGGAGCGTTCGGCGATCGCGATGCATCTGGCGTGTCCGCTCGGCCCCTCCCAGGCGGATCAGCGCCTGACGGCGCGCTTCTACAGGCGTCAGGCCGTTGCGAATGCCTTCGTCGACTGCGAGATCGAGATGCGCGTCGAGTTCAGCAGAAAAATCGGCTTCAGCATGATGCGACGGAATCATTCCGCGAAGGCGGGTTACGAGTGCTCGAAGGGTTCTCAAGAGGGCTCCTATTCAGTGCGCAACGCTTCAATGGGATCGATCGAGGCCGCGCGGCGAGCGGGGATGAGCGCGGAAAGCAGGCCGCAGATGGCGAGCAGGGCACAGACCGCGGCAGTGGTGAAGGGATCGTGCGGCTTTACGCCGAAGAGGAATGTATTGAGAGCGCGGGTCTCGAACCATGAAGCAAGGACTCCCATGCTTAGGCCGATCGTCAACAGCAGCGCGGCCCTGCGGACAACGAGCAGCATCACGTCAGAGCGTTGCGCACCGAGCGCCATACGGATGCCAACCTCGCGCGTACGTTGGCTGACTGAGTAGGCCATGAGTCCGTAAAGGCCGACGAGCGCAAGGATGAGAGCGATTGCCGCGAAGGCGGTGAGCAGCGAAGTCTGAAAGCGCCGCTGGGCGGTAGCCTTCGACATGAGTTCGCCCATGGATTGAATGTCGGCAGGGGCAAGATTGGGATCGACTGCGTGCAGCGTCGAGCGAATTTCCGCGACGACAGTGGCTTCAGGAAGGGTTGAGCGGACCGCGATGTATCCACTATCGAGCCCGTTTGCGGGATGGTAGATCTGCGGCGCGGCGGGCTCCTCAAGGCTTGTATGGTGCACATCGCCGATGACGCCCACGACGGTGTCCCACTGCAGATGATTGTCATCGCGACTGATATGTCCGCCAATCGGATTGCGATTGGCAAAGTACTTTTCGGCAAATGGGCGGTTGATGAGCACGGTGTGAGCATTGGGCGCGAAGTCAGCGGCTGTGAACGTGCGGCCGGCAAGCAGCGGGATGCCCATGGCTGCCAGATAATGCGGAGTGACAAAGCGGCCTTCGGCGAGTTGGGAATTTTCGTTGGGATAGCCCTCTACCGAGAACTGGCCGACACTTTCTGAGTTGCTCAGCGGTAGTTGCGTGACGGCACCCGCAGCCTGGATGCCCGGAATCGCTTCAAGGCGAGCGAGCAGGTCTTGAAAGAAGGCGCTCCGCGCACCAGATTGCGTGTAACGGGAGTTGAAGTCGATATTCATCGTGACGGTCGATTGCGAGAATCCCGTGTCGACGGAAACGACATTGACGTAGCTGCGAATGAGCAGGCCCGCGCCGGAAAGCAGGACGACGACCAAAGCCGACTCTGCGACGATGAGAGCGCTTTGCGTGAATGTATGCGCGCCGGCAACGCTGCGCCCGGCAGCACTGGCGAGAAAATCGGCGAGGTTGACCTTGGTGACAGCGAGCGCGGGAACAACGCCGGTGAGCACGCTCGTCAGCAGCGAGACTGCGATGGTGAAGAGCAATACCCGCGCGTCGAGCGAAGCCTCATGAAGGCGCGGAATGTTGCCGGGATCGAGGAGCGGCAGCGTACGCAGAAAGAGATATGCGAGAGCGATGCCGATGGCACCGGCAGCAACGCCAATCAGTAGGGCCTCGGTCAGCAATTGGCGGATAATGCGCGCGCGGCCCGCGCCCAGCGCAACGCGCACACTCAGTTCGCGCACCCGATTGGCGGCGCGGGCCAGCAGCAGATTGGCCGCATTTCCGCAGGCGATGATTAAAACCAGGCCAACCGAGGCAAGCAGTAAATTCATCAGTTTTCGGACGTGTCCCAATGACCAGTCCACGAAGTTCTCAACCAGAGCAGTCCAGCCGCGCATTTGAGCGCTGTGCAGCTTGTCGAGATGCACCATGTTGGTGCTCATCTCAGCCTGCGCCTGGGCGATGGAAACGCCGGGTTTGAGACGCGCCACGGCGTTTCCACTCTCGTCGTCACGGTCACCCAGCTGCTGCGCAGTCAGCGCGAGGGGAATCCAGATCTGTGTGGTCTTAATCTGCGAGTTTCCGTAGGGAAGGTCGGTAAAGTGCGGGTATTCGAAATCAGGAGGCATGACGCCGATGATCGAGTACGCGCTTCCGTTGAGAGTGAGCGAGCGACTCAGGATCGCCGGGTCAGAGCCAAACATTGATTGCCAAAGAGCGTGGCTGATCACAGCCACCTTCTCGTGCCCCTGTTGATTGTCTTCCTGTGTGATGGCTCGGCCTAACTCGGGCATCGACTGAAGGGTGAGAAAGAAGTCACCGTCAACCGTGGCTACGCTTATACGCGTGGCTCCATCGGCCATGCTCAGGCTCTTTACTGATTGGTCGAATGCCGTCATGGACTGGAAGGAATGAGACTGCCGTTTCAAATCGTAGAAGTCGGGATAAGACGGGCCAAAGATCTCCGCGGGAAGTTTGAATTGCACATTAGGCGTGTAGAGATAGACGAGACGATTTGGATCGCCATAGGGCAGAGAACGCAGCAAGACTGCATTCACCAGGCTGAAGACAGCCGTGCATGCGCCAATGCCCAGCGCTAGCGTAAACACTGCGGTGACCGTAAATCCCGGCGAGCGGCGCAAAGAGCGCACACCATAGCGCACGTCCTGCAAGACGCTCTCGACGAGGGGCAGAGTACGCCGGTCACGAACTGCCTGGCGTGTTTGCTCCGTGCCACCGAGCTGAATGAGCGCTCTGCGCTTCGCCTCTTCAGGAGTGAGGCCGGAACGAATGCCTTCATCTGTGGCAATGTTTATGTGCGCTTCGAGCTCGGCCGACGAGTCGTCTTCGGCGCGGCGGCCGCTCAGAAGGTTGCGCAGGCGTAAAGCGAGAGCTCGAAGTTTTCGCGTCACTGGTGTCTCCTATTCCGACCGCAGTGCCTGCATGGGGTCAATGGACGCGGCGCGACGCGCGGGGATGAAGCAGGCAACTGCTGACACGCCAAGCAAGACAGAGATTGCTGCCAGATAGGTAAGACCATCGAGCCACGAAATGTTGAAGAGCATGGCGGCGAGAGCGCGCGCGGCAAGCAGCGCCCCGCATAATCCGATGCAAAGACCGAGAGCTGTCATGGCCATGCCTTGACGCATGATCAAAGCGAGAATGTCGGCGTGCGTCGCGCCAAATGCGGCGCGGACGCCCAGTTCGCGCGTTCGTTCCGCCACGCTGCCGGCGAGGACGCCATACATTCCGATGGCTGCCAGCACCAGGGCGACCATGCCGAAAGCCTCAAAGAGGATGAGCACGAAGCGGCGCTGCGCCGCGGTGGCGGCCTGCAGGTTCTCCATCGTGGCTACCTGAACCACCGGAACGTCGCCGTCGATAGACCAGATTGCTCCTCGCAGCGCGGCTGTGAGGGAGGCGGCGTCTCCCCTGGTCCGCACCACGAGCGCTTCCTCGGCATCGACCCAAGGCCATTGCGCGGTGGTGGTATAGAACGCATCTTCGTCGCCGACTGCAAGCGACTCCTGCTTGACATTGCCAACCACGCCGACAACTGTGGCCCAGGGCCGATCGGCGTGACCCATGTCGGGTCCAACGCGAAGGTGTTGTCCAATCGGATCTTGCCCGGCAAACTTCTCTTGCGCGAAAGATTGGCTGATAAGCACGGCCAGGGGCGCATCCTCCTTGTCGCTTTCGTTGAGCAAGCGGCCACGGCGCAGGGGGATGCGCATGGTTTCAAGATATCCAGGAGTGACGGAATAGCGCAGGGCGGCCGTCTGCTGCGTGCCGTGATCCTTCTCAAACTCGACGCCGTAGATATCCGGAACGCCGGTTAAGGGCAACTGGCTGGTGAACCCCGCGGACACAACGCCGGGGACCTGGCGGACGCGTTCAAGGGCCTGCTCAAAGAAACGGAGACAGGACGCATGGCTTTGGTAGCGATGGCCCGACGCCTGCACCAGCATGGTCAGCACATGCGGGGAATCAAATCCTGGGTCGACCGCGAAAAGATTCTGCATGCTGCGCAAGAGCAGACCCGAAGTGACGAGCAGGACTGCGGCGAGTGCCACTTCAGTGATGACCAGAACTCGCCGCGTCCAGCTCCGGCCGCCAGTGGTTTGTATCGATCCCTTCTGGATCTCGCTGCGCAGATCGTACCGGTTTGCCTGCGCCGTGAGGACAAGGCCAACCACCACACCAATGAGTGTGGTCACCGCGAATGCGAACAGGAATACTCCGCCGTCGATGGCGATTGCGTTGATGCGTGGCAGCCCCGGCGGCCCCAGAGCAATCAAGGCTCGCACTCCAGCAGCGGCAATCGCCATGCCGAGAACACAGCCGCAGATTGCGAGCAACAAGCTCTCCGTCATGAGTTGACGCACGGCGCGCAGGTGCGATGCGCCGAGCGCGGCGCGCATGGCGAACTCCGCGTGGCGGCGCGCGCCGCGCGCGAGCAGCAGATTCGCAACATTGGCACAGGCGATGAGTAGAACCAGAATCACCGCGCCCAACACGGCAAAGAGTGCCGGTCGCACCGCCTGGGTTAAATCATGCTGCAGTGGATTGACCAGGATGCCGTTTGGAACGCCACCCGTGCTGTTGTAGCCTTTCGCGTGCGCGCGCCCCATGGCAGGAAGAAGAGCGGTCAATTCGCTGTGCGCCTGCTGCTGCGATACGCCTGCCTTGAGCCGCCCGATCATGTGCAGGTGATGGCCCCACTCCCTGCCGTCTGAGGGCAAAGCGGGATCGTACTGCAACGAAGCCCAAACTTCGGCGGAGGGCGCGAGCACGTTCTCAAACGAGGCCGGCATGACGCCGATGACGGTGTAGAGAGTGTCATTCAGCAGGGCTTGCTTACCAATGATCGCGCGGTCGCCGTTGAAGCGCCGGCGCCAGAGACCGTCGCTCAGTATGGCCACATTCGGGCCTCTCGGCCGGTCATCGGACGCCTCAAAATCCCGCCCCTGTTGCGGTGCTACGCCGAGCACCCTGAAGAAGTCGGCGCTGACGCGCTGGCCGTCAAGACGTTCGGGGGTCTCGCCTCGGTCTGCCGCTTTGATCGCGGGCTGCCAAGGCTTGAAAACGGCCATCGAGGCAAGAGAACGGTTTTGCTGCTGGAGACCCAAGAACGTTCCATAAGTGACGGGCATCGGCTTGCCATTGGCGTTCATCTCCCAAAGCATCATGAGGCGCGCCGCGCGCGGATACGGCAGCGGGTCAATGAGGATCGGTTTGATCGCGCTGAAGATGGCCGTTGTCGCGCCGATGCCGATAGCCAGCGTGAGCACCGCGACCACTGTGAATGAGGGATTGCGCGCCATCATACGCAGGCCGAAGCGCGCGTCCTGGAGCAGATCTTCGAGCCAGAGGAGGGTTCGGCGATCGCGATGAGCCTGGCGGGTTTGCTCAGCTCCACCGAGGCGAATAAGGGCCTGGCGCCGCGCTTCCTGCGGATCCAGGCCAGAGCGAACACCTCGCTCGGTATCGAGCGCAACATGGGAGTCAAGCTCGGCGGAGAAATCATCTTCTCTGGAGGAAGCAAACAACCCGCGAAAACGCAGTGCAAAGGCTCTGAGGGATCGCATGGCAAAACTCCTATTCAGTGCGCAAGGCTTGCATGGGTTCAATGGACGCGGCACGCATGGCCGGCAAGAGCGCTGCACACAGCACCACTGCGGCGAGAGCAAGGGGAACAGCGGTAAATGTGAGCGGATCGAATCGCTGCACATGGTAAAGGCTTGCGCGGAGAAGCGAGGTCGCCAGTGCAGACAACGGCAGGCCGACCGTGCATCCGGCAGTCGCAAGAACAAGGCCCTTGCGCAGAATCATGATGAGAATGCGGCGGCGGTCCGCACCAAGAGCCATGCGAACGCCGATTTCCTGACGGCTCTGCTCGACGAGATACGAGAGGACGCCGAAGAGGCCGATCATAGCCAGCAGTGCGGCGCTGAGAGCAAAGCCACCAAGCAAGAGTATGGTGAACCGACGCTGGGCGAGCGACTCGGCAATGAGCGTGGAGAGACTGGTCACGTCATAAAGCGGCAAATCCGGATCGATGGACAAGATCACGGTTTTGATCTCATCAAGGGGAAGCTCGCGACCATCTCCGGTGCGCACAACCATAGCCATGGGGCCGACGGCTCCGCTTTCAACCTGAAACATGGAGTTGTAGACGACGGCGGGCGGATCGGCGTCGAGTGCGGCGATGTGCACGTCGCCGACTACGCCGGCGATGGTAAAGAGCTCGCGATCGCCCCAGTAGAACCGCTTGCCCAGGGGATCAACCCCAGGAAGATACTTGCGCACAAATGCCTCGCTGACGATGGCCACGGGAATGGTCTTGGGCTGATCCTGCGCGGTAAAATCGCGGCCTCGGACGAGAGGAATCCCCATGGCCTGGAAGTAGCCGGGACTCACGAGCGAGTTCTCAGCGAGATGAAAGTCATCAGGGGCTGCATGCTCGAGACGGATGCCGATCTGGCGATCGTCGCTGAGGGGGAGATGGCTCGCAGCGGCCGCGCGCGTGACGCCGGGGAGATGCGCGAGGCGGTCGAGGATCTCGCGCTGTGCAACAATTCTGCGTGCCGCATCTGGATATCGCTCACGATCGAACATGGTCCGGGCGACGAGGGATCCGCGCGGGTCAAAGCCGATGGGCGTGCTGAGCAGGCTCATGAGGCTGCGCACCAGCAACCCGCCGGCGATGAGAAGCACCAGGGCCAATGCGACTTCCGCAACCGCGATGGCGCTTTGCAAACCATGGCCTGCGCGCTTGGCGCCGGGTTGGGCGCTGTCTTTGAGCGTGGTTTGCGGCACCACATGTGCCAGCTTCCATGCCGGAACGATGCCGAAGAGAATTCCAGTCGACACCGTGATGCCGAGTGTGAAGGCGAGCACCAGTGGATCGATGGAAGCATCGTGAAGGCGGGGCACGCTCGCCGGTCCCCAAACACGAAGCCCGGCAAGAACGCCTTCAGCCAGAACAAGGCCGACTGCCGCTCCCCCCAAGGCGAGAACCAGGCTCTCGACCAGGCACTGGCGCAACAGCCGGACCCGATTGGCGCCAACTACCGCGCGTATCGCCATCTCGCGGGCACGACGGTTGGCACGCGCCAGCAGCAGGTTGGCCACGTTGGCACACGCGATGAGCAGTACGCACACGACGGCAATCATCAGCAGCACGACGAGCGGCCGCGCCTTCTGCATCGAGTAGCCTGCAAAGCGATGAACGAGGGTTTCAACGGGCATCGTGGCCGGATAGTCGGCGGGATATTCCGATGCAAACTGACCGACGATCGCTCTTAACTCCGCGGCGGCCGCAGTTTCAGGCACTCCTGGCTTCAATCGTCCGATGAGGCCAACGCCGAACTCCATATGCCGGTTCTCCGGCTGCAAACGCGTGGGCTCAATCGCGTCGGGCACCCACAGATCGGCCATCTCAGTGAAGGGCTTGCCGTCGTAGGGAAAGCGGAACGACGGCGGCATCACGCCGATCACCGTGTACGGCGTCTCATCCAGCTTGATCGTCTTGCCCAGGATATTTGCATCGCTGCCGTACTGATTGCGCCAGAGTTGCGCGGAGAGAATCGCCACGTGGTCGCGGCCATAGGTGTTCTCGTCCGGGGTGAAGGTGCGGCCCAGCACAGGCGCGACGCCCAGAAGCGGGAAGACCGAATCGGAGACACGAGCCGCATTGATGCGAAGCGGGCGGCCATTGCCGGTGAGATTGAATCCGCTGGACTCGAAAGTCCCCATCTGCGCGAAAGAATTGGCTCGCGCCTGGTAATCGCGCGCCTCCTGAATGGCGACCCCGAGTTCATCCTGGCTCAGGCTGGGCACGGTCTCCGTAATCAGCATCAACTTGCCCGAATCGCGATACGGCAGGGGATGGAGGAGTACGGCATCGACCAGGCTGAAGACAGCCGTGTTGGCGCCAATGCCGATGGCGAGCGTAAGGATCGCGGTGAGCGTGAAGCCGGGAGACTTGCTCAACTGGCGAAGGGCAAAGCGGAGGTCTTGCATGAGGCTCTCGAACGAAGGAAAGATGCGGCGTTCGCGATGAGCCTGACGGGCCTGTTCCGCGCCGCCGAGCCGAACGAGTGCCTGGCGGCGGGCCTCGCGCGGATCAAGGCCGCGGCGGATGCCTTCGTCGGTGTGAAGGGCGACGTGGGTATCTAGCTCAGCGGAGAAGTCGGCATCCGCTCCCTGCGCGCGGAAGAGCCCGCGCAGACGATGGAGGAACGCTCTCAGTTGGCGCATCGCTTGCCTCCTTCAGGTAGGACTACTCTTTAGGCTTCTTCCGCCGGCTTGAGAAAACGAGCGAGAATGGCCGTGGTCTGGTTCCAATCGGCGGCGGCGCGCTTCAGTTGGCGATGCCCGGCCTTGGTCAGCTCATAAAACTTGGCGCGGCGGTTATTGTCAGAGACGCCCCAATTCGAGCGGATAAAGCCCTCCTGCTCCAGCTTGAGAAGCGCCGGATACAGCGTGCCGTAGTTCAACTGCAGCAGGTCGCCGCTGGTTTGTTCGATCCGCCGCGCGAGGCCGTAGCCGTGCTGCGGGCCCATGGTTTCAAGCGTGCGCAGGACCATCAGCGCCAGAGTTCCCTGCCAGACATCGGTTTTGTCGCCCATTGGTTTTCTCCTATTGCCGACCAATAGGAAAGACTGTACCGCACCTTCTATGGGAATGCAATACGAAAAGAACCGTGCATCAGTTCCCGGATAAGGCGTTGGCCTTTTGCAGAGGATCGTCGCAGCAGATGTTGTAAGGTTGGCTTTTCCCCGCTTTCGCCTGAATGAGCCCACTCTGGAGGGTTTCCCATGCACCTGCATTCGCATTTTGCGGCCGCTGTCGCAACCATGGTTGTCGGCTCTCTACCGCTTGTTGCCGCGGCCCAATTGGATGTTTCTGCTTCAGCGGAGAAGCAACTACCCAGGCTCACTGAGGTCTACAAGCATCTGCATGAGAATCCGGAACTCTCTGGTCACGAAGTCCAGACGGCAGCTTTTATAGCGGGTGAGCTGAAGAAACTCGGATACACAGTCACTGAGCATGTCGGCAAATACGAGGACGGCTCCCAGGCCGAGGGCGTGGTCGCGGTGATGGAAAACGGCAAAGGGCCGCGGCTTCTGTTGCGTACGGAGTTGGATGCTTTGCCCGTTGAAGAGAAGACCGGCCTGGAGTATGCAAGCCACGTGAAGACAACGAACGCGCAAGGGCAGACAGTCAGCGTGATGCACGCTTGCGGGCATGACCTGCACATGACCGTGATGATGGGCGTCGCCAGGGAGCTGGCGGAACGCAAAAGCCAGTGGCACGGAACCGTGATGGTGATTGGGCAACCTGCCGAGGAGGCCATTGGCGGGGCGAAGGCGATGCTGGCCGATCATCTGTATGAACGTTTCGGCAGGCCGGACTTTGTGCTTTCAGAACACGACTCGAATGATGTTGTCGCGGGCAGGATCGCGATCAAGGGGGGGCCGCTGCTTGGCCAGCTCAACGTCACTCACCGTGACGATGCGCGGCATTGGCGGCCATGGCTCGGCACCCCAGGCGGGGAAGGATCCAATCGTGCTGGCAGCGGAGTTCGTGCTGGTCGCGCAAACCATTGTGAGCCGCCAGATCGATCCCCAGGAACCGGCGGTGCTGACCGTGGGAACGATTCACGGGGGCACGAAGAACAACATCATCCCCGACGAAGTGACGATGGGCCTGACGCTGCGGGCCTACTCGCCTGCAGTGCGCGATCGCATCCTCGAAGCAATCCGGCGCGAGGCGAATGGGCTTGCACAGGGCTACGGAATTCCGGCGGACCGCATGCCAACGGTGACCGTGGACAGAAGCACTCCTGCAACATGGAACGATCCGGCAATGGCGACGCGCATGAAGGCAGATGCGATTGCTGCTCTGGGCAAAGATCGCGTGAGTGACGCCGACGCGATCATGGCCAGCGAAGATGTGGGCCTCTTCACGCTCGATGGAAAGATCCCTGGCACAATGTATTGGCTGGGTGCCGCAGACGCTGAGAAGCTCGCCGAGAGCAAGAAGACAGGTGTACCGCTGCCCAGCCCACACTCTGCCTTGTTCGCGCCGGTCTATGCGCCGGCCATCCCCACGGGCGTGACTGCCATGACGGCAATGGCGCTTGATCTGCTGAAGTAGCCGCCGCGGAGTTTTATTTATTTCGCGGGGTCGACTAAGGCGCCGTATATCGCGGATCGGCTGAGGTATTGCAGGTTGGGCGTGTTGGGCCCGGCACCCATTCGTTGGATCATGCCGACAAAGACCACGTCGTTGGTCGGGTCGATCCAGAACCAGGTACCCGCGGCGCCATCCCAGAAGTAAGTGCCCTTGCCTTCAGGCAGGTTCGCCTCCGGCGGATCGAAGACAACGGCCCCGTTGTACCCATAACCAAAGCCCGGCCGCATCACCTGCGAGCCGATGCGGTATTGCCCCGTGAGCAAAAAGGGCGGGAGATGGTTTGAGGTCATGAGCTTGACCGTAGCCGGAGCGAGAATGCGCTTGCCATCGAGCTCTCCCTGGTTGAGCAGCATCTGTGCGAAGCGGTAGTAATCCTCGGCCGTGGAGACAACGCCGCCGCCGCCCGATGCGAGCGTGGGCGGAGCGGTGAAGTTGCGCGCCACATTGGTGCCGCCAGTTTCGTTGGGCACCAGGACGCCGTCGTCGCCCATGGTGTAGAGAGCGGCAAAGCGGTTGACCTTATCGGCAGGAACATAGAAGCCGGCGTCTTTCATGCCGAGCGGCTTGAAGATGTGGTCGCGATCGAAGTCGGGAAGCGACTGCCCAGAAAGCTTTTCGACGATATAGCCCTCGATATCCATCGAGACTGAGTAGGTCCACCCCTTGCCGGGTTGATAAAGAAGGGGCAATTTGGCCAGCTTGTCGATCATCTCCTGAAGGTTTTGCGATTGAAGCGGACGAACATCCTTATACATCTTGTCGACCGGCGTATCGCCGAAGAAACCGTAGGTGAACCCCGCTGTATGCGACATGAGTTCGCGCATGGTCGGCGCGTGGTCGGGATCGACCAGGATGATTTTGCCGTCCGCATCCACGCCGTTGTAGACCTTGAGGTGCGCAAACTCGGGAATGAATTTGGAGATGGGATCGGAGGGGAGCCACTTGCCCTCTTCATAGAGGATCATCATGGCCACGCCGGTGATTGGCTTGGTCATGGAGTAGTCGCGAAAGATGGTGCTCTTCGTCATCGGCGCGGCCGATGCCAGATCGCGCACTCCATAGGTGCGATAGTCGACGACTCTGCCATGACGAGCGAGGATGGTGACGGCCCCGGCAATCTGCTTGCCATCGACGGACTGCTGGATAAGCGCGTGAAGATTCTCAAGCCGCTGCGCAGAGAAGCCAACAGACTCCGGCCGCACCAGCGTCATGTCGATCACGTGCCGGGGCTGGGGTTGCTGCGCCGGCGCCACCGCAACGCCGAAGGCAAGCACAAGGCCAAGAAGAGTGACTGACGCGAGATTGGCGCAACGAAGGATTTTCATGCGACTCCTGACCGTGGTCTGGCTGGCACTGAACGAACGCAAACTTTATATCAAGCCTGTCGCAGCCCTGGCCAACGGCTGGCTAGTAGATGAGTTTGAGCGAGAACTGGATCTGGCGCGAGTTCCCTGCTGTCTTGCTGATCTCGCCGAACCCGGTGTTCGGAATAATCTGCCCTGTCGTCTGGTTGACCTGAAGGACATTGGAAGGCAGGCCCATGTTGACGATGTTGAAGAGGTTGAAAAGCTCCGACCGAAACTGCAGATCGACGCGCTCGGCTCCGCTGGCCCGCCGGCCGAACGGAGTGTCCTTGATGAGAGCGAAGTCATAGTCGTAGTAGGCAGGGCCGCGAAAGGTGTTACGGCCCAATGAGCCGAAGACGCCCTGGTTGGGTCCGGTCCCACCCGCCACGTGAACGGGCACCGAGAAGAAATCGGCGCCGTTGCTGCCGCCATGGCCGAAATAGTCCTGCCGGTCAGTGCGCGATGTGGAGAGATGCGGAACGGCAATCTGGTCGGGACGATCGACTCCATTGGAGCCGGCGCCGGTCTGTTGAATTCCGCTGAACACCGTAAAGGGCGAGCCAGAGCTGAGGCTTGAAATGGAAAGCAGCTCCCAGCCGTAGGTCACTTTGCGGCTGATGGGGTGAAAAAAGCTGACGCTTTCAAGATGCAGATCCTGAGCCAGGCTCAGGCTGAATGAATTGGTGGCATCGAAGGCCGAGGGGCCCTTCTCCGGGTGGGTGTCGAATGGATCCTGCGAAAAGCCAGAGGCAACAGCGCCAGTGGAACCGGTGCCGCCGAGGACCAGGCTGGCCGTATCCAGCGACTTACTCCAGGTATAGCTGGCCTGGATGCCGGGACCGCCATGGCCCACGGAACCGGACAGAGAAGTCTGCAGCGCGTTATAGGAGGAGTGCGCGTCGTTGGTGATGACGTTCTCTACCCCGAAGCCGCCGATTACATTGCCGGCACTGTCAAAGTTGGTGTGCGTGGCGAACTGAGGAGTCGCCCCCGGATAGCCATTGGGGAAGCTGTAGCGGGGCAGTTTCTCCGCGGCCGTTCCGACATAGGCAGCGTCCGCGGTGAGATTCCCAAACTTCCGCTCCAGGCCAAGGGTCCACGTGAAGAGCGTGGCGTTGCCGAACTGGGGATCGATGCCGCTGAGGTTGAGTGCGCTGACCACGCCCCCGGGAGTCAACGCAGCCATGTCTTGTTCGAAGCGATCCACATCCATGATGGTATTGGCGGGAACGGCCTTGGTATTGCCCGAAGCAAAGATATTGGCGCCGGTGGGCGTGTAAGCGTCGGGAAGCTGCGAGGGCGTGAGTTGGAATCCGTAATGGATGGGAAACACGGACGCGGCAACGAGGCGCGGATAGATGACGAAGGGCGTTGAGCCCGTAAGAAAGTTGTCTTGCCAGATATTCGGTGGAATGGTAGTCAGGGCTCCGCCTGCGTGAGCAGAGAATTTTGAACTGACCTGCCATGAGGCCTGAATGCGCGGCGCAAAGGCCTTCCAGTCGGTCCGGTAGCCAGGCTGGGGATTCACAACATATTGCTGCGCTCCGTCGATAACCTGAAAGCCGCCGGTGCGGTGGGCGCGCTCTGTGATCGGCGTATAGAGCTCCCAGCGAACACCGTAGTCGAGCGTGAAGCGCGGGGTCAGCTTCCAGGTGTCCTGCGCGTAAGCATTCACGTCGTTGCGGCTGATGGCCGCGGGGCCAATATGCTGGCCACCGGAGATGAACGGCGGCGCAAGGCCTACGGTATAGATAAACGAGGAGCCGGAGAGAAAGCTGGAGAGCGTGTCGGGAAGCGGGTCGCCCGGATTGATGTTGTGCGTTCCGCTTTGCGATGGAATAAACTCCGTCGCGTACGCCGTGCCGCCCCCAAAATCGTATTCCCCATTGGGACTGATGCCGAAGTACGTAGTATCGCGATTCATGCGCACTTCAGCGCCGACCTTGAGGTCGTGGTTGCCGCGCACCCACGCGACATTCTCGCTTCCGTGAAAGAGATTTCCATACGCCTGCATCACGGAGCCGCCGGCGGAATTGAATGCCTCGTACAGACCGTCATTGAACTTCACGGCGGGGTCGGTTGCGTCGGGGGTGGGAAAGCCGGGCGTCGACCGGGTGATGCTGAGGACGGACTCGAAGGTCAGATGAGGCGTGGCCACGCGCGTCCATGAGCCCATGACGTTGCGCTGGCGATCGATGTACTGGACGCCGAATGCCGGGTCGACTGCGGTTTGGTCGGGATTCGTCGTGGGGCCGGTGAGGTTATCGAAGTTGAAACGGGCGAAGAACTGATCCTTTGAAGAGAAGCGGTGGTCGAGCCGGATCGAGAACTGGTCAGCATTGGTGACCACCTTGGAAGCCGTAGCGTAGGTGCGAGCACCATAGGGACCGGTCGGGTCGTTCGGCAGCGGGTAACGGGCCAGGATGGCAGCAATGGCCGGGTCGACGGGGACATTGAGGGTATCCGTCACGTTCTGCCCGTAGGTGACATGATCAATTCCGGCGCGCTCGTCGGGGGTGGGCAGAGGCATAACCTGCGTGGTGCCGAGAACCTGCCGGAAGCCCTGGTACTGAACAAAGTAATACGATCTCTTGCGGCCGTCGTACAGGTGGGGGATGAAGATCGGGCCGCCGTTGGTAAAGCCAAACTCATTCCGCCGGAAGGGCGGGATCCGACCCGGATAAGCCGGCGTGGGATGATCGAAAAAGTTGCGAGCGTCAAACGAGGAGTTGCGGACAAACTCGAAGACCGAGCCGTGGAAGCCGCTGGCGCCGGAACGGGTGTGGATGTTGGTGAATCCGGCAGCACCGCGTCCGATCTCCGCCGGCATCCAGCCCGAGCTCGAGTCGATGCCCTCCACAGCGTCCACGTTGAAGTTGGAGAAGGTGCTGCCGCCCATTTCAGGATCCGAAATATCGGCGCCGTCCATGGCAAAAGTGGCCTCAACGCCGCGCTGGCCGTTGATGGCGAATTGCGCGGTGAAGTTGGTGGCGCCGTTGGCGTCCGTCATGGTGCCGGCCGCGAGCAGCAGCAGGGAGCTGAAGTCGCGCTTGTTGAGAGGCAATTCACTCACGGCCTGGCTTGAAAGCTCTTCACCCCCAGTCGACACCTGGACTTTGAGCACGGCCAGAGTGACCTCACCGCGATCCGACAAGGTGAGGGCAACCGCGGGCGCCCCAGCCGTTAGCTCAACAGGCTGGGCGTATTCAACCTTGCGTCCGTTTGCTTCAAGGGTGAGATGATATTCGCCCGGCGCGAGCGGGCTCAGTTGAAACTGGCCATCCGCTCCGGTCACCCCTTCGGAGTGGACTGAGGTCGCCGTGAGCTGGACCTTGGCGCCCACAATCGGAGCCCCTGCCGAGTTGCGCAAGACTCCGTGAAAAGCCGGCTCGGCGGGCTGCTGGGCTATGGCCGAAAGCGCCGTCACCAGAAGAAGAGCGAGAAGAATCGAGAAAAAGGTTTTCGATTGAAACCGATGGAAAAGAGAAAGCCCGGACACCGAGGAGGTTTTCACTAAAATCTGCCTTTTTGTTGAAGGAGGGTTCGCCCAGGCGAGCCCTGCGACACAGCCCAATTGAGATTCAGGATTGCACCCAATTATAGCTTTGCGGGCAGAAAAGAATCCTGCCGGAACCGGCGCCGCGTCCGGCGAAAATCCTTTTCAGGAATTTGGCTTCTAAACTAGGAAAAGCGCATGGACAACCAGCAGACAACGACCGACACGATTGTTGCGATCTCGACACCGTCGGGGCGCGGCGGAATCGGCATCGTCCGCCTGAGCGGCACGGACGCAACCTCGATTGCGACCCGCCTGGTACGGCTGCGGCAGCCCCTGGAGCATGGCCGGGCGCGCCTGGCAGACGTGCTCGACCGTGTGGGAGACGGCGCTGAAGACGATGCTGGAAGCGGCAGTTCGCCGCGGATCGACGAGGCGGTTGTCACCTGGTTTGCCCGTCCCAACTCCTACACCACCGAAGATGTGGTGGAGATCGCTGCGCACGGATCGCCCGTGGTGCTCGACCTGCTTCTGCGCCGGGCTTTGGAGCGAGGCGCGCGCCTGGCCGAGCCGGGCGAATTCACGCAAAGAGCCTTTCTTGCGGAAAGGCTGGACCTGACCCAGGCCGAGGCGGTTCGGGATCTCATCGAGGCGCACACCCTCACTCAGGCGCGGCAGGCAGCAAGCCAGTTGGGCGGAGCGCTGAGTCGCAGAGTGGGTCCCGCGAAGCACGAGCTGGTTGAGCTGATTGCCCTGCTCGAAGCCGGCATCGACTTTGCCGAGGATGATGTCGATGTTGCTCCCAAGGCAGAGATCGCGCGGCGAATGGCCAGGGTAGCGGACCCGCTCGCGGCTCTCGAAGCTTCGTTCGCGCGCGGGCGCGTTGTGCGCGATGGCCTCACGCTGGCCATCGTCGGTCGCCCCAATGCCGGCAAAAGTTCGCTCTTCAACCGGCTCGCGGAACGGGAGCGCGCGATCGTGACCGCCACGCCCGGAACGACCCGCGACACAGTGAGCGAGCAGATCTCGCTCGAAGGCATTCCGCTCGAACTCGTTGACACAGCCGGATTGCGCGAGGGCACTGAAGAGGCCGAGCAACTCGGCATTGCGCGCAGCCGCGAGGCCCTCGCAGACGCGGCGCTTGTTCTTGTGGTGCTTGACGCGACGCAAGCAATCAACGAGGAAGAGCGAAGGCTTCTGGATGCGGTTGCAGGACGCCCCGCGTTGATTGCCGTCAACAAAAGCGACCTGGGCGCTGCAAAATGGTCGGCGCAATCTTTGGGGGCATTGGCCTCGATCCACACCTCCGCGCTGACGGGTGAAGGAATCCCGCAACTGAAGGAAGAGATCTTGCGCCTCGCCACAGGCGGCGCAGCCGAGGAGCCCGGCATGCTCACCAGCCTGCGCCACCATCAGGCCGTGGCCGGCGCTCTCACCGCCTTGAAAGACGCCGCGAAGGCCAACGCGGAAGCCACTCCGCACGAAATGATTCTGCTCGACCTTTATCGCGCCCTCGCAGCCCTCGACTCCCTGACCGGCCAGACAACATCCGACGACATCCTGAACCTGATCTTTTCCACCTTCTGCATCGGAAAATGAAGCATCGTCCGCTCGTATCTTGCTGCAACCGCAGTCAATTTCATAGCAGAGATCGCAATTCATAATTAGTAGGTTAGTGTCCATAGTTGCCCGCACCTCTCCGTGCGCAGTGAAAGCATACGGTTGCCGTTGGGTTGCTTTTCTGGGCATGTGTTGCAGGAACTCTCTCTGTAATTCATTAGGGCTGTGAGATCACGCTAATCGTGCGTTGGGCCGTTCTCCCTCTTGGTCGCCGGAGTGGAAGCCGAGAGCGTAAGAGAGCTACTTGCTTCCTTCGGCGTCTTCCTTGCGGAATTGTTCGTCCAAGTTGTGCTTCGTGATGAAATACATGTATCGAAAGCACCGTTCATCCTTGTACGCTTCGGCCAGCGAAGAGTAAGTCGCAAACTGCTTCTCGAAATCTGCGTCCTCGCGAATACAAACATCCATCTCGTATGTCCGCTCCATAAGGCCGCTGACTGTCACATGAAGCGTAATATGCGGGATTGCCCGCATTTGCCCATTGACCATGATGGCCGTATTCATCATGAGGTTCCTTGCGTCCGTAGTGTCGAATGGGTCCGATGTCCATTTCTGAGCATCAGCGCGACATTGAAGATAGCCAAACTTCGGGTTGGTTTGTTTCTTGCTCGCTTCGATTGAATCTCGCATCCGCTGCTCTTGTTCCTTCAGAGCTTTGACGACTTCTGGACTGAGCTTATCTGGCATCGGCTCTTGCTGGCAGACTGCTAAGGTAGACGCGGACACGCAGACAGAGAACAACACAGCTCTAAGAGTGTTCATGCTTTTCTCCTCGCTTCGCTCAGGCTTCTACGCTTCGATTTGAATGTCGAACCCCAATCTCTGCAAAAGGCTGTATGCCGTAGAAGATGTGAATTCGATAACTGGTCGTCCTGTGCCTGCGGCCACTACCTGCCGGATCGGGTATTCAATTCCGCCTATCAATACCGAGTACTTCTGGATGCGTCCCGCCTTCGCTCCCTTGATTGCTTTAACGAAGTCATCCTTCGCCAGGTCGAACCTCTTTCCTTTATGTGTGAATTCCATTGTCGTGTCTCCTTCCTTGGGCCAATAGATGCATCAACATCATACTACTTATTAGCGTTATCATAATTTTGAATCGATCACTGCGGGATTGGGGTATGCCCCAACTTGACCTTGAATCAGGCAGTGGCCGGCGCCCTCGCCGCCCTCGACTCCCTGACCGGCCAGACAACATCCGACGACATTTTGAATTTGATCTTTTCTACTTTCTGCATCGGGAAATAGAAGATTCCCATAGCGAGACAGTCTGCTTCCATTCGGGTCAAGCTTCCGCGCGCCTGCAAGCCCATCGAGATTATTCCCTGAATAAGCATCACGTTGAGTTCAGTCTCTTGCAATACCTCATGCCCTTTTCAGATTTAGCATTCAAACATCCCACCCGGAACAACTCTGGGCGTAAAATCCAGCTACCCGAACTGAGGATAGAGATGATGAAACGCGCGTTGACGTCAGTTGTTGTGTATCTGCTTCTTATTTCGCCCGGATTCGCGCAGAAAGCAGCAGATTCAGATCAGAAACTCGCGTCGGATTTCTGGTCGTGGCGGGCGCGTTATGGCGAATACACCGGCGACGACGTGCCGCGCATGGAGCGTCCCTCCGGCGTTGTGCGCGACTGGTCCGCCGCAAGTGTTGAAAAGCAGAGGGCGGAGTTGGCGGCGTTCGACGGACGCTGGAGGAGCCTTGCCGATCCGCGAGTGCCTGTGTCGCAGCAGGTGGACCATCGTCTGCTGGGGTCGGCGTTGGCGCGGGTCCATTGGGAACTCGACATACTCAGGCGATGGCAGAGGGACCCGGGCTTTTATATTGAGCAGACGTTGTCGCCCGTCGGCGAAGCTTTGACCGTGCCGGCCCCCTACGACGAGAAGCAGAGCCGGGAGATCCTGTCACGGCTCAACAACATTCCTCAAATCCTCGAGGAAGCGCAAAAGAACCTGGTCTCGCCACCGGCACCTTTTGCGCAGATGACGATTGATTCGCTTGCCGGGATTCGACCGAAACTGGAATTGCTGGCTACGTCGCTTGCACCGCATACGACCATTGCCGTGGGGGAATGGCAGGCATCCGCCGAACGAGCCGCGACTTCACTCGAGGCATACAGTGCATGGCTGCAGAAAGTGCTCCCAACTTTGCCGGCGCAGACGGCGATAGGGCGCGAGAACTACACCTGGTTCCTTCAGAACATCGCCCTCATGCCCTACACGCCGGAAGAATTGGTGGCTCGTGCTGAGCAGGAGTTTCGGCGCTCCGCAGCCTTCGAGGCGCTGGAGGCGAACCGAAATCGTGCAGTGCCGCCCCTGGTCACTGCGCCCACTCTTGAGGATTTCATCGCACGCAATAAGCGGCGGGAAGCTGAAGTTCGCGAGTTCCTCAAGAACCGTGAAATCCTGACGCTGCCAACCTGGCTCCAGCACTACACTCTTCGAGCTGTCCCGCCGTACCTGGCCGCTCTCGCAGATTTTGGTGAGACTGATGATTTCACTTCGGCCTCGCGGCTCGATCAGGATGGGATTCGCTACGTGGCTCCTCCGTCGCCGAATACAGGCTATTTCTGGGCCGCGGATGCGAAGGACCCTCGGATCCTGATTGTTCACGAGGGGACCGTTGGCCATTATGGTCAGCTTTGCGCATCGTGGAAGAATCCAGATCCGATCCGGCGCTACTACTACGACTCAGGCGCCAATGAAGGCATTGGCTTCTACGCGGAAGAGATGATGCTGCAATCGGGGCTATACGATGACAGCCCCCACACGCGGGAGATCGTGTACAACCAGATGCGCCTGCGGGCGGTGCGGGTCATCGTAGACGTGAAGGTTGCATTGGGAATTTTCACGCCTGAGCAGGCCGTTGATTTTCTCGAAACCAGCGTGCCCATGGGCGCTCCCGATGCACGAGAGGAAGTGATCGAAATGGGTGAGTTGCCCGGGCAGAAGATCGCGTATGAGATTGGAAAGCTGCAGATTGTGCAGATGCTTCAGGAAGCGCGATTCAAGCAGGGCGAGAGGTTCAGCCTCGAGAGCTTTCATAATTACCTGTGGCTCAACGGGAACGTTCCGATATCGCTTCTCCGCTGGGAGTATCTGGGACTGGACGACAACGCGACCAAGCCATCCGGATTGAAATAGAGGGGGGGATTCAGCGCGCACAACGTTTTGCGGAAGCAGAGGCTCCATTTGTGAATCAGAAATTCGCCGTGATTATCGTTGGTGGAACCGGACAAGTTGGCGGTGCAACCGTCGCACAGTTGCTGGCAACAGAGCAATGCCGTGAAGTGGTGATGATCACCCGAAAGCCCGTTGCGGCGCAAGCGCGAGTCAGCAACGTGGTTCTCGACACCGGCGCTTCTGACTTTGCCGAGCGCACGGCCACTCTTGCCCGCGAAGTCTTAAGCCAGGGTCCCGCCAGCGCCGTGAGTTGCGTGGGGGTTGGCTCTGGATCGGCGCGCTGGAGCGAAGAAGAATTGAAACGACTCGAGCTCGGCGTCGTTGGCGGCTTTGCGCGTGGATGCCATGACGCTGGAATCGCGCAGTTTTGCCTGCTTTCCGCAGCAGGAAGCTCGCCCCGCAGCCGAATTCGCTATGCCCGCATCATGGGCATGAAGGAAGACGCCGTGCGGGCCGTCGGCTTTGTGCGCCTCGCCATCTTTCGCCCCGGCATCATCGTCGGCAACGCCCACACACCCGCCTGGGTCGGATTGTTAGGAAGGCTCGTTCCTGGATCGTTTGGCAATATCGACCAGCGAATTCTCGCGCGCTCAATCGCCGCGGAGATCGCTCTGCACAGTCGAGACGCCGGCGAAGTGGTCCGCGAAAATTCTGCCATGAAAAACCTCGCCGCAAAATTCGTAGGGCCCTGACTAGTTCTTACCGGCGGTGGTGAGATCGCGAATGATTTCAAGTTCGCGGGGACGATACGGTGTGCCGTCGGCGTGGAAGATGTCATGCTGCCAAAGCGCCGGCTGGTCGGTGACGTAGGGCCGCTGCCACGAGTCCCAGGGAATCCATGTCTGGCTCTTGCCGGCGACCAGTCCCCAATTGATTGCGCCCACCCGGTGCTGTTTCGCGACGGGCAGCACGCCGTCGAAGGTGCTGCCAATGTTGCGAGCCATGTACTCAGTGCACAGCAGCGGACGGTGAAACTGCTCGAGCATTTTCACGTGCGCCTCAAAGTCTTCAGGCCAGCCGTAATTGTGAAAGCTGATGATGTCAGATTGCTCGATCTGAATGCGCGCCAGCGGCGGCATGGTGGCAAGCGATGTCCAATCGCCGTGCCAGAGGCCGCTGGTTAACGGCTGCGCCGGATGGACGGACCTGGCCCAGGCAAAGACCTGCGGCAAGAGCCCAAGGATGATCTCGTTCTTATTTTTTGGGTCGCCGTTGGCGTAGGAGCTGTCGTTCCCATTGTCCGGTTCATTCCATAAATCCCACGCCAGGATGCGCGGATCATTCGCGAAAGTCCCCATGACGCCTTTCACGTAGCTCTCGAGGCGCGGATATTGAGTTGGGTCATCCAGGATCGCCGTGCCAGGCGCCTGAACCCATCCGGAGTTGTGGACGCCCGGGATCGGCGGGTGTTGCGGACCAAGCTTCGGATGCGGATCCCAGCAGGAGTCGAAGAGCACAAACACTGGCCGGATGTGGTGACGCGCGGAGATTGCGAGAAACTGATCGATGCGCCGCTTGAAGCCCTCTGGATCCTGGTCCCAGAGGAGGTTGTGCAGGAAGACGCGCATCGTGTTCATGCCGATGCTTTCAGCCCAGCCCAGTTCGCGATCGATGGTTGCTGCGTCGAAAGAATCGGCTTGCCACATCTCAAGCTCGTTGATCGCTGTTGATGGCAGAAAATCAGCGCCGACGGGCCACGGCTGTTTGGCGTACCACGCATTGGCTTCTGCTTCGGTCCAACGCTCTGCGGGGGCGGCGGATTGGCCCTTGAGAAAAGGCGAGGCGAGAATGATCAGGGCGAGAAGAGCGAGGATGCGTTGAAGCTTGCGGCATTTCGAGCGCATTGGAGATCCTTGTTGGTGCATTCACAGCGAAGGAGCATTCTACTGCGCCTGGGGAAGCTCCGTCGCTTTGCGGCGTTCCGCATCCGCATCGGCAGAACGGCCCTGGCGATCGAACGCGATGGCCAACTGCGCATGAGGTTCGGCAAATGTTGGGTCGGCAGCGATTGCCTCCTGATAGCGGGCGATTGCATCGGCGATCTGCCCACGCAGCATCAGTTGGTTTCCCGCGTTCATGGCGAAGTTCGCCTTCTGACGGCTGACGGCGCCGCGTGCAAGGTCTGCACCCTGACGCCGGTATTCGGCTGCCTGGGCACGAAGATCCTTCCCCTGGGCGCGCAGTTTTTCGGCTTTCTGCGTGTCGCCCGCAGCCTCGGCGGTTTCGGCGGCCTGGGACGCCGACGCCGCCTGCTCCGCGAGCACGCCGGCGAGCGTAACGCGGGGGCCGGGTTGGCCTGGAAGCAGTGGAATGGCCTTTTCGAGTGCCTCGCGTGATTCATCCAGCCGCGAATCCTGCTTGAGCGTGCTGCCCAGAATGGCCCATGCGTCGCCATTCTCGGGGCGCAGCGCTACGGCTTTGCGCAGCTCGACGACCGCTTCATCGAGCTTGCCGATCTGCATGTAGAGGATCCCGAGCGTATAAGGGGGATCCTGCAGCGTGGGGTCCATTTGACCGGCGCGCGTGAGCTCAGCAATCGCATCGTCGACACGGTCTTTGAATTTGTAGGCCATCCCGAGGTCATAGTGAAGCTGCGAGTCGTTGGGGTCGAGCGCGAGCGCGGCTTTGAAATCGTCGATTGCCTCGTCGAAGGCTGAGAGCTGAACGTGCGCAACGCCCTGGTCTTTGTGAATGGTTGCGTCTTGCGGCGCAAGCGTCAGGGCCTGCTGGAAATAAGTAAGGCCATCTTTGGCTTTTCCGGTCAGGGTCAGCGCAAGGCCCAGATTCGTGAGCGCATCAATGTTCTTTGGGTCGCGCGCCAGTGCTTGCTCGAATGCGGGAATTGCCTCCTGCTGGCGACCCAGTCGCTGCAAGGTCATGGCAAGTTCCAACTGCGCGCCGGGAAGGTCGGGGCTGATTTGCGTGGCCTGCTGGAGTCGCGGAAGCGCCTGGTCGTCGTGGCCGGAAAGGGCAAGCGTACGGCCGTACTCGAGCTGGCCCAGCGCGTTTGCCGGATCGCGCGTGGCGGCGTCGACCAAGGTCAGCAGAGCAGCATCCGTCTCATGCTGCTGGCGCTGCACGACGCCGAGATGAATACGCGCGAGGTTGTAAGAAGGGTCGGTGGCCAGCGCCTGCTCAAACTGGGCGCGCGCCTCAGCCCAGTCAGATTGCTGCGCATAGAGCGAGCCTACATCGTCGAGAAGATCGGCCCGGGGGCCCGTCAGCTTAAGTGCGGCTTCCAGTTCATGGAGTGCCTCGCCCGGCTTTCTCAGTTGAGCAAGCACGTCGGCAAGAGCCTCGTGGGCCTCCGGAATCTGTGGCGCGAGCCGAGATGCCTCGGCAAACTGCGTGCGGGCCTGCTCGAGGTTTCCTGCCTGGAGTGCTGCATATCCGGCATGGAAGGCAAGGTCGGCCTGCTGCAGCGAGTCTGATGTCTGACCGCCGGGAGCCGCGGTAGAACCTGGGGCGGTCTGAGCGCTTCCTTTCGTCGGCCCGGCAACGCCCGCGACCAGAAGCAGAAAAAGAAGAGACCGGGACAAACGCATGCTTTATTTTCCCGTGCCTTGAGCCGCCGCCGGCGCCTGCTGTCGAGCCTGGTGTTGCAGGTCAACCACCCGCTTGAACTCGTCATTCGCTTCGGACACGCGTCCGGTGGCCTTGTAGGCCTGGCCAAGAAGGTTGTGCGTGATGTAGTTGGCGGGATCCATTTTGACGGCGCGATCGAGGTAGTGGAGGGCCTGTATGGGCTGCTTGAGCTTGAGAAACGTCTCGCCGAGAAGGATGTACGGTGCGGTGGCGCCGGGCTCGAGCAACACCGCACGATTCAGTGCCTGCTGCGCCTCGCTCAACTTGTCGGCGCGCAAGTAGGCGTCCCCAAGCCGATCGTAAAGCATTCCGTCGAGCGGATTAATCGCACGCTCCGCCTCTAACTCGCGAATGGCGCCTGCGGCGTCTCCTTTGGCCAGAGCAACTTCGCCGAGGAGCTGGTGAGCAAGAGGAAGCGAAGGATTGATTTCCAGGGCTTTTTGAGCCTGCTGTGCGGCGACTGCGGGAAACTCGCGGCGGAGAAAGAGCCGGGCGGCGAGCAGATAGGCCTCGGCGGATTCGGGAGCAAAGCCGTACTGGGCGGCAAAGGCATGGCGCGCATCTTCGTATCGCTCGAGGTCGGTATAGCAGAGACCCAGGACATACTGCGGGTCAACGTTGGCGCTGTCGACAGCGGTGTGCGCTTTCTCCAGGAAGGGCAGCGCCTCTCGTGATCGACCGATGGCGAAGAGGCTGACCCCATGCATCTCGATCGAATCGCGATCGGTGGGGTCCTGCGCTTCGGCTTTGGTGAAGGCATCGATTGCTTGCTGCGATTGTCCGCGCTGATAGAAGATCTCGCCGCGAAGCCGTTCGACGCCGGCGGGTTCTGGGGTCTGCGCCGCCAGCAGGTCGAGCTGCGTCATGGCCTGATCGAGGCGCCCGCGCGCTGCCAGATCGCGCGCCTTCTCGAAGGGGCTTTTCTCCTCGGGTTGAGTTTGAGAGGGCGCCGGGGCCGGGTCGGGTGGATTTTGAGCCCTGAGGGCCGGAGCCAAAAAGGACGGAACCAGGACGGACGACGGTAAGAAAGCGAGAAAAGCAAACGCGATGAATGGGTGCTGCATGCTGGGACCTGTCTTGCAGTTTACGCTGTTGAGCGATCGTTGAGCCAAAGTGAGAGTGGCAAAGGAAGAGGGGAGCCGGAGCTCCCCTCGAGGTTTGTTGCGGCTCCTCCGCGAAATTAGAACTGTGCGTGGAGGGAGAATTCAAGTTGACGAGGTCCGCAGTCGTTGCCTGATCCGCAACCACCACCTTCACCGTTGATAGCTCCGCCAGTTTCAATGCTGCCGCCAGGGTTACCCGCTGTGATGTGGTTGAAAGCGTTGAAGGCATCCATGCGGAACTTGACTGCAACATTTTCCCAGAGCGTGAATGCTTTTGTCAGAGCCAAGTCGGTACTGAAGAACCGAGGGCCACGATAGGTATTGATCCCGGCGTTTCCAAAAGTATCCAAACCGGGGTTGACGAAAGTTCCATCGCCGAGCGAGTGAGCGGTGGTACCCGGGCAGTTGAACATGCAACGCGAATGCGATGCAGGGTCATATTTGCTAACCGAGGTCGACAACCTCTTGGTTTGGCTTGGGTCGTTCGGACCGCCGTCGATATTGGTGCCGCTCTCGTTGTAGCTGAGTGAGTAGGGCAGGCCACCGGACCACTGCGTTACGTAGCTGATCTGCCAGCCACCAACGATGAGGTCTTCAGTGCGATTGGCGTCGGGCATATACTGCTTGCCCTTACCGATAGGCAGGTCGTAGCTACCGTAAGTGGTTAACTGCTGATCGCGGACTGCGCTATCGCGGCCATGAGTGATGGAGTGGCTCCAGGTGTAGTAGCCGGACTGCTCATCGAAGGCGCTGGCCCACTCGTAGTTGGCATTCATGGTCAAGCCGTGCTTCATGGCCTGTGCCAGGTTGACCTGCAGGGCATCGAATTCGGTGTTTTGATCATCGCCCCTGTAGGCAATACTGTTCGTCCAAGCGCAGGCGCCCGCCGGTAATGGGACTGCCGGATAGGGGTTCCCCGGGAATTGGTAATTGGCGTCAGAGCACGCCGGCAGCTTTGCAGCGTAGTAACGCTGCAAAATCTGCGTCGTGGAAACGCCGCCATCGGAAGCAATGGTACCCGCAGGAGCAGCCGGGTCAAAGTGCAACGTCTGACCGGTTGCACTGAAGGTGCCCGGGAAGATGTTGGCTGCTTCGTTGGGGTTGGTTCCGTTGCTGTCGCCATCGCCCAGGGTGTGGGTTCCCTTGTTTCCGACGTAGGCCGCGGTCAGCGAAAGAGTCGGAGTAAGGGCACGCTGCACGCTGAGGTTCCAAGCGTCGATGGTGGTGAGGTGAAGCGGGTTTGGCCGCGAGCTGGAGCTCACAGACGCCCCCGGGTTCGGCAGCAGACCGTTGCTGGGTACGGAAACTGTTTGGTACGCCGCGGGTCCAGCAGCGAGGGTAAAAGCTTCACCCACGTTGGATGGGGCGTTGATCTGCTGGTTGGCCAAAACTGGAATGTTCTGGGTAACGGTGTGGCCAAAAATGGAACCGAACACACCGGTATCAAAGCTCCGTCCATAGCCGGCGCGGATCACGGTCTTCGAATCGAGTTGGTAGGTCACGCCAAGACGCGGCGAGAACTGCTTCTTTTTGTCGACTGACCATCCAAGGTTGGAAGGAATGCCGCCGATTCCGGCCACATGGAGGTAGCCATCGGTCAGATTCAGCAGGGCTCCATTGCCAGGACCATTGACCGTCTCGGGGAAGTAGAGATCCCAGCGAAGCCCTAGGTTGAGTGTCAGCTTCTTGGTCGCGCGCCACGTGTCCTGTCCGTAGAAGAAGGTGCGCTTCTGGAATTCCTTGGCATTGGTGGATGTTGAAACGTAGCGGTTAAAGCTGGTCACATCGCCGAGGAGGAAGGAGGCGAAGCCCAAGCCACCTTGCGGCTGCGCATTGCCCTTTGAGTCTTTGGGGATGGAGGGCCAGGATTCCGGTCCGGTCGCGAAGTTCATCAATCCAGCGCGATCGTTGTCAGAGGGCACGCGGAGGTTGCGGCCGTAGCGAAGGTCGGCGCCAACCTTAACCGCGTGGTTGCCGATGATGCGGGTCCAGTTGTTGACGATCTGGAATTGGTCTTCGCGTTCGGTCAGCGGGCAGTTGCAACGGTTGATGTTCAAGCCGTCGCCGTAGACCGTGCCGTTGGTTCCACCGCTTCCGCCAGGGACGTTTGTAATATTGAAGCCCGGCGATCCGGAGGTGATGTTCCCACCGATGTTGATGCCCGGGATGCCGAGGGTCTGAGCAAACTCGGTGCCCTGGTCATGCTTGGTATCGATGACGTTGTAGCGATAGTAGCCCAACCGGAAGTCCGTGAGGAGCTTCGGATTGATGGCGATATCCATGCCGGAAGCCAAGCTGTCATTGGCGCCGTTTGAATTGCCGCCGTAGTTGTTGATGCCGAATCCAGGACCGCCTGCAGCGCCAAACATGACCGCGCCCGACAGAGTGTCATAGAAGCGGGAGAAGCGCTCAAATGCATGCATCTTCTCATTGATGTTGTAGTCGATGCGCTCTGTATATTGGTTGCTGTTGAAGAGGCCGGTTCCGCTTTGCTTGTAGTTCTGGTCCAGGCCGTCTTCGCTGCCCGTCAGACCCTCGCCGAGGCCGATGCCCGTGGTCTTGGGCTCAAGTAAGGCGAGCAAGGCAAGCGACTGCTGCGAGAGCAGCGAGGCGGGAACCACGTTGTGCGGGAACGGCTGCTGGGGCGTTGTTGATCCAGACGGCTCAAGCGGTACGCCGGCTGCCGCGGCTTGTGCAGCCGTGGTGGGGTAGAGTGTGCCCGCAAGCCCGAACTGGGTCAGGTATTCGCTGAAGTCAGCACCCGTGTAGCCAGCAGCAACCTGCGCAGCGCTGGTCTTGTTGTTGCCGAGAGCTGACTCAGTCAGGAGATTGGTCGGAAGCGTATCGGTCGCCGAGGTGCCGACCTTCTGCCGCTGGCCTTCATAGTTGAAGAAGAAGAACGCCTTCTCCTTGAGGATGGGACCGCCGATGGAGGCGCCCATGCGGTTCTTCAACCCCGGAGGCAAGCCCGTCGGATTGGTGAGGCTCACCGGTCCCGGTGTTTCGCTGTATGGGTCGCGCGCGTAGTTCGCGTTGCCGGTGCGGAAGTCGTAGATGCTTCCGTGGAAGCTGTTGGTGCCTGACTTGGTTTGCGCGGTAACGACCGCGGAAACGGCCTTGCCCAACTCGGCGTCAAAGTTCTGCGTCGTAATCTTGGTTTCGGTGACGGCATCCATAGCCGGGTTGATGACGATGATGCCGAGAATCGGATCTTCGTTGTCAGTGCCGTCCAGCTCGAATGCGGTGCCGCCGAAGGCCTGACCGTCGACCTGAATCTGCTTCGAACCCTGCGGGTTCTCGTCAGCAGCGTGCGACCAGCCGAGGAGCTGGGCTCCAGGAAGCAGGAGCTGAAGGTTCGTAAAGTTCTGATCGCCGACCGGCAGGCTCGATACCTGCTGTTGGTCGAACACTGTGGAGACGTCAGTGCTCTCAGTCTTCAACAGCGGCTGTGTATCTGCGTTGACTTCGACTGTCTCTGAGCTGCCGCCCACGTCGAGTGTGGGATCAATACGCGGAGCCGTGTCGGCCTCGACCGAGATGCCCTTGGTCTCGAAGGTCTTGAAGCCCTTCGCTGAAACCTTCAGGTCATACACGTCGGGAATAAGGTGAGGGACGGAGTAATCGCCCGATGCGTTGGAAATGACGTTAACGACGGTGCCCTTGGCCTCGTCCTTAACCGTGACCGTCGCGCCCGGGACGGCTGCCCCGGTCTTATCAGTGACGGTGCCGAAGAGCGACCCGTACACCGATTGCGCAGCAGCTGGCGCCACAAGCACCACACTCGCGCAGGCGAAAAGCCCCAGCGCAAGGGCTGTACGAAGATTCTTGTTCATGCGGTCTCCTGAGATGTCTCTGTTTTTTTGTGTGAACTTGTGGTGAGTTCCACCTGCCCGGCAAGGTACTTGTCCTGCCTGTCGGCATGCAAGGCTCCCCCGCCACGTTGGCGGAGTTGCCAAAATACTAGGGCGGCTGCTCTCAGAATGAGGCGTAGAGGAGAGCGAAAAAGGCATACCCCGAAGCAACGGAAACGATAGCAAGGCGCGGGTTGCCTGTCAACCAGCAAGAACAAAAAAACTGGACGTTTGGACGTAAATACGATATGTCATTACTTGAAAACATTTACATTCTGTCCTGACAATGGCCTCAGAAGTGGCCAGAAAGCGAATCCGGTTTCGTAAGTCGCATGAATAAAGCGATTTATCAAATCTAAAATCTCCAAAAATCCGTATCTCCGCAGGGCAAATCTTCCCAGTTTGGAACAGTTGTTACCGTATGATCGGAGCTCTCTCTCGGGCATTCTTGACTTAATTGTTATAACGAATCATGGCTTCTCAAAAGGCCGCTCAGGGGCTGCGGAATCACGCCAATTGCTTTTCATCCGAGAAGACGAATCGGGGGTGCGGATCGGCCAAATGATTCATTCCAATGAATCAGTGGTGCGCATCGCGATTCGAAGCCGGACGACGGAAATCTACGGAATATTGATGGGAAGTACGCGTGTTCTTGTCGTCCAGCGCGCTTGAAACAACCCGCGATCCGACCGCAAATGCGCTGGCCTTTCTTTCAGAAGGGGTGCTCCCGACCCGCCCGCAACGAACTTGGACATCCAAAGACCGTTTTGGGACCGGATACTGCAGGAAGGTCAGCGAACCTTTCTCGTAACCGGGAAGGTATCGGTTTTGAGAATTTTTCCGCCTTCTTCCACACATGGAGCCGATTCACCTCGAGATCGCGCAAAATGTCGACGCCTCCTGAGGGCCAACGCACCTCAAGCGTGTCGACCTTCTTCGCGTCCCCGAGGCCGAAATGGATGCGTAGGTCGCTGGCCGAAAAGTAGCCATTGCAGGAGCGGACTTCCTCGATCTGCGTAAGCGCGGCGCCGGGTTTTGCATTCAGCAGCGGCGTGCCGGTCTGCGCCACTACCTTGATGCGCGCGCCGATCGCCCGACCGGTTCGACTTCGTGCCCACCAGCCGAATCTTTACCCAGTTCCGATTCAGCGTCGAGACGCAGCGCAGCAGCTGCGGCCCCGCGTTCACGCAGTTCACCACCGCATCCAGATTCCCATCGTTGTCGTAATCCCCAACCGCAAAGCCCCGCGCCGGCACGTTCGCCGTAATCCCGCTGCCCCCCACCAGGCTCACGTCTTCAAACTGCCCGTTGCGCAGGTTGCGATAGAGATACTTCCGCTCCGCGTAGGCACGCATCGATCTGCGTTCCATCCACCTCGGGATACACATGGCCATTGGCGACCAGAATGTCGAGCCAGCCATCGTTATCGATATCCATGAAGCTCACGCCCCAGCCCAGCAGCGCGTGTTGATGCCCAGTCCCGCCTGGTAGGTGCGGTCGTCAAACGAGCCGTCGCCGAGATTCATGTAGAGCGAATCCGTGTCGCCGGCAAAGTTCGTCTTCACGATATCCAGCAGCCCATCGCGGTTGTAGTCGCCAATGGAGACGCCCATGCCCGCCTGCGGCTTGCCGTCCGGCGAATAAGCCACGCCCGCCTCAATCGCCTGGTCCTTGAAGGTGCCGTCTTTCTGGTTGACGTAGTAGGTGGCCGAAGTCGAATCGTTCGCCACATAGATATTCGGCCAGCCTGTCTCATCCAGATCGGCGGCCGCGGCAGAGAGCGCGTACGTCCCCAGCGTGCCCCACATACCGGCCTTCTCGCTCACATCGCGTAAACGTCCCATCGCCGTTGTTGTGGTAGAGCAGGTTCTTGCCGCCCTCCAGCCCCGGCGGCCCGCACGCCACCTGGATGCCCTTATAGGTGCAGTTGGCGTCTTCGGGCAGAGGCGCGGTCTTCACGTCGAAGTCAATGTAGTTGCCCACGAACAGATCGAGGTGCCCGTCCTTGTCGTAGTCGAGAAACGTGCATCCCGAGTTCCAGCGCAAGCGATCCTGCAGCAGCCCCGCTTCCTTCGTGACTTCGCGAAACGTTCCGTTGCCCGTGATTGCGGAAGAGCGCATTCTGCCCGTAGTAGCTGACGAACAGATCGTTCCATCCATCGTTGTTGTAGTCGCCCACACAGCACGCCTGTCCCCAGCCCGACCGCGCCAGCCCCGCCTTCAGCGTCACATCGGTAAAGGTGCCGTCGCGATTGTTCTTGAAGAGATGGCAGACCGGCTCGTGTCCTTTCGGGAAGCCTTCGAGACGCCATCCATTGATGAGAAAGATGTCGACCCAGTCGTCCTGGTCATAGTCGAAAAAGGCGGCGCCGCAGCCTGTGGTTTCGAGCAGGTACTTGTTGCGGTGTTCGCCGCCAAAGATGGTCTCGACGTTCAGGCCGGCCTGTTTGGCGACATCGACAAACTGCACCCCCAGCGGCGTGCCTTGCACCGGCGAGGGAGTTCCCTTCGGCGCCGGCCGTGCGGGCGCCTCGTACGCCGGACGCGAACTCCCCGAGGGCTTCTGCCCGGCTCCGGCCTGCGCGGACCCGGCCTGCTGCCGCCCCATCCCAAACGCAGGTCGCGCCAGTCGAAGGACATCTTCAAGCGTAAGGACAAGGGCAGTGCGGGAGAGCGACTTCAAGAAGCCACGGCGGGTAAAGGGCAAAGCGAGGGACTCCTCAACGTCTCAGGCGCGGGGATTTTGGGGTCTGCGCCCGAAGGGAGAGTATATCGGTTCGCCGATGGGCGGTGGGGGCTGAATAAATCTGGTCGCTCCTCGGCTCCGGCTTGATGGTTTCGATTGGATGATCCCTACCGTCTGCTCCCGACGAAGGTCAATGCGTGCCCTCTCAGGGCGGCCTCAAATCGATGAAATGTCAAATCCTCGGCAGGCTCAGAGATCTCTGTGCTCTTTTCATTTGTAGCCATGATGAAGCAAGCGGCAGTATAGAGGCGCTCGAGCACCAGCCTTCGACAGAGCAGCTCATACCGCTTGCTGTATGAGACTCCTTGGAACTTACCCTCACCGACCTCATTCGATCGTAGCGGCCCTTTGAATTCGGGATCGACGGGAAAGTATGGCTCCTTGTTCGCTACCGGGATTTTGACCCTTGGACGATCTTCAAGCAGAAAAAAGTATCCCAAGAATGGCGTCGGCGAGTTTCCAAAGCGGCCCTCACGAAACGCTGTCCAGATATCTTTGGCGCTTCCAACCGCTTCTTCGGAGCGATTATTGACGTTGTTACCGATTGACTTTCCCGCCTGCGATTTGAACTCCATCGCCAGGACCAATTGCCCCTCTGACACAACGATTAGATCCCACTTCTTTGTCGCCCTGAAGTATCCGGGCAGTTCAAGTGCTGTGCGAGTGCGAATGTCAAGTTTCTTGAGACCGGCATCGCACAAAATATCCGCAACCAGCACTTCAAGCGCGCCCATTTGCGTCCCGCCCGTTACCTCGCCGCGCGTGCCCGCGTCGATCTTCCCGGATCGGACCTGCTTCTCCTTGTTCTTGCTTCGTGCGTCCCAATAGCTTTGAACAGCCGCCTGCAACCGCTTCTCAATGTCCAATTGCGAGCTCCATTTCGCGCTCTGCGATTCCGTAAACTTCCAACGAAGTCTGCGTCGCAAGTTGCCTGTCGCGGAGGCGGAACGCAGTCGCCAACTTTAAAGCATGCGCCGTCGACAGCGATCGAGGATCCGGGACGCGGATTCGTCGCAGATACTGAGCTTGGAAGCGCCAATAGCCACCGCGCATGCGGACTCCATAAGACTCCACGAAGAACTGGCCGACTGCTGAAATCAACAAGCCACCGAGAACCTCCAAGTCCCACCGATCCGAATGAATAAAGTAGAGATTGTGGTGCGGGTAAGTCTCACCGCGGTCGAGCACAGGATCGAGCGAATTCTTAATATCCGCAATGTAAAGCTTGGGCCTCTCCGTAAGGGAATGAGTCACACGATCAATGGTTTTATACCATCGTTGCTCATTACTCATCGCGGTATGCCGCTTTCTCAGGGCAACTTCATTCTCCTGAAAATGGCTGCGCAGTCGCGGAAATTCGTCAAGCACTACCAAGCCGTCGTCATCCCAGGGGTCAATCAAGTAATTTCCGGACCATCTCATCGTCCCGCTGGCAATGTCTTTTGCCATCGCGAGCTTAAGTAATCGCGACGGCTCAACCAGGCCAGCATGACGAGTGATAAAGACCCGGTCATTACCCGTCGCGACTCCAATGCCCACCTTCGCATTTGCTTCGAGCGGTGGAAATGAATCTTCAAGCCGGCGAAGAAGCGCTAACTGCAGCGGCGAATCGCAGGGCCACGGATCACCGCCCTTGAACCACCCGTGCACGTGGGCAGCGCGCAATCCCGCAGGCAAAGAAAGTTTTTTGCGTTGGCGCAACGGTCCCTGCGAATGCAAGCTCTCCACAAGTGTCCGCGAAGGAATGTCC
This sequence comes from uncultured Acidobacteriaceae bacterium, assembly GCA_963791505.1. Lineage (GTDB taxonomy): Bacteria > Acidobacteriota > Terriglobia > Terriglobales > Acidobacteriaceae > Telmatobacter. The sequence continues at coordinate 118,589 of CAWBSV010000082.1, forward strand.
GCGATTTCGGGACCGGCACTCGCCACAACTGCCGATCCTTGGCAACCTCTCCGAATCACGGTGATTGCAGGATATGCATCTACGTCGTCGTGGAAAGCCTCGGCATCATGCATGTCGATTACGGCGTCTACTGAAAATCCCGAAGTAATCAGTTCTCTTAGTTGAGCACCATACTGGTTGCGCATCCAGCGATCCGCGCAAATGAACGCACATCTCCCACCATCTTTGAGCTGGCGAAGAGCCCCTTCAAAGAACGCCACATACAGATCTGCGCGTCCGCACATTGTAGGGTATTCCCTGCGATAAAAGCGTGCGGCTTCATCCGGAATGTCTTCAAGACGGACGTATGGAGGATTGCCAATCACGAAATCTGCCTGAAGATTCATTGAGTCACAAAGATAGTCGCCTGCACGCACCCAGGCCTTGGCGAGTCTGTCTGCGCTTGAGCCGTTCAGGCCTTCGCCCCTCAAAATCGAAGCTGCCCGAGAGCGCGCAACGTCAACGCTGGCTTCATCCAACTCGTAGGCAATTAGGGAATCCTTGCATTCCATGATTGGCCGATTCATTCGCCGACAAGAATCCAAAAGGCGCTCAATCATCGGACATAGGAACGCGCCGTCTCCCGAAGCGGGCTCGACAGCCAATGCATCGACGAGATTTGCTCCAGGCGTGTATCCGGCAAGATCAAGGAGCAGGTTGACCACCCACCCCTTCGTGTATACGACCCCTCTTGACTCACTTGGGACCGAGCGCGCAGGCAGCGAGGGCATCAAAAAAGATGCCTGTACGCCGCGCAAAGTACTAATTGATCCGTTAAGATCCGCCATCGAGCCCTCGCCGCAACCCCTATTTCCTATGCTATTCCAAGGCCGTAGGGAATGCTGCGGTTCTAAATCTTCCGTTTTCCAAACCGGGACTTGCATGGGGTGACGGAGAAATACGGGAAGCGCCGGGGGAATAACCCTCTTCAGCAGGAAGTCAGAAACCGGCAAACCTGGGAACCGGGGCAGACAAGACGATCCCTCCCCTTCCTGACCCCTCACAAATCTTGTCAAGCCCTTCCAGCAAAAATAATCCGCATCTCCCTCATTCCAAACGCAAAAAACATCGCCACAATTTGCATACTATTTCTCGAGAAAGCGCACACTCAAGACTGAGCCACAAACTCAGATCCTTCCATGGGAGAGCCATGAACACGAATTGCTCCACCGCTCCGAGCATCCCGTCACGAGAACCAGAGGCTGAGCCCCCCCACCCCCCTATTTGCTCGTAACCCATTGAAAAAACATGAACCGCAAAAGCAGGCTCGGTGATGCGGCTCACGGCGCCCGCGGAGGGCACCCGTCTGTCCAGATTCTCTCTTTCAGTGTTTCTCTGTTTGTCTGGAGAAAAAAGATCCTCAAAAAAGCCCGTTCTGCCGTGCAACCCTCCTAACCTCATTGCAATCAACGGCCTGCAGACACCCCTTGCACGCTAGCACAGGGAATTGCGCAAAAGGGACCCCTCAACCGTCAGAAGCAAAAAGGATCTTAAAAAAGGGCTGTTTCCCTGTGAACCCCTGCTAACCCATGGCTTATCACAAGCTTCCAGAGGGGGTGTTCACAGTTTTTTGCAGGAAATTGTGCCCGACGGCATGCGGACGGAGGGGTAAAGCCCTACGGCCAGTAGCTGCCGGTGCTGCGGCAGACGGCGGCCTGCACTTTGAAGCGGAGCCAGCTCTGGTAGCCGATGGAGACGCGCTTCACGTTAAAGGGCCGCGTCATGCCGCGGCGGTTGGTGCCGCCGTAGAAGGAGAAGGCTGCGCGGTAGCCGGTTTCGGCGGCGATCTCCATGGTCTGGTCAGAGAAGCTGTCTTCGACGCCGAACGGGTAGGCGAGGGCTTCAGGGTTCATGCCGAGACGGTCTTTCAAAACAGCCCGCGATTGCGCCAGTTCTTTGCGCTGCTCTTCGCGGCCGAGGCGGCTGAGGATGGGGTGATGGATGGTGTGCGATCCAATGGCCATGCCGCCGTCGATCATTTCTTTTGCTTCTTCCCAGTTGAGGAAGCGCCGCACGGTTGTGGGCGGATCATCGCCTTGTGTGGCTTCCTTCAGCTCGCGCATGAAGCGCTCGGGGTCAGTGTTCTCGGGCCCGTAGTAGTTTTTGACGACGTTGCGCAGGCTGATGGATAAGCCGTCCTGATCGACGTCGACAGCGAGGTGCGACGGATAGCGAAGAGTGAACTGCCTGCGCCGCGCCGACTTGATGATGTAGGCGATCTCGTCCCACCAGGGAACGCGGCAGGAGCCGACGAGGTCAGTGGTGAGAAAGAAGACTCCCTGCGCGCCGTGCGACCGGAGAATCGGGAAGGCCGCCTCGAAGTTATCCATGTACCCATCGTCAAACGTGATGAGAACGCGGGAGCGTGGGGTGCGGTCTTTCGCTTTGCCATCGATGAAGGCGAGGGCTTCGTCAAGCGTGACGAGCGTGAGGTGCTCTTTGAGGTAGGCGATCTGTTCGTTGAACTGGTCAGCGTTTACCGAGAAAACGTTGGAGTCGAATTCATCCTCATGGGCGTTGCCGATGCGGTGATAGTTGAGGACGAGAAGAACATCTTTCTCAGGCAATTTTTCGAAGAGAAGCCGCGCCCCGCTCCAGTGCAGGCCTTGAGACAGTAACTCGCGCTTTCCTTTTAGCATGGCATCATCTCTTCGGTTGAAAGCTGCAACGCTGACTGAACGATCCCGGCCATGCTTGATTTCAAGAGCTTCGTCGCGCGCGACTTCAGGGCACTGGACATTCGAGTGGCAGTCTGGAGATTATAGGGCAATTTCAGCATCGTCGAGCCTGGGGAAAACTACAACCTTTGGGCAATTCTGCGGTGGAATTGTGATTCTGCTTTGCACGCGTGGTTTGATGTTGTTTGAATCGCGGACTTTGCGCAAACAAACGACTGTTCGGCTGAATTGAATCATGGGGACAATGGCAATCTTGCACGTTGTGCCCAGGATTGACAACCGCCCTTAAGTAACATAGGACGGCTTACCAATGTCGAGAAACGCTGCATCATCGTCACAGAGTTGCACCTGAAAATCAGCAGGAAGCGAGAGCCGTTTGTTTTCATCGAGGACACTGACGTCGGCTCCCTTTCCGATCCGCAAGCCCGCCATGGCTGCTCCTTCTTTGCTGGCTCGATCGCTGCCGGCGGCGACGATCTCGTTTGCGTCGGGGATGGCGCGGGCCGCCTCGGTTGCTATGCAATATCCTGCAGCCCACGCTGCCGCCGTTGGTTCGATGAGCCAGACACCGGCGATGCGCGCCTGGCCGCGGAGGACGCCGATGAGAAAGTGGCCCTTCGCCACGCCTCGGTCGACGATTCCGAAAAGGCGAAAGGGGACCTCAGGACAGCGCAAGAGATATTCAAAGAAGGACGGGGGACGGGGAGCGAATCCCGTGTGGGGCGCCGCGGGCGAATAGATTTCGGGCGCGATCTGGTGCGGGGCAATTTCGATCGCCTCCCATTGTTTGAACGGACTGTTGGCCGGTTGACTGGCCAAAAAAGAGTTGCGGAGAAATCGAAGCGGGAGCTTCCAGTTGCGCTGCTGGTGTGTGAGAGCCTGGCCAATTGGGCGAAGGGGGCGTGCGCCGCGCCACATCACATTGCGTTTCTCAAATCCAAACGTGGGGAGAATTTTGCGGGTCGCCTCGGTTCCGCCGATTCCGATCATGAAATCAAATTTGTGCGTGAGCTTGATGAGCAGGGAAATGCCTGCTCCGCTCGCTTTGCGGGAGGCGCCCCAGTCAATCAATTGAGCGCCCTGCAAATTGCCTGAGTTCGAGTTGGCGGCGAGCGGCCACAGGCCGGCGTGGGCAACGATCTTCCCATCCTGCTCGAGGACGTAGCTCCGCGGTCCATCCCAGTCGCCGCGGCTGTCCCAGTACTTCCAGCGCAGGATACCGGGGTTTAGAAAAGGGGCTTCCGGGCCAACCTCGAAGATCTCCCCGAGGAAAGCGCGAATCGCCTCCAGATCGTCGACCGTGGTTGCGCGGAAGGAGGAAATCACTGTGCCGCCTGCCCGCCGATCATCTCAAGCAAGGTGTCAAAGTCTTCGAGGCGCGCGTACTCGATGATGACTCTTCCCTTCCCGTTGCGGTCTTCGATGTTGACTTTGAGTCCGAGGACGCGTTGCAGGCGCTCCTGCACTTCGCGGACGTTTGGATCGACGGCGGGTTGGGGTTTTTCCTTGTCTTTGGGGGTCCGGTCCGGATGAATCAGGCCCTGGATGTAGCTCTCTGTTTGGCGAACAGAAAGCGAACGTTCCGCGATGCGGTGAGCCGCTTTTTCGATCTCTTCGGCGTGCTCGAGGGCCAGGAGGGCGCGGCCATGGCCAAAGCTGAGCTCGCCGCGCTCGACCCGGTCTTGCACGCTGGAGGGCAAGCGGAGCAGGCGGAGGAAATTCGAGACTGTGGCGCGGTCTTTCCCGGTACGGGTAGCCATTTGTTCCTGGGTCATGTGGAACTCGCGCGCGAGTCTTTCGAAGGCGCGGGCTTGCTCCATGGCGTTGAGGTCGGCGCGTTGCAGGTTTTCGACAATGGTGATTTCCATGGCCTGCTCATCGGAGACCTGGCGGAGGATTGCCGGGACGGTGAGCTTGCCGGCAAGCGCGGAGGCGCGCCAGCGGCGTTCGCCGGCAATGAGCTGGAATCGGCCTGATGCCAGGGGACGCACGAGGATCGGCTGCACCACGCCATTGGCGGTAATGGATGCTGCCAGCTCGGCAAGCTGCGCTTCATCCACTTGGGAGCGGGTCTGGAAGGGGTTGCGCTCGATCTGGTCGAGCGGAATCTCGCGCGGCTTTCCGCCTTCAGGTTCTCGGGAAGGGGAGGTTACGGGGACTTGCACGCGCGGAAGGAGGGAGTCGAGGCCTTTGCCAAGGGCGCGTCGTTTGATTTCGGGGGCGGCGGCTGTCATTCGCGATTTACCTCATCGGGGGGATCAGACTGATTTGGAGATTCTTGCTTCGTTTGGTTTCTGTAGTTTAGAGGGCGACTGGAAAGGCACCCGGTCAGGAGTAGGGCCAGAAGCGAACTCCCGTAGCCGGGCCTGCGGGCTTGGCGCTGGCTGCGGCTTTTCGTTCGACGCTTCGGGGGCTTTCCATCCGATTGCGAGAGAGGTACTCGCCGGCGAGCTCGAAGTAGGCTTCGGTGCCTCGCGAGCGCGGATCGTACAAGGCGACTGGCTTTCCGTGACTGGGGGCTTCAGCGAGGCGGATGTTGCGGGGAATGACGGTTTGAAACAGGCGCTCCCGGAAGTACTCGCGGAGGGTTTCGGTGACCTGCTGGGCAAGATTGGTTCGGTCGTCATACATGGTCAACAGGACGCCTTCGATGTTCACGTTGGGGTTGAAAGAGGCCCGGACACGCTCGAGGGTGGAGATCAATTCAGAAACGCCTTCGAGGGCGAAGTATTCGGCTTGCATGGGAACGATGAGGGAGTCGGCGGCAGCCAGGGCATTCAGGGTGAGCAGGTCGAGGGCCGGAGGGCAATCCAGGACAACCAGATCAAAGCTCGGCTGTATTTCGGCGAGAGCCTGGCGCAGGCGCAGGGCGCGATCGGGAGCTGCGGCGAGTTCGATATTGGCGCCGGTGAGGTTTTTTGATCCAGGGAGGATCCACAAATGGGGGATCTCGGTGGGCAGGATGACTTGTTCGGCGGTTGAATCCCCTGTCAGGACGTCATAAATCGAGTGGCGATTGTCATCCCGCTGAAAGCCGAGGCCTGACGAGGCATTGGCCTGCGGGTCGCAATCGACCAGGAGAACCTTGAGGCCTTCAAGAGCGAGGCAGGCGGAGAGGTTAATTGCAGTGGTCGTTTTGCCAACCCCGCCCTTTTGGTTGACAATGCCGAGAATCTTTCCCATGGACAATAAGAGTAAAGGCGATCGAGCGGTCGAGGGTAGGGTTGTCGGCTGTGGACAATCGCGCCAAGTTGTGGAAAGCGACCGGGACGGGTTATCGGTGGGGCTGGGAACTTATACAAGGGATGGGGGTTGCGGGAGATCTCGGATTTTGCTTGAAAATGAGCGTTGAAAGGGGGCCCGGTGGAAAAGTCGGGTTGCCCGTTGGAGATTGCCTGGGTGTTCTTGCGACGTTGTTGGGGAGTGTGAAGATGGCAGCTTGGAGTGGGTATCTTGTGATTGAGCGAGTCAGGCCTGATGGCTTTCTACGTGGAGGGGATTGTTCCACGTGGAACATGAACGCCCTCCATTCAATCGTGTTGTTCCACGTGGAACATACCGCCCTTCCCCTCTCAATTCGCTTTTGACGCATTTTGGGCTGATTTGCCGCGATCCAAGCAGTAAGGAGATCCCATGGCTTTCAAATTCATCGTCCCGGTCCGGTTGACCTTTGCAGCGCTGGCTCTCTGCGGAATCGGAGCCCAGATGAGTAGCGCCACGACTCTAGCCGATTCCAAGGGGACGACCGCTCCGTGCGTTGGCATCGGCCCCCTGGTGAGTAAGTGCATCCAGGTTGCGCAGGACGCGGGCATGATCCGCAGTGAAGATATGGGGCAGACCGGGATTACGTTCTCAACGAATGGCGACCAGGATGGGCGGATTGAGAAGGTCGACCCTGCGTCGCCGGCCGCGCAGGCGGGTCTGGGCGTTGGCGACGCAATCCTTGAGATCAACGGAAAGCCGGTGAAAAGCACGCCGGGAATGCTTGCTGTGCAGCAGTCCTTTGGGGAACGCGGCCAGAGCGTCCGCATCAAGGTGAGGCGCAATGGAGCGGAGTTGGAAGTGACCCTGGTCCGGGACGCGCAGAACGCGCCGCCGGGACCCGATCCGAAGAGCCACTTGATCTATATGCGGCCAGTGATCAACTGGAAGGGTGAATTTATTCCATGTATGGGGGCTGGTCCTGCGGGCCCGGCAGCCATCGAATTCTGCCATAGCCGTTTCAGAAAGGACGGCTATATCAAGGCAAGCGAGTTGGGATCGACCGGCTTCGAGGTGGACCGGGCTGATCTGCATGTGGCCAAAATCACGGTAGTGACGCCGGGCTCGGCCGCGGAGAAAGCCGGCTTGTTGCCCGGCGACGAGATTCTCCAGATCGACGGGAAGCCCTTGGCTGAAAGCCTGGGCGAAGTTCTGCCCGAGAAATTCTTTGGCAAGGCGGGAGATCGATTCCAGCTCACAGTGAAGAGTGGAGATCAGACAAAACAGATGGTGCTTGTTCTCGCACCGAAAGCGCGTAGTTAGCCACTCTTTGACGTGCTGGGAAGTTTCTGGCCAATGGCCAGGGTTCGGTCTGAGCTGTTGGGCAGGGCCTCGGGAGTTCGCCAGAGAAACTGGCCAGTCAGGGCGGCGACTTGGGGATCGAACTCCTCATGGGTGGTCATCAGCACGAGCCAGCCATCCGGCTTCACGAGCCGCGCGGCTGCAGTCGCGGCTTCGGGCATCCGTTCGACCGCGCGCAGAGTGACGCAATCGAATTCTTGCGCAAGGGTCTCGGCGCGCTTTCCATAAACCACGGCACCCAGGCCGAGTGTCCTCAGCGCCTCCTGCAGGAAGGCGGCCTTCTTGCCGTGCGATTCGGCGACCGTCACCTGAATCTCAGGACGGCATACTGCAATCGGAATTCCGGGAAATCCCGCACCCGATCCGTAGTCGAGCAATGTCCCGATTCCGCGGGGGATCGCCTGCGCACAAGCAATGGATTCAACGAAATGGCGCACCACGATGCCGTCCACGTCTCGAATCGACGTCAGGTTAGTGCGTGCATTCCAGCGAAGAATAAGCGAAAGATATATCTCAAACGATGCAGTTTGACTTGCATCCAGGGGGGCCAGCGATGCGCTCGCAAGCAAGGCGTTCAGCCGGACGCCGATTTGCCCGTCAGCCATTTCAGGCCGACGCGACGGAGTGCTCGACCACGCGTGGCTGCCAGGCAGAAGTCTCCGAGGCAAAGGCCGCGAAAATCGCGCGAGAGAAGGCGCTCTGCGTGTAGGTCCGCTCCGGGTGCCACTGCACCCCAACCACGAAATGCGTTTTCGAAGCGAGCTCCACCGCTTCAATCACGCCATCTCCCGAAGAAACGGCAGCGACGATCAGGTTGTTCCCCTTCAGTGCGCACTGCCTGGTGATGGCTCGAATTCACAAACGGCTCTGGCCGGTCATTTTCCGGAATCAAGCGCGCCAGGCGTGAGTCCGGGTTGACTTTCACGCGATGGGCCAGGACAACCTCGCGGCCGGGTCGATGATTGACAGGTGTTTTCAGATCCTGAATGAGAGAGCCGCCGCGCCTAACATTCAGTGTCTGCGCGCCGTGACAGATTGCAAGGATGGGCTTCTGGTGATGGAATGCGTCGTCGAGCAACAGCTCATCGATTGCGGTGCGTCCTGCATCGACCTCGCCACACTCAGGGATGCGTGTCTCTCCATAGCGAGCGGGGTCCACATCGTAGCCGCTGCCGGGGAGAAGAACTCCCTGGCAGCCGAGAAGGATTCTCGCGACGCGATCCTGGCGCTCATGAAGCGGCACCACGACCGGCGTGAGACCGGCGGAGTGAAGGGAGGCAAGATAAGGCGGCAGAGAGCGCTGGTTATACTCTCGATCGCTGCTGGTGGGTTCGGGGATCGCGATGTGGATGGACATGCAAGCAACAGTGTAATGAGACGAACGAGAATGCGAAACGTGAATTGTCAGGCGCGCATGTGAATTTCAGACTGATCGGCCGCGGCTGTATCTTTTGCGTTATCCCCAAGGCTCAGTGCTTCGATCGCCGCTCGCAGGCGCAAAGTGAGATCCTCAGTTTCTCGAATCGTCATCCCAGCCGTCTCAATCGGCTCGCCGGCGATCAAGGTCAGCTTGCCTGGATACAGGTGGCGCGTATGCATGGGCAGCAGATCGAAGACCCCTTTGAGAGCAATGGGAACCAGCGGAACCTGAGCGCGAATGGCGATGTACGCGGCCCCGGAGAGGAATGGCTGCAGCACGCCATCGAGCGTGCGTCGCCCCTCAGGAAAGACGAAAAGGGGCATGCCGGCGCGCACAGCTTTGACGGCGCCCGAGAGACTCGAGCGCGTGGAACTCGGGTTTTCGGTATCGATGGGGATCTGACCAGACCTGTCTAAGTACCATCCAATGAAGGCGATAGGCCAAAGCTCCTTTTTGGCCAAGATGCGGAACTGGAAGGGGAGCGAGGCGAAAATCACCGGCGTATCCATGTAGGAAGTGTGATTGGAGGCGTAGACAGCGACCGGATGCCGGGTGAGATTCTCTCGACCGAGAATTTGCAGGGAAGAGCCAGTCGCCCAGACCAGACTGCGCGCCCAGACGCGGGCGATGTTGTGCTGGATTCTTCCCTTCTTGTCGACAAACGACAGGAGCAGTGCAAGAGATCCGCAGACGACTGTGATGGTTGTCATCAGAGGAATGTTGAAGGCGTTTGTGCGCCAGCGGTGAAAGCGCGGCAACGGAGTGGGCGGGCGGCTCACGGATTGCTTCCCTTCGCGGCGGCGCCGAGCAATATGGATCGCGCCTCACCCACAAGGTAGATGGACCCGGAGATCACGACTGTTCCGTCTTGATTTTCACTTCGAGCGAGTTCGAGGGCATGCTCGATCGACTGCGCGGTTTGCGCCGGCGTTCCGAGGCGACGAGCTGCCCCCATCAAATCATCGAGGGATGCGGCGCGGGCGGCGTGAATGGGCGCGAGGATGACGCGATCAAAGATCGGAAAGAGGATTTGCGCCATCTCGGCAAGGGGCTTGTCGCGCAGGCAACTGAAGATGAGGGTATGGGGCTGGTTGTTCACGAGAGCGGACCGCAGCCCTGCGCGGAGTGCCCAGGCTCCGGCGGGATTGTGCGCCACGTCGAGAATCCACGCGACCCCGTCAGCTTGAATGCGCTCGAAGCGCGCGGGCCAGCGCGTGGCCTGCAGTCCATTTTGAATCGCCGCCGGCGTGATGGGAAATCTGTGCTGGGTCGCAAGCTCGACGGCGGCAGCGATGGCCAGTGCCCTGTTGCGATGCTGGTGCGCGCCGATCAAGCGGCGAGTCCACTTCAATTTGTGCGCCCAGAGCCTGGACAGAATAGGGTCCGGCATCCGGGGTGTGCATGGATGGCATGTAGGGCGTGGCGCTGACTCCGCGCACATCGAGCTCTGCCGCCACTTCGCCGAGCACCTGGTTGGCTTCAGGATGCTGCGGGAGCGTGATCAGGGTTCCATGCAGGGCGCAGGATGCCGGCCTTCTCGCGGGTGATCGCGCTGATGGTCGATCCAAGCCACTCCATGTGGTCGAGCGAGATGTCGGTGACGATGGAGAGCAGCGGATCGACAATGTTGGTTGCATCGAGCCGGCCGCCCATGCCCACTTCGAGCACCGCGATATCGACGTGCTGGTCAGCAAAGTAGAGCAGCGCCTGCGCGGTGAGGATCTCGAAGAAGCTGGGAAGCTGGGGCAACTGCTGGTCAAGCACCAGTTGCTGCGCTGTGTCGTGAACGCGGAAGTAAAGGGCGGCGAAGACATCGTCGCTGACTTCGACGCGATCGAGGCGGATGCGCTCGTTGACGCGCGCGAGGTGGGGCGAGGTGTAGAGCCCGGTGCGGAGCCCTGAAGCTGTGAGGATGGAGGCAAGGGACGCCGCCGTCGATCCTTTTCCATTGGTGCCGGCGATGAGGACGGAGGGAAAACGGCGATGCGGGTCGCCGAGCGCAGCGAGCAGAATGCGAATCTCGTCGAGCGAGAACTTGCGCCGCGTCTGGCCAGGGCTCACAAAGAGCTCGGGCACCATGGAATTGAGTTGATCGACTGCCGCGGCGTAGGACATGGACAGTCCAGTATAAGAGGGTCGGGGGGATCAGGGGTCAGGGGTTGGGGGTCAGGGGTCAGGGGTCAGCGGGTCGGGCTTTTCACGTGCGCAGCAGGAGCTGCAGGGCGAGACGGGCGTTCTGGAGGCAGCGGCGTGCTTCTTCTTCAGAGAGCAGCCCTTCGTGGACGGCGCGTTTGCCCGCATCGTTCACCTGGTTGGCGAGACGCGGAAAGCCGGCGTCGAATCCAGTGAGGTGCAGGTTGTTGTTCACTTCGTGAAGCAGGTTGCCAAGGGTGGCGGCGCTGCGGTAGCGGGTGCGGACGAGCCTTGCCAGCGAAGTGGGCAGCTTCTGCTTGATCGCCTCTTCAAGCACCGACCGGCACATGACCGCGCATGCCGTGAAGAGGCCGAAGAAGTAGCACCGGGTTGCTTCGTCCAGATAGCGATCAGCCTCTTCAGAGCTGGGCGCGGCGACGACGCACTCGCGCACTTCCGCTGCTCTTGACACGGCCGGCTCGATCAATTGCAAGAGCTCCATGGCAAAGGCGGCGCGCAGGAGGTGGTTCTGCTGCGCGTCGAGGGCGCGCTGAATTTCCTGCCAGGCCGGGGTCGACGCCAGGTCGACAGCGCTCTGCATGCGGGTGAGGGAGGTCAGTCGTTTGCGGGCATGCTCGATAAAGCCCTGGCGCATGTCATGCGCCATTTTTTGCCAGTCGGCCACAAACGTTTCAGGCGCCTGCTGGTATTTGGCGGAGAGCTCGTCGTAGACAACGCCAGGGAAGAACTTCACGCAATTGTTCGATGCGGCCGGTGCGCGCCAACTCCGCAATCGCTTCGCAGAACTCGCAATACGCGACCGAACCAAGTAGGTCACAAAA
>CAWBSV010000083.1:0-11307 GCA_963791505.1 uncultured Acidobacteriaceae bacterium
CCGCAATTCGCGCGTCAGCTTCAACGGCGGCAATGGCGGCGTCCAGGTGCGTCCCCGCCCTGCCGAGCTAGCCGCTCTGCGCGAACCCCACGCCCCGCCCATGCACGCGCAGGTTCAGGTCGCCCAGGCCGCCAGCACGAACCGCGAGCAGTTCGCAGCCGTCAACCACGGTCGTCCCACCAACGTGGTTGAAAATCACCCCGTAGTCGCCGACCGCGATGTGCGCCCGGTTGCGCCTCCTCCTCCTGCGAGAAACGTCCCCACTCCGCAAGAGCGCCCCGCGCAGCAGCCGGAACGGCGAGTTCCGCAGCCGGAGCAACGTCCCGCCCCTCAGGAAAGGCCACAACCCCAGCCGCGCGCCGCGGGCCCCGAACGCGCCACTCCACAACAGCAGCATCCCATGCCGCAGCAACAGCAACGCCCCGCGCCCGAGCAGCATCCGCTGAACCGGCCCGAACAGCGCCCAGCCCCGCAACCGCAAGCCCCGGCCCGTCCCGCGCCACAGCCGCAACCCGCGCCGCACGCCGCTCCTCAGCGCGAACCACAACCGCGCCCTGAGACCGCCAAGCCATCTCCCGAGCGCCCGGCGCCCGCCCATGCCGCGCCTCCGCAGCACGCAGCTCCGCCGCCGCATGAAGCCGCGCCCAGACAAGAACCCAAACCCGAGGAGAAGAAAAATCCCGACGACCGCCCGCGTTAAACTCGCAAGCCGCCGGGCGGGCTGCAGGTGCACCCTCCACGCACGGCCCCATCAAGGGCGAAGAGATTCATTTCGCGACAGTCGCAGGCCCATCGGCGTTAAAGATATCGGCAACAGCCTTCCAACTGCCGTCGGCCTGCTTCTTGAACACGGTGACGTATTTCCCTTTTTCCGACAGGACTTTCTTTGTTTTGGGGTCAGTCGAAGTCATGGAATAGGAGCCCTGGCTGTAACCAAGGTCGCCCGACTTGGCGACATCCACTTTGTCCGACGAGAACGTAATTGAGAAACCCTTGTCGGCAACCATCGGCTTCAGCGCGTCTTTGATCGCCGCCACTCCGTTGATCACCGGCAAGTCGGTGATCAAGACCGATGCATCGTCGGTATAAACCGAGGCAATCTTGTCCACATCTCTCGTGGCGAAGTTCTGCACCCATGTGGCTTCAACATCCTTGATAGCCTTCACGTCCGCATCATGCGTGTCCGGAGCAACAGGGGCAGGAGCGGGCGCAGGGGCGCAACCAGTAAGAATGACCGCCAGGCCGACCGCGGCGAGAGACAAGTGTCGTGCTTGCATTTTCTTTCCTCCTGGGGGAGGGAAGAAATCTAACAGATTGTCTGCGCGAAAGGGAACAACGAATCCGAGTGCAACCCCCAAATTCACGCATACAATTCATTTTGAGGTGAACTCGGATGCCCGAAAGAATCGCCCTGGCCCTCGTGCTGACCGTCCTCCTCGCTGGCGCAACCGGCTGCGAGAAACAAGTCGACAAAGCCCCCTTCATCGCCGCCATCAACAAGTCCTACGACGGGCAGCACCTCTGCGTCTGGACCGAAGCAACCAAGCTCCCCCTTGAGACCGATCCCTCCAAAGACGATAAGGTTCGCGGCTACGACGCCCTCACCGAGGCCGGCATGCTCATGCGCGAGTACGTCGAAAAGAAGCAGCCCCGCGCCCCCTCCATTCAGTTCAACAAATACACCCTCTCTGACAAGGGACACTCCTCCTGGACTCCCGATCCCAACCATCCAGACGCCGGCAACTTCTGCTTCGGCCACTTCAACGTCACCGCCATCGATAAGGCCACCCCCAACGACCCCTCCAACCCCACGCAATACACCATCAACTACCAATTTGAAGTGGAAGGCATTCCCGGCTGGGTCCGCACCCCCGAGTCCATGCGAGCCTTCCCCAAAATCGCCGCCGACACATCCATCCAGACAGCCACAGCCACCCTCGTTAAAGCCTCCGATGGCAGTTGGTCCGTCGTCCCTCCTCAATCCGCGCAATAACCGACCCGAGTCACTGCGGAACTCCGGTAATTCCGGCGCAGCGTGCATGCCGGCGACGTCGGGAACGCTGACGCAGACAACAAGCCTGACGCTGACCGTGAACTGAGTTTTGTTTTAAAGGACGGTCACACCACAGGCTTTTCCGGGCTCATATCTCCCGTCTGCCCAATCCTTCGCGCGCTGTGCGCAGGGTTGGAGCGCACGAATCTCACTCGGCTTTGATCCGGAATCTCCGCCGTTCCAAATCGTGTCAAGACCTCAAGTGAAAAATATCTTGCAAGTCATTCATTCTAAAAACAAAAAAGCGCCCAAGATTTTGCATGCTATTTCTGCCAAAAGCGCACAATTGAATTTGCAGTTGGAGGTGGCACCGAAACCTATCCAGGGGATACCGATAAGTCAAAACTCCGCAGATCCGAGCCGAAGCACCCCCACCCCCCTATTTCCTTGCAACTCATTGAAAACAGGTCAAACCGACTTCAATATGGATCATGATATGGGATTCCTGGTGCCCCCGGGCCTGCCCCGAGCTCGCCGAAGCGTCCCTCGCCTTTGGGCATGCGGGTTGAAGCATCGGGGGTTCGCTGTTCTCGGTTCATCAAGGGGCGAAGTCCCTGGAAATATGCCCACCCCCCTACCCGGTAGTAACCACTCGAGTATCGAATTGGTAAACACCAAAAAACGATCGCGAAAAACGGCTGTGAACCTGTGAACCCCTGCCAAGCCTTTCCATATCATGAGCCTGCAGACACCCCCTCCACAGTTTCACAGGAATTCTCAGTCCTGGAAGGCGTTGAATGCCACCAACACCGCTAAATCCGCTAACAACGCTAACTCCGCCTTCTCACTTCACCGTCTCCACCCGAATCGCCACCAGGTTCCGCACCCACCGCGCCGGCCGCTTTTCCCCGGTCGCGACAAGCTTCAGCGGCCCTTCGTCGCCGAGCGGCTTGCCGTCCATGCTGTCCGCCACCATCACCGTCCCGTCATGTACGTCTGGCGTAACCTCGCCACCCGAATAAACCGCTTCATAGCCATCCGCCCCCGCGGCTACCAGGTAAATCCGCAGGTCCTTGCCGTGCGGCTTATTCGGGACACCCAGCGGGGTAAGCAGATCCGTCAACGCAACCCCGGAGTAAGTCTGGTTCGCCTTCGAGTGCTCATTAAAAAGAGTCAACGTAGTGTGCGGCAGAGCAGCAAGAGTTGCGGCCGTCCACTGCGAGGCTTTGCCGTTGTACGTGATCACCAGAGGGCCGGCGGCCGGTTTGCCCTGGCCCATCGTCTGCGTCATGCGACTCGTATCCACAGTGGGCGGTGCGCCCATCGGCAGCCCCTGGTTCGACCCATTGTTCTGCGCGTTCACGGCGCCCGATAGAAGTGCCAGCGAAAACACCGTTGTGAGGCGGAGCGTGATGCTCATCTCAAATCCCTCCCGCCGATCATCGTATACTGAACCCATGTCCGTCGTAGACAACATTGCCGGCGTCGTCAAAGGCATGAGCATCACCTTTGGCGAGATGCTCCAGCCCTCGCAGGTTGAGAACTATCCTGACGGCAAAGGCCCTCTGCGCGGAGCAGTCTTCGAGCAGCGTTTTCGCGGCGCGCACGTTCTGCAGCGCGATGAAAACGGGCTTGAGAAATGCGTGGCGTGCTTCTTGTGCGCAGCCGCCTGCCCGTCCAACTGCATCTTCATCGAGGCCGCGGAGAACACAGCGGAGCAGCGCATCTCCTCCTCGGAGCGTTACGCGAAGACCTACAACATCGACTACAACCGCTGCATCTTTTGCGGCTATTGCGTCGAAGCCTGCCCGACCGACGCCATCACGCACGGCCATGGATTTGAGCTGGCAACTCTGAACGCCACCAATCTCGTCATGCGCAAGCAGGACATGCTCGTTCCCATCGCGGCAATTACGGCGGCGCCCTAAAGGCCTGTGACACTGCTCACGCCAGGCAGGGTGGCCTGGTGCTAAGTTTTAAGAAGACAGAATGAAGAGACTCTTCCAATGCGCGGCGTTTCTGGTGGCGGCACTTCTAGGCGTCCAGCCCGCCCTCGCCGGACTCACCTGCACCATGCGCGTTCAGGGGCCTGACCATTGCGCCTTCCATTGCCCCAAAGCAACGAGCCAAATGGCTCCCGACTGTCCGATGTCCAACCAGGCCGGCGGCAACACCTGCCTCCAGGACTGTTGCAAGCGCGTGCCCCCGCAAGCCATTGTTCGCTCTTCAGAAACAGCCAAGCCCAAGTTTGCCCTTGCGGTCGAAATCCTAACTCCCTCTCTCGCCCTGCCCAGCGCGTTCGCAGATTCCGTTGTTCGCAAGCCACGCGCAACCATTCCATCAGGGCTCGAGCGACACGTCCTGCTCCGCGTTTTCCGGATCTAAACCCTTCCTGACGTCCCATGCAAACGAAGCACCCTGAGACCGCTTGTCTTCGGGGCACGATTTGTATTCCGCAAGTTCAACGGCAGATTTCCTGCCAAGGGAGATTCTTATGAAACGTACCATCGCATTGTTCTCGCTCGTTCTCGTTCTGGCCGTCACGGCCTTCGCCCAAACCTCGCAACTGAAGTCCGCCTGCGGCGATTGCTGCAAAGACGGTTCCTGCACAACCTGCTGCCCCAACGGTTGCGGCGACTGCTGCAAGTAGTTCAACCCGGCCCGGGGCGCAATCCGCCTCGGGCCAACTTTTGCCCGTTCCCCCCCGCCGCCGGCGCCCCGTCCCCAATTGACGAACCGTATATGCTGGAAGGTGGCGGCCTTTCTGCCGCCGCAGCGCGTCTGCCCGCCGTGAGTGAAAGTCAAACGCGGGAGCCGCGCCAGGGGAATATCCATGACTCGATCAGCCGTTCATCCGCTTCAAAACATCCTGAAAAACCGCATCGCCATCATTGACGGCGCGATGGGCACGACCATCCGTACCTATGGGATGAAGGAAGCCGACATCCGCGGCGATCGCTTCAAGGATTCCAAAAAGGACCTGCTCAATAACGGCGACCTGTTTTCTCTCACCCGCCCCGAGATGATCTGCGACATCCATCGCCGCTTCCTCGAGGCCGGCGCCGACATTATCGAGACCAACACGTTCGGGGCAACCAGCATCACACAGAGCGAATTTTTTGTCGACGATCCGCGCGAGACCGGCGGCCGCAAAGACCCTGAGTTCTACCAGAAGATCATCGACGACCCGACGCTCGGCGAACTGGCCTGGGAGATCAATGAGAAATCGGCCCAGCAATGCCGCACCTGGGCCGACCGCGTAGCCAACGACACTGGCCGGCCGCGCTTCGTCGCAGGGGCGATCGGGCCGCTCACGGTTTCTCTCTCCAACTCGCCCGACGCCGATGACTCGGGATTCCGCGTGGTGACGTTCGATCAGGTCAAGAAAGCCTATGCACAACAGGTGCGCGCACTGATTGCCGGAGGGTCGGACTTACTGCTTGTCGAAACCATCTTCGACTCGCTCAATGCCAAGGCCGCGCTGGTTGCCATCCGCGAAGTCTTCGATCAGGATGGCCTCGCCGCACAGGGAAAAGAATTGCCGGTCATGATCTCAGCAGCCGTCGGCCGCGGCGGCGAAACCATGATCTCCGCGCAGACTATTGAGGCATTCTGGATCGCCGTCGAACACATGAAGCCACTTTCCATCGGCCTCAACTGCTCGCTCGGTCCGGATCTCATGTATCCCTTCCTCAGCGACCTGGCCGACAAAGCCAACGTTGCCGTGTCGTGCTATCCAAATGCGGGCTTGCCCAATCCGCTCGCCGAAACCGGCTTCGATCTTGGACCGCAGGATATGGCTCGCTCGCTGAGCGGCTTCGCGCAGGCCGGCCTCATCAACATTGCCGGCGGATGCTGCGGCAACACGCCCGAGCACATCGCCGCCATCGCCAAAGCCCTCGAAGGTCTGCCGCCCCGCGCGTACGAGCCTGCCGCTGACGAAGCATTCAACCCGCATCCGGGCGAGGCCGCAGCGTGACCCTGCAAGAAAGCGACGTTGAATCGTCAGTCCCCACCATGAGTTTCAAGCCCCTTCGTCTCTCCGGATCGCAGCCCTTCACGCAACAGTCCGGCGTCTTCATCATGATCGGCGAGCGGACCAATGTTGCCGGCTCGCCCAAATTTGCGCGCCTCGTCAAGGAAGGCAAATTCGAAGAAGCGGTCAGCGTCGCGCGCCAGCAGGTTGAGAACGGCGCCAACGTCCTCGACATCTGCATGGACGAGGGCATGATCGACGGCGTTGCCGCCATGTCGCGCTTTCTGCAGTTGCTGGCCAGCGAGCCTGAAGTCGCGAAGGTTCCCTTCATGGTCGACTCCTCCAAGTGGGAAGTGATCGAAGCGGGCTTGAAGTGCCTGCAGGGCAAGGGAATCGTCAACTCCATTTCAATGAAGGAAGGCGAGAAGAAATTTCGCGAGAACGCCGCAACGGTTCTCAAATATGGAGCTGCCGCGGTGGTGATGGCCTTCGACGAACAGGGGCAGGCCGCCACCTACGAAGACAAGATACGCATCTGCGAGCGCGCCTATCGCATTCTCGTGAACGAGGTTGGATTTCCGGCTGAAGACATCATCTTCGATCCCAATATCCTCACCGTGGCTACCGGTATGGAGGAGCACAACAACTACGCGCTCGACTTCATCAACGCGACGCGCTGGATCAAAGCTAACCTTCCGCACGCCAAGGTGAGCGGCGGCGTTTCAAACATTTCGTTCAGCTTTCGCGGCAACAACAAGGTGCGCGAGGCAATGCACTCAGCATTTCTCTATCACGCCATCGCTGCGGGCCTCGACATGGGCATCGTTAACGCCGGCATGCTTGAAGTCTATGAAGAGATCGAGCCGGAGTTGAAGGTTCTCGTCGAAGATGTGCTCTTGAATCGCCGTCCCGATGCGACGGAACGGCTTGTGGAGCACGGCGAGAAACTCAAGGGCGAGGGCGTCGCCGTCAGCGAAAAAAAAGCGGAGGAGTGGCGCGCCGGCACCGTCGAAGAGCGCTTGTCCCACGCCCTCGTTAAGGGCATCGACACCTACATTGAAGCCGACACCGAAGAAGCGCGCGTCAAGCTCGGCCGCCCGCTGCTGGTCATTGAAGGCCCATTGATGGCGGGCATGAGCGTGGTCGGCGATCTGTTTGGCGCCGGAAAGATGTTCCTGCCCCAGGTGGTTAAATCGGCGCGCGTGATGAAGAAGGCCGTTGCCCATCTCACGCCTTTCATGGAAGCGGAAAAAGCTACCATGGTCGCCGCCGGTCATACCGTCAAGGCGCAGGGCAAAATCGTTCTCGCCACCGTCAAAGGCGACGTCCACGACATCGGCAAGAACATCGTCGGCGTCGTGCTGGCCTGCAACAACTACGAGGTCATCGATCTTGGCGTCATGGTCACGTGCGAGAAGATTCTCGAGCGCGCCAAGCTTGAGAACGTCGATTTGATCGGGTTGAGCGGCCTCATCACGCCGTCCCTCGATGAGATGGTGCACGTTGCGCGCGAGATGGAACGGCAAGGATTCAAATTGCCCCTGCTCATCGGTGGCGCAACCACCAGCCGCGCGCACACCGCCGTCAAGATCGCGCCGCACTATAGTCAGCCGGTGGTTCATGTGCTCGATGCCAGCCGCGCCGTGCCGGTAACGACGAGCCTCTTGAGTGACGATGGGCGCGAAGCGTTTGTCATCCAGCATCGAATCGACTACGACGCGCTGCGCAAAGCCCACGCCTCGCCGCGGCCCAAGCTTCTCTCACTCGACGAAGCCCGCGCCCGGCGCACGCCCATCGAGTGGCGCCAGCAAGATCTGCCCACCCCGGAGTTCACCGGCGTGCGCGTGCTCGACAACTTCCCGCTCGCCACCCTGCGCGAATACATCGACTGGTCGCCGTTCTTCCATACATGGGAGATGAAGGGCGTTTACCCGCGCATCCTCGACGACGAGCGCCAGGGCGCTGAAGCCCGCAAGCTTTTCGCCGACGCGAATGCGCTGCTCGATCGCATCGTTAACGAAAACCTGCTCAGGGCGCGCGCCGTCTACGGTCTCTTTCCCGCAGCCGCCATCGGCGACGATGTTCAACTTTACGGCGACAGCGATCGCAAGACCGAACTAGCCCGCTTCCATTTTCTTCGCCAGCAGGGCAGCCGCGAAGGAGAGCCAGACCGCTCGCTCGCCGACTTCATCGCGCCGCAGGCAACAGGTCTGGCCGACCATATCGGCGCCTTCGCCGTCACCACCGGCATCGGTCTGAAGGAGTTCTGCGATCGCTTCCGCGCCGACAACGACGACTACAACGCCATCATGGCCGAAGCTCTTGCCGACCGACTCGCAGAGGCTTTTGCCGAGTGTCTGCATAAGCGCGTTCGCGACGAGTGGGGCTACGGCCGCGACGAAAATCTCACCATCGCCGATCTGATCCATGAGAAGTATCGCGGCATTCGTCCCGCGGCGGGCTATCCGGCATGTCCCGACCACACCGAGAAGGGAACTCTCTGGCGCCTTCTCGACGTCGAAGCCAACACCGGCATCCGCATCACCGAGTCGTTTGCCATGTGGCCCGGATCGAGCGTGAGCGGTCTTTACTTCGCGCATCCTGAATCGCGCGAAGTAGAGGCCGCTCACGCTCGAGCCGGGCCACATCGCGAACGACTCGGTGATCTGCATGCCGGTGTTGGCTTCGACATCGAGCAGACTGCCAGAGCGTGCCCTTCTCCGTGTGATCGGGGCAGGCCGGATAGCCCGCGGCCGGACGGATGCCGCGATACTTCTCCTGGATCAGGTCCTCGGGGCTCAGGGCTTTCGTCGCGGCCATAGCCCCACTCGTCGCGCACGCGCTTGTGCAGGCATTCGGCAAAAGCCTCGGCCAGGCGGTCGGCGAGGGCCTCGGCCATGATGGCGTTGTAGTCGTCGTTCTCGGCGCGGAAGCGGTCGCACAGTTCTTTCAGGCCGATGCCGCTGGTGACCGCGAAAGCGCCGATGTGATCGGGCAGGCCGGTTTCCTTCGGCGCGATGAAGTCGGCGAGCGAGCGGCAGGGCTCGCTGCCTTCGCGGTTCGCCTGCTGGCGCAGGAAATGGAATCGCTCCAGCATCGTCTTGCGCGCGTGTCGTCCGTGTAGAGTTCGACATCGTCGCCCACGGCGCTCGCCGGGAAAGAAGCCGTAGACGCCGCGCGCGGTGATCAGTTTCTCCTCGATGATGCGTGTCGAGCAGCGCGTTGCCTTCGGTGAAGATCTGCCGCGCCTGCGCGCCCTGCTCCGCGTGGTCGAGGATGCGCGGATAAATGCCTTTCAGTCCCCAGGTATGGAAGAACGGCGTCCAGTCGATGAACTCGCGCAGCGTCGCCAGAGGGAAAGTTGTCGAGCACGCGCACGCCGGTGAACTCCGGCGTGGGCAGATCTTCCGCGCGCCACTCGATCGGCGTGCGCCGTGCGCGCGCGGTCTCGAGCGAGACCAGCTTCGGCCGCGGCGCGGCGTGCGCCTTGCGCAGCGCCTCGTAGTCGGCGCGATGCTGCGCGACGAACTCCGCCTTGCCGTCGTCGCTCAGCAGGCTGGTGGTCACCGGCACGGCGCGGCTGGCGTCGAGCACATGGACCACCGGCTCGCTGTAATGCGGCGCAATCTTGATGGCGGTGTGCGCGCGGCTGGTGGTGGCTCCGCCGATGAGCAGCGGCAGCTTGAAGCCCTGGCGCTCCATCTCGCGGGCCACGTGCACCATCTCGTCGAGCGAGGGCGTGATCAGGCCGCTGAGGCCGATCAGGTCCGCCTTCTCCGCCTTGGCGCGTTCGAGGATCTTCTCGCACGAGACCATCACGCCCATGATCGATGACTTCGTAGTTGTTGCAGGCCAGCACCACGCCGACGATGTTCTTGCCGATGTCGTGCACGTCGCCCTTGACCGTGGCGAGCACGATTTTGCCCTGCGCCTTGACCACCTGGCCGGCGGCCGCCATGGCAGCTTTTTCGGCCTCCATGAAAGGCGTCAGATGCGCCACGGCCTTCTTCATCACGCGCGCGGATTTGACCACCTGCGGCAGGAACATTTTGCCCGCGCCGAACAGATCGCCCACCACGCTCATGCCGTCCATCAGCGGGCCTTCGATCACCAGCAGCGGGCGGCCCAGCTTGACGCGCGCTTCCTCGGTGTCGATCTCGATGTAGGTGTCGATGCCCTTGACCAGCGCGTGCGAAAGGCGCTCTTCGACCGTGCCGTTGCGCCACTCTTCGGCCTTCTTTTCGCTGACGGCGCGCGCCCTCGTCCTTGAGCGTTTCGCCAAAATCCACCAGCCGCTCGGTCGCGTCGGGGCGGCGGTTCAGCAGCACGTCTTCGACCAGCACCTTCAGCTCCGGCTCGATCTCTTCGTAGACCTCGAGCATGCCGGCATTGACGATGCCCATGTCCATGCCCGCCGCGATGGCGTGATAGAGAAACGCGGAGTGCATGGCTTCGCGCACCTTGTTGTTGCCGCGAAAGCTGAACGAGATGTTCGAGACGCCGCCGCTGACCTTGGCGTGCGGCAGGTTGGCCTTGATCCAGCGCGTGGCGTTGATGAAGTCGACGCGCGTAGTTGTTGTGCTCCTCCATGCCGGTGGCGACGGTGAGGATGTTGGGATCGAAGATGATGTCTTCGGGCGGAAAGCCGACCTCGTCCACCAGAATGCGATAGGCGCGCTCGCAGATGCGAATCTTGTCTTCGTAGGTGGCGGCCTGGCCCTGTTCGTCGAAGGCCATCACCACCACCGCCGCGCCATACTTCAGCACCGTCGCGGCGTTCTGGCGAAACTTCGTCTTCGCCTTCTTTCAGCGAGATGGAGTTGACGATGCCCTTGCCCTGCAGGCACTTCAGGCCGGCCTCGATCACCTCCCACTTCGAGGAGTCGACCATGAAGGGAACCTTGGCGACTTCGGGCTCGCTGGCCAGCAACTGCAGGTAGCGCGTCATGGCGGCGACGCCGTCGATCATGCCCTCGTCCATGCAGATGTCGAGGACGTTGGCGCCGTTCTCCACCTGCTGGCGGGCGACGCTGACGGCTTCTTCGTATTTGCCTTCCTTGACCAGCTGGCGAACTTCGGCGAACCGGCCACATTGGTCCGCTCGCCGATCATGATGAAGACGCCGGGCTGCTGGGTGAACGGCTGCGATCCGGAGAGGCGAAGGGGCTTTAAACTCAGGGGACTGACGATTCGAACATCACTTCTTGCAGGGTCACGCTGCGGCCTCGGCCCGGAGGCGTTGAGAATGCTTCGTCAGCGGGCAGGCTCGTACGCGCGGGGCGGCAGACCTTCCGAGGGCTTTGGCGATATGGCGGCGATGTGCTCGGGCGTGTTGCCG
>CAWBSV010000084.1:0-155845 GCA_963791505.1 uncultured Acidobacteriaceae bacterium
AAATAGCGGGGAATAGGATTGCGGAGAAATGAAGGCTTGCGCATCATGAATCATGAGTACGCCACCCTTCTGCAAAAGGGGCGCCTGGTTGCAAAGGCTCACCAGAAGCTGATTGCGCGCCAATCTTGGCAGCTCGAATTGTTCCCACAGCGGTCCGCCCAGTCCTTCGCCGGCACGCACCGTTATATTCTTGAGGGCAAGATGTCTTTTGGCATTGGCAGGCACGAACAGGGTCCAGCGAACACCAGACGGTCTTTCGTCAAGCAGGACGTCGAGCTGCTTGATCAGCTCTTCCGCAACGCGCTGAACGCCAGTGGCAGGGGCCGCTAAAAACCTGCCATTCAATGCCACTGCCTGGTTTTGCACTTACGCTTCTAATCCCGGTGGCATTGAGAACGACAGAAAAAGCCTTTCAAATGCAGGTCTGAAAGACTAGCGCACCGGCGGGCGCACCCAGACTTCGGGATTGTCACCAGACTGCCATTTGATCCAGTTGTAGGAGACGGCGGTCCAGGGCTTTATCCACGGCGTCAGATTGTCCAGGACATAGTCGCCCTGGGCACTGCGGACCAGGAGGACAGCGTGCTCCTCACCCCAGGCGGTTTTGACCAGGGCAATTGAAAGAGCGGCCATCGGAACGCCGCGGGCCAGAAGCATCTGGCGCTTCTGCAGCACATAGTCCTCGCAGTCGCCAGCGTTGCCACCGCCCTGGAACGGCAGCTCCCAGTAATCCTGGACGCCATAATGGGCGACATCGGAAACCGAGCGAACGCCAATATTGACGACCCTGTTTGCGGTCTCCAGCTGCTTCCATAAGTCGGCTGTCATGGCGGGAAAAGAAGAAGCCGTCATGGACCTGCTGGCGACGCTGCCAGGACTCGCCGGTCTGGTGTCTCTGTTCGCTGCGGGCGGCGCAAATACGCCTTGCCAATCGAACTTCTGGCCGGAAATGCCGGGAGACGTCGACGCGGGATGTACCGTATCGTCACCCGATAACATCGCTACCGTCCTGGACCCGGCTGATTCGGCCATATATGAGTTGGCAGGCCCGCACTGATCCGAATGGCGGCCGCAGAAAGCGAGATAGCCCTGTGGCGGTTCAGCGATGCTGCCCGCGGCCATTGCGCTGGATGGCGGCGCAACACTTTGTGCCGCAGCAGGAATCGCAAAAAGAGAAAGCAGCGCGGCGCCAAACGCGAGCGCAATGCGAATGAGGATGCTGAAAATTAGACGCATCATTCCAAATTACGTTGTTTAGCTTAACCGCTAATCAGTAGCGGCAAACTATGTGGCAACCTGGAGAACTAACCCCAGATTAGGTATACCACCAAAGCCCAGAATGCGCCGCACGAAATCCCGATAAACGCTAAGGTCTTGCGCGGAGACCATTTTTCCGAGGACTGGTGCACTACCGTCCCGGAGCTGCGACTAATTAGTCGCAGTATGAAAATCTCTGGGATTGCCCCGAGATTTGCCCTCCAAAGACTGCGCGCTTTCGGTTTCACTGGGGCCCCAAGATTATGGGGATAGTGGGGGGGACCTCTTACCAATTCGTTAGCAGAGAAATCCCCCTTTTGGTCCACCATTATGTTGCAAGTGCGAAATAGCCAGCAACATTCTAGGGTGTTCGCAAGCCCCTGTTATCTATGTCAAAGTTATGACTGCGTTAACCATAAAAAAAGAACACTGTGTGAACGCACACTTGGTCGCGTTGAGTTCGCGCGCCGCCTGTGGTTGTATCTGGTACAGATCGATTGCTGCAGCGAATCGGGCGTTTTTGCGTTCACAAACACATTGAGCGGCGCGCGTAAGCGAAATTAGGGGCGGCATGGGGCAGGCACAAAGAGAAGCAATCGAAGCGCCCGGATACGTTGCAGTCCCACGCGTTGCAACCATTGCGCTTCAGGATCCGCTCGTCGGCCCCTTTCCCAAAAAGAAAAGCAGCTTTGTCACGCGTCTGGTTGATGTGATCGGCGCATTGGCGCTCCTGATATTCACTGCCCCCCTCATCTTTGTGCTGGCGCTGCTGGTAAAGCTCTACGACGGCGGCCCGGTCATCTTCGTGCATCGGAGGATCGGGCATGGCGGGAATATGTTTCCCTGCCTCAAGATTCGCACCATGGTAATGGACGCAGACAAGAGGCTTGACCAGTTGCTTGCGACCGATGCCAACGCCCGCGCCGAATGGGCCCTGGACCAAAAGCTCCGCAACGATCCCCGTATCACCGGTCTGGGACGCTTCCTGCGCCGCTCCAGCCTGGATGAGCTGCCTCAGTTGATAAACGTTTTGCGCGGGGACATGAGCCTGGTTGGCCCCAGGCCTATCGTCCTCGACGAAGCCCCCCGCTACGGCCGCTGGCTCAAACATTATTGCGCCGTGCGCCCGGGAATAACGGGCATGTGGCAGGTCAGCGGGCGCAACAACCTTACCTATCGTCGGCGGGTGGCTTGCGACGTTCTCTATGCCAGGCGGCAATCGGCGCGCATGAACCTGGCGATTCTGGTTATGACGATCCCCGCCGTGCTCAGCCAGGACGGCTCGCACTAGCGCAAGCACCTTGCGCTCGCCCCCTAGTTAATCCGGTAAAAACCTCTAAAGCCTATCATTCCGAAGGCTATTCAGGGTGGTGAAGCTTTGCGGGTTGCGATTATCCATTATTGGCTCGTGGGGATGCGGGGTGGCGAGCGGGTCCTGGAACAACTCGCGCTGCTCTTTCCGCAGGCCGATATTTTCACGCATGTGATTGACCGCTCCCGTATCTCCGCCGAGCTGCTGCAGCACAAAATTCAATGCACCAGCATCAGTCGCCTGCCCTTGGCGGCGACCCAGTACAAAAAATACCTGATGTTCATGCCCCGGGCGCTCGAGGAACTCGATCTGTCCGGATATGACCTGATCGTTTCCAGTGAATCGGGGCCCGCCAAAGGCATCATTCCGCCCCCGAACTCCAAGCACATCACATATTGCCACTCCCCGATGCGGTACATCTGGGACCATTACCACCTCTACAAAAAAGAGCTTCCCTGGCCGGCTCGAAGCCTGTTCGGGCGCGTGGCCCATCGCATGCGGCAGTGGGACGTCACAAGCGCGGCCCGTGTCGATACCTTCGTGGCAAATTCGCGTTTTGTGGCCCAGCGAATCCAGAGGTACTACGGACGGACATCGGAAGTTTTGAACCCGCCGGTCAATCTCAAGCGCTACACCATTTCGCCTGCCCCGACCCGGGACTATTATCTGCTGCTCAGCGAACTGGTCCCCTACAAGCGGGCCGACATCGCCGTTGAGGCCTTTCGGGACCTCGACCGGCCACTGGTTATTGCCGGCGGCGGCTCGGAACTGGCCAGATTGCAGTCCATGGCATCTCCAAATGTGAAGTTTGCCGGCCGGCTGTCAGACCAGGAAATGCAGAATCTCTATGCGAATTGCCGGGCGCTGTTATTCCCAGGCGAGGAAGACTTCGGCATCGTGCCTTTGGAGGCCATGGCATGTGGCCGCCCCGTGCTGGCCTTCGGTCGGGGCGGCGCCCTGGAAACGGTCGTGCAGGGGAAAACAGGTCTGTTCTTCTCCAGCCAGACCGCTGCCGCGCTGAAACAGGCAATCGTGGATTTCGAGGCGCGGGAAACTGCGTTCGACCCAGCTGCGATTCGAGCCCATGCGGAGACCTTCTCGGAAGAACAATTCCGGGCCGGGTTCAAGGCCATTGTGGAAAGAACGATGGACCGCGATGTCTGAGCTCAGCCAGATAATTCTTCTCTGGCCATCTTGCCCGTGTCATTCTGACCGGGCGGGCCTCTTGCAAAGATCCCCATGACGGTAACGATCTTCGGCTATCTGATCGTTCTGGCGGGTATCGTTATGATGCCGGCTTCCATCACCATGATGGTCGGCCTGGTGCTCTTCTCTTCGCTTCTGGGGGGCTCTTCGGCAATAACTCTGCCATCGCTGGGCGGCGCCAATGTCGCACCGGCCAGCCTTGCGCTTGTTTTTTTGGTGATCAGGGTCCTGCTCTCTCCCGCCGGGCGTTTTTCCCTTGTTGCAAGGGCGGTGGCGCAAAATCCCTTCCTCGCCTTTTATTGCATTTATGGGGCGGTCACCGCCTTCGTGCTGCCTCGATTGTTTTTCCATGTCGCCAATGTCGCCACATTGCGGCCGACGAAAGGCGCGGGAGGAATTTTCGCGACATCCCCAGTTGAGTATTCTTCGCAGAACATCACAACGGCCGTCTATCTTTTAGGTACGCTATTGGCGTTCCTTTGTGCCACCCTTGCGGCGGGCCTTGAAAACCGCAACAAAACCCTGCTCCGGACAATAGCCCTGGTCAGCTGGACTCATATCATGTTCGGCGTTCTCGATATAATTTTGGCCAAAGCCGGCATGCGCGACGCTTTGGATTTTTTCCGCAACGGCACCTACCTGCAGCTCGCACAGGAAGTCGGCGGTGTGCAGCGCGTGGCCGGCATCTTCCCGGAACCTTCCGCCTATGCTGCCTACGGTTTCGGATTCATGATCCTCAATACGGAATTGTGGATGCGTGCCCAGATGCCGAGGCTGACGGGCACGACGTCCTTGGGCCTGTTGATCATGCTTTTGCTGACGACCTCGTCCACTGCGTATGTCAGCATCGCCGGCTATACGCTGCTGTTGCTGTTGCGGATGACCTTTACGCCGCTCCACCTGCCGCTAACAAAAAAGATGCTCCTTGGCCTGATCATGGCGGTTTCCTGCATCGTGCTCCTGGCGCTCGAAGTGTTTGTGCCGGCCATGAGCAAGCTGATGCTGGACATTCTTCAGCAAATGACCTTCGGCAAGCTTCACAGCCTTTCCGGCATTCAACGGTCTTTCTGGGCCCACAAGGCCTGGGATGCGTTCTGGGCCTCAAACTGGATCGGCGTGGGCGCCGGCAGTCTTCGCTCGTCCGGTCTGATCTCGGCGATAGCCGGATCGGTCGGCCTGTTGGGATTGATCGCGTTTTTCGGCGCGATATGGATGGTATTGAAGCCGGCAAGGCTTTCGACCCACCTGTCCCAGGTGAGCGAAGAGCAGGGCATACGGGCCGCGTTTGCATGGGCCGCGGTTCTGGCTCTTATACCCACACTGCTCAGCCAGCCGGCACCCGACCCAGGGCTGGTTTTTGGCATTTTCGCCGGCGTTGCCTCTTCCGATTTTCTCGCACAGCGGTCGCCGGCTTCAAGTTACTTCAATCTTCAATTCCTGCCGAACAGATCCGGCGGATTGATGCGCGACAGCTGATCGGCGTATCGCCAATCAGGCGTTCAGCGCATGCAGAGCGTCCATCGCTGAACGGCGCAGCATCGCCGCCGTGATCAACCATGCGACAATTCCCGCGGCGATCGCAAAAAGCACGGCATGCAGGTCACCCATTTTTGGCGCAGCGAACAAAAAACTCCAGGCGCCGAGATAGGTTATGACGGGCGGCAACAAGGCGATCGGCGCAAACTGCATGAGCCGCTCAGCGGATCCCGGAAAGGCCCGGATGCAGACACGCCCGTAAAACAGCGTAGAACATGCCGATATGATCACCGCGCCCCCCGCCGTCGCAGCCACCCCGAACCGGGCGACAAACCACAAAAGCGGGACCGAACAAAGGGCAATAGCAAGCTGGACGTTGAACACAGCTCTGGATTTGTCGAAAGCCACCAGGAGCGGCACGGTGACCGCATCCACCAGAGATAGCGCACGCGCGGCGCACAGGATCGCTATGATCAGACCGCTGCCCGCCCATTGCGCGCCCAGGACGATTGGCACGGCGCGATCTGCGATTGCGGCAAGGCCCGCCAAAGCCGACCAGCCCAGAAAAGCCGAAGCGCCCGCGATACGCGGCCATATATCCCTGGGACTCTGGCGAAGGGATGAAAGCCGCGAAAAGATCGCAGCGCCCAGGATCTGCGTGGGATGCGAGAATATATCCGCCACTGCGGTCACCACCCGGTTGCTGGCCCGATAGATGCCCGTCGCGGCCGGCGAAAGAAGCGCGCCCAGAAAGAAATCGGCGCCATAGGCGGCCATGAAATTCACGAAGGTGCTGCCGTAGCGGCTCGAGGACCATTTGAAGATATCGATCAGCTTGTGACGCTCGAGCGAACCGGACCAGTAGGGCTTCTGAAGTATCAGATAAGAGATCATCAGAACGATTGTCCGCAGGTACACCTGCCCCACCAGCGCCAACAATCCAAAATGGCCTATCAACAGGCCGACCGCACCCAAACCTGCCACGGCTTCGGAAATCGCCGTGATCGCATAATAGGCCTGGATTTTTTTGCCCGGAGGATTTGCGATTCCTGCCAGGCCGCGAAAGCGGACATGAGATTGGATGGCGCCATGAATATGAGCATCCGGCCAACTTCGGGCGTCCCGAAAGCCCATTTGGTGGCGGGCGCCAGAACCAGGAGCCCTGCGGTAAGCAAAACCGCCAGGGCGACGTTTATCAAAAAGCATTCGGTGGGATATTCCTCGCCCGGGGGCGCTTTCAACAAATATTCGAACGCGCCCGTGTACATGAGCGTGCGAACGAGAGCGATGGCGGCAGAAGCGATCGCGAAACTCCAAAGTCAGCCGGCGCCAGGAAATGCGCCGCGACCAGCGTCACGCCGAAAATAACAACCTGATTGGCGGCGCGAACGGAAAGACCGGTTATGGCGGCCACTATTCCAGCAAAACCGAAACTCATCGCGCAGCCTTTTAGGGTCTTTTACTCTTATTATGGTGCCCGGGATCAGACAACGTACATCCCCGCGGGTACCTGCGCTCCTGCCGCGCAAACGGCTTGCACATAACCGCACCAAACGCGGCACCTGATTCGTAAAACAGCCACGGCGCGCCGCTCCTGATAGTACTGTCAGGGGGTTGTAAAATAATAAACCGGGTGCAACTATTACTTTCGATGCGGGGCGTCATTAACTTACAAGTCGTATTAAACGTCTATTAGCGGGCACTGTCTTATAGATCTGGATGATCTGCATCTTGAAGAGCTGGGCTTTAAGAGAGCGATCCTGCATGCATCGGTTAACAACGCTGGATACTTGTCCTTCCGGCGGATTTGAGCTGGTCGCCACTATTTCGTGCTTTGCAAATCATGGCAGGGAACTTTCAGGCGGCTTCCACGCCCCCGAGGCTCTGGTGCAGCGATTCGATCGGTAGCCCGACCATGACGCCCCACACGATTTCCACCTCTTCGCTTCCGGCCAACGCGGCATCGTCGCGTCCCGACGATATCCCCTTGGTGGTGGACCTGGATGGAACACTGATCCGAACCGACCTTTTGTACGAAAGCTACTTTTCCTCGATGACCGGGGGAGTTGGGCACCACTGCTCGGTGATCGCATCTCTCCTGCGCGGCAAGGCGCAGATCAAAGCCTATCTCAGCACTGTTTCCGCGATCGACTATACGACGCTTCCCTACAATGCCGACGTCCTGGAATTGATTCGCACCGCGAAGGGTCAAGGCAAGAAAGTTTATCTCGCCACGGCAAGCGACCGGTCGCATGCCGATAAGGTTGCCGAGCATGTCGGCCTCTTTGACGGCGTCTTTGCCTCAGACGGGGTCAACAATCTTACCGGCCGGGCCAAAGCAATAGTCCTGGTCGAAGCCTTCGGCGAAGGCGGCTTTGACTATGTTGGAGACCGCGGGGCCGACATCCCGATCTGGGCGCACGCAAGAAAAGCGTTTGTCGTAAGCAATTCCGGACGGCTCGCGCAAAGGGCACAGAGCCTTAAAGTATCCGTAGAGGTTTTACCCAAGCCCCCGGTGACGTTGAAGACCTGGCGCAAGGCCCTGCGGGTTCACCAATACGCCAAAAACGCCCTTGTATTTGTCGCCCTGCTGACTGCGCATGCCTATTCGCCGCATGCTTTTCTTTCCGCTCTGGCCGCGTTCGCCGCATTTTCGCTGTGCGCTTCGTCGGTGTATTTGCTGAACGATTTGGTCGATCTAGCTGACGATCGCAAACATCCGACCAAGCGGAACCGCCCCTTCGCGTCAGGCACGATCCCGCTCGCTTATGCGGTTTTGGTGATACCTGTCTTGTTGGCGTCAGCTTTCGCCATCGCCCTCCTCGTGTCGCTGCCACTGACCGCCACGCTCGCCGCATATTTCCTTCTCACCCTGACATACTCCTTCAGCTTCAAGAGAAAGCTGATCGTGGACATCGTGACTTTGGCATCGCTCTACACAGTCCGGGTCATAGCTGGCGCCATCGCGATAGCCGTTACGCCGTCGGAGTGGCTGCTGGCCTTCTCGATGCTCATCTTCACCTGCCTTGCCCTGGTGAAGCGTTATATCGAGCTGGCCATGCGTATCGACAAGGAATTGCCGGATCCCACAAGCCGCAATTACCGTCTGGTCGATTTGCCCATCGTCGGCGCGCTGGCCGCCGCGAGCGGTCTGAATGCGGTTACGATCTTCGCGCTCTATGTTTCGTCATTCGCCGTCCAGGGCCTTTACCGGCGACCGGAAATGCTTTGGCTGATATGTCCGGTTTTGCTGTATTGGCTGAGCCGTATAGTCGTTCTTGCACATCGCAGGGCCATCGACGACGACCCGATCATCTTCGCCATACGCGACAGAAACAGTCTAGTCTGCGGCGTCTGCATGTTCGCCATAGTACTCGCAGCGAGTTAGGGCACGGGCAATGCAAAGCCATGCCGCAGACGCAGCGATACCGGCAGAAAATCCCGATTTCCGGGCCATTCTGGCAATATCGGCCGTGGGCGCGCTGGCGTCGCTGATCGTTACCGGTTGCCTAGTCGGCGTCAGGAACGACCTGTATTTCCTGCCCATATTGGGCGCGCTCTACGATCTTCCGCAATTCGCCAACGACACATTCATCCAGTCTCTACGCCATTACGCATCCGGTCCCTGGATGCTTCTCAGCGGCCTGGGCAACCATGTCCCGGTTTCCGCCCTGTCCCTGACCCTCGGCTTTTTGTCGCGCTGGCTCGCATTTTTCGGGTTTGGCCTTTGCGCCACCCTTCTCGGCGCCCACGCCCGAAAAGAACAAATCCTTTTCGCCTTCCTTCTCTGCGCCACATCCCTGCTGCGCGGACAGTCATGGGCCGGCGACGGCGGCCTGTTCATAAACTACTTCACCCATTCCGAACTGGCGAACGGCCTGACGCTGGTTTTCCTTTATGCCCTGATGCGGCAACATCTGGTCCTGGCCTGCGTGCTGGAGGGCCTCATATTTTTCGACAACGCCTTCATTGGGGTATGGGATGGCGTGATGGCCGTTGCGGTTGTCGCCGTTCTGGTGACGGACGGACGGCTTCGCATGGGGACCGTGGTCAGAAAGGTCGCGATTGGGGCCATACCTGCACTTCTTCTCGCGGCGCCCGTCCTGCTCAACATTCTGCACAATCCGGACTTTGGGAAGGCGCCGGATTTTGATTATGTCGCGTTTCTTGAGGAATTTTGGCCGTACCACTTCATTTTCCGCGACATTCCGCTTTCAGACAAACTCAACCTCGCTCTTCTGGTCGTGCTCGGGTTTGGGTCCTTTGCTCTTCTGGGCCGCCAGGGCAGGCCGTTCGCTGCCGCCTTCGCGGCGCTGCTGGGGCTCTATGCGATCGGCATAATCCTGCCCGCCTTCACCCACAGTCCCACAATTCTGAACCTGCATCTGCTTCGGGACAGCACGATCCTGCAACTTCTTGCCGTGCTGGCCGCGATGACTCTCGCGGTGCGGTGGTGTTTCAGCGACCGGCCGGCCTTTTCGCGGGCCCTGGGTCCGCTCCTGGCGATCGTGCTCTGTATTCCAATGCGCACCACGACATTCCAGCCGGTGTTTCATTTGGCAATCGCGTGCGGCCTGCTGTTTCTCTCCACGCGCGAAAACCTTTCTTCGATCCTTCCTGTCGCGCTGATCCGCAACCCAAGACTTCCCCGGCTGATCGCTGTCGTCTTGATTGTAATAGGGCTCGGCGTCATTACCGCCAGCAACTGGGTCGTCAACATGCGCGCCACGAACTGGATTGCCGAATGGGACCGGGCTGGGCTTTGGGCAAAAGATCATACGGCGCCTGATGCCGTCTTTCTGATGCCGACATGGTATTTCCGCGGGCAAGTCGGACGGACCGAGCCGGGATCGATTCAGGACGCAGCAGTCCTGAACGCCGGAACGTTCCAATACTCCTCGCAGAGGCGTGTCTGGGTGGATTTCCGAAATGGGGCCGCCGTGATGTGGTTTCCGTCCTACTATGACGAATGGCGCCGCAAGGTCGTGGAGGTCAATCGTTTGACCGGGCCCGACCAGGAGGCCGCTTACGCACGGAAAAACGGGATCACATACATCATAGACGTTTGTTCGGCCGGAAAGCCCGGTACGTTGCAGCACGCCACCGAGCGGCTGTGCATATTCAGCATTTCCTGAACCCTATACGGGGCTCATGCCATCGCCTTGGCGTGGCGCGGGATAACAACCGCCTCTTGCAGGAATATCCCGACCAGTATGCAGGCCCCGAACAGCACATGGGACTGTAGAAGGTTGCGAGCCGGGTCGGTAACTGCGTTTGCGGGAACGATGGGATATCCGACCAGGACCGCCGAGATGCCGACGAGGAACAGCGAGAAATACAGGCGCCCGCCCTGCCAGCGGTCGAGCGCAGCCTTGATCGCCACCACATAGCCCGGAAGCAAAACATTGAAATGATGCACCCAGGCGATCGGCGATGCCATGGTGAAAAGGGTGGCGGCCATGCAAAAGCCGATCAGTTCGGATGTCGGGTCCGTCCCTTTTATCGTCACCGCAAAGGGAAGAACAAGAAACACAAGGCTTGTCGCCAGGACGGTAAAATAGACCGTGGGAATATAGGGCGGAAACGCCGACTGCGGAATTGCTCCCAGGGGATCCCGGTCAAGGGAGGGACCATGGTACAGCCAGCGGTCGAGCAAGCCGCCGATCGACTGATTGAGGTGCTGATATTCGCCGCGCTGCGAGAGAAAGCTCAACACCTTCAGATAGTCGAGGTGGTTATACCAGCCATATAGCAGCACCGACAAAATCGTCAGCAGAACCGCGACGCCAAGAAGCCCAGCGCTGAAGCGCCAATCGCGTCGGAAAGCCGCCAGTAACGCAAGGGGCAGAAATTGTGGCTTGGTCATTCCCGCCAGGCCGATCAGGCCGCCAGCCAGGCCGGGCCGATTGCTTAGCTTGGCGTAACAGGCAGCCAGGAACAACAAACCAAGCGCCAGTTGCATCTGGCCAATCTCGAAAGCGAGATTGTTCGGATAGAATCGCAGGGCAATGATGTAAGCCGCCGCGGCAACGGGCAGTTGAATTCCGCGATAGCAGACACCGCCGAGGATTTTCCGGACAAAAAGAGCAAACAGGATGCCAGTCAGGATCAGGACAACCGCATTGATCAGATTGTACTGCCAGATCTGGCTGACACCGAGCAGTCGCCCAAAATCCAGAGTCAGCAGGGACGATGGCGGATATTGGAATTTCACATGGCGAGAAAAAAACAGGGTTTCATAGACGCGCTGACCGGGGAAGCGGCGCAGGAGATCGAGCGCCTGGGTCATTGGAAACCAGGAATCCTCGCCTGACGTTTTGGCCCTCAAGATGGCCCGCACCGAAAGTACAGCGTCGGCGGCCAAGACGAGCCACAACAGCAATCGCGAGATCCAGACGCGGCCGCTCTCTCCGCCGCGACCCTGTTGGGTTGCCTCGAAAACTGTCACTGCTTTCCCCTTCTTCCCACGCCCAAACCAGGCGCCGCCCGCGCGATCGGCACCGCCGTCAAGCTAACGGTGCGCTATAGCCGGCAATGTAACCCCATGCCCGATACAAATAGGGATACATGATATGGCCCGCCAGGACGCTTTTGACGATGAATGCCGCAAGCGCCACAACAACGTCCTTCCCTACCGTTATCCAGGAATAGCCGTTGAGCCGCAGCACCCGGCCGTGGCCACGGGCGTAGGCCAGAAAGCGCGAAGGGTCGGACATGGCGGTCTTGTCGGGGTGATGAATGTGGATGTCTGGCTGGTAATGGAGATGTGCGCCTTCCCGGATGGCGCGGAGCAGATAGTCGCTCTCTTCGCCCGCACCCCATGGCGTGCCCGACCCGACTCCGAGCGTTTCGTCGAACAGTCCGACTTTTTGCACCACCTCGAATCGCAGAAAGATGCAATAGGATATTCCCATGCTTCCGCGAAACAGATTGGCGGGCGTCAGCTCCGTCGGCACGCTGGGGCTCCGCGCGGCGCTTGGAACATCCTTCTCATTCATGGATCGGCCGGTGACCCCTGAAATCTCAGGATGGCGCGAAAAGACTGCGCTGACCTTTGAGAGAACATCGTTGGAATACCAGCAATCATCGTCTGGAAAGGCGACAATACAATTCTGTTGAGCCTCTTGCGGATCGATTTCGGCCAAGGCCGCGGCCAGGGCGGCATTGCGGCCCCTGGAAAGCCCGCGGTCTGACCGCACGACCCGGATGGATAAGCGATCGGACCAGACCGAAACAATCGGTTCCAGCCGCCTGTCTTCATTTTGGTCGCAAAGATAGATCTTGCAGTCAAAACCGCTCTGGACGGAAAGACTGCTGAAGAACCGGACCAGATCATCGGTCCGTCCGAGCGTCGACATGATCAGAATAAATCGCATCACGCCACCAGGGGCCTAACACCAATCAACCGGAATTCCCCACGCAGAGGACGCCGGTGATTACCAAGGCAACGCCGAACATCTTCAAGGCGGAAACCGGTTCGTGAAAAAGAAAGCGACCGCCAAAAACAGTAACCGCGATGCCGAGAGCAACGAATGGGTAAGCCGTCGACAGCGGAATTTTTGCCAGGACAAAAAGCCACACCAGGGCGCTGAGGCCAAAGCACGCCATTCCAATCAGCACGGCCGGGGAGGTTGCGACGGCCTGGAGGGTCGTCAACGACGACGCCTTGTCCGCCATGGCCATTTTCATCGCCGGTCGCGTCATGCCGTACTTGAGCAGAATTTGGGATCCCGATGACAGAAGGACGCTGAACAGGATCAGCAGGACCAACGGGGCTCTCATTTGTTACTCCGATCGCTGGCGCGTCCGCCGCTTTTGGCCATCAAAACATGAGTTCGGTAAGTTTTGTTGAAGAAGCCGGCCTTTCCGGTCGGTGCGCCGATCTGACATCCTCCTTTCCACGCGTGCGCAAAAAGACCAACGCCCAGCCAGGGCGTATTTTATCTTTCTTTTCAATAAATTATAAAGGGAGCAGGTTGGGGATAATGCCTCAACCGGCCAAATTAACCTTGCATAGAGCAGCCCGGATTTACACTCTAACGTCTGGGGGCGCGGGTGTGATCCTCGGAAAAAATAGTCTCGCCGAATAGGAAAGCATGGCTCCCTCACCGTTAAGGATTGCGGTCGGTATTGCGACGGCTGGCAGGCGGGATGTTGTCCGGCAGACGATAGGGCTTTTGCGCGATCAAACCCGGCTTCCCGATGTGCTGGTCGCATGTCCCCTGACATCCGACAAAATCAGCGACGACGATTTTCCGGATTTTCCCTTTCCCGTCATCGTGACCAGTGGGCCGGTCGGTCTTTGCGCACAACGCAATGCGATCCTGGCCAGAACGGCAGACTGCGATGTGGTGGTGTTTTTCGACGACGATTTTCTGGCCGAGCCCCACTATCTGCAACAGCTCGAAAAGATTTTCCAGGCAGAGCTCAATGTTGCCGCCGTGACCGGCAAGATGCTGGCGGACGATGTCACGGGTCCGGGACTGACCATCGAGCAGGGCCTCAAAATCCTCGAAAGCAATGTCCAGGTTGGTTCCGGCGCTCTGGAGCAGGTGCCTGGCCTTTATGGCTGCAACATGGCTTACCGGATGCAGTATATCCGCGACCACAAACTGAGGTTCGACGAAAACCTGCCCCTGTACGGATGGCAGGAAGATATCGATTTCTCGCTGCAAGTGGTGCCCTTCGGCCGGCTGGTCAAAAGCGATCTGCTGATGGGCGTGCATCTGGGCGTCAAGGCCGGCCGAACATCGGGCGTGCGGCTTGGCTATTCCCAAATCGCCAACCCGGTCTATCTCAGCAAAAAGGGCACGATGTCCTGGCAACATGCCCGCAAGCTGATATCGCGCAATATCGCCGCCAACCTGGCGCGCAGCCTCTATCCTGAGCCCTGGATTGACCGGCATGGCCGTCTGAAGGGAAATTTGCTCGCGCTGATGGACCTATTGCGCGGTAAAGCTTCGCCAGCCAGGATTCTTCAGCTCTGAATGTTGAACGCGGCCGGGTAGTTACTGTGTGCCGTCACCGGCCGAACCTTGTGTGCTCCAACGGGAATTCTTGACGATGCTGTTTGAATTGCGGCTTACGAAGATCAACCCCAACATGACCGCGGGAATGGTCGAATGCTGCTATGTTTCGGACAATTCGCCGATCAAGCTTGGCGACAAGCTGTTTGACTTGCGGGTTGATCTCAGCGCCGGTTTTTCCCAATATTGCCCGCCGATCTCCTACTTTCGCGTGGTCGCCAGGGAAAAAGGAATTCTGAGGCAGCTTTTGGTGAAGCCAGGTGACAATGTGAACGTCGGCGACTTGCTGGCGATCTTCAGCGAAACGGCCGATGAGGAAATCGCCGGTCAGCCGGTCAGGCCCCTGCGCGTCACCACAGCGGGCATTGCGCACCATCCCGCCATGTGGTCGGCGAGAGATCAATGACGCATGAGATTGCCCTGAAATTAGGCAGCCTGGAGGCTGACGACTTCCTGATCCGAAGGTCTGCCATCCACTGGCTCTGCGAAGATGACCATCTTTGCCGGGCTGGTGAAGTGGTGGGATTTTGCTCCGTCACCATTGAGCCTTCGCCGAACCAGCGCAATGCCAGTCTACCCATGGCGGGAGAGCAGGATTTTCAGGTGGCGATTGCGCCCCGGACGGCCGGGCGCCTTCGGATCGAAAAAGGCAAGTCGCCGGGCGGCTATCTGGGAATCCATGGCCTGCATTTGTGGAATCCCGATCATGTGATCGGCCGGCTGGAGATTGCTGACGATAGCCGGGGGCAGCCCCTCGAGCAGGATGTCCGCCTTCTGATGCTGGCGGGGCGGCGCATGAGTGGGCTGGCCGACGTTGACGCCGGCATTCTGCCCGGCTGGCACAATCGCAGCCGGGCCTGGTGGGGCGATGAAGGTCCCGACCGTACGCTTCTGTGTCTTGGGATTTGCGACGCGGCCGGGATCGTCAGAGGCAATCAAACCCCCTTTATCGAAGCGTTCGAATCAACCGCAGAGCCGGCGCATCTCGTTTATGTCCCTGACCACCCTGTGGTCCCCTGCGCGCCGGTTCTCCTAGATCAGCTCCTAAGATCACCGGCCCAAAATCGGGCCATAGCCGCCGATCTGGCTGCCGCTTTGGGCAGCGACCGCACCGGAACCACATCGGACGACTGGCTCTTTGCCGGCGCCCTGCTTTCCTGGCTGGAGCGGTCGCCCATTCGCGACAGCTATGAACTGGTAACGCCTACGGGGCTGCGCCGCATAGGGCCTGCCGACGCCGTACTGCTGTCACTGAGCTCCGAGACCAACACCATCCTGAAGCACAAGCGGCTGGGTTATTCCCTGCAGATGCTGCGGCATCGGCAGGCTTCCGCGGGGCCTGCGATCCGGGCCTGGCTGGGTTCGGCGTTCGAACCGGTCAAAAGAAGCGTGAATGACATCCGGCGGGATTATCGCCGCCTGATCGATGCCATCGGCCAAGAGACCGGCGCCAAGGTCTTCATCCTGAACCGCATGTCGACGTCTGGGTATGAGGACGTTGTGAGCTACGCCCCGTTTGATGCGCCGATGAGCGATACGCTCGAAAATATCGCTGCCAAAGAAATGAATCTGATGCTTCACGACCTCGCGCAGGAGTGCGACGCGACGATCATTGACGTCGATGCGCTAGCTGCCGAAATCGGAGGGGCGGAGCATCTGCCCGACGGCATCCATCACAGCGCCACATTGCAGGCTCTGCTGCGGTCCGCGATGTTCACGGCCTGGGCACCCCAGGTCCGCAAATCCGGATCGGCCAGGTAATTCGTCAGGTAATCTCGAAATCGACCGGAAGGTCGGCCAGCGCCTGCGCATCCTCCGGCACGGGGTCACTTTCGCTTTCGCTGAGGACCGCCAGCGGCAGACCGATCGCCTGCCAATTGCCGGACTCCGCCAAAATTTTTCGCAAAATACCTTTTTGCCCCGCCCGCACTTCAACGATGGCTTTGTGGGTTTCCAGTTCGACGAGCAGATCGCCCTTCTCTACCGCCTCGCCCGCCTCGCGGTGCCATTCCAGAACGCGGATTTCCTCCACATCCGCGACTTGCGGCACGGAAATCTTGTACAGCATCAACTGCTCTCCACCGTATCTTTAATAGCTACTAACAAGCTTTTTCGGACTTTGCAAAAGCCGCGCGGCGGTGGCAACGCGTCCGGCATCAGGCAGACATGCCGCTTCCAGAATCCGGTTCGACGATATCGGAGCAGGCAGGGCGCCGACGCGCGTGAACTGGATCGGCCCCAGATGTTCGATAACCCGCGTCACGACCTCCGCCCCGACTCCGGTCGTTATCTGACCTTCTTCAAGGGTAAGCAGCCGGCCCGTCCGGCCGACAGAATCCACGATCGTCTTCATGTCCAGAGGAGCGAGAGACCGCAGATCGATCACCTCCGCCGACAGACCGTCCTTTTCAAGGAGTTTGGCGGCCTCGAGCGCGGTGCGCACCATGAAGGAATGGGTGGTGATGGTCAGATCGGTTCCCGGTCTGCATATCTTGGCGCTGCCGAACGGGACAGCACCGCCCTCAACGGGTACTTCGCCGGCGACAGGAAACAGGCGCTTGTGATCGACATAAACCACGGGCCCGTCGCACCGTAGCGCCGTCTTCATAAGTCCATAAGCATCGGCCGGCGTGGCCGGCACCACGACTCGCAATCCGGGTACGCTCATCAACCAGGATTCGATGCATTGGGAATGGGCCACGCCCTGTCCCTTGGCGCCGGCGGTCGTCTTCACCACCACGGGTGCGGTCAGCTGGCCACCCGTCTTGTAGCGCAGTTTGGCGCCGTAATTGATCAGCGGGTCGAACCCGAGCATCATGAAATCCATATAGGTGATGCTGACCAGTGGCCTGAGGCCCGCTGCCGCAGCGCCGACACCCACGCCCACCATCGCCGCTTCGGCTACGGGCATATCGCGCACGCGTTCGGCCCCGAACTCCTCGAACAGACCGTCGAACTCCCGGTAGGAGCC
Source organism: uncultured Acidobacteriaceae bacterium (assembly GCA_963791505.1). Classification (GTDB taxonomy): domain Bacteria; phylum Acidobacteriota; class Terriglobia; order Terriglobales; family Acidobacteriaceae; genus Telmatobacter. The sequence goes on from CAWBSV010000084.1 coordinate 17,249, forward strand.
GCCGAAAGGGCCAACATCCTGGCCGAGGATCAGGATGTCGGGGTTGTCGCGCATTTCCTCGCGGACCGCGAGCGCAATCGCTTCCCGGAAAAACATCTTTTTCATTGCTGCGGCGGGCTTAGATGACATCCTGCAGCGCCTCCTCTTCCCGTGGCATCGCGGATGCATCGGCAAATTTCAGTGCGGCTTCGACCGCGCCCGCAACCGAGCGGTCCAAATCCTGCTCCGAAGCATCGTCCAGCGCGCCGGCAGCCTTCAGCTTTCCGGATTGTTTTACGATCGGGCAGCGCGCCCGGATTTCCGCCAGTTCCTCGCGGCTGCGTGTTTCTCTTGCGGTCGTGGAATGGCTGGCGAAACGATAGGAGATGCACTCCACAAAGGCCGGCCCCTTTTTTGCGCGAACATGCGCCAGGGCGCCGGAGATGGCCTTACTGACGGCGTCCAGATCCATGCCGTCCACGGTCTGAGACGGGATACCGAACGCGATCCCGATATCGGACAGGCGCGCCGGCGCTAGCGCCAGGGAACGAGGCGTCGAAACGGAAAGCTGATTGTTGTTGCAGACAAAGAGCAGCGGCAATCTCATGCTGGCCGCGATGTTGAGGGTCTCATGGAGCGCGCCCGCGCCGAAGGCGCCATCCCCAAACAGGATGACCGCGACCGCGTCCTTCCCCGACATCTGCAGCGCCAGGGCGACACCGGCCGCGATGCTGATATTGCCGCCGACCACGGCATGAGCGCCAAAAAAGCCGCTGGCTGGATCGGCGATATGTCCCCGGCCGCCCTTTCCCTTATTGGTCCCGCTCGATCGACCCAGCAATTCCGCCATGAGACGGCTGGGGTCCACGCCACGCGCGATGGCCGGCCCGATGGAGCGGCCGCCCGTCAGAAGCTGGTCCTGCGGTGCAAGCGATGAACAAAGGCCGACCGCGACGGCCTCTTCGCCCGAAGAGATCAGCTGAAATCCATGGTCGGGGCGCGCCGCGAGAGCTTCCTCAAACGCGCGTATGAGCTTCATCATCCGAAGCTTTGCTGTGGGGCTCTGGTCGCTCATCGTTAGTGGCTCGACTTCTTGTTGGCGATTGGCGCCGCCTTCGCGGCGGCCACAAGCATCAGAATGCTTGCGCGCAATCCCCGCCTGGCGATGGAGCCCTTCAACTTCATAAAGGCGTCCTTGAAGCTGTACTTGCCGTGCAGTAGCAAATAGAAAAGCCAGCCCGCGTGGCTCTCGCTGTTGGTGTTGACAATCGTCTTTACTACCTGTTTTTGGCGGCCACTTTTCAGGACAAGGACATTCGAGGGTGCCACCTCGGTCGCCACGGGCGGCAAAAAGCTTATCTGCTCTTTTGCGAGAGCCTCCTGGAGCGGAATCTGCAATTCAAATGGGACATGGTTATCCAGGCCCGCCGAAACTATGGCGCGCGCCATCGACCTTGCGGCCATCTGCTCGGCATACTCTCCGCCCAGACGGTAATCTGTTTTCAATCGCCGGCCGCCGATATCGGCCAGGTCGCGATCTAGATCGATGACCATGATGCCATACTCGCGCGACAGATCGGCCGCGAGGCGGTTCAAGCGGCGAATACGGAGCCTGAGCGTTTCACGTTGCGCCGCGTCGCCCTCGGAAATATGGCGGAAGACCGTCGTAACGAAAACAATGCTCGCAGCGTCTTCTGCGAGAGCGGCATAACGGGTGCGAAGCCGCCCCTCCTGCTCAGACCAATCTTCCTCATAATCGTCGGTCTCAAGAAGTAGGGAGGTGATGATGATGGAGGGCTCATGCGGCTTTTGCAGATCCGAAAAAGATTCTGCGAAACTGCACGTGACGGCGGCTGGTTCGGCCGCAGCCTGTGCTAGGTGCTCCTGCAGTGTTCGCGCCATGGTAGTAATGGCGGAACGCTCATTGGCATGAACCCGGGCCCTGATCGGTATCGAAAGCGTCATTGTGTTTCATACGCACCAGCAGTCGCCAAAAAATGTGCCCGGCGGACTTCGTCTGCCCCATGCACATCCTTGTACTTCTGCGCAATAGTTTCCAATTCCGAGAGAGAGTTGATGCGTGACTCCGCGGGAAATGGCACGGGGTCGGAAAGGCTCCCCCAAAAGACCGAAAGAAGGGGCACGGCGGCAATCGGATGCGCCGCATAAAATATCTTTTCCCAAGCCGCATCCGTCGAGGGATCCCGCCAACCCGACCGGTGGGTGAGATGATAGCTATAGCCTCCGTCCGCCGGAACCATGCGCAGGCCCGCGTTGGTCAGCCGCAAGGCAAGTTCCCGGTGTTCATTGATGGTGATGTCTTTGTGGAATCCGCCGGCATCAAGGAAGGCCGCTCGCGACACCGATTGGTTGGAACCCGAGGCTGCAGCCCATAACAGACTGCATTGGGGATGGTTGCGAAGCGCGTCCATCTCCAGATCAAAAAGCCGACGCGGCCCCGCGCCCGGATAAATTCCAGGCTGCGATCTCTTATGGACCGAAGCGAAATTGCTTTCCACATCCTGGATCGTCACACGCATCCGCGCCAATTCGGATTCCGACATGGCCGCGATCCGTGCTTCTTCCCCAGGACGCGGCGTGCCGGTCTGGGGATTGGCGAAGAATCGGGTGCAGCGCAGCTGATGGGTTTCACCACGCGCGACAAGGTTATCGGCACCCCGATGCGGTTCCAAATGCTTCAGCACCAAGTCCGGACCGGCCAGCGTGTCCCCGTCCATAAAAATGAGAATGTCACCGGTCGCAGCCTCAGCGCCGATATTGGCGGCAGCGGAGCGGCCCTTGGGCGTGGGATTGTGAATCCGTTTCAAATCCAGCAGCGGCTCGGCCTCGTCCAGGACCGCCTCTGTCGCGTCGGTCGAGCCATCGTTTACGACAACGACTTCCGGCGCCACGGTCTGACGGCTGAGGGATCTCAGCGTCAGTCTCAACCGGTCGGCTTCGTCCTTGGATCTGACGACTACGCTGGCACGCATGACAGTTCCTCTGCGACCGGCAAAACACCCAGGTCGCCCAGTATCCGGACAACTTCTTCAGCCACCAGCCGATATCCTTCGGGAGTAAGATGCATGGCGTCGACCTTCAGGCGGTCGGCGCCCGCCCGGGCGATGATCGTGTCGACGTCGACAATCGACACGCCGGTTTCCCGCGACAGATCGGTGAGGGCCAGGTTGAACCGCTTGCATCTGGTCGAATAAGTCTCGTCCAACCCCTGATAGTTGTACACCGCCTCGCCCGGAATGATCGGAGAGACATTGTAAATCAGGATCGGCACATCTGTACTTGCCTGGATCTTTTCAACGATCTTTGTCAGTCCTTGCATCGATTGCGAAACGTCCAGCAAATCCGTGCGGGAAAAATGCGCTTTCAGCCATTCCCGGTCACTTGCATTCCAGGTCTCTAAAATCAGCGGCATAGAATCGATACCCAGCTTGCCTATGGCGATAGAGCGTCGTGGCCGTGTCCCCGAGGATGGAAAGGATTATGGCGTCTGCGTCCGTTGTGAAGAGCGCGTCACTGAATTGACTGGCAAGGGGATAAACCCCCAGCGGCAATTCTCTTCCGATCAAGTCGGAAGGGATCGACCCGTCGGCCTCCATAATCGCGTCAGACCTCGTCCAAGTTTCGTGGCGGAGCCGGACCAAGGTCCCATTTCCGGCCCTGGTCAGTTCGTTGATCCCATTCCACTGGATGACCCCCCCTATACGGCAGGAGTGCAAGGAGTCGTGGACATCCACGTTGCCCTTTGCGAACAAAACGACCCGTTTCACCCTAGTCCCCAGAAGTCGCCGAAACCCGTGATAGTAGGCTGAACTTCCTACTAGTTTCCCAACGCTTAAATTTTACTGAGCGTAGCTGTTTAGAAGGGTTTCAATCAATCGCCGGGGGCCATTAACGTTAGCAATTGGTCTTCCCGCGGGGGCGCCGACAATGAAACTGACTTCGCGTAAAAGTCCGCCGGCAGAGAGGATTCAGGCCGTTGCTTGGCCTGGCTGCAGTGCGACCTTTTGGCACGCGGTCAGGTTGACGTTGCGCGGGGAGCTCTTCGCTGACAATTGGCCGCTCGCATCGGAGTTATTGTCTTGAGAAAGCCGCCGGGCGCACTGGCTGAAGACCGCTACAGAACCGTGAATGAAAAAGACACGGCGCGGTCGCTTCTGATTGCGGCCCTGCCCTACGAACTGGCTGCGGGGGACCAAGTAAAGGCCGATAACATCGTCAAAGACGCGCTGGAGGATTGGATAAGATCCGGACTGAAGTTCGGCCGGGCGTCGGACGGCGCACGCCAGTTCGATCCGGTGGAAGTGTTCAACCACATGAAATGGGAAGGTCTGATGGGCCGTGACGGCTTCTGGTCGCGCCATTTCATTGCAACGGCCCGAGCCTTTACCCAACAATCCGCCGGTGTGGCAGGCAGGCTTCCAAAGCACCCGGAAAAAAAGAGATTTTCGGTCGAGCTGCGCAGGAGTTTCAGCTTTCGCAATTCGGCCCCCGCTCGCAAGCTGCGGCTTCGCCTGCCTTTGCCGCTTCGGAGCCATGCACAGGACATCGACGCATGGCCGATCCCTCCCGAAGAGGTGGGCGCCAGCATCTCACAGTCAGATGGAAGGCTCGAATTCCAAGTTGAGATGAAAGAATCCGGTTCGCTGGAAATCGGCGCCGATCTGAGCTTCACAACGGATGGTGCCGCACAAAAAACGGGCACCGAAACCCTGACCCCGGAAGAGCGCGCGCTTTATCTGCGCCCCGCCGAAGGATTGATCCGGCTGAGCCCCCGTATCGCAGACCTGGCCGCGACCTTCGCCGGCGCGGACACCTCCCTGGAAGTGGCTCTGAATGCCTGGGATTTTCTGCTGGACGAGCTCAGTTGCGGGATGGTCCGATACGACCAGGTCAATCCACAAACGCCCGGGGAATGGGTGCTGGACAATGGCTGGTACGATTGCCAGCTAGGCTCCAGCCTTTTTATCGCGATCTGCCGGGCGCGCGGCATTCCCGCGCGCCTTGCCAGCGGCTATATGCTGTATGACCTGGCGCCGGGATATCACTACTGGTCGGAAATCTGGCAAGACGGTCGCGGCTGGCTGCCTTTTGACCTTCTATGTTGGGATCTGTCCGGCGGCGGTCGCGACGTCCCTTGGCGGACTCATTTTGCGGGAGCCGTTGACTACCGCATGGTCACCCAGTGTCTTCCTTTGTCCTTTACCGGACCGATGTCCGTGCGATTTCCGCCGGCCTGGCACCTTTTGAACGCGCCACTGGATCGTGGAATGAGCGTCCACTTCGTCGCTCTGGACGGCGAGCCCATCTATAGTGATCGGGTTGTGATCGGCTCAAAGAGCCGGTCATCCTGAGGCCCGGGCCAAGTCTTCACAAATCAAGCCGTGACAAATCCGTTCGACCGGCTCACTCTGCCTATCAATATTCGTCGCTGCGATTTCAGGCCCCTCGCTCGCAGGATTGGGTATGAGTGGTTTTTTCCGGTATTCCGCCGAAACAACAAAATCCCTCGCCGAGAGCATGGATAAACGGGGGTTCGCCTGCCTGCCCGACTGTCTTTCGGAAAGCGATCTGGAACCACTGCGGTCGCGCGTCTCCGGCGCGGGACTAGATCCGACCGGCAAATACGCGGTGCTGCAGGACCGCAAAACATTTGACGAAACAGCTCTGACCAAAATACCGGCTTCGCCGGAGTTCCAGCTTCTATGTCAGCAGCTCCTGAAACTTGCAACACGCACGGCATTGAACGAGACGGATCATTACCAAGTCGTCCGCTGTTTGAACGGAGATGTCGGACGCAGGAATTCCTATTTCTTCCATTATGATACTTACGTTTTGACGGTCTTGATCCCGATCATGATCCCGCAGACCGGCGAACGAGGGGACTTGGTGCTGTTCCCCAATGTGCGCAGAATCAGACGCACCTACCTGCATAATCTTTTTGACAAATTCCTTGTCGACAATCAGTTCGCGCAATGGGTTCTTAAACAGGCCACCAAGCGCAGGATATTCGGTGCGACAGCGGTTGTGATGAAGCCGGGCAATATCTATTTCTTCTGGGGCTATCGCTCCATTCACGCCAATGAGCCCTGCGATCCCAATCAAGTTCGCGCGACGGCTCTTTTGCATTTCGGCGATCCCTACAGGGGAAGTCACGCCCGCACCTTCTTGCGCCGCATAAGGCATCTGGACGCGGCTTAGCCTGTACCGCTATCGCCACCCGCGACAGGCTTGAGCCTGTCCGACCAGGCGATAACCATCAGGGCGACAAGGTTCCCCCATAGCGCGCCCGCTATCAGGTCCGAGACAAAATGCCATTCACCGAAAAGCAAAAGGAAGGCCGCAATGGCGACCGCAGAGGCAAACATCCATCTCAGGCGGGGAAATGCGCGCCAGCCAACCGTCGCGGCGGCAACAACAAGGGCCATATGCCCTGAAGGGAAATTGGTCTTCCAGCCGCCCTTGAAAAAATAAAATCCGTAATGCGAGGGCCAGTACAAGAATTCGTCGATGCTTGTACGACCGAATATCGGCTTGAGAAACGTATTGTTGGTGATCAAAGCGAGAATGGCGCTTATCGCAGCAAGAATGATGACATGTCTTGCGCCGTGGAACCGGCGGTGCTGCCAAAGGACCAGGGCAAGGGCGATAAGAACTCAGTGCCACCAGAAGCAGGGGCGAACCCAGGGCATATTTTTTATGATCGTGATACAACGCGCTTTCCGAAAAGAGTTGCGCTACCGGCCCGTCCACAAAAAATATGGCCAGCAGAGACAAAGGGACTGCGATAAGCAGTCGAATGAGTGCGTGGCGTGCAAGAAGCATTCAGTTATCGGTCTATCATATCGCTGGGCCAGTAAACCCCGAACCGCCCGCTGATTGTCTGTCAACTTGGGTATTTTACCGATAATGCGACTGGAGCCACCGCAGACCATCGGGCGGGTCCTGGTAGCTCGCCCAATCGGAAGCTCCGTTATCCTGAAGACGAACAACAATCACGGAGTTGCCGGGATGGATGGCCGTCCGCAGCGCATCGCGCAACTGCTCGGCGCGGCCGGCCACGGACGCAAACCAGACGGTTTCGAGCACCTGGGCCGCCGCCATCTTCGCGAGAAGTTGGCGCAGTCGGTCGTATTCGCGGGTGCGGTCTCTTATTTCCAGACAGATGACGAAATTTGCCATGTTTCAACAAAGATGTGGACCCAAGCCCTCCCCGCCTTATTTTCTAGAATATGTTCTATGCCGCTGGCCGCGAAGAAAAAGCCGAGATATCGTTAATTTGCAAGCATTCTTGCGATAGTGGATCAGATCAGACATTTCGGATCACAATCATTTGTATGGATGCCGCATGAATGGCTTTCCGTTGGACATTCGCGAGATCTGGACCCTATGTTCGGCCGAGTTGCGTTCTAGTTCCCGCGCGATGAAGAGCAGCAGAGAAAAACGGCCTTTCTGGTATTTTGTGATGGCCGTGGGAATCGCGGTTATCGCAGTCGGCGTGCTCGCGCCTGGCGGTCGGGCGCGGCTTTACGAGCTGGCCGGCGGCCTGGCCCTCATCCTGTTTTCGTTCGTCCGCCTGTTGTTTCTAAAGGGCCGGCGCAAACGGCGCCGCAAGCGCCAAAGCTGAAGGACGCCCCTTCAACTCAACCGCCGCCTTTTGCTGCTTAGGCGCTTGCGCCGATTTCTGTGCGGTCCCCAGGGGATAAAGCCGCCGGTTTCCAGATCCCATGTGAAGCAGAATATCTGCTCGTACCGGTTGCCCAGGACGTCCAGAAAGGTGATACGGCCCCGCAGATAGATCCTGGCGCTCTGGGCTTTCAGCTTTTCCAGCCCCAGCTGATCCATCGCCTGGTCCATTTCCCGCTCAAGCGGCGTCACCAGGCTCCCCAGCGGCTCCAGCATCAACTCGGGAAGCCGGCCCGAGACAGGGTCATTGTGGGCTTCTTCCAACTCTCCGACAAAAAAAACTGCGCTGGCTCTTTGTAAAAGGGCCGGCGTGCGGCCGAAGTTTTTGATCGTGAAAGACACCCGCGGTGTCACGGTCAATTCCTGATTTCCGGATGCCGCGAGAGAACGCAGATCTTCCGCGACGCTGCTTGAGACAAGTACCGGAAACAGGAACGGCGTCTCGAATTCAGCGGCGGTGCGTTCTGCAATATCCACGGTCCTCTTCGTCGCCGTCAAAGTCTTGCTGATGACGTTGCTTTGATAGAGCAGCAGAACAAGCTGGCTGCAGCCGAAGAAGGCAAAGAAGCTTACGAATATCCAATTCCACCACGCCGTCGGAAAGGCGTTCGCCCCGGTCGGCATCTCGATCAAAGGGCGGCTTTTGTCGGCCGGCCCGGAAAGCTGCGACAACTGGCCCCTGGCGGCTGGGTCAACGGGCGAGACCGGTGCGGCGAACAGCGCGGGAGCAGAGAAAACAAGCAGGCTCGCAATGATGCCGGCCAGCACCGTTCGCATCATGGTGGTTGGTCTCAACGCCGCCAGCAGATCCTGCAGATATCCCGCAACCCGGACAAATCCCGGCTCGCAGTCACAATCAATCGCTAAGCGGCTTTTTCCCCGGTCGGACATTTTGGCAGAGTGATCTCATCTGGCTTACGGATCAAACGGCAAAGAACAGTCTACCTGTGGAAGCAACGGGCCCAACCCGGGGAATACCTATTGACGGCCCGACCGAATCAATTCCTCCACCACCTCGCGGCCGCTGGAGAACTCAGGAGATGTGGCAGGCGCTGAGCAGCAACATGCCCAGCATGGAAGACCAGAAAAAGCTGCACATTGCGGCGACGACGCTGACGCCTACCTGTTCGGATTTGCGAGACCGCACCACGTTCTCCATCAGGATGCTGGCACCGGCGAAAGCGATGACCGGATAATAGAAGAGGGGGTTTTCTTCCGTGGAAGCCGTTGCGACAACCCGATAGCAGCTGACGACCAGGCCAGACAGGGTAAGCCCACCGGCAAAGGCGAAAAGCAGCATGATGGCGTTGTGAAGCATGGCACCGGGTCCTGTCTCGTTTTGGCGCGCGTTTGGCTGCGCACACCAGGCACAGAGCAAGACCCGGGCCGGATAGGCCGGCAGGCGATTTAAGGACTACATTCCTATTTTAAGGATTTGCGGGAGTTGTTGCGGCCGGCCCAGAGGGCGGAATTGCAACTGGAGCGGGTGGAACCACGCTACGGGCAGTCCCGTCGCCCGTGGGGACTGTTCCAGGGCTGGCGCTGGTCGACTGCGGTCCGGACACACCGGCCGTGGCGAAGCCGCTGGAGCGCCCGTTTACGGCGCCCACATTTTGGCCCGCCAAGGTCGATGGCACGGATGGGGTTCCGTTGGACGTCTGGGCGGTGGCGGCAGTGGCCGTCAAAGTCATTAAAACGAGCGATAGAGCGAGCAATCTCATGGGAATATCCTTTCGCTGGAAATTCGTATCCCTGCTCTTTGGTTGCGCGCCCGATCGACCGCTTGCCTAGACCTGTTCGCCGTCGCGCTAACCTTTGTTCAACGATCCTAGTGCTATAGCGACAAAAAAGGTAGCCGCTTGCACAACACCCCTCTCCACACGGCCGCTGACCTGGTGGCACAGCTTGGCGCCCAGGCCGAAATGCTGGCCGGCGACCGCATTGAGGCTGCCCTCGCCGCCGACAACCAGGAAGATTTCCAGTATTGGTCCCTGGTGGCCAAGGCGATCGTCCTTTTGACCCGCCAACCGATCACGGCCGACAGTTCCAGGCCAGCCCCCTCTGCCGAATCACGGCCGATGGAACCGCCTGTTCATATTCCCCGCCGCGCCAGCGCGTAAGGCCCGCACCCAATCTGTCAATCAGCACTTCCATACGGCGCACCCAGATAAGCGGCCGTAGAGCGCCTGATGACGGGTGGGCATTCGCCAAAACGGCGGAAAAGATAGTCGCGATATCCCAGCAACATTGCCCTGAACGATGGATTGGACAATGTGCCGTTGATCGTCGACCGCAGGAACCGCAAAAACAGTCGACCCAATCGGAAACAATAGAGCCTGACCAGCTGTATTCCTCCGATATTCTTTTCAGAAAAAAGCAATTCGTTGCGCGTCAGAAAATATGTCTGTAGCGGTGCGGATTTCTGGTCCCATCGACACGCTGGCATGGTGATATACAACCGAGTTGGTGACCATCGCGCAGCCTATCCCGCATTTCCGCGCTCTATAACAGAGATCAACATCCTCATAGGTCAGATAAAATCTCTCATCGAACATCCCGACCCGTCTTATGACGTCGCTGTGAACAAATAGCGCCGCACCCAGCGCGAAATCGGTCTCGATCAATGGCTGCATAAGCAAGTGGCTGTCTTCGGGCTCCTTGAACCAGACCGGATGAGCACTCTGGTTGCAGTATCGGCTGCCGAAGTACTGGTACTCGTCCAGAGTTTGCAAACCGCACCACACTGCCCAATATTGTCCTGTCATGCAGCCGCTGGCTGGTCGCTACCAGTTCGGGGATCGTCGTGGGACAAACAAGTGCGTCATTGTTCAGGAGGAAGACGTAATCGCAGCCCAACTCCAGCGCACGGCGAATGCCGACATTGCACCCGCCGGCAAATCCGGAGTTCAGAGGGTTTGCGATAATCTCCGCTTCGGGCAGGGCATCACGCAGCTGTTCCAGCGAGCCATCGGTCGAGGCATTGTCGACCACGATTGTCGTGATGGAGACACCAGGGCTGGATTGCAGCGATCCGGCGGCAGCGACTGTGTATCGCCAGCCGTTCCAGTTCAACAGAACGACGCCAACTTTCACCACGATTGCGTTGCCACTCATCTTGTGTGCGCTGCTATGATCGGTTTGCAAGCCCACAACAGGAGCGGCTCTCAGCTTGACGGTTGTAACCATGCGAAATCGAATATGCCGACTGAAAAACACGGCCGCTCGCCGGACGGTAGAGCAGAACTCCTTCTCTTCGTCTTAGCATCTCACAGATATCGTGACCTTAATTTCTGTTGGCATTACTAAACAGCGTATTCTAAAAGGTTAACAGCGCGAAGGCCACACTCTTGCGCCCGTCTCGCATTTCAGGCATCTGCTTCCGGTCTGCGGAATATTCGCGCTTTTACTTCTGATCACAAACCTGCTGCTGCGCTGGCTGGTGCCGGAAACATGAGCTCACACGTCGCGATCGCCATTGTCGGTTACAACAATACGGCAGACATAGACAGCTGCATCGGCGCGATCGCCCAAAGCACATATCCGGACTTTGAAGTCGTCATCTGCGAGAACGGCAGCGAGCAGACCTATCAGGCCTTGCGGGATAGTTTCTCGGCGCCGCTTGCCGGCGGCCAGCCTGTAAAAGTCATCAAATCGCCCGCCAACAATGGCTATGCGAGCGGAATCAACCAGTGTATCGCTGCATCGCCATCCGCCGATGCCTGGTGGATCCTCAATCCCGACACGGAGCCGACACCTGCCGCGCTTGCAGCCCTCGTCAGGCGCCTGGAGCAAGGCGATGTTCAGGCTGTCGGCAACACAGTGTATTTCCCCGACGGCCGCGTCCAATCTCATGGCGGCGCATGGAGAAGCTGGCTTGCCAGAGCCGTTTCAATCGGCTCGGGGAGCGCCCTTGAGACACCTCCAGACGCCGCGGTGATTGAACAAGCGCAGACCTATCTTAGCGGCGCTTCCATGCTGGTAAGCCGCGAGTTCGTGCAGCGCACGGGTTCCATGTCGGAAGAATTTTTTCTTTACTGCGAAGAAATCGATTGGTGCCTGACGGCCGCGCGAAGGGGCTTAAAGCTCGGCTTTGCCCCAGGTGCAACCGTTCTGCACAAACAAGGAACAAGCACGGGCAGATCCATGTCGCCCGGAGCTCGTTCCAGGCTCTCGGTTTATCTTGATGAGCGTAACAAGATCCTGATCACCAGGGATCATTTTCCGTTCCGATTGCCGATAGCCGGCGCCGCTGCACTGCTGTTGCTGGCGCTGCGGTATCTCCGCAAGGGCGCCTTACGGCAATTTGCCTATGCCCTGTCCGGCTGGTTCTCCGGCCTGCTCGGACGCCGCGGCATTCCAAGGCTGGAACGTTAGCAGGCTGACTTAAATCAGCTTCTTGCTCTGCGCCAGCGTAACAGTCGCAGCGGCAGCTGGCCTCTGTTCCGTACGCAATTTCTGAGCCGCAGACTGCAACCATAGATAGGAAGCTATCCCGTCCTCGAAAAAGCGAAAGCGGCGAGCCCCTTCGGAGTTGCTTTCCACCAGGAGACCGACACGAACCATATCCGCAACGACGGCATCAGCTCGCTCAGCGCCTCCGACGCCCGCAGCACCAGCCCAAAGATCTTCCAGACGGAAAGTACCGCTCGACAGCAGCGAAACACCGGCCACGATTCCAAGAATATCGACCGGGTTGTCGCCAACATAGTGCTTCAACTGATCGCGTACTTTGCCTGACATTCGTCCATAAAACTCGCCGGCGGCCGCCGTTATGGCGGCACTGACATCGGAGACCCCGACGCGGACCCGTTGCCCATCGATCGCACTCATGCCGGCGTGGTGACCAAGAAGCGTTGCGAGGTAGGGCGAGCCATGGGCGGTAGAAACGATGGCGCTCTCCGATGCTTCATCGAAGCTCAACCCGCACATCTGCCCGCCGTTTCTGATGAGCGCCCGAATTTCCGCCGGCGGCATCCACGGCATCTGGAGAGCAAATATATTGCGCTGGATCGATGGAATATGCTCGAGAAGCTCGGTCAGGTTGCTGGCGACGCCCGCGAGGACCAGTTGCACGCGCACCAGGCGATCGGAAAGATTCTTGATGAGCTCGGCAATGCTCTGGCGGAATTCCTTGGAATGCGACCTGTCGAATTCATCAAGCACGACGACGACGCGTGTGCCAACCACTTTGGCGAGCATATCGCTTGCCATGCGTGGCGAAATTGGCGTGGAGGGCAACAGTTCGGCCAAGGTCTTGCCCTTTTCGACTTCCGGGGAGGTCGGACCGACGGTGCTGTGAAACAGCATCGGAATGTGGGCCGCCACCGTGCGGAAGACTTCGTCGAAACTCGAATCGGCCCCGCAGGATACATAGACGACGAGATAGCGGGCTTCGCGCGCCGCCTGGGTAAGAACGTGCATGACCGACGTCTTGCCCAGCCCTCTTTCCCCGTAAACGACAACATGCAGACGCTGTTCTTCGATGGCCCGAATGACGGAGCTCAAAACGTCGGACCGCCCCGCAAACCGTTTGCGGTCGCTGACCGGCTGGGAGGGCGTAAAATATTCGAGCAGCTTCATGCGCGCCCGTGCGAAACCGGAGTCACCTTGCAAGCCAAGTTGATCGCTGGCCGTTGCGCGAAAGCGCGGGAACGGGACACCAACGCCAGCCGCAGAGTTTCTCTGAGCGGTCGCCTGATTGTCGGAAGGCTCGCCCGCCTTGTCGCTGGCGGACTCCCGGCTTCCGAGGCCCATCCAGCCGGCCAACTTGCTGCTCAAAGTCACAAAATCACCACTTGCCGCCACACTAACCTATTGAAAATAACGCATAAAATGGCAGGCATCTTATGATTAATACCGGATATGCAGATACTTTGCTACCGCTTGTCCTTGCAACTGAGTGTATCCAGATCTTCAAACAGAGCCGTTAACGCGCCGACCAAATCACAGCCGCCAAATCAGGCAAGAGAAGGGCCAAGCACCAGAAGCCGGCCATAGTCCCACGCCCGCCACAATCGTAAACGATAAAGGATAACGAGCGCCGCGAGCTTCTGGCGCCCGGATAATTTGTGTGACATCAAGACGCGCGGGGTATGGACGAACGCCGAGATTGGCAGCAGCAAGCATTTAAAGGCCCATAGCAGCTTCCCGACGCGCCCTTTCTGTTTCAGCATATAGGTCTGGGAATTGATCCGGGACCATTTGCGTTTGAGTTCGGCCCATGAGCGGCGCGCCGGATGTCCTACGGCGGCCTTTCGCGCGAATCCAATACGGAAATTCTTCGCAGACGCGCGATGACACCAATCGACGTCTTCTGAAACTTCCGTGGCAAATCCGCCGACGCGATCGAACACATCACGACGGCAAAACAGGTTAGCTGAAACCACGAAGCCTTTGCGTTCGAGGTACCGCTCGACTTGAAACGCGAAGATGATTTCGAATGCCTCTGCCGCGGTCAATCGGTCGGGGGCATCCACGAAGATGCCCACATTTCCTCCCACCACATCATGCTTGGCCAGAGCTGCCAGCCCCTCCGCGATCCATTGCGGTTCAGGTACACAGTCCGAATCCAGAAAGGCTAAAACCTCGCCGGTCGATGCGGCCACACCGCCATTGCGTGCCGGACCCGCGCCCTTTTCCGCAATGCTGATCAGCCGGGCCCGGCCGGCAATAACCTTCGCCACCTCCTCGCGACCCTGCGGGGAATTGTTGTCAGCCACGACGATGTCGAAATCCGCTTGGGGGACCGTCTGTCTTGCCAGAGCCGCAAGGCAGATATCCAGCCGCCGCAGATCATCGTAATGTGGTACAATTACGCTGACGCGCATATTTTTGCCGTCTCCTGGTCGCTGCTGACGCACGCAGCGGCAGTCCCAGCTGATTTGGAAAGAAATGAACGGAGCATGAGTACCATATATGATTGGGTGACCGTCGTCATATTCGGTGCCCTCGCGATCCTGTTCTTGCACCGCTCTACAGGGCCCAGCCGTCCCTCCGACCGGACTATTTACTACTTGCCACCTGCGGCTGGCTGTGCCGCCGCCAACTATCTGGGCAATAACGACCAAAAGTGGTCCGCCATCGCGTTAACAATTGCGGTGGTCGGCTATATCCTCTTCATCCTCAAACCCTTTGATCGGGTCGAGCTTTAGCAGGAGATCAGGCAGATCCTCCCAGCGCCAAGAGTTGCGCCCGGGCCGTGCCCACAAACACGTCTCGGCGGTCGGTCGCGATCTGCGCGATCAGGGCCGGAATGAATTCCACAATCGCCGCAAAGGCGCTTCCTGCATCTGTCTCATCCATCGAAAACCGCGCGAGCAGCCCATCCGGAATATAACGGTGCATGGCGGTGGTCAGACGGTTCAGGCGTTGTTCGGTGACACTGACGGGGAAATATTCCCCCAACCGCGTCCAATAAAGCACGGTCTGGGTTTCCCGGTTTGACTGGGCGAGCAATCGCCTTGCCGGCAGGGTCACGCCATTTCCGATCTTCAACTCCACAGGCGCGCTGGATGTGAGTGAAAAGCCAAAGGCAGGGTAGCAGACCTCAGGCCTGTGCAGCTGCAGCTCATTGCTTTGGCTGTCTCCATGCGCCATCAGCATCAAGATCTGGCCGCCCGACTGGCGGTCGGTGTACAGACGCGCGACAGTTTCTCCGTAGAGCCGAGCCTGGAGACTGTCAGGAGTGTCCGGGGCATAGAGATCAGAGACGTCACGTGAATCCCACCGGCTGAATTGGCGCGGCAAAATATCGCTCAGTTTCGCGTCGGCCGGCAGCAAGGAAACTTTCCGCCGCGGCTTCAGCGCCAGGGCGGCGCCACTGCTGAGAACACATGCCGTGCCGATCAGGACTTCGCGGCGGCTGGTCATGCGCGACCCCGCCGGGCAGGTGAAAGAGACACCAGCGCGAAATCAAGGAGAAAAATAAGCCCAAGGGCAATCGCGAAGAGGACAATACCGGCAGCAAAGTGCATGAAGCCCTGCGCCACCGCATCGCCGGCCCAGAGCGTCAGCAAAATCAGAATAATGATCCGGATGACATTGGCGATAATTGCAACCGGAATGCTTAGTGCTGCGAGAATTAGGGCGTAACGCCACGAGCTGCGCCGGGCCAGATAGATGTACAACAGACTGATGGCGATCAACCCTATGATGGAGTTCAGCCCCGAACAGGCATCCTCCACGAGGAACTGATACTGCGCGGCGTATAGCACGACGCCTTGGCGGCTGACCGGCAAGCCACAGAGCTGCAGCAATGAGACGGCCAGCGACGAGACAAACTGTTTCAGCGGGAACGTCACCTCATCCAGCCATGACCGCGGCGGCGGCACAGCGAACAGGAGGTAGACGAAGATGAACCAGTTCCGCGCGATCTCCCGGGCGCCGAAAAGCGAGTAAAAGACCGCCATCACGACGATATAGAGACCAAGCGCCTCCAGGGTGATGAAATCGAAGGCTTCTCCGGCGATGTACATGCACAGCGCCGGAATCAGGGCGAAGCACACGACCCAGGCGTTGCCCGGGCGCCCGAGGGTTTGCAGCTGGGACCGTTCCAGCCATAGCAGCCACGCTGCGATCGCGATAACCAGCGGACCATGGGCGCCGGCGTCGCTGGACCAGATTTCGCTGCCAAGGCTGAGTGCCGCAGGCACACTCAGCGCACCCAGGCCAATCATCAGAGGCCAGGAAAAGCCGGTGTTTTTCGGTCGGACTTCAGCGGTTTGATCCAGTCCGACCATGGCGTTATGCGTCGTTGAGGACCGTGCCGATCACCGTGGCGTGATCCCCGTGCAACTGCTCAACCAGAGTCTTGATGTCATCAAGATGGGTCCGGTTGCGCCGGGCGACGATCAGGCTATACCCGACGACCGTACTGATGCGCCGTGCATCCGAATAAATATTGGCGGGCGGCGTGTCCACGATCGTGGATTCAAACTCCCGAAGGCAGAAATCCATCAGGCGTTCAAACCGCAGATTGGCCAAAAGCTCCTGGGCGTTGCGCACGCCGCCGGCCGAGAACATGACCGACAGATTCGGCAGCACGTTTCTATCGATACAGTCACTGAAATTGACCGGCGTGGACAGGGCGGCCTGCAGATCGGCTTTGACCGGCCGGCGGCCCAGCGCGCGCGCCACCCCAGGCTTTCGCAGGTCTGCGTCGATCAAAAGCGTATTGATCCCGATCTGCGAGAGCGCGACCGCCAAATTCGTGGCGACAAATGTACAGCCGCTGCCCCGGGTGGTCGAACATATCGCGAGCGCGCGATGACCCGCGCTGACATGCCGCGCCATGATGTGGGTGCGCAACGCGCGGATGGATTCCGACGACTGCGTGATTTCCCCGCTCACCGCCATGACGGAATTCACCCTCGCCGGTGGAGAGGCGCTGTCGTTCTCAATGACCTGAAAGTCCCGCACGTGACCTCAGCCGGCAGGTCTTAGAACGGCCAGCACCGGCAGGCCCAGGGCGGCACTGAGGTCTTCAGGACTGCGAACTCTGCGGTCCAGCAGCTCGACCAGCAACGCGATCAAAAGGCCGAATACCAGGCCGAGACCCAGCGAGCCGCCGATGATCAGAGGCTTGTTGGGAAACGACGGCTGATCGGGCACAAAGGCCGTCCCCAACGCACTGACGCCCGGATCCACGACAGCGGCCTGCTGCCGGAAGTCAGCTTCACGCGCCAGGGTCTTGTCGTACTGATCCTTGCGAATATCGACTTCGCTCTGCAGCACCGCCAGCCGGGCCAGCTTGTCGCGGTTTCCAATAACAGCTTCCTTTGCCGCTGCCACGCGCGCCGACATTCCCGCGCCCGCCGCTTGCGGAGAGCCGGCT
The DNA here is from genome assembly GCA_963791505.1 of uncultured Acidobacteriaceae bacterium. GTDB lineage: Bacteria > Acidobacteriota > Terriglobia > Terriglobales > Acidobacteriaceae > Telmatobacter. The sequence continues at coordinate 34,764 of CAWBSV010000084.1, forward strand.
TGAGCGGCCAGCGCCATCAACGATGCTCTTTTTTCTCTCAGCGCAACCAGCTGGGGATGATTGGGACCCAAGGATTCCGCCGCTTGCTTAATGGAACTGTCGACATCTGCGATCTGGGCATCAATTCCCGAAACCCCACCCCCGAGCGCTACGGCGTCGCTTTGGCTGGCAAGAGCCGCAAAACGTGCGCTGTCAATATCGGTCTTGTCGTCCCGCATGACTATGCCGTTCTCGCGCTCATACGAGGCGACGGCGGCTTGCGCCGCCAGCAAAGTCTGTTTGGTCTTGACCGACTGTAATGCAAACCAATCGGCATTCTTGTTTGCCTCCGACCGGCGGGAGGCAAGGGTCGTATCCAGATAGGATTGTGTGACCGCGGCAACAATCGCTTTGGCGGCCTCGGGACTTTGACCGGTGTAGGTAATGTCGAGAATATTGCTGCCATCCAAGAGATCGGCGCGCGTACCGTCCATGATCCGTTGCGCAAGCCAGCGGCGAAAGTCGCGGGAATCGGTTGGAGGCCGCCGCTGATATTGCGCAATAAGATCGGGATCGGACAGCCAGCCCAGCCTATCCACGGCGAGCCCTGCAACCCCATAATCGGACAGAAGTGCAATCTGGGTCGCCACATAGGCCCGGCCCACCTGTCCCACGAACTCACCTGTGACGGGATCGGCCTTAAGCAGATTCAGATAGACATGCGATTCCGCTCTCCAACGAGGCGGCACGATCGAGATCGCCACAAGCCCGCCAGCCAGACAGAATAGGGCCGTCACGACGACAAGCAGCTTTCGCGCCCACAGGATTTGCCAGAACTGCGATAAAGACATTTGTAATCTCCCGACGCGAGTACGTCGCTAGAACCAACCTTCTCCCACATCAATAACGTCATCGGGGAGAATTTCTATATTTAGATCCTTGGGGGACATTTCGACATTTTTGCGGACCACTTTGATATGGCTATCGCTGCCCAGGTCGGTAATCCCGCCTCCACGCGCAAGGGCCATGGTCAGAGTCATATGGGGTAACAAGATGTAGGTGCCAGGCGCCTTCACCTGACCCTTGATATAAAAAACATCGCCATTGGGCGCGAAAATCTTGTCTCCAGGTTGGACATAGGGATCGAGGCTCTCATCGCCAGTCGCCAAATCCTTAACCGTGTAGTTCCGTTCCCCGCTTTTGGTGCGCAGGACCACATGGTCGGCCCCGCTGTCCCGCACACCGCCGACACGCGCGATGATCTCCGAAAGGCGATAGGGCCGATCAACCGGTATCAATCCGGGAGTGCCCACCGCTCCCAAAACCGTGACGTATCGACTGGCATAGGATGCGACCTGAACATCGACGATGGGACGGTTGAAAAACCCGCCTTTTTGGAGCGCGTCTCTCACCTGGTCGCGAAATTGAAGTACCGTCCGATCGGCAGCGGCAATAGCACCAAGCAAAGGCAACTGGACCTTCCCATCGGCGCCGATCTTGGTTCTGGTCGTGAAGTCCGTGCGCCCCAGAACATCCACCTGCACCACGTCTTCGGGACCGAGGATATAGGCCTGATCCGGCATGCCTGCCGGCTGGGCTGGTGCGAGCGCCGGTTGGGCCGCAATGGCCGGCGGCGCCACCGGCGCCGGTTGCGCATTGGCCTCATGGCATCCCAGAGCCGCCAACAGCATGGCGGCCGCTATGACCAGAACCTTGCCAGAGTTCATGACACGTCCTCTTGGATTCAAAAGCTCTTTGACAGGGAGAGGCCAAAACGGGCTCCCGAATAGGAGTAGCCTATCACATCGGCATGCCGTTGATCCTGCGCCGCCGTCAAGGAAGCCGTGAAAGTCGGAGACAGGGTATAGCTCAGGGAACCATTGAAGGAATGATAGGTTTGGTTAGTCAGATCAATGCCATTCAACAGAGCGGCGCCCGAGTAGTTGCTGTGGGTCAAGGCCGCGCCAATGCTGGCGGAAAGACGGGCGGATAGCCGGTAACTAGCGTTGGCCGAATAGGCTTCCGCCACGGAATAGGCCGCGTTCAGGTAATTCGTGGGCAGCGTTTGCCGGCTTGCGACGACAGAAAGGTTAAGTCGTGGGCTGGCGTGGTAGGTCAGCGAGGCGTCGTAGGTGATGCCGCTGAAATTATTGCCGATGCCCCGATATGAGATCCAAGACTGCGCCAGTGAGGCTGCAAATTCCAGGCTTCCACCAATCGGGCGCTGATAGTGAAGACCGACGGAATAGTTATCGTAACCATCTGACTGAAGACCGCTGCTCCCGATGATGGCGCGATGCGGATAGAGTGTCTCCGTATATTGTCCGGTGAGCGAGAAGTCCCCGATCGTTCCTGCTTTATAAGCCAGGCTTCCGTTGCCGGCGGTGCTGCGAAAATCGGACGGTTTGTAGGGTTGCGCCGTATCGGTCGACCAGCTTTGGGTGAATGACGCGGATGGCACCAGACGTCCTGATTGATTGCAGGTCACGTCAAGTTCGCCCGTGACCAGCGTTTGCGTGTTTTTGGTCGTCACCACGCTCAGGTCGGCGAGGTCACTTTGAAATCGTGAGTAACCTCCGGAGGGCGTTGCGACACAGCCTTCAAGTTGGGCATCCGCACCGGCCTGCAGGTTCAACCGCTCCCGGTCCAAAATAGAATTTCTTTGGTGGATATCGTATCCCGCCTGGCCCGTCAGAAAGAGAGAAAGGCCGCCCTCCGCATGGACCAAATTGAGATTCAGCTCAGGGGCATAAAGGACATCAGAACGCTTCAACCCGCGCGCGGCCGCCAATGCGGCAGACGTGTCGGCGATGTTGCTGTAATAGGTCCCAGAAAACATCACGGTCACAGGCGGCGTTTCCGGAGTCGGAACCCCAGGTCTTGCCCACCCAGGCGCCAACGACCCCAATAGCGCGCACGACGATAGGATCACATTCCTAATCAACATTGCAAAATCCCTGCAGGCGCTATGGTTGATATTTTCATGGCCAGCCACGAATCAACAATAATACCCGACAGTCTCGGGCGATGCGACCGCAGGTGCGAAGAACGTGATCGCTAAAGGGCGCGACGCGCGGCAGCCGGACGGGAAGGGCTAGGTCCGAAGTCCTTGTTGATCACGACCGCCTTTTTTCCATCCGTTACCAGTCTTTCTACCCTTCTGGTAACGGCCTCGCGGATGTGCTGCTGCCGCAAGAGATTGCTCGCGTATCGCACGGCATCTGGCCCCGTAAAGGGTTGAATGCGGCTCGCGCGGATTTGGCTCATCATGATTTCGTTTCCCGACGAAATGATGAACACTTCCTGCGGCGGTAAAGCCAGGATCGCATTTACCAGCCTGGGGTCTTGGCCCACGGTGTCCATGACATTGGTGCCGCGCTGAAACGGAATCTGGTTCTGAGTCAAAAAAGCCGCAACCTCATCCAGGGTCTTCAGCGGCTTCATTCCCGCGACAATCTTCGGATCCCTGGGGGTCGGAGCGCGGATTTGGTCAACATCCATCAATTTTCGCTCCGCGAAAATGTTCGGATTTGTCTGGATAAATTGCGATACTTCCTCATTGGAAGGCGCCGGAACACTGGCCGCCACCTGGGTCTCCAAGAGCTGGATCAACAGCGTCTGCGTTGCCCGTTCACTCAGCATCGCAAAATTCGGCTGTTTATCCAGTCCTTGGACAGTGGCCGCATTTGAAAGTATGACGCGTCTGATGATGCGATCGAGTGCAGCCTGCTGTTGCGCCTTTTGGGCGGCAGGAGTAGTCGCTGTCGTACCAGCCATTTCGATCTGGAGTTCGCGCTGCGTGATCTCCCGACCGTTTACGGTCGCAACAACTTGACCAGAAGGTGCTTTAGCTGTCTTGGAGTGACATCCAGACACGCCGACAGCGACCGATAATACGGCTAAAAAAAGAGATGGGAATTTCAGAACACGCTCCAACCGAGTTCATCACGGAATTACCACAAAGCATCCCTACCATAACTCAAACCCGGACAAGTGGTTAGCGGTTAACCATTGAGGCACAGGCTGGAGGCATGCTGCTTGCATATGGGGCAGAACGGGTCTTTCGCCGTCTTTGGTGCAGGCGCCTTATGAATATGGTCGACTTGAAAGACGACATGCAGGCCGGCCATTCCGCCGGCAAGGGACGATTGCGCCTCTGTCTGGCGGCGTCGGGCGGCGGCCATATTCGCCAACTCCTGGATCTGGAAGAAGCCTGGTCCCCCCATCATTATGTTTTCGTGTCGGAAGATACCGCCCTGTCGCGGAGCATTGTCCAGCGACATCCTGTTCATTTCCTGCCTCATTTTGCGATCGGCCAAATTCGCCGCGACGGCATTTTGCGCGCGATCTGGTCGGGCCTGAAAAACCTTTGGCAGTCCATTCTGCTGGCCATAAAGCTGCGGCCGGACGTGGTCGTCAGTACCGGCGCCGGCTCTGTCTTTTTCTTTATGGTCTGGTGCCGGCTGCTTGGGGCAAAGTTCATCCTGATCGAGACTTTTGCCCGTTTCGATACGCCCTCCACATTTGCCCGGGCCAGCGCGCTTTTCGCGAGCGATATCATTGTGCAGTCCAGCGCATTGACGAAGACTTTTCCGGCTGCCGCGGTATTCGACCCGCTGAAAATCCTGGATCAACCCCGCCCCGACAAAAAGCGGCTCCTGTTCGCCACGGTCGGGGTGACATTCCCGTTTGACCGGCTTGTGGAGATGGTCGCCAAATTAAAGGAAGAAGGCGAGATCTTTGAAGACGTGGTCTTCCAGACCGGCATTGGCGGCCTGACCCCGCCCGGACTCCAGTCCTTCGAGACGCTCTCTTACGACCAGGTCAAATCTTATGTCCGGGAGGCCGACATCGTCGTCTGTCATGGCGGCACAGGGTCGGTCGTTACCGCTTTGCGCGAAGGCTGCCGCACCATCGTCGTCCCCAGAAGGCTGGAAAGAGGCGAACATTACGACAATCATCAACGGGAAATCACCAACGCCTTTGCTGCGCGCGGTCTCATAACGCCGGCGAACTCACCCGAAGAATTGGCTCTTGCCTTGAAGGCCGCGCGATCTCTCAAGCCGGTTTGCGCGACGACCGACCCTGTTGCGCTGGTCAAGCATCTGAAGCTCTTGCTTGGCGAGACTGCAAAACATAGCCGGCTGCACCACGGCGATTAGCGTCGCGGCTCCGCGCCCAGTTCGGGCGCAACTCCGACAACCACTCATTCTGAAATTCAGGCCGGTAGCCTCTCAGAAAGGCGCCCCGCTGGGGAATGGGTTGTCCAATCCCGGTCCGCCTCATCAAAGATATTCCGCAATCGTGCGGCCACCCGGCTCCTCAAATTCAAGGGCAAATCAGCGCCGGCCCCCTTATCGATGGGGCTTCCGCGGCTTGTTGGAGCTCACCAGGCTGGGACAGGGCTCGTCCCGCAGATCGCGCGCGGTGGAAGAGGTAAAGCTGTCTGCCGGCTTCAGCGGAAGGGCTCCCAACCAAGTCCGAGGGCACAGGGATTTTTCGTAAGGGTTTGTTTGTGCTGTAGTTTTTCAAAAAAAGTGCCGTGAACCGCCCGGTGCGAAGGCCGCACGCCATATCGGCATCCTTATGCACCGCAGCATCAAATATCATGTCCTCTCCCCTGGGGGCGCGGGTCCCACGCAACCCTAAGTAACCATAAAGAAAATCTTCCTCGGGCCGGTCGCAAAAAATTTATGGTTAACAGCGGATTAGGCTCAAATTTACATTGCAACTCGATATTGGTCTGCTACGTTTACGCCTCGATATTCAGGGGAGTCCCTCATGCGTGGTTTTGCGAAATTGGCGCTTGCAGCTGTTGCACTTGCGGCATTGACGACTGCGGCATCAGCCGCGACCGTCATTACCTCCCCTACTGGAGGTGTTAGCGGCCTTCTTGCGCCCAGCAATCCTGTTTGGGATTTCGAGGGTGGTGCCGGCGACGATACCACGCATTTCTCCTATACGGGCGGTGGCACTTTCACAGGCACTTCGGCAAACGCGGCCGCTCCGTTGGGTGATGCGACCAACTATGGCGCTGCCGGTACCGGCACGTTTGGCACCGCCTCGCAGGGAACGCCTGACACGGTGTTTGCCACCAAGCCTGGATATGAGTTTCTGACGTTCAGCGCCTACATCGGTTCGCTCGACGACTACAATATGATCTCGTTCTTCCATAATGGCACCCAGATCGGCGCTGCCCTCACTGGTACTGAGCTGGCTGCAATCGTGGGCGATGGTGCGGTCTCCGATGGAAGCAAGACCGGTGACGAAGCCAATCGTCGCTTCTTCTTCACCTTCGATGCGTCCGATCAGGTGAACCAGATCGTGTTCAGCTCCTTCGCGCCTGCGTTTGAGTTCGACAATTTTGCCGCCACGATCAGCGGAGTTCCTGAGCCGCAGACTTGGGCGATGATGATCCTGGGCTTTGGCTTTATCGGCTTCATGCTGCGCAATGGTCGCCGCCGGAGCGCGGTGGCCGCTTAAGCGACCTATCCTTGAAGTGAAAAGACCGCCTTCGGGCGGTCTTTTTTTTGGGCCTGGTCGGCAGGAACTGGCCAACCACGCTTCTGCCTATACGCGGGCTCGCGCGGCGTAGATACTAGCCGACGGTGGCTTTCAGAACGGTGGCCTATGCGCCTTTCTCTCCTCACATCCCTGCTGACCGTCCTTATGGGCACAGCGAGCATCGCCCAAGCAGCGGAAGCCGGCGACAGCGCCGCGGACCTGCGCTGCCTGGCCATCATGGCAAAGATCAACCAGCTGCACGACCCGCGGCATCAGCTGGAATCGTATATTGGTGGCTACTACTACCTGGGGCGTGTCACCGCAGCCAAGCCGGACCTCGATCTGCCATCAGCCACCGCCGAAGCCTTCGGCCGGATGTCCGCTGCGGAATTCCTTAACGAAACGGGCCGGTGCGAGAAGGAGATGCAGGACCTCGGCAAGTCCATGGTTGGCATCGCCGCCGCCCTGCCAAAACCGCAAGCAGACCCCAAGCCCGCGCCCTGAGCGGCAAACGTCACGGGCCTCGATACCGGTCTAGCATCAGACCCAAGGTCGATCGCCAATGATCGCCAGGACCGCCCAGGATGGCCCAGGTCTTGGACTTGTCCAGGATGGTCAATCCTGGCCGTTTGGCGGGCGTCGGAAAATCCGCGGTAGAGATCGGCAGCACCGGCACACGATCTGTCAACAGACCGCGTTGCAAGGATAGTTCCTGAATGGCGCAGGCAAAATCGTACCAGGACGCCACACCACTATCGGTGAAATGCAAAATCCCCCGATGATCGGTCTCGACCAGGCGCCACAATGCCTGTGCCAGGGACCGAGCATAAGTCGGTGTCCCGACCTGATCCGCAACCACCCTCACCTGGGGATGCGAAGACATCAGCCGCAGCATAGTCTTTACAAAATTGCTGCCATGTTCGCTGTACAGCCAGGCCGTCCGCACGATCAGGCTGTCCGGGCAGCCAGACAGCACAAGCTTCTCCCCCGCCAGCTTTGAACGCCCATAGGCCCCTATTGGCGATGTCGCATCGTCGGGGCCGTAGAGGCCGGCCTTGCGTCCATCAAAAACATAATCGGTTGAAACGTGGATTAAGCGCGCGCCCATACGAGCGGTCGCCGCGGCCATGACGCCGACGCTGTGCGCATTTATTTTGTACGCGAGTTCTTCTTCGCTCTCGGCCTTGTCCACGGCCGTATAGGCGGCCGCATTGACGATGAGATCTGCCTTGATGTTGGAAACAAAATCTTCGACAGCCGCCGGATTGGCGAGATCAATCTGGCTGCGCCCCGCAACTGTAAGCGCCACATGTCCCGGCTTGGTCGCCTGCAGGGCCAGGCCCAGTTGGCCGGTGCTGCCAAGCAACAAAACTTTCATGCAAAAACGTCCGCTTCTTTCAAGCCCCGACCCATGGCGTCCTTTGACGATACGATGGGCTGCTCGCCGGCGGCCAGCGGCCAGGCAATGGCCAGATTCGGATCGTTCCACATGATCGTCCGCTCATGCTGAGAGGCATAGAAATCCGTGCACTTGTAAACCAGCTGCGTTCCATCCGTCAGCGCCAGAAAGCCGTGGGCAAATCCGGTGGGAATCAACATCATCCGGTGGTTGGTTTCCGACAACTCCGCCCCGGCCCAACGGCCAAAAGTCGGTGAACCACGGCGCAGGTCAACAGCAACATCATAGATGGCCCCCGTCACGACCCTCACCAGCTTCGCCTGTGGCGCCTGGATCTGATAGTGCAGGCCTCGAAGCACGTTGCGATGCGATCTGGACTGGTTGTCCTGGACGAAGGTCCAGTTCAGGCCCGCCTGACTGAAACTCTGGGCATTCCAAGTCTCCAGAAAATAGCCTCGGTCGTCAGAGAACACTTTCGGTTCAATGATTTTCAGGTCCGGGATATCGGTTTCAATGATTTTCATGTCATTCCGAAGTACTGGGGGTGGTTATGACGCGGTGCTCAAATCGCGCAACAGGTTGAGCAGATATTCGCCATAGCCGCTTTTCACCAGGGGCTCGGCGATCTCGCGCAACTGCCCGGTCGAGATATATCCCATACGCCAGGCGATCTCCTCGGGGCAGGCAATCTTGAATCCCTGTCGCTGCTCCAGAATGCGGACATACAAAGCCGCGTCCATAAGGGAATCATGCGTTCCCGTATCAAGCCAGGCAAAACCCCGGCCCATCAACTCAACCTGCATTTCGCCCGCTTCCAGATAGAGGCGATTAACATCTGTTATCTCAAGCTCTCCGCGCGCCGAGGGCCGGATTGCTTTTGCAAAATCCACGACCTTGCGATCGTAAAAATATAGGCCAGTGACCGCCCAATGCGATTTCGGCTTAGCGGGCTTTTCCTCGATGGCGTTTGGCTTGCTGTCAGCATCAAACGAGATAACACCATACTGCCTGGGGTCTGAAACATGATAAGCAAAAACAGTAGCGCCGGTGATATTGCGATTTGCGCTCACTAGCACTTTTCCCAATCCTTCGCCGTAAAAGATGTTGTCGCCCAGGATCAAGGCTGATGGACGACCATCAAGGAACTCTTCGCCGATCAGGAACGCCTGTGCCAGACCACCCGGCTCCGGTTGAATGGCATACTGAAGCCGTAACCCCCATTGCGATCCATCGCCCAGAAGTTCGACAAAACTGTCTTTGTCCCGCGGCGTCGTAATGATCAGCATTTCGCGAATGCCAGCCAGCATCAGCGTAGATATGGGATAGTAGATCATCGGTTTGTCATAGACCGGCATAAGCTGCTTGCTGATGCTCTTGGTCATGGGAAACAGACGGCTTCCGGCGCCCCCCGCCAGGATAATGCCGCGCCGTCCGGCCGATGCCACTTCACTCATGCCAGCACTTTCTCGCAAGATTTCCGGACTGAAACAGCCACCGGCACGATCGGGGTTTTGGCGCCGGCCAAAATGTTTCACGATTCATGAGTATATTCAAGTGGTTAGATCATAAGCGCGAAGAGGGGCTGCAGGCGGTGATGGTTAATGTCGGGGCGGGGGCGTGCGTCTGGATAAGCATTCTGAAGTTGTTTAAGCCTTTTCTGTGTCGCCGGCGGGACGTGTGATGTACGGGGCGGCGGACTTCTGCAAAAAATCACTTTTCATCGTCTGAAAATTTGCAGCCGGCCTTTAGGCCGCTCTTGGAATGAAGGTATCTGGCGGTGGAACTCGCAGGCAACATCTTCCAACAGCCGACGGTCCTGACCGTCTCTGCCTTCCTTCTGGCTATGGCGTTTGGCGCCTTGCTGACCCTGATTGTCGTCGAGCTGCGAAAGCGCCGGACGTCACAAGCAGCTGTCACGTCCGCTGCCACTCACACGCGCGCCATACCGGTTAACACACAATCCGCGGAGGAAAGTGAACGCCGCCAGACGATGATCCGGCAGTTGATTGACCTCTATAGCGGGGTCCATTCCGTGGAAGCACTGTCCAGCTTTCTTAACGGTGAGCTGGAAAGGCGGCACGAGCGGTGGCGGGTCCGTATACCTTCCGATGGACCGGGTGAGTTCTATGACCTCGACGCTTGAGCCGGTTTGGTTCGTCGAAACCACCCAGCAATAGAATGGCCAATCAAAGTCCTGAACACATACGGTGATCGCACAGTATGGAAGAAATCGCTCAATCCCCCAATTCCCCCGCAAGAACCCGACGGCGCGCCCCGGATCGAAAGAGCCCGATTCGTCGCCTGTCTCTTGCGATGAGACGCTTGTTGCTCCGTCTCCGTTGCCTGTATTTGCGCAGGCTAGGCATGGATATTCATCCGGATACACAGATATCCCTCAAGGCCCACCTAGATCGCACGAATCCGCGTGGCATCCATATAGGGGAAGGTACGCTGGTGGCCTTCGGCGCCGTTATTCTCTCACACGATCTGGCGCGTGTTATCCACACTGATACATACATAGGTAAAAACTGCTTCATCGGCGCGCACGCCATTATCCTTCCTGGCATCCGCGTCGGTGATAATTCCATTGTGGCAACTGGTTCAGTGGTAACCAGAGATGTCGCGCCCAATACGCTTGTGGGCGGGAACCCGGCTCGCGTCATAAGAACCAACATCCGGACTCTGAAATGGGGAATCCTGGAGGAGTCATTTGAGATAGCGGTTCAGCTTCAGGCTGAAGCGGCTGGACTTCAAGGAAAGCAGTCATCTCCGAGTTGAAGCAATTCCGGACGCCTCGCGAAAGTGTTAAGCTTGCTTCAGCCCCTTTCCTCCCGATATCCTGGCTTCTGCCGGATGTTCGGACCAAAGCAGCTGAAATTGGATGACGACAGGCGACATTGAACAAGTCATGCCGCGTTGGCGGACCTGGCTAAGCCGGAAATCCGCTTCTCCGGAGACGCGGCTTCCAGCATTGGCGCAGTACCATTCCTTGAAGCGGCATACGCTGAGGCGCATCTTCGGCGTCATAGCCTTGATGCTGTTCTGCTTTATTTATGGCTTCTTTTTTTCCGTCCTCGCGCCGTATTACATCGCTTTCCTCGCCATGCCCGTGATTTTCGTCATGCTCCTGGCGATCTGGGCGCTTCCTGACGTCAACTCGGCGCCAACAAAGCAGCTCAGCTGGTTTTTCTACGCCTTCTTCATTGTCCTCATCTGCTGGCCCAATTATCTCGCGATTGCGTTACCAGGCCTGCCATGGATAACGCTGATAAGACTGACGTCCTTTCCGATGGCGCTACTTTTGCTCATCTGCTGCTCCATCTCGCCTCAATTCCGCGCCGATACGGGCCGCTCATTGCGCGCGGTATCTGCAATTCCCACACTGTGGTGCATTTTCATTCTCATACAGCTGGTTTCGATCGGAGAATCGAAAAACATCTCCGCTTCTGTCCAGAAGTTCATCGTCGCCCAGACAACCTGGACCGCCGCATTTTTCGCCGCTGCTTACCTGTTCTCGCGGCCGGGCCAGATCAAACGCTGGGCCCTCATACTTTGGGCTATGGCCGTATTCGTCAGCATTATAGCCATATGGGAGCATCGTATCAGCAGGTTGCCCTGGGCTGGGCATATTCCCAGCTTTCTGAAGATAAACGATGATGCCGTCCAAGAAATTCTGGCCGCTCATATGCGCGCCTACACAAATATATACCGCGCAGAAGCTACATTCAGTACGCCCTTGGGTCTGGCAGAATACCTTGCGCTGACGCTTCCATTCGCCTTGCACTTTTGTACACCCCGCTGGCCAACGAAGCTGAGGCTGGCGGCCTGCGTGTCGATTCCACTGATCGTTTACGCTGATTTTCTGAGCGGTTCCAAATTGGGAATGATCGGCGCGCTGGCCGCCTTCTCCGTCTACTGTTTGATGGCCGCTTTCAGGCACTGGCGGCGAAACAAGGCCAGCTTGATCGCCGCGGCAACTTTCTTTTTCTATCCCGCCGCGATCGGGACCGTCGGTTTGATGATGGCGGCATCTCATCGTTTTTACATAACGATAATGGGCGATGCGTCGCATACCGCAAGCACACAGGCCCGCATCGAACAGATGCACGTTGGCATAGCCAAGATTTTGAAATGGCCGTTCGGCTATGGAATTGGGCAGGCGGCCGTCACGATCACTAATGTGTCTGATTATATCACCATTGATTCCTATTTTCTCTCCGTAGCCATCGAGTATGGGATCCTTGGTTTCATCACTTATTACGGCATTTTCGCGATCGCGATGTACGAGGGCTCGAGGCGCTATCTGACAGATAGGACGGGGAACGAAGACCAGTCGTTTCTGCTTCCTATTACGGCGTCTTTTGTCGCTTTCATGGTCGCCAAATTCGTATTCAGCCAGCAAGACAATCATCCGGTCGTATTCATGATGCTAGGCGCGCTCCTGGGCCTGATTGCAGCTCGCCGCAATCAGGTTCAACCTTACCGCAGTCCAGACCGCCAACGCCCCGTCGCGCGACGTATCAGACACCAATAGGCCGCAGGTTCCGGAACCCCTTGCGCATTCGCCGAAAAAACGCCCGAAGCGGAGCCCTTGATTTGAATACGAATTTTTTCCGGAACCGCCGGGCAGCAGGATTTGACAGCCAATCGTTTGCCATCGTCCGGGTAAGGACTTCTGCGACCGCCACATCGTCCGAATCATAACGCGGGATATAGGCGATCGGGAAATAAGGTATGTCGGCAAACATCTTGCTTGCGGCACATCGGTAGATTTCCAGGTCGGGCTGAAGAACCTTGGAGAAAGCGGAGAGTGCCGACGAGGTGTTAAGGACTGTTGCGCAACGGGACAAAGCCAGGCAATCGATAAGGGCGCGATCAGCTTCGATCGTACGCTCTTCCTCCGTCTTCTGTTCCAAATGGTGGCGGCCGGCTCCAAAACCCGCGACCGGGACATCGAGATTGCTGCTGAGATACGTGACGAACGCTGCTTCATCCGTTGCGAGAAAAACCTGTTTTAATGCCGGCTTCCGTCGCAGCAGATCCTTTATAATCACTGTAAAGTCTTCAAAACTGACAGGATTGCTGTCCCACCCGGTCGTGTTTTTATCTGTGCCGCGATAATGAACGCCCAGCGTCTTGCTCAGATCCCCGAGGCTCCGAACGGCCTGCTCAATCCTGTTGGGCACGCAAAAATATTCCGACCAAAGCCGGTTTAGCTTGTGCCAGTCGTTACCCAGCGCAAATGGCCGATCTTGCTTGAGTTCCAACAAATTGATTCTGGTCTCGATGTCTTCCGGCGCCTTGTATGCCAAGTCCAACAAGCCGGGGATGACCTCAAAATCGGGCTCGCTGCCGTAAAGCTTTGAGGTGACAGACCACGCAGGACGCATCCTGTTGGATTGAAGGTATGGAAGCATCTCGAACGCGAATAAGAACACTCCACCAAAAAGGCCCTGCGGGATCTCGCCGGGCGTGGTGAAGATGCATGTTCGATCGCTCCGCGGCATCGGATAAGGTCCTCAACGCATGGCTGGCCGGCTTGCGGCTGCCCACTCAAAATCTATGCCCTGCTTCGACCGCATCACGGATGGCTCCAGAATATTGAAGTCCAGATGCAAGGGCCAAATCAAGCCTCCAGTCCTGCGCGCAATTAACCGCCTCGAAACCGTTGCCGTCGGAACCACGATGCAAACGAGGCCAGGAAGCTCGCGTGATAACAGGTGACGGCGAATACGCCGCTTCCCTGGGTCAGCCCAAAACGCTTGTCGCAGTCTCGAGGCAGCAGCCCCGGCCTCGGCATTATAGGCTTCAAATGGCCGGAGCCCTCCAAATTGTTATGGCCGGGAAAGCCTCGGCCATGGCAAACTAGCTTGACATAGAAGAGAAGCGCTCAACCCTCATGCGTTCGGTTCCAGCCCATCCAATAAAGGTCGAAGCGGAGGCACAGACGCCGAGGCGCGTGCAGCGACCGTGACGCGGAAAGGGCTGTTCCCGGATACGGAGATCGCGCAGAGGATCAAGTGCGCCCTGTTGCTGCCTGTCGGCACGGTGGTGGGCGCGTTCGGATCTGCCGGGACAGTGGCGTTGACGTTCGATGATGGTCCTGACTTGGACGTGACTCCGCGCGTGCTCGACGTGCTGGGCCGGCATGGCGCGAAGGCCACCTTCTTCGTCCTGGTCGATCATGCGCGGGAGAGGCCCGCACTGCTCCGTCGCATCCTGGACGAAGGTCACGAGATTGGCCTGCACTTCGACCGGCATGATCGGATAACCGATCTTCCAAAGGCCACGGCGTTCCGCCGGATGCGGAAGGCCAAACGAGACCTTTCCGAGCTGGCTGGCCCCATCTCGTTATTCAGGCCCCCTTACGGCAGCCAGAACCGCGTCACTTATCTATTTGCGCGCCTGCTCAATCTCGTGGTCATCGGTTGGAGCCGCCAAGGGAATGACTGGATCGAGCAGACCCCTGAACACTCGGCGGGGCTGGTGACGAAGGACCTGCACGGCGGCGACATCATCCTCTTGCACGATGGCCTTGAGCTCGGCCCGGATGAACCCCGTCCGGCGCTCGACCGCGCCCATGTGACCGATCTGGTCCTCGGCGAGGCGGCCAGGCTTGGACTGAAGGCGGTGACCGTCGGCAGCCTTCTCACAAGGCGCGCGCCGAAACGGACCCGTTGGCTCCGCTGAGGGGCCTTGCGCGGAATCGAAGGATCTTTTTTCATTGCGGAGTGCGCGGCGATTTATCGACAAATCCCACGCTTGCCCTGTCAAAATTCGGAGTGCTAGGCTGGCTGGATGCAGCCATTGCGCCTTAAGGTTCAAAACAAATCTCAGTTGCGTCTCATGAGCTCGGCTCTGGCGACACAGGACCGAATCGGCTTTCGTGAACCCGAATGCCCAGCTGGATGCGAATCCTGAGTGGCGATTAAAACCCTCCTTAAAAGGCGGTTTCCGGCGACCTGGAACCGGCTTCGCGCCACCCGAAAACTGATTGCACTGGCGCGACGGGTCTATGGATTTGAACCACGCGACTGCGTGATGTGTGGCTATCGCGGGAAATTTCTGGCTGAGATTCATTTTCCCGACATTTTCACCTATGACGCGATATGCCCGCGTTGCGGATCGCTGCCGCGCAACCGCCTGCTCAGATTGGCGCTTGAAGATAAAAAGATGCTGAATGCCGGCACCCGGCTGCTTCACTTCGCGCCGGAAGACAATGTGCGCCGGTATGTCGAGCCACGCGCCGGCGTTTATCGCACCGCCGATTTGTACGCCAAGGGCGTCGATTTGCGCCTGAATATCGAAAACATCGATCAGCCCGACGCAAGCTGGGACCTCATCATCTGCTCGCATGTGCTGGAACATGTCGATCACCGCAAAGCTCTGAAAGAGCTCTTTCGCATTCTGGCGCCCGGCGGCATCCTTTTGGCGCTGTTTCCCGTCGTGGAGGCCTGGCCCCACGATTACGAGGCGCCGCAGATTCAGCGTCCCCGCGAGCGCGGTCTGCATTTCGGCAAGGAAAATCACGTGAGACGCTTCGGCGCTTCGGTACGTGGCGAATTTACCCGAGCGGGCTTTGCCCTCGATACCTTCTCACCCATCGGACCAGAGGTGGTTCGCTATGGTCTGATCCCGGGCGAAACGCTCTTTATCGGCCGCAAATTATGACTGCATGATCGGGCGCGGGCCCTTGGAGGTTGGCGATGCACGCACAACTAAGGAGACTGCCAGATTCCAAACGCGAAATGATAGATACCGTCCTTAAGGCATTGTTGGTCGGCTACGGCAAAATCCTCAATAAGGTCTTCGGGCAAAGTCGCCATGTTCATCACCAATGGCCCGCAGATATTGAGCATTGCGCCCCCTAACGGCCTCAGGGCTAACCCAAAGATATCACGTGCGGCACTTTCTATCAGATGGCTTTGCGGGGCTTCCGATGGGTCTTTGATCATCTGTCGCAAGCGCCGCACCGAGTTTCCTTTGGTTGCTTTTGGAATTGACGCCCCGTGCTTCTTTTCTAGGCCGGTCAGATAAGCATTTACGGCTTTAACCTCGCGCTCTGTCCATTGGAGCCTTGGTGGTCCCACATAGTCATTGATGCAGATGACGCCGCCAGGAATAAGGGAGGCTCTGCACCATTCGAGCGCCTCGTGCACATCTGACATGTGATGCAGGGAGTGATCCCAATAAATTAGGTCATAAATCGGCCGCGCCGGAAGATCGAAGGGGCTGCCGGTGATGAACCTGCCCCGTTCTGGAAGGTTGTTTATGGCTAGAGCTTCCTTGCCAGCCTTGACCAAAAGCGGGGATAACTCATACAGATCAAAGTGCTCAACTATATCGTTCTTGAGCAAAAACGCTTCCTTCCAAGTATTGCCGCATCCGACAGAAATTCCGCGCGATAATCGTCTTCCGGCAAGGTGCTTTTGGAGCGCAATAAGGACGCCGTACTCCTGTCCTGGTTCACCGCAAATCTGCTCGCTGATGTAGTGCCGTAGATAGGCGCTATCCCACCAATTATGCAGGCCGCTACGAGTACTGCGGTCCCATTTGGCTGACACCAAGCTTTTGATATTTATCACCAGCGACCCAACTATCGTTCAGCGATTAGCAGGAATCATGATGGCCATCCCCATCACCGCAATCGCCGCGAAGAATAGGAAGCAATGGATTGCCTAAAGCATCCCTGTCGTATTCCCGATCTTCCGGCGTGCCACCATCATAAGACGCGCGCATCGGCGCACCATATCCCCAGCCTTCACCCCAGATCAACCAAAACACCGGCAGTTGATAGTATCGAGAGCATAGACCAGCCCGACGCAAGCTGGGACCTCATCATCTGTCCTCATGTGCTGCAACATGTCGATCGCCGCAAGGCTCTGAAAGAGCTCTTCGCGTTCTGGCGCCCGGCGGCATCCTTTTAGCGCTGTTTCCCGTAGTGAAGGCCTGGCCGCATGATTATGAGGCGCCTCAGATTCAGCCCCCGCGAGGTCGCGGCCTGCATTTCGGCAAGGAAAATCACCGGCGGCGCTTTGGCGCCTTGATACGCGGGGAATTCGTCGAGGCCGGCTTTGCGCTCGAGGCCTTCTCGCCGATCGGACCGGAGGTCGTACAGCATGGTCTGATCCCAGGCGAAACACTTTTTATCGGCCGCAAGTTCTGACCGCGATGATCGAACACAGGTCGCGGGCCCCCGGGGCGTGTGGGGCATAGTCGGTCGAGCTTGCGAAAACGATCGAAGTTTCTGACGATCAATATGTGGACCCCGTGTTTGCCACGCTGACAACAAAGCTTTGCTGCTCGTTGGGTAAGATGCTATGTTGACTCTGCCAACCGGGGGGGCTTGGATCGTCTGATACTCGTTCGGGCTACAACACTGAGCGAAGCGACCGTCGCCATGGCCGACGAGTTGGCAACGGCTAGTGGCCAGGAAGTCGCGTTCGTCGTTGACGGGCGCAACCCTGTGAAAATTCCCACATCGCGGCCGACAATAATGCTGACGGCAGATGCTTGTTCGGCCCTAGGTCTGTATTGCCCATCCGACTTTGCTTGGCGCTGCGGCGACTACGGCATCTATCTGGCTCGCCAGCGTTTTCCAGAGATTCCGTACTTCTGGCTGCTCGAGCACGACATCAGGATTGCAGGCGGACAACCAACGGCGTTCTTCCAAACCTTTGAAAACCAGCCGCAGATTGATTTCCTGGCTTGCAACTATCGTCGCGCCAACCCTGATTGGGATTGGTATTTCAACGCATCTGGGCGCGATATACTTACCTTCCGGTGCACATTCGGTATCGTTCGGCTGTCGGCGCGCGCCATTGACCGGCTGCTCGCCAAGCGCGTCGAGCAAGCCAGGATTTCCCAGCGCCGCAAGTTGTGTCCAAACGATGAAGGTTTCGTCGCGACCACCTTAAGCAATAGCGACTTCAGATGCGCAGATTTCAACGATTTCGGACAGATCTTTTATGACAACAAGACACTGTCTCTTCACACCCCCGTGCGAGGAGAGACCTTTGCACCTACCACATCCAGCCCGATGATCTACCATCCGGTTCTGTGGGGCGCGGACTATGAGCGCGGCAATGCCAGTGGCGCGGCCAAACCAAAGCTCGGCCCTGTCGCAATCTTAAAGAAGAGCGCGCGGCAGCGTTTGAGCTCCATGTTAAAATGGTGAGGCGCCAGCGGCGCAATGCTGGCGCCCCCCCGCGATCTCACTGGCTCTGCGGTTTCCAAGACGTATAGTAGCTGCCGGGATTTACCAAATATTCCACCGTGACTTCTGGAACATGGACGACATTGGCGCGCCGGCTTGCACGCCAGACAAACTCCCAGTCCTCTTTGGGAAGCGTTGCGCGGGTTCGCGGCAGGCGACTGAACGGAGGACACGAGGTTCTCCGCAGAACAATCGAGTTCGCGTCCACCCATGACGTCTCATCAGAAAAACGCTTCCGGTCGAACGGTTTTGAAAGGACGTCCAACTCCGACCCATCTGGCCGTGTGCGCCGCACGGCGGTGTATACGAGATCGGCGCCTCTTTCGAGACTGTCAACGGCGACCGAGAGGTGCCGTGGCGTCCAGACATTGTCATCATCGAGGAAGGCGACATATTCCGATCGGGACAGCCGGATGCCGACATTCCGCACAATACCAAGCACCGCGGAATTGCGAGATAGCGAGACCGCGAAAAGGCGAGGGTCGGCGGGCAACGGGGGAAGGCCGGCACCGTCGTCGACCACAACAATGACGAAATCCTGGCGCTCCTGAGCCAGGATCGAATCGATCGCCTTCAGCAGGCCCTGAGGCCTTTTAAAGGTCGGAATGATGCAGGCGATTTTCGCCTCGGGGATCCGGCCCAAATCGGACCGCAGGCGCGCCACCTCCCTGTTTTCGAACCGTATAAGCTCCGGGATCCGCGGGCTCAAAGCGACGGAATTCCATATTTCCCGGGCCGGCCAAAGCCCGATTGCTTTTCGGATCGAGGTCCTGACGCTCTTCACAAAGCCCATTGTCAGACGAATGCCCAGAAACGATAGTTATGCCAGCTGTGGCCGGCCCGCCAAGATCAACAATAAGACACGGGGCATAAGATCAAAAACCCCGCAAGCTGAATACGGACTCCGCAGACTCAGCTTGGTGAGAAGGCGTAGGCGCCGATGTCAACTTTTGGCCCGCGCGGCTTGCCTTCTATGTCGGTAGTGGGCGCGCCGTCCCCCGAGCCTTGGCCCCTGGCATCCGATCTCTTGGTAGGATGCAGGTCATAAGCGAAATGTTCGGGATCGAATTTGGCGAAATCGCCGGCGAAGTCCCTAGTACCCGACACACGGAAATTGTGATCTACCTCAACACCCGGCGGCAGGCCCCCTCCCCCCGGCAAATCCAGCGCAACATTGTTGCGAATAACGACACTGTGGTACGCAGTACCGGGAAGATCGCCCTTGCGAGGGCTGTATCCGATCCAGGTGCGGCGCTTGGCATTCGTGCCGGCCACAGTATTGTTGATGATGGTCAGGTTGTTGACGCCATAGGCTGTGATCCCGTGCCAAGTCGAAGTGATCACCAGATTGTTTGAGATCTGCATGCCGTCCCAAGAACCATCGAAGATCGTGATCCCGTGAAGATCGTCCGACGCCAGAACAAGATTCGGCTTGGTTTGAGCAATGATAACATTGCTATCAATGACGACATCGGTATCGATCTGTCCCGGCTTGTTATGCCAGTTCCAGCCTTGGATCCCGTCCGTATGGACGCATTTGTTCTCGCAAATGTCGTGACTGTTGGTGATGCGGTTCCGCAGTATGCGAACGTGACTGGCGGAATGATCGATCCCATCGCCTGCGAAATCGTCGATTAGATTGTCGGTCACAGCAAAATATTTCCCGTGATCGCCGACCTGATCGCCGCCTATTGTTATTGCATTAAACACATTGAAAATATGATTTTGAACCAGCGAGATGCACGAGCTTTGGTCAGCCTCGATCCCGCTGGAGACCGTCGCCAAGGTTGATGGTGCGCCAATTTCCTGCTGCCACGCAAATTCGCCGGGCCGGGAAAAAAGAGTGTTATGTTCAAATATGAGATTGTCGGAGTTGGTGATATTCACCACCGCGTCATGTTTGAAACTCCCGTTCTGATATTGACCGCCGCTTATGTTGGACACTGTCACCCCACTGATTCGCCAGTGTGAAGCACCGCCCTGCCAACCGATTCCGATGCCGGTGAACTTTGGGGTCTGACCCAGTGCGGCTTCGATGGTGATAAAGCCGGTATTTTTTCCGTCCAGCAGGAGGCCGCCATAGTTACCGCTCATCAAGCTGATCTTGTCGCCCGGCTTGGCTGCCTTTAGCGCGGCAGTAATATTGTTATAGGAATTTTTTTCCGCGCCCGCCGGGTCCACGACCAGCGTCTGGCCAGCGACGCTCGCAGGCGCAGCGCATGCTGGAAAAAAATCATGCGCTGTCGCAGCCGATGATACTCCGGAATGACAGACCATCGCGAACGCAAGCAATGCGAGCGGGCCGAATGCCTTCTTCATAGGATATCCAAACAAAGCGGTGACTGAATACAGACCGGCTCAACCCTAGTCGAGCCGTCCCATTCGGGGTAGCCCTATTCAGTATTTGGATCTGGAGCCGACGAGGCTCGCTCGCACAAACCGCCGCTTCCTGCGGAGGTTTATGTTCAGAAGGCTGGCGTCACACCGTTAATTTTGTGGACGGGCGTTGATCCGTTGCTCCGCCAAGCCTTTGAGAAGGTCAATGGGTACACGCTTCTCAAACCCAAGAAGTTCTGCCCGCGTGAAAGGAATGTCGAGCGTCTTGATAAGCGTCTCGCCTTCGGCGCGGGCTCTGTCGATATTATAGCTGCTGGCGACGGCGCGCAGGTGACGGACGGGCGCGGCATCCACAATCCCCATCTTAAAGCCCTTTTTTCTCGCGAGTTCAGACCAGACGAGATCGATGCCATAGCACCAACGGGAAGGCGGAAAGGGTATGACATCTGAAAATACTTCGCGATTGAATGCCGTAAGGGGACCGATTTCGACAAAATGGGTCTCCCTCACAAAAGAGTAAAGTTTTCTCAGTGTCACATCATATGTGGCGTGTGAGGAGAGCGCGTGGGCCGGCTGCGAGATCGACAGCCCCGCCATTTCGCTCAGCGTAATGAGCCTATCCAGCATGTGACTGTCGAAAGCTATGTCGTCGTCCACAATCAGCAGCCATTCGTGATCGTAAATGTTCACGGTGGAGAGAGCCCGCTCGACATTGGCGAACTTTCCCAATCCTTCGGCCATCGGCACTATGGAAACATCAATCAAGTGTCTCGAAGTCCGTTGCAGCCGGCCGAGAACATCATGCACATCCCTGGGCCGGCTGGGCACCTCGATGCCTATCGCGAGCACACGCCGGGGAATTGCCGCCCTGTCGATCAGCCGAATGCCTTGAGCCAGCAGCGATAGATCAATCCAGGGGTCAAGCATCGCGCCAAGGTAGCGCCGCCGCCTGCCATGAAAGTTGGCGACCCTGCCGCTGTCGTCGGTGAAGAAATCGGACATATAGGCGGCGGCTTTCTTCTATTGAGGTTACGCAATAAATGCCCATTGGATTTGAGCACGACGTAAATGGGGCCTCGAACGGTGTAAAATTCTCAAGCTGGCTTCATGAAGCCTGAAGATCTTGCCCGTGTAATCTGGCTCGCAGCACCTCCCGCATTCTCGCCGGCAAAATCAACTGAGCAAGTACTCGCAAAGCCATGAATGGGTACAAAGCGAGCGGACAGAGGGAGAAACCACATCTGAACCGCCCTTGTACTACAAATCGAGCTGCGGCTCCCGAAAGCCGAACCGCGATATCGTGCCTGTTCTCCGGGGATAAATCGCGACTTCCCGCCTTATAACTTGCGGAAGCAAATTGGCAATCTGAGAGCTCGAGCTCATAAGGTCTATATGTTGATAACTGTCTCAGTTTTTCGGATGTCGCAATCGCCAGATGCGTTTTTTCATCAGCGGTAAGCTGGCCACCGGCGATCCGAACCATTTCCGAGAGCGTAGCCGCTGCTCGATAGTCCTGAATCGCGCCGCGCGGGAATGTTAGGTCGTGACGATTGGACCTGCGGCGTACAGCTGATATTGCGGCCAGTTGAGAGCTCAGAGCTTGTATGCGGCCATTTGTGATCGATCGGCTAGAAACACTATCCGAGCTCAGGCGATAGTCGCCCAGAACATCATCGAGATTGACAAGCTTGCCCCGCTCCTGAAGCCGCCAGTAGAGATCGGCGTCTTCAGCGTGAAACGCATAACGATATCCCCCTATTGCCTCCAGTGCGGCGCGGCGAAGCATCAGAAATGGATGCAACAGATAGGGCTCGCGCGCGGGCACCCATTTGGGATTCGCGTCACTGAGCGGTGGCAATCGTACAATCTTACCCGTTGTCTCACCGGCCGCATCGATATGCCGAAAGGCTCCGGAAACCGCGATAACGTCGGGGTTATTCTCGAGGAAGGCGACCTGCTTGGCCAGCCGATCGGGGGCGGCAATATCATCGGCGTCATGGCGCGCGATAAGCGGGGCGTTACACGCTTTCCAGCCCCGGTTGAGGGCATCCACAATACCACTGTTGTCCTGGCGAAGCACGATAACCCGAGAATCTGTGGCCGCGATCTTCGCGAGAAGGTTGGGGGTCTCATCGGTCGAGCCGTCATCGACCAGTACAATTCGTATCGCGGAATAGCTTTGCTTTTGGATGCTGCCCACAGCCTCTTCGAGCGTCGAAGCCGCGTTGTAGATAGGTATAATGACATCGACGTTTGGGCTGGTCATGTGCCACCCTGGCGCGCGGCAGGCTCAGGAAAATTCGCAGCGATCAACCGCTTGCATCCTCATAATTTGGCGCCAGACGCGGCCCGCCAGAAAAGCTGTGGGGTGCTTGTACGACCTAGGAAGGCCTGGCAACCAGCGCGAACTGGAAATACGGCATCCAGCGAAAATATCGCGGCGCCAGCCAGAAAGCCACCCGATAGTACCATTTCGGGCGCATCGCATTGATGCCGACAATGGCCTCCACTTGGAAGCCATTACGCTCCAACAGCCGAGCGGCGCTTTTCGTCGTGTAGAAGCGAAAATGCGTGCGGTCGAGAATGCCGCTGTCCTGATATTCCCACTCATTGTGTTTCACAAGGTCGAGAACATTCAACAGAAACTGGACGTTTGGAAGGGACAAAACCAGCCTGCCGTCGGGCTGCAATATTCGTCTCACCTTTGCCAGGGCCGGCTCCGGCCAAGGCATGTGCTCTAAAACATCGTTCATGGTGACAACGTCGAAATAAGCTTCGGGAAGCTCACCTGCGCTTTCAAACTGTGTCTGAACGACCCGATCATACCGCGGGACTGCCCTTTGCGCAGCGTCAGCCATCAGCTCCACGCCCCAGGTCTCGCATTCCGGATAACGGGCTTTCACCGCTGTGCCGAACAGGCCCTCGCCGCAGCCAACATCAATCAGCCGCCGGGGATTAGGCGGCAGGAACTGCAGCATTTCTGCCCGATTGTTTGAGTAGTATTCCGGCTTGGGCGGTTCGACGTTCTTGTAAACGCTATCGGGGGTCATGATGCGATTCCAAGGGAAGGAAAATACTGCCAGTTTCGTCACGAATTTCCAGGGAGTTGCCGCTGGCAGCTTTATCGTCCCCGCAATTTCCAAGCGAAGCTTTCGGCACAATTCGCCAAGAAATTCAAAGTCAGGCGCGCCGACCGTCGAATCCTGTGCCGGATCGTGGTTTTGTGGGGCTTCCTACGCGCGCTGGGCCGGGCGGCGCCTGCCGACCGAGTTCGAATGGGAGGCGGCAGTCGTGGGAGCGCCGACCGAAGGAAACCTGCTGGATTCGGGGGCGTTGCGGCCCATGGCGATCGGAGAAACGGACCGGGGCGCGCAGTTTTTCGGCGACTGCTGGGAGTGGACGGCGAGCGCTTATCTGGGCTATCCGGGCTTTCAGCCACTTGAAGGAGCGCTAGGCGAATATAACGGCAAATTCATGAGCGGGCAGATGGTGCTGCGCGGTGGATCGTGTGTGACGCCTGCGCAACATATACGCTCGAGCTATCGCAATTTTTTCCAACCGGAGACGCGCTGGCAGTTTTCGGGAATACGACTGGCGCGCTAACGCATTTTCGAAAGCGTTGACGGGCAACGTAAGCCTCAAGCTGATTCTCCTTGAGAGAATGTTTATTCCTCGTCTACGGAAAGTCGCACTATTTCGGAAAATGTCTTAGTATTGCACCTTCCCCACGTTGCAATAAAAATCACCCGGTTCTTAAAGAACCGGCCCCACTCTCATTGCATCCAACTGAGGCATGACGACCATAGGCTTCCCTGTCACAGCGATTCTCCCTTCCACCTCGTACGCGCAAGTGTCCGGTCAGGTTGCCTCGGCCGTTTTCAAAGGACTGGCTGCGTCGCACAAAAGTCTTCCTCCCTGGCTCTTTTATGACCAGATTGGCTCATGGCTGTTCGAGCAGATTACCGAGTTGCCTGAGTACTATCTGACGCGTACCGAGCGTGCTATTTTTGCAGCTCATTCAGAGGAGATCATCGCGAGCGCCGCGGGAGCCGCGGAGGGTGAGTTGGCGCGGTTGCGGATTGCCGAACTTGGCGCCGGATCAGCCGATAAAACGCGCCTGTTGTTGAAGGCTGCGTCGGAGCGCCTGGAGCATATCGTCTACGAGCCGATGGATGTGTCGTCGTCTGCGCTTGAGGCCGCGCGGGCGCGCATCGAGAGCGAGATGCCAGGCATCGAGGTGGCGCCGCAGGTTGTCGACTATATGGAAGAGCTATCTCTCGAACCTGCGTTCCCTGGCGAACGACGCCTGGTTCTCTATATCGGATCGAGCATCGGCAACTTCGAGCCACACGAAGCCGCGCTTTTGCTCCGGCGCATCCGCCACGCGCTGGCCCCAGGGGATGGATTGCTGATTGGTGTCGACTTGCGCAAAGATGTGGCGACGCTGCTCTCAGCGTATGCCGATTCGGCGGGCGTGACGGCGGAGTTCAATCTTAATATTCTTGCGCGGCTCAACCGCGAACTTGGCGCGGAGTTCGATCTGCACCAATTCCGGCACATCGCGGTGTGGAACGGGGTCAAGTCCCGCATTGAAATGCATCTGGAAAGCCGCGCGGACCAGCGGGTGCGCGTGAAGGGCCTGGGGCTTGAGATCGATTTCGCCAAGGGTGAGCGCATCCACACGGAAAACAGCTACAAGTACGAGTCGGGGCAGTTGGAAGGGATGCTGACGGAGGCCGGTTTTACGCCTTCAGGCCTCTGGACCGACGAGCAGGGCTGGTTCGCGGTTTGCCTGGGACAAGTGGAATAACCACTCGCCCCAGGAATCCGAGACAACACCGAGGACTATTTCGGCGCGGGGACCCGTACCAGCAAGATGTCGTGGCTAGCCAATTCGATCGGCATATCGTCGGTCAGTGTCACGTCTTTCCCAGTCCAAAGATCTTTGGATATCTGCGCTCCGTGCAGTCCGAGCCTTGCCAGGCTCAGATGAAACGGATGGGTCGAGTAGCGATTGTCGCCCGCGTTCAAAACAGCGATTGCCAGTGCGCCGCCTGCGAGATGGCGGGTCCACACTTCAACTTCGCCGTCGGAATAAGCGCGCGTGCCTTGCTTGCCCAGCCGGTCCTGATCGATTGCGATGACGTCTTTGTTAGTCAGAATCGCTTTGATCTCGGGCTTCATGTTGGGCAGGTCGTTGCCCGCCAGCAACGGCGCGGCCAGCATAGCCCACATGGAAAAGTGGGAGCGGTTCTCGGCGAGACTCAGTTTGCCGTTGCCGACTTCGAGCATGTCGGGATCGTTCCAGTGGCCCGGGCCCGCATACTTCGCCAGCCCGTCCTGCTGTTCCAGGATGGCGTAAATGCGGTCCCAGTTTGGCTCGATGTCGCCGGTGGTGCGCCACAGATTGCCGCCGAGCGCCGGCGCCCACTCCCAAACCGCGTCCCACCCGTACTGGCAAAGCGAGAAGACAATCGGCCGGCCCGTTGCCTTCAGCGCCTTGGCCATCTTGTCGTAGGCGGCGATCATCAGCTTCATCTGCGCCGCCTTGTCCTGGGGCTCCTGCTTCATCATCACTTCAGGAATGAAGCTGCACAGGTCGTACTTCAGATAGTCGATTCCCCACGAGGCATACAACTGCGCGTCCTGTTCCTCATGGCCGAGCGAGCCGGCATAGCCGGCGCACGTCTTCGGGCCGGGGCCGGAATAAATGCCGATCTTCAGGCCTTTTGAGTGGACATAATCCGCCAGCGCCTTCATGTCAGGAAATTTCTCATTGGTATGCAGCACGCCGTTCGCGTCGCGCTCGCCTTCCCACGTGTCGTCGATGTTGACGTAGACGTAGCCCGGCGTCCTTCATGCCCGTGGCGACAATCTGGTCCGCGGCGCCGCGAATATCTTTGTCGGTCACCTTGCCGAAGAAGAAGTTCCAACTGTTCCATCCCATGGGCGGTGTGGCAGCTACCATTTGGCGCGTCGCGGCTGCGGTTTGTGCCGGGACCGCGATGGGAAGAGCAACCAGGGCGAGAGCGGCGAGAGTGAATCGAGCGAATGCGTGCATGTGGGTCCCCCGTGAAAACGATTTCAGACGGAATCTTATGCCCCCGCTCTTCGGTCCGGCAACACCATTTCTCTTAAGATGAATTCAGAACCCGGGGGCAGATACCATGACCGCAAAAGAGGTAGAACTCGCCACGCTCTTCCTTTCGTTTTCGCGCCGCAAGCTTCTTGAGCAATACTGGCCGCGGCTCCGCGCATGCGTTGAACCTCTGACCGAGGAGCAGGTCTGGTGGCGTCCGAACGAAGCGAGCAACAGCATCGGCAACCTGATTCTGCATCTGAACGGCAACGTGACGCAGTGGCTGGTTGTCTCATTCAACGGCGAAGCGGACAAGCGCGATCGTCCGGCGGAGTTCGATGCCACGGGCGGGATGACCCCTGCGGCGCTTCTTGAGCGGCTCGGCGCCACCATCGAGGATGCCGGGCAGGTGCTCGAACGGCTTACAGCCCGCGAACTTGCTGCGCCCTACGAGATCCAGGGTTATCATGTCACCGGCCTTGACGCTGTATACCAGGTGGTCGAGCACTTCGGCCTGCACTACGGGCAGATCGTTGTGCTCACCAAGATTCTTGCCGGCAAAGATCTTGCCTTCTACAAGGAGCTGAGCCAGACCGGGCGCGCCTCGGGCGGTGCAGTCTAACCACCTGCGGTGGGGCTAACTGACGCTTGCGCGCCTTGAAGTTCACGGTGTCCCGCTGATTGTCTCGTGGTCTCTATTTCAGCGAACTCATGTCGATCGTGAAGCGGTACTTCACATCCTGCTTGAGCAGCCGCTCGAACGCTTCGTTGATCTTCTGGATGGGGATGACTTCGACGTCGGCAACAATGTTGTGCTCACCGCAATAGTCGAGCATGGCCTGCGTCTCGGGCATGCCGCCGATCATTGAGCCTGATACCGATTTGCGCCCGCCGATCAGGTTGAAGGGCGCAAACGAGGGCGACTCCGATGGGAGCCCGACCAGGCACAGCGTTCCATCCTGCTTGAGCAGCGGCAGGTAATCATCGAGCTGGTGCGGGGCGCTGACGCAGTCAAGAATAAAGTCGAAGCTGGATGCCTGCGCCTTCATTTGAGCGTCGTCGCTGGAGAGAACAACCTCATCCGCGCCTAGCCGCATGGCGCCTTCCCGCTTCCGCTCGGACGTCGTGAACTGGACCGTATGCGCGCCGAGCGAGTGAGAAAATTTGAGCCCCATGTGCCCCAGCCCGCCAAGTCCTACGATGCCCACTTTCTTCCCGGGCCCCGCACCCCAGTGGCGCAGAGGCGACCAGGTCGTGATTCCTGCGCACAGCAGCGGGGCAACGGCTGCCAGGTCGAGACTGGCAGGAACGGTGTGCGCAAAGCGCTCGTCGACAACATAATTGTTGGCGTAGCCACCCATGGTGATCGAGCCGTCGACGCGATCGGGCATGGCGTAGGTCAGCGTCGCGCCTTCCACGCAGAAGTGCTCTTCGCCGCGATTGCAGGGCGTGCAGTGGCGGCATGAATCGATAATGACGCCGACGGCGGCGATGTCTCCGGTTTTGAATTTCGAAACACCGCCGCCTGCAGACGTGACGCGCCCGACAATCTCATGACCGGGCACCATGGGATAGATCGAATTGCCCCACTCATTGCGGGCCATGTGCAGGTCAGAGTGGCAGACTCCGCAAAACAGCACTTCAATCGTGATCTCTGTTTGACCGGGCTCGCGGCGCGAGAACTGGTGAGGGATGAGCGGGGAGTGGGCATCGTGTGCGGCATAACCATGGGATGAGGGCATAAATTCGAATCCTTTCAGGAGAAGAGTCTACAGGACGAGCATGGCCGCGATTGCACGGTGCGCAGCGCCCGAGTCGCATTGCAGGTGCGGGATTTTTGAATTGCAGGGACCGAGGCTGCTCCCTATGATGAAGAATCGGATGAGCCTTCCGCAGAGCAAAATCTTCGACTCCCTGCCGCTCAAGCTCTTGCTTGTGGCGCTGGCGATCGTGTCGGTGATGCTTGCCCTCGCGCCCACCAAGAACCGCGTGGTGGGGATGTATGCTTCCGACTCGGATGCCGGGTTGGTGGTTGTGGAGGTGCGCGGGGATGGGACCTACACCCAATATGACCAGACCCAGCCAATTGCGGCCGGCACCTGGCGGCTGACGCCGAGGTTTCTGGTTTTCAGGAGCCTGGTCCTCGATGGGTCGTATCATTTGCCGGTGAATCTCGACGATCTGCAGCGCGGCAAGGGCAGCATGACGTATTCGCTCGGCCACGCCGACGGCGCACTGTGCATGAAGGTCGGCCCGGAGATGAACTGGTGCAAAAAGAAATAGGCGATTGAGGCGGTCCGTCTAAGTGCGGCGGCCACACGCCACGCGCGGAATTCCTTGCAGATCAGGAACAAACTCGATTTGCTGGAAGCCCGCATCCTTGAGCAGCGCGCCGACTGCATCTGACTGGCCTTGTCCGATCTCGAGGATTAGAAACCCGCCTGGGACGAGCGCAGTAAATGCAGCAGGAATCAGGCGCCGGTAGATGGCCAGGCCATCCTCGCCCGCAAACAGAGCCAGTGCCGGTTCGTGATCGCGAACCTCAACAGCGAGCGAATTGCGGTGTGTTGTTGCGACGTAGGGCGGATTGGAAACCACGAAGTCAAAGACCTCGCCGGCAACCGGCCCGAGCAGGTCGCCTTGCAGGAACCGGATGCGATCGCGGACTTGTGCGCGCTTGGCATTGTTCTCAGCAACCTTCAGCGCAGCCCCGGACACATCGATCGCGGTGATTTCCGCTTCTCGCAACTGGCGGGCAAATGAGACAGCAATCGCACCCGATCCGGTCCCGACATCCACAATGCGCGGGGCGTGGAGGGGCGAGGCCAGCGCGATGACCTTTTCGACCAGATGCTCGGTCTCGGGCCTGGGAATCAAAACATCCGGCGTGACGACAAAGGGCAAGCCGTAAAATTCTGTCTCGCCAGTGATGTATTGCAGGGGCTCACCGCGGAACCGGCGTTCAAGCAACGCGCGGTAGGAATCGATTTGCCCGGCAGGGAATTCATCGCCACGATTCGCCGCGAGCCACGCGTAAGTTTTTTGGAGGACAAAGAGCGCCAACGCGACAGCATCGCGGCCAGCGCGGTCGGGGTGGGTGCTGCCCGCAAGACGCGATCGTCCCTCAGCGACCAATTCGCCAACGGTCGACAACTCAGGCTACCTGGGTCGCGCTGCCCCTAAGCTGCTCGGCCTGGTAATGCGCAACCAGCGCGTCGACGATTGGCTGCAGACGCCCTTCCATGATCAGGTCGAGCTGGTGCAGCGTCAACCCGATGCGGTGATCCGTCAAGCGGTTCTGCGGGAAGTTGTAAGTCCTGATCTTCTCGCTGCGGTCGCCGCTGCCTACCTGCTGTTTACGCTCCTTGGCGAGCTCGGCGTTCTGCCGTTCCATCTCGACTTCGTACAGGCGCGAACGCAACACACGCATGCCCTTTTCGCGATTTTTAATTTGCGATTTCTCGTCCTGGCAACTCACCACGGTGTTGGTGGGCAGATGCGTGATACGCACGGCGGAGTAGGTGGTGTTGACCGACTGGCCGCCCGGCCCCGACGAACAAAACGTGTCGATGCGGATATCCTTGGCTTCAATCTTGATGTCGACTTCCTCGGCTTCAGGAAGCACGGCAACGGTGACAGCCGAAGTGTGCACGCGACCCTGCGTTTCCGTAGCCGGCACGCGCTGCACGCGGTGCACGCCCGATTCCCACTTGAGCTGGGAGTACACGCGCTCGCCTTCGATGATGGCGATCACTTCCTTGTAGCCGCCCACGCCCGACTCGGAGAGCGAGAGCAGCTCGATCTTCCAGCGATGCTGTTCGGCAAACCGCGTGTACATGCGGAAGATTTCCGCGGCGAAAAGCGAAGCCTCATCCCCGCCGGTTCCGGCGCGAATTTCGAGAATGACGTTTTTCTCGTCGTTTGGATCCTTGGGCAGCAACAGAAGCCGCAATTCTTCTTCAATGGCGCTCTCGCGCGGCTCGAGGGTGGCAATCTCTTCCTGCGCCATGGCGCGCAAGTCCGGGTCCGACTCGGCCATCATGGCGCGCGCATCGGCAAGCCCCTGCTGAACCTGTTTGAGTTCGCGATAGCGCTCCACCGGCGTTTCAATCTCGCGCAGGGCTTTCGCGGTCTTCTGATATTTCTCGTGGTCGTTCAGCACTTCAGGCAGTGAAAACTGCGCCTGCATCTCGTTGTAGCGCTGTTCCATCTGTTCCAGGCGGTCAATCATGGCATCCTCGTTGGGCATGGCATCCTCTTGTGAGCCCAGGTGAGGCTCGCATTCAACTGTTTGGGGGATTTGGATCAAGAAGGCGGAAAACGGCTGTAGGCGGCGGGCGCCGCTAGAGGAGAGCCGGGATGGGCTGGTGGAGAACCATACCAGCCTCTATTTTAGCGCGATTTTGGATAGAAGGCACGCGGCCGCAAGCTGACAGCAGTTACGTCGGTCAGTTGAGCCGTTCTGGTTCAAAAGCAATCAATGAAGTCGCAGGCATTCATCAACGGCATTTGCAGCGTTGAATCGTGCTCCGGATCGGAATAAATCGTGATCGTCACCGGCTTGTAGTCCTCGGGCTTGGCCAGCATGATGTTGGGCACAAACGTCTGCGGGTTGCGGTCGTAGAGCGGGAACCAGGTGCTCTGAATCTCAACAACCACCGTATGCCCTGCTTTGAACACATGATCGACATCGTGCAGCGAATACTTGTACTCGTGAATCGACCCGGGACGCAATGGAGCCGGTTTTTCAAAACCGGTCAGGTAGCGGCCGCGGAAGATCTCTTCATTGGTCATGAGTTGATAGCCGCGCATCTTTGCATCAGGATCGTCGTCAGGATACTGGTCGATCAGCTTGACCACCATGTCGTTGTCGGAACCTGTGGTCGAAGCGTAGATATCGGCGATCACTTCGCCGGTCACGATCATGTCCTTCTTCAGCACGGGCATCTTCCAGATCGCAACATCCTTCCGGTCCGCGACGAAGCGCTGATCCTCGGTGAGCCAGTTGAACCAGTGCGATCCCTCGCCATACGTCGGCTGAATGGGCCGATGACGATAGGGAACGGGGGACGCTGGGTCGCTCACATACTCCGTCTTCGCTGAGGCCTTCGACTCAGCGAAGCTCAGCGCGCCACCGCCATCCAGATGGAGCCCTGTCGGCTGCGACTCCTTAGGCGGAAAATGCGCATAGCGCTTCCAGGTGTTTGAGCCGGTTTGAAAGCTCGCCGTGTCCTCAAGATCAAAACCTGAGGGATTGGTTCCTGGCTCATCTTTCAGATAGTGCGCGAAGAATTTTGCTTCGATGTCGGCTCGAAACTCTTTGCCGATGGGCTTGGTGTAGTCGATCGCGCCCAGATGCCGCGACGACGAAGCCCACGAGCCATGCCGCCACGGCCCCATTACCAGAAAGTTTTCGTGCTGCGTGTCATGCGGCTCGAGTGTCGCGTATTCAATCTGCGGACCGTACATGTCCTCCTGGTCGTAGTACCCGCCCACTGAAAGCGTCGGCACCGTGATTGCTTTCAAGTCCCACTCCACACCGCGCGTTGACCAGACGCTGTCGTACGTGGGGTGCTCTTCAAACAGCTTCCACGTCGGCAGCAGCTTGTTGCCCGACTTCTTCACGTCCTCGGCGAACGAACCGCGCTCGAGAAAATAGTCGAAGCCGTCGCGGGGTTTGCCGTCGTTGTCTTTGCCGTAGCTGACCTGCGTGTCTTCCTTGCTCGACTCAAGGCCGTAGACATAGTCGTATCCATAGCTTTGCCGGAAGGCGCCGTTATGGAAGAAGTCGTCGCCCATCCACACATCGATCATCGGAGCCTGCGGCGAGATCGCTTTCACTGCAGGATGCGGATCGATGCCCGCCATCATGGCCAGAAATCCCGGATAGCTGGTGCCCACGAAGCCGGCGCGCCCGTTATTGCCGGACACGTTCGCCAAAAGCCAGGCCACCGTGTCGTAGGTATCTGTGCTCTCGTCGACAGCCTTGGGATCGTGATGGTCGGCGAGTGGGCGGCTCATGATGAATTCACCCTGGCTCTTGTAGCGGCCGCGAATGTCTTCTGCGACGTAGATATATCCGGCTTGCGCCAGTTCCGGCCGTCCGCCTGAGAATGAGGCGCGACTGGTCCCATCCACGCCGTAGGGCGTGCGCTGAATCAAGAACGGAAGCGGCCCGTTGATATCCGCAGGTTTGAGAATGACCGCATGCAGCTTGATCCCATCGCGCATGGGGATCATGGCCTCCGTGCGCTGGTAATCATGAAAAAGATGGTGAACCGCGGGGCCGGTGCGGTTATACGTCGTGTGCTCGGAATCGTAGTTGAAAACGACGCTCGTAGCGTGGCCGGAATCATCGACTGCGAAGCGAACAGTCACTTTGCTGTCAGGGATGCCAAACTCAACGGCCGAGATCGGCTTGAGTTCGACCGGCACGCTCCGCTCACTCTCAAAAATCAGCTTGCCGTTTTGCGGATAGAAGCTCGAAGGCGTGTCAGGATCTTCAGGGTCTGTGTATTCGCCAGACAGCACATCGAGGGGCGCCGATGTGCCCTGGATCGTGTGCACCGGGTGAACCGCAATTGCCTGCGAGGAAAGACAGAGAAGGGAGAACAGAACTCCGGATTGAAGTCGGACCAATCGAAAAACCTCCAAAGGGAAACGGACCATGCCAGTCCAGGTTGGGTTACCTGGCCTTTGGGCTGGGGATACTCTACGGGTTCAGGCCTATACCCAACAACTAAGGACGGACGAACGCATTTGCCGGTTTCAGGAATCGTTCGTTGCAAGAGCACTTCTAGTGCACGTGTCCATGGTGATGGTGCGAGTGTTCTTCGGTCGCCGCCATCTCCTCGATCGGGACCACGCAACCATGGGTCTCTTCGCAGCCCACATGTTCAAACTGGATGGTGGTGTGGCTGATGTGAAAATGATCCTTCAAAATGTGATTGAGATTGACCAGGATGCACGCGCTCTCAGAGGGCGGAATGTCGGCGATGGTCACGTGACAGGCCAACGCACGCGACTGCGAACCCAGACTCCAGCAGTGCAGGTCGTGCACATTGACGACGCCGTCAACAGCCTCCATGTGTGCTCGAATCTCCGGCAGAGCCACCCCGCTCGGCGTGCCTTCCAGCAGGATATTCAGCGTCTCGCGCATTATGCCGATACTCGACCACAGAATCAGGGCGGCAATGACCAGCGAAAGCACCGGATCGATCCAGTATTGGCCCGTGAACAGGATTGCGGCGCCCCCCACAATCACGGCTGCGGTCGAAAGTGTGTCGCCGGCCATATGCAAAAACGCCGAGCGCATGTTGACATCGCGGGCCACGCCCCACAGCAACGCGGCAATCACCCCATTCATCAGCACGCCGGCCGCAGCCACAATCATCATCAGACGGGGCTGCACTTCAACCGGGGAAGAGAGGCGATGAACCGCTTCAAATCCGATCCAGACTGAGATCACGATCAGGGTTGCGGCGTTGATAAAGGCTGCCAGCACGCCCGCGCGCTGGTAGCCGAAGGTCTTTGAGTGGCTCGCCGGCCGCGTCTGGAAGTAGACCGCTGCAAAGCTCAGCAACAACGCCAGAAAATCAGAAGCGTTGTGTCCCGCCTCAGAGAGCAGCGCGAGGGAGTGGGCCCTCAAACCGAAGACAAAGGTGACCACGACATAAATCAGCGTGGCAATCAGCGAAAAGCGCAAAACGTTTTGAGTCTTGCCCGCGCCGGGAGAAGCCGGCGACGCATGGACGTGCATGTTCTAAGTATACCGGGGGTGGGTATCCGACGCCAATCGGCGCAAGCCGGCGAAACCGCTCGCCTGCGACGCGCCCGTCACCCTCGCCCGGGCCGCAGATGGCTCAGATCATTTGAATCAGCTTCTTCGACGGGATGCGCCACCGAGAGCTTCGGCCGCAGCCCGGTCCATCCCTCGGCCACCACGATGCTGTTCTGCGGGTTCCCCGATTGATAGCGTACCGTGCATGGAAAGCCTGCTTGGATCTGGGTGACATCGACAACTTCGCTCATGTCGGTGACGTCCTGGGAGCACTCGTAATCCACTCCGCCAATCCGGTAACTGAACAGTAGAAGGGTCAGCATCCGCGCCGGTTCCTTCCTGGTCTTGGCCGACTCCAATTCGTAAAAGTCCAGCAATTGGCCGTCGACGAGTCGACCCATCTGCACAAGAAAGGCGCGGCGCGCCCGCTCAACTTCCTGCGCGCTCGGCTTCTTGCGCGTCGCAAGCCAGATCAAAGGTGCTGCGATGGCGGCGAGTGCGGCAACCCCGCCAGCGATCTCCCAGGCCGTGATTTGGATGCGGGTCATTGCGGGGAGAGCTCCGGAACGGGTGCGATCTGGACTCGTTGGCGCCGGGTCCCAACTAGAGGATAGCGCAGCTTTGAATCGGAATGGGCTCGCCTTTCGGTTACGGATGGGTCACGGCACTGCCCCACCCGCGACGAGGCGTGATTTTGTGCCTTGGTGTGCCTGGTAATCCGGCCAGGGTAGACGCGCCCCATGACCTATACTGATGTCTGCGCCTTGCAGAGCGATTGGCCCTGCAGGGCGTGCGTTTCGGGAGGGTTTTCGTTGGTTTCGAGCAAGACGTCTGCACCCAATCCGGCCATGGCAAAGGGTCCGAGAATTCGCTCCACGACGGTCATCTGCGTTCGCCGCAACGGCTCGGTCGTCATGGCAGCCGACGGCCAGGTCACGTTGGGCGACCACGTGCTCAAGCACTCAGCCAAGAAAATTCGCCGCCTGTATCAGGACAAGATTCTCGCTGGATTCGCCGGCTCAACCGCCGATGCGTTCAGCCTCTTTTCACGGTTTGAAACCAAGCTCGAGCAGTATGCCGGCAACCTGAATCGCTCCGCTGTCGAACTTGCCAAGGAATGGCGTACCGACAAGATGCTGCGCAATCTTGAAGCGCTCTTGCTGGTTGCGGACAAGGGTCAGACATTTTTGATCTCCGGCTCCGGGGACGTGATCGATCCCGACGAAGCGCTGGCTGCGATCGGTTCCGGCGGCAGCTATGCCACGGCCGCAGCCCGAGCGCTGCTTGAAAACACCGACATGAGCGCACGCGAGATCGCCGAGAAGGCCATGAAGATTGCCGGCGAAATTTGCATCTATACGAACGATCGCATCACGTTTGAGGAACTGAAGGCTGAAGTCGCGCCCTGATCAACACGGGCTTTCGATATTGAACCTGGGAATTTGAAGGGTTGAAGCAAGGAAAAATGGCAATTTATCTCCCAGCCTCCGCTGAAGAACAAGACCTCGCTCTCGACGAACTCACGCCGCGCGAGATTGTTACTGAGCTCGATAAACACGTCGTGGGTCAAAAGGCCGCCAAGAGGGCCGTCGCTATCGCCTTGCGCAATCGCCAGCGCCGCCAGAAGCTTCCGCCCGACATTGCCGACGACATCATGCCCAAGAACATCATCATGATCGGGCCCACTGGCGTGGGTAAGACTGAAATCGCGCGACGCCTCGCCAAGCTCACCAACTCGCCCTTCCTCAAAGTCGAAGCTTCAAAGTTCACTGAAGTCGGTTATGTCGGCCGCGATGTCGAATCGATGATCCGTGACCTGGTCGAGATCGCCATCGACATGGTGCGCGAAGAGCGGCTTGAAGAAGTGGAAGATCGTGCCGAGATCAACGCCGAAGAACGCCTGCTCGACGTGCTGCTGCCGCCCCCGCCGGCAACCCCGCCGGCGCAGGAAGGCCAGATGTCGCTGCCAGGCTCCGACAGCTATCAACGGTCGCGCGAGAAATTGCGCCAGCAGTTCCGCGAAGGCAAACTCGACGATCGCCAGGTGGAGATCGACGTGCGCGAACGCGGAACCCCGCAGTTCGGCATCATCTCAAACCAGAACCTTGAGGACGTGGAGATGAGCCTCAAGGACATGCTGCCCAACATTTTTGGAGGCAGTTCGAAGAAGCGCAAGATGAAGGTCGGCGACGCATTCGACTACCTGGTACAGGAAGAAGAAGGCCGGCTGATCGATATGGACTCTGTGAACCGCGCGGCTGTCGAGCGCGTTGAATCCAGCGGCATCATTTTTTTGGACGAGATCGACAAGATCGCCGGCCGCGAAGGTTCGCACGGCCCTGATGTTTCGCGCGAAGGAGTGCAGCGCGACATTCTGCCCATCGTCGAAGGCACCACCGTCAACACGCGCTACGGGATGGTGCGTACCGACCACATTCTCTTCATCGCGGCCGGAGCGTTTCACGTCTCCAAGCCAAGCGATCTTATCCCCGAGTTGCAGGGACGTTTTCCCATCCGCGTGGAGTTGCAATCGCTCACCGTCGATGATTTTCTGCGCATCCTCACCGAGCCAAAGGCTTCACTGACCAAGCAGTATTCCGCGTTGCTCGAGACCGAAGGCGTGCGGCTTGAGTTTGCTCCGGACGCGTTGCGCGAGATGGCCGAGTTTGCTTTCAAGGTCAATGAGCAGACTGAGAACATTGGCGCGCGCCGCCTGCACACCATCATGGAGCGCGTGCTTGAGGATGTCAGCTTCCTCGCGCCTGACGTGGCCCGCCGCCCCGCCGATGACGAGGCTGCCGTCAAGCTTTCGGTTGCCATTAAAGCTGAGTCGTCCACGCCGCTGCCCTACGAAGAGAAGATGACCGCTTCCGGCCCGGAGAAGACTTTCCTCATCAACGCCGAATATGTGAAAACGATGGTCGCCTCAGTCGTGAAGGACAATGATCTGAGCCGGTATATTCTCTAAGGCAGTTCGCAGTTGGTCACGAATCGATCGCCGACTCAATCAATGGCGCCTCGCTCTTTGACGAACACGGGCTTGCTTCTCGGCGCGACCATCGGGGCGGGGCTGGCGGTCCGCTTTGCGCACATCGGATTGCCGTCTGGAGTTGCGAAGTACGGCGGATCAATGCTGTGGGCGCTGATGTTTTACTGGATCATTTCAGCGCTTTGGCCGTCCGGTCGCATCGTCCACGCTGCTCTTTTCACGGCGACCCTGACCGCGGCAATCGAGTGTTTCAAACTGGTCCACTCGCCAGCACTCGACGCCTTTCGCCTCACGCTACCCGGAATTTTGTTGTTGGGGCGGGTGTTTTCTCTCTGGGATATTGCCGCGTACTGGCTGGCCATCGCCATCGGAGCCTCGCTGGATGTGCTGATGCGTAAGACAGTTCACAGTTCTTAGTTCGCGGTTCACAGCTGGATGCGAGAGCACGCTATTGTGAATTGCGAACTAAGAACTGTGAACTTCTTGCCAGAACCGGAATCCATTGCACGCGGACTCTTGGCTATGCTACTTTTTTCTCGTACCTCGGCAGCCCGCGCTTGCAATGCGAACCAGCGGGCTCTACCTGCACTCTCCCGCTTCTGAGGGAATGTGGATGGAGGCGCAATCGGAAGCACACCGGGAATCGTGTGCCTGCGCCATGAATCCGCAAACGCCTTTCCCTCGATGCCCCTTCAACCCGCGCCCGCTGTGCCCAGGAGAGATGCCATGAGCCCTGTTGAGAGCCACCACCACATCCACTACATCGAGTTCCACTCCACCAACATCGAGCGGACAAAGCAGTTTTACGCGAAGGTCTTTGGCTGGTCGTTTGTTGACTATGGCCCCGACTACGTTTCCTTCACCGAAGCAAGCGCCGGCATCAACGGCGGCTTCGCCAAAGGAGAAGCATCCGTTTCGGGCCCGCTGATTGTTCTCTATTCGAAAGATCTGGGGGCGACGGAAGAGGCGATCATCGATGCCGGGGGCACCATTACCGTGCCCACCTTCGTGTTCCCCGGCGGCCGCCGCTTCCACTTCTCCGACGGCGCGGGGAACGTTCTTGCGGTTTGGAGCGAGTAGACCAGGTCACAGTTCGTAGTTCACAGTTCGCGGGCCATAGTCGGAGTGCTCACGGCTCCAACTGTGAACGGCGAACTGTGAACTACGAACTGCTTTCAGTTGACCGTCGGCGGCAGCATCAGCGGCTTGCGTGGCCCGAGTTCCTCGCGCACCAGCGTCAACCCCAGAATGCAGCGCTCGAAACGGTCGGACAACCGCGCAAACAGCGGGGCCTCCTGCTCATACTCGAACAGGTTGAACTGGCTGACGATGTAGTAGCTTTCCTTACCCGCCTGGATCAATTCGCTGAGACTCGGCTGGTGGCGCCGACGACGGTGAACCGATCCCATCGCTTCCGGATACATGCCGGCGACGAACAGCGCGTAGTCGCCGATATGCTTGCGCAGAGCGCGCTCTGCATCAAACGATGGCGCGGAGCCGTGAACCGGATCCGCCGCTTCCATCATTTCAGAGAGTTCCTCAATGGGATGGCCGAGCTCGTCACGGACCTGGTAGAGCTTGTCAGACTGGGAGAAGTCGCACAGCAGGCGGGCAACATACGCGGTTACATCGGGGTCGTTGAGTCCGAGTTTGCCTTCGTAACTGTTGCGAACCGCTTGCTGGAAGAACGGTTCGAGTGGATGAGCGTCAGCTTGCATACACACCTCCCGCGCTGCTTGCGCAGCCTTGTCTTCATTGCATCCCGGTGAATGGCTTCTCATTTCAGGGCCGTGCCAGCCATCCGCATTTACAGTGCTTTGACACTGAGCTTATCGGATATGTTGTGTTTGCCAAGAGGAAACGCGAAATATTCCTGGCAGAGCAGTAACTCAATTGCAAAATTGAGGGCACTGGGTAACCCAAAGAAACGTTATTTAGGTTGTACTCGAATCGGCAAGCCGGTGTCTCAGAGTCGAATTGGCCTGTCGCCGCGTATATCGAGTTCCTGGCGAATAAGCACCAGTCCCAGCACGCAGCGCTCAAAGTTTTCCGCAAGGCGCGCAAACAGTCCCGACTCTTTCTTGTACTCGAACAGGTTGAACTGGCTTACGATCTTGTAGCTTTCTTTGCCGGCCTGGATCAACTGGGCGATGGTTGGCTGCGGGGTCGTGCTCTGCGCCGAACTGGTTGAGTCCGTGCACATGCCTGCCACAAACAACGAGTAGTCGCCCATGTACTTGCGAATGGAGCGCTCGGCGTCAAACGAAGGAGCCGCGCCGAACACTGGGTCAGCGGCGTATTTCATCTCTTCAAGCGATTCGATCTGCCGCCCGGTCGCGTCGTGAAGCCGATAGAGATTTTCCGGCTCTGAGAAATCGCACAGCATGCGCGCCACATAGTCAGTGATGGCTGGATCGTTGAGCCCGAGCCGGTTCTCATAGTTTGCGGATACCGCTTCGTGGAAGAACGGTTCGAGGGGATGAACCTGCGTTTGCATAGACACCTCCGGTGACCGCGCATGCGCAGCCGGAATCAGATTTCGGATCCGGGTGCACCGTGCGCAGCCCGGACCAAATTCCCGGTCACCGCTTGAATTTGCTTTCGTTGAAAAGAGTGTACTCGGGTTTGCCGGAATCGGAGTGAGTTAAATCACACCCCTTTTGGGGGATGTCGTCTCGCTGGTAACTGAATGGAGCAAACTAAAAGGGCAGCCGGAAAGGGCTGCCCTTCGTTTCGGTTCATCGTGCGCTTAGACAGCGGCCGGGGTCCTCGACTCCAATTCTGCAAGCCGTTTCGCGAGCAGTCCCTCCAGCTTGACCAGCGCTGCGGAGAAGCCTTCGATGCCTTCCTTCAGCTTGTCCGTTGCCATCCGGTCTTCAGCATGCATTGCTTCAAAGGTGGCTTTGTCGACGGTGATCTTCATGATCACCATGGACTTCGCCGCCTCTGGATCGAGCTTGCGCGGCAGGTCGCCTTCGGTCGACGAGAGCTCATTGAGCAGTTGCGGCGAGATGGTCAGCAGGTCGCAGCCAGCCAGTTGTTCGATCTCTCCGATATTTCGGAAGCTCGCCCCCATGACCACCGTCTTGTATCCGAATTTCTTGAAGTAGTTGTAGATCTTGGTCACGGATTGCACGCCAGGATCATCGGCGCCGACATAATCCTTGCCAGTATCTTTTTTGTACCAGTCAAGAATTCTGCCTACAAAGGGGGAGATCAGCGTCACCCCGGCATCCGCCGCGGCGATCGCCTGGTGCATCCCAAACAGGAGTGTGAGATTGCAGTGAATTCCTTCCTTCTCCAGCACTTCTGCCGCTTTGATTCCTTCCCACGTGGAAGCAATCTTGATCAGCACGCGGTCGCGGCCGATACCGGCCTTGTCGTACTTGCCAATAATCGAGCGCGCCTGTTCGATCGTCTTGTCGGTGTCGTACGACAGGCGGGCGTCCACCTCGGTCGAAACACGGCCTGGAATAATTTTGAGGATTTTTTTGCCGAAGGCGACGGCGAGGTTCTGGAATGCAAGGTTGGCAACATCCTTATCGCTCGCGCTCTCGCCTAGTTCGTTGCGTGCCTCGCGCAGTACGTCATCCACAATGGGCTG
Organism: uncultured Acidobacteriaceae bacterium; assembly: GCA_963791505.1. GTDB lineage: Bacteria > Acidobacteriota > Terriglobia > Terriglobales > Acidobacteriaceae > Telmatobacter. The sequence continues at coordinate 75,651 of CAWBSV010000084.1, forward strand.
ATAGTGCGGCATCTGCGAGGCGGCGGTAATGAGCGAAGGGTTGGTTGTGGCGTCCTGGGGATGAAACTCCTCCATCGCCTCCATGTCGCCGGTGTCGGCAACCACGACTGTATATTGACGGAGCTGTTCGAGAAGATTGGGCATGATTCCTCCTTGGGGAAGGGCGTCCGGCCGACCGGGGGGCGGGAAGCGTTCGGCACCAGTGTATCGCTTCCTGTTGGATGCTTGATGAAGAGGTTTCGTCTCCGCTGTCGCGAATTGCCCATTCTGTGAGAAGAACGTCGTTCTCAGGACGAGGGCGGCTAAAATGGCGCGATGCACTTCCTCTCCGATTTGGATGGGCCCACGATCCTGCTAACCGGGCTGAGTTTCGCTCTCGCCTCCCTGGTTCTTGCATTGTTGTGGGTCAGTTACGGGGGCAGGTGGGCTGGGGGCGGTGGAATCTTCGGGCTATTGTTGCTGCCGGTACTTTTCAGTGTCCCGCTTGCTTACGAAGCATACTGCCCGGATGCCGATCAGCCGCATATCCGCCACACAGGCACGCTGAATGCGTTTAAACCCTATCGATACCCCACCGGCAGGCATTCACACGCTTACGGGGTTCTGGAGTGTGTCGGTCCATGCGGCAAGGGCGTTCCGCTGATGGAGTTCAACCAGCAAGCGACGGCGTTGGTGAACAGGAAAGACTCTTCTCTTCCGTTAACCGTCACCTACCTGGGAAGGATCGAGAAGGCGGATCTTGACAACAATTACCAGATCACGGCGCATCCTGTGGTTGAAATCGATGACACTGCTTCGGGCGAACGCATTTTTTATGTGGACACTACCCGGCATTGGCCGCGGGTAATCTTCCTGTTGGCGGATGTCTTGATTTGCGTCGCCACAGCCGCCTACTGCCTGACGCACGTCGAATCCAATCGCTCAAAAAGCGATAGCTCGAGCGATCAGTCCTAGCTGGATCAATGATTGCTACTCTGACAGGCAGGTATTCGCCAGCACGCCGAGCCCGAGAACGGAAACTTCCACGCGATCCCCACTCGCCAGCGGCCCTACCCCCGCCGGTGTGCCCGTCAACAGCAAATCGCCCGGCTCCAGGGTGATCGCCGCCGTGATGTAGCGGAGCAACTCCGGGATCGCGAAGATGAAGTCGCGCGTCGACCCATGCTGCTTCAATTCGTCATTCACGGATGTCTCGATCGTCACACCTGCCTGCGGATCGACCTTGTCGCTGACAAGCGGACCGACCGGGCAGAAGGTGTCGAACCCTTTTGCACGGGTCCATTGTCCATCCTTTTTCTGCAGATCGCGCGCTGTGACATCGTTGGCCAAGGTGTACCCGCGGATGTAGGGGTGCCAATCTTCGTCGGTCTTGAGCTTGCTGGCCCGCCGTCCGATCACAACCGCCAGCTCGCCTTCAAAATCGACGCGCGCGCTCACCGCCGGCATGCGGATGACCCCTCCCGGAGCAAGCAATGATGATGGGGGCTTGAAGAAGAGTAGCGGCTCGGTTGGAACTTCGTTGCCGAGCTCTTTGGCATGATCGCGATAGTTGCGCCCGACGCAGATGATCTTCGAGGGCAGAACGGGCGCCAGCAATTGCGCGGCGCTCAGCTTGAGGGGCTGGAAACCAGCGTTGGATGCCGCGGCACGCTGATGCACCACGCGGCCGGCAAGGTCTTCTTCCGGCGCAGAGGTCAAAGAGACGATCCAAAGCTCACCATCGCGCACTTCCACGCTGCCATAGCGAGCGAGTCCATCGTGAACAAAGCGGCAATACTGCATTTGAATTTCTCCTCGTCTTCGGGGGGCTACGGTTCTGGCACGGTCTCTTCGGTTGGTTCAGAGCGTTCACTCTCGTGGCCGGTCTGATCGATGGCCGTTACAGCATATCGATACGTATGCCCGGCTTCGACATGCTCGTCGTGGAACCCAGGCCCGATCACGGGCTCAGCCGGCGAAATGCGCTGCCACGCGCCGTCGGCTTCGAGCCGGTACACGCGATACCCCGCCAAATCTGAATCCCCATCGACCTGCCAGCTTAGATCAATCGCTGCCGCCTTTCCGTTTTCGGCAGCAGTTGCCACAGCGGCCAACCCGGTTGGCACGGCTGGAGGAAAAACATCGGTTGCCTCGACGCGAACTGCGGCAGACAGCGGCCCGGCAAGCTCAAGAGTCTCGCCGCCTGTCTTGACGCGAGCGACACGCTGTGCGTGGTACTCATAGGTCTGGCCGAAGCGAATGTCCTTGTCGAGTGCCTGTCCCGCTTGCGCATCCGCGACGACCAGATTCTGATCGACTGCCTCCGGCGGAGGCGCGGTCAGGTTGTCCTGAGCCTTCGCCTTGGGCGCCGGGGTCGTGAGCAGCTTGCGATGCAGCCGCATCACGGTCTCTTCTGTTCCCGGCGTCGCGTTTGCGGTCCAATGCAACGCGACGCCAGCTTTGCGAATCTCGGCCGACAAGCCTGTCACCGGCGCTGGAGCCTCGCCCGCCAGAATCTCGGCGTCATTCGACAAACCCGCCGAGCGGCCTCTTCGATTCTTCAACTCGACAAAATACGTGAGAGGCCGGGGTGCGCCTGAAGCCAACGCAGCCGGCAGGGTTTCGGCAAACACTCCGTCGGCGCCGGGCCCAAGCGTTAGGACAGCGCCAGCCGTCACGCACGGGCCGCTGCCTTCTTTGCGGCACACGCGCGCCTGCACACTCTCCTTGATCAGAAGTTTGTCGGTATTTTTCTTGGGCATCGTCCAGGTCAGAGTCACCTGGTCGCCGGTTCGCTCTGCCGAGAGATCGGTCACCGGATCGGGCAGCTTGAGCGATGGCGCCTGGGGCGCGCCCGGCGTTCCGCATCCCGTCATCACGAGAGCTGCAGCCAGGCAACCAGTCATCGCCGCGCAAACTGTCGCCCGGCCGGCTCTCTGCGTGAGGGTCATCGCCCTACCAGTCTATCGGAGCCGCGCAGGCATTCGGAGCCCACCGACTGGCCCCTTTGCCGTATGCTTTCCTACGACGCGTTCGGGGCCAGCGGAGCCTGTGCGCTGCCAGGGAGACAGCCGGGATGATGCTGGTCAAGGTGCGGCTCGCCGCCATGATGTTCATGGAGTACTTCATCTGGGGGGCATGGTACGTCACCGTCGGCACGTGGCTCCTGCACACGCTTCATTTCTCGGGTGTGCAGGCGGGGCTTGTCGCGGGAACCACCGCAGTCGCCGCCATCGTCTCCCCCTTCATCGCGGGCTGGGTCGCCGACCGCTTCTTTGCCGCCCAGCATGTGCTTGCCGTCCTTCACGGCGCGGGCGCTGTTCTGCTCTACTTTGCTTCGCAGCAAACTGTCTTCACGCCGATTTACTGGATCGTGCTCGCCTACGCCTGCGTCTACATGCCGACTCTTGCGCTCACCAATACGCTTGCCTTTCGCCAGATGAAGGATCCCAAGAATGAATTCGGCTGGATTCGCGTCTGGGGCACCGCCGGCTGGATTGTCGCCGGCCTCCTGGTGGGCAGCCTGGGCATCGAAGCCACGGCCACTCCGCTCAGGTTTGCCGCAGGTTGCTCGCTGGCCCTGGCCCTCTACGCTCTCACGCTGCCGCACACGCCGCCGGTCAAGCAAGGCGAGTCCGCAGAGTTTAGTGTCAGCAAAATCGTTCCCCCCGAAGCCATCGCTCTTTTGAAGGACGGTTCATTCGCGGTCTTCGTTATCGCATCGTTTCTCATCTGCATCCCGCTCCAGTTCTACTATGCGTTTACAAATCCCTTTCTCAATGAAATCGGCATCGTGAACGCCGCAGGAAAAATGACCATGGGGCAAATGTCTGAGCTGCTCTGCATGCTCCTCATCCCCTGGTTCTTTCGCCGCCTCGGCGTCAAATACATGCTGATTGCCGGCATGAGTGCGTGGGCTATTCGCTATGTCTTTTTCGCGTTTGGGAATCCCGGCGCGAGCGTGTGGATGCTCTATGCGGGGATTATTCTTCATGGCATCTGCTACGACTTCTTCTTCGTCACCGGACAGATCTACGTCGACCGCAAAGCGCCCGCGGCTTACCGCGCCGCCGCGCAAGGCATGTTGACGATGATCACTTACGGCGCCGGCATGCTTGTAGGCTCATGGCTCTCAGGCCAGGTCGTCGACCACTACGCCACCGTTGCTGCTGACGGAAGCGCAACTCATGCATGGCGGCCCATCTGGCTGATCTCCGCCAGCCTCTCCGCTGCAATCCTGCTTCTGTTCTGGCTTGCCTTCCACGATCGGGATGACAGCACGCGAGCCGCGTAAAGGGGTGCTATCGCTACGGTGCCGCCTGCACGCGTTTCATCGACCGCAGCGCGATCACCCCAAGCACGGCGATCACAAGGATCAAGGCAATCCACAGCAACGCGGGATGCCTCTCCGTAAAGGGTCGCGCGTCGGGCCGCGGCTCGTAGGAGGGATTGACTTGCTCCGGTCCTAGAGTCGCACGTGCCGCATCCGTTTGTTCTGCGAAAAGCAATGCGTAGTCATACCGCGGCTGCGGAAGTTCTGGATCTCCGTACATTAGCACGTAGGTTGCGCCTGCCACCGGCGCGAAGCAGAAGCCCCGCTCAAGCATCTCTAACCGGACTTGGTTTAGCTGAATCGGAGGGTCATCGCCGTTCTCAATCTGGATCGTCCAATCCGATTCAGTATTCAAGCCCAAATAGCTGCCGTAGGGAGGAACGATTGTCAGCCGCTCGTCATCGATGTGGTGCCCCATCTCGAGGCGATGAACCCGCAGAATAGTCCCATTTTCAGTCATCGGCTGTTCTTTGCCCTGAGGCGAATTCGCTGTTGCAATCGAAGCACTAACCGAACGACTGAAACTTGTCGGCTTCGCGCCAGCTTCAAACACAATTCGATCAACAGGCATGTGCGGCGGAACCTTGAACTCGATCTGCGTGACGTGATCTTTTTGTATGAAAGAAGTCGATGCGCTGACAGTCACGTAGCGGGGCTGGAGTTGTGTAGTCGGCCGTTCAACACGCAGCCACGACACGCTTGCCGGCTCAATCGGTCCTGCGATGCTGAAGTGAAGGAAGCGGAAATTACTCCGCGGCAGATGGAGCACAGTGCTTCGTCCCAGCCTCTGACCCGTAAGATCGAAGATCGTAAAATCACCGAGCTTGGTCTTATCATCCCCCATGCCCTGGCTCCCGGTAACCTCGACGGTTGCCTGGAAATCCTGGGCCGCAATCGTCAGATCGACATCGGCGTAGGCCCCATCCGGCATCTTCGCATCAAAAACCGTTCGCCCACCGCGTTTGCCAAGATTCAGTGGTTCGATGACCTGTGCATGCGCTTCATCATAAGCACGCATGCCGCCCATTGGTGCGTAGGCGACTTCGCTCGCTGCGCTGGGCGCGTCGCGATAGATCCTTAGATCGGCAAGTCCAGTGGCATGTTCGAAGACCTTTGTATCGAGCGCGAAGCAGTCCTGAGACGCTGTCGTACTCACATTCTGGATTGGCCGCTCATAGCGGAAGTAGCGCGCTTCTGGTGTCGCGACTGGAATCGCCGCGATTGCTGCGAGCAAAACTCCGCCAAGTTTCATGCCGTATGATCCCGCGGACCGCGCAGGTTCAGCCAATCCCGCTGGTACACAAAACTGACGCCGAGCAGCAACACGCCGAGCCCCAGGAAACTAACGATCCGGAATCCCTGGCTGAGCTCGCTGATATCGATCAGGAATACCTTGCCGATGGTCACCGCAATCAGCACAAGCGCCTGCCATCGCAAAAATGCAGATCGCCGCGCGAACCCAATGGCAAGCAAGCACGCGCCAAACGCCATGAACCACGCCGAGTAGGTGAATTGCGCATACATCTTCAACCGCTCGAACTCGGGTCCATAGAGCAAGTAGGTCTGCATGCCCTGGTTCACCCTTTCGGGTCCGCTCCAACGTACATACCACCAATAATGGTGGATCTCGATCGCGACCGCGAGCAGGGTGAGAAAGTTAATGACGAGAACGGAGACCGCCCCAATTCCAGGCCATTGCGCCGTCAGGGCTCCCTCTTCGCTGCTGATCGACTGATGCGAGAGCCACGCGACAAACGCGAATACGGCAATCGCCGCGCAATACGTCGCGAATCGCTGGTTGAAGAAGAGCGCAGTTGACGCCGGTGGATCGACGACCAGCAGGGAACCCAGCCCAAGAACCAGGCAAAGCAAAGCCAATCCGCGCAGCAGGCTAGCACGCGCGCGACTCGCAACCCACAACAGCGCCGCGCCCTCCACCAGCCATCCGATGGTCAGCCAGCGGCCATGCGTCTTGAGCGGGATGGCCATGGTCAGGAACACGACCGCGGCCGCCAGGTGCAGCGACGAAAGCACAGCCGGGCCCGTATGCAGCCTTCCCCGTTCCGGCAACCGGAGCAGCAGCAGATAAAATCCCGCGAACGCGACGGCCGTCCACGGTTCTGCCCAATCCAGATGCGTTGAATCGAGCATCGCGTAGAAGCCGAGAAAGCCGAAGATCGCGTTGGCTATGGGAAGAATCACCACGGCGAGCAGATCCCATCCGGCAACTTCTCCGTTGGTCAGCAGTCGAATCAGCCGCGGCGCGAACGCGAAGATCAGAAAGAACAGTGCCAGAAAAAAGCTCGTCCTGCCCATCTGAGCCTCGGTGTAAAAGGTCATTGCCCAGCCTACAAACAAGAACACCGTCCCAATAAATGCGCCGACCAGCAGCCTCGACCATGGCTTCAGGATCAACAGGATCAGCACCGCGATATCCAGAAGCAGCAGGTAGCTGAACAGCGTGACCTCGTGATTTTCGCCCGTCGACACCAGCAGCGGCGTGCTCAGCGCTCCCACAATCGCATACAGCGCCAGCAGTTCGGCGTCCTGAATCCACGCCATGAATCCGTTGAAGCCGGTCACCGCGATCATTGCGACAAAAGCCACCGAGGCCGGGATCAGTTGATACAGCGAGAACGCCGCCCACAGCGAGAGGTAGAGCGTACCGCTGCCGATCGCTTTGAGCGAGTAGGCAAACGCCGCGTATCCCTTGGCGCGAAAGCGTTCAGACCACGCCGTGATGGCCGCACCTGCTACGAGCCCAAGCAGAATGCGCCCCAGTGGTCCTATCCAATGATTGTCGATGGCGAACTTCAGGAACCATGCCATGCCAATCAGCACCGCGAGAATGCCGATGCGATTGAACCACTGTGAGCCGATGCGGCTTTCCAGAGAGCGCTGGTCCTCGAGCGAGACCGGCTTGGAAAAGGGGAACTGAGAGAGCGGGATCGATGCCGTCTGCTGAGGAATGGGAGCAGTTGGGGCCGGTGCGGCAGGAGTGTATGCAGTGGATGCCGGCGGAGCTTGCAGGGGCGCGAGCGCTTCTGCCTCTGGTTGCGCGGGAGTCGCCAGCGTCCGCTCAACCGCAATTCCATATTCCCGCAGAGCCTGTTCAAGCACGGCAACCCGCAAGCGCAACTCGCCAACCTGCTCTTGAAGGCTCCTGGAATTGTCCGGGCTCACGGCCACAACTCTACACCAGAGCCGGGCGCATTTCCACCGAGACTGCGTGCCGTCTTATTGCTGCCCGCGCTTTCGCTTCTTCTGATTCGACGATGGCCGCGCGAACGCTCGCCAGAACGCCCCCGCAGTGGCTGGTCCTATGTCGGTCTTGTGAGGGTTGGACTTCTGGAAAATGTGGGTGTACAACATCGGCCCAAGAAGAAGCGCCACTGCCTGGTTCATGTCGAGCGACTTCGGCAACGCGCCGCTCTTGATGCCTCGCTCCAGAATTCGCTTAAGGCAGACGCGTGGCGGCTCCATCACCCGATGTCGCCACGCGGTGCCAAACTCCTGGTGCGCGGCCGAGTAAGCAATCATGGTCGGCATCAGCCGATCTCTTACCTCATCGAATTCATCCGGAGGCCGGCGCACCAGCACAGTGGTCAGATCGCTGCACAGATCGCCGCTGTCCACGTCTTCCGGAATGCGATCAACGCCGTGGATCAGACACATCACTTCCATCAGCAGCGCTTCTTTGTCCGCCCAGTGGTTGTAGATGGTTGCCTTGCTCACGCCCGAGGCCTGAGCAATCGCATCCATGCTGGTACGGTCAATGCCGCGCTCGGCAAACAGATCGAGCGCGCTGCGAACCACCTTGTCATGCGCTTCGACGCTGCGTGGACGGACCATGGCGACCTTCGTTCCGATCCTTGACTCTCAATTGCTAAATCTCAATCTTAGAGAAGCGCCACGCCCCGACAATCATCAGAATGATCGCCAGCGTGATCAGCACCGCAAAGTCAGTGAACTGCCCGTAAAACGAAATGCCCAGCAGCGCGGATCGCAGCCCATCAATGCCATACGACAGCGGATCGATCCCGGTCGCAATCCGCAGCGGCAGCTTCTGGTCGTTCAGAGGAAACATGGCGCCGGAGAGAAAAAAGATCGGCATCACCAGAAAATTCATGATGAGCTGAAATCCCTGCATGTCCTGCAGCCCCGATCCAATCGCCACCCCCACGGCCGCGAACACCAGGGCGATCAGCAGCATGAATGCAAGCGCGATCGGAATAGCCAGGTAATTCGACGGCCGGAAGCCCGCAATCACGCTAATCGCCGTGACCAGCAGTCCCTGAATCACCGCCACCGTGCATCCGCCCAGCGTGCGCCCGATCATGATCTGAATGCGCGACACCGGGGCCACCAGTGTCTCCTTCAAGAACCCAAACTGGCGATCCCAAAGCAGTCCCAATCCCGAAAAAATCGACGAAAACAAGACCGACATGCTGATCACGCCCGGTGCGACAAACTGAAAGTAGTTACCGTTGCCCGCGCGTGCAAACACCGGCCCCAGCCCGAACCCGAGCACCAGTAGATAAAGCATCGGCTGGCCGAGCGATGCCACAATTTGTGCGCGCGAACGCGTGTAGCGCTTCAGCTCTCTCAACCACAAAATGTAAATCGCACTCATCGACGACCTCCCTGCTGCCACATCTTCGCGAACTGCCGCATCTGATCTGCCGAGCCCGCGCTCTCATCGCGAATCGTGGAGCCAGTCAGCGCCAGAAACGCCTCTTCCAGCGTCTCCGTCTTCGTCTGCTCCTTGATCTCCGCCGGCGATCCCACGGCCACGAGCTTGCCGTGATCGATGACGCCCACGCGATGCGCTACACGATCGGCCTCATCCATGTAGTGCGTGGTGAGAAACACTGTCACGCGTTCAGCTTCGTTTACCTTTTTCACGTGCGCCCAGAGTTGATTGCGGCTTTGCGGATCGAGACCGAGTGTCGGCTCGTCGAGGAAGAGAATCTTCGGCGTATGCAAAAATCCACGCGCGATTTCGAGTCGCCGCTTCATGCCGCCGGAAAACTTCTTCACCTGGTCGTTGCGCCGCTCCCACAACTCAAACTGTTTCAGCAGCGATTCGGTGCGCTGCAGCCGCACCTTGTGCGGGACGTGATAGAGCACGCCATGAATCTCCATGTTCTCGGCCGCGGTCAAATCGCCGTCGAGGCTGGGATCCTGAAACACGATGCCGAACCGCTTGCGCACCTCGTTCTGATGGGTCTGCGGATCGAGCCCGTCCAACTGAATGGAGCCGCCGGTGGGTTTCAGCAGCGTGGTCAACATTTTGATGGTGGTTGTCTTTCCCGCGCCATTCGGCCCCAGGAAAGCAAAGATCTCGCCCTCGGCCACGTCGAAGCTCACGTCATCGACGGCGGTAAATGAGCCAAAGGTTTTTTGAAGGTTTTCGACACGGATCATACTTCGACCTCCCCTGAAAACGGACACGGAGATTCCAATACTGAACGGTTCAGTTCAGTTTGTCAAATCGTTTTTCTAGATTCTTTGTCTGGTGCTCCTTTTTAGTGGTTTGAGGTGCGGGGTGTTTCGGGATTTAGCGGGTTGGCGGCGCTGCGCGCGGTGGCGGGTTGGCATGTTGGCGTGTGATGTGGGCAAAGCCGAGGTGCGTTTGTGTTTTGTGAATTAGCGAGTCAGCCACGCGACGCGTGGAAGCGAGTCGGCAAGTCAGCTGAGTACAAGGCTACGCAATCGCCAGAAATAATATGCAAATTTACTGAAATTATTTTGCTCATGGAATGAGCAAGTTGCGAGGGATTTGAAAGAGGAGGGTCTTGACAGAAATTGAGGCTAGCCCGGCCCGGCAGGTGGTTAGAGCTTGCGCAGACGCGCGCAGGCCTCATCAAGGTCGTCGTCTTTCTTGGCGAAGCAGAACCGCAGCAGGTTTTCGCCGCCTCCTGGTTTGAAGAATGCGGACCCTGCGACCGAGGCCACGCCCGTTGCTCCGAGCAGATGACGAGCCTTTTCCGCCGCGGTCTTGCCAGGTAGCCGAGTCGCATCCGCGAGCACGTAATAGGCGCCTGCGGGGACTGTCGGCCGCATGCCCGCATCGCTCAGAGCGCTCAAGATTCGGCGCCGCTTGTCCTGGTGATCGGCCGCCAGCCTGGTGTAGAACGACGGCGGCAATTCTTCCAGCCCCGCCGCCGCGCCATGTTGCAGCGCCGAGGGGGCACATACATAGGTCAGGTCGTGGAAGTAGGCCATCGCCGGCATCCATTTCGCGTCCGCCGTGACATACCCCAGTCTCCATCCGGTGATTGAGAACGTCTTGGAAAAACCGGACATCACGATGGTGCGTTCGCGCATTCCCGGCAGCGTTGCCGGCGACACGTGCGTGGCCCCGTCGTAGACGAAGTACTCGTAGATCTCATCGGTGAAGAGAAAGAGATCGTGGTCCTGGCAGGCTTGCGCAATCGCCTCGACCTCGCTCCGCGAAAAAACCTTGCCGCCTGGATTCGAGGGCGTATTCAGGAGGATCGCCTTGGTCTTGGGGGTGATCGCCTTTTGCAGGGCTGCGGCGTCCAGGGCGAAATCGGGTTCAGTCAGCGCGACAATCACCGGTTTCACGCGCATTGATTTCAGCGTCGACACGTGATAGCCATAGAACGGCTCGAACAGGACCACCTCATCGCCGGGATTCAGCAGCGCCATCGCGGCGGCGTGCAGCCCCCCGGTCGCCCCCGAAGCGACCAGCACTTCAGTCTCCGGATCGTAGGCAAGCCCGTAGTCGCGCCTCTGCTTCGCGGCAATTGCGTTTCTTAAGCGCCCGATGCCATCCAGCCGGGTATAGATATTGTGTCCATCGCGGATGGCCTGGATCGCGGCCTCCTCGACGACCGTCGGAACCGGCGTATCGCACACGCCCTGGGCCAGGTTGATGCCCTTGATGTTGTCGCAGAGGGTCGACATGGCGCGAATCTCTGACTGGAATGCGCCGGGTGCAAGTTCGCTAAGGGTCAAGCGGGAGGTCACACTGCTCAGGGGCATGGGGAAGTCCTTCTCAGACATATTAAAGCGAGCGGCGTAGAATCGCCTTGGATGCACGAGCTTTCCATCGTTGCCAGCGTTGTCGATTCCGTTACGGAGACGCTGGTCTCGTACCCCGGCGCACAGGCGCTTGAGGTCCGTCTCAGGGTTGGCGCCATGGCCGCTGTGGTGGTTGATTCGCTGGAGTTCTGCTGGGGCATTGCCACCCAGGACACACCGCTCGAAAAGACAAAATTGGTCGTCCGAACCGTCCCTGTGGTCATTTATTGCAACCCTTGCAACCGCGAAGTTGAGCTCGACGGCGTACAAAGCCTGCGCTGCCCCGACTGCGGGGAGATCACCATGGACATACGCCACGGGCGCGAACTCGAGATTGAATCGATTGAGATTGAAGACGCTCCTGCCGAAATGGGGGCCAGGGCCAGCACGTCAGGAGCAGATGCATGACCACGCGGATTGTTGAACTGCGCCAGGGAATCCTCAAGAAGAACGACGAGCTGGCCCGCGGTCTGCGTGGCCGCTACACCGCCGCCGGCGTGCTGGTGCTCAATCTCGTTTCAAGCCCCGGAACCGGCAAGACAGCATTCCTCGAGCGGACGCTTCGCGATTTGCGGGCTCGCGGCTCGCGCGTTGCGGCCCTGGTGGGCGATCTTGAAACCGACAACGACGCCCGCCGCCTGGCCGCCAGCGGCGCACCTGTCCGCCAGATCAATACGCATGGGATTTGCCACCTCGATGCCGAGATGATCGACAAGCACCTGCTCGGTTGGGAAGATGTCGACCTGGGTGGCCTCGACTATCTCTTTATCGAAAACGTCGGCAACCTGGTTTGCCCTTCGAGCTACGACCTGGGCGAGAAGATTCGCGTCGCGCTCTTGTCTGTGACGGAAGGCGAGGACAAGCCGCTCAAGTATCCGACCTTGTTTAATTCAGCCGACGCTGCTGTCATTACCAAGATCGACATTGCCGAGGCGGTGGGATTCGACCGCGAGACAGCGCTTAAGAATATCAATGAGATACGGCCGGGGATTCGAATCTTTGAGACGTCCGCCAAGAGCGGAGCGGGCATGGAAGGCTGGCTCGACTATCTGCTTGAGGAGCAGAAGAGAGCGAAGGCATAAACGAGCGCCTGCCTCCGACGATCTAGAGACACGAGAAAACTCAGGACGCCTTGCCGCGCAGCGCCTCTTCCGCGCGGAACCAATCCACTTCCGCGTGGCCGTGCTGGTAGCCGCGCTCGGCCCAGAACTGATGGGCGAGCCGCTCGATCGCTTCGCGCGAGATGGTTTTGGGCTTCGGGGTTGCGAGGCCGGCGGCCTTCTTTGTCGGCGCCTTGCGAGGCTTTGCGGGGGCCTTTGCTTTTGTGATCATCTCTGCCATAACGGGGATATCCTCCACTCAGATTGGGGGGCCTGCGTGCAAGAACTCTTCTTTCAAGGATACAAAGCACTCCGTTTTTCGCCCAGACCCAACCCGCGGCGCAGAACCTTTGTTGCTAACGCGCCTTTCGGGCGCCGATCTTATTTGCCTCAGTTCGTTTTCATGTGATCCAAATCACGTTGTAAGGTGCATCTAAGCGGGTATAAGGTGATTGCCATGTGTTTAGCGATCCCGGGAAAAGTCGAAGAAATTACCACCGAGGGCATGCTGCGCATGGGGCGCATTAATTTTGGGGGTGTGGTCAAGCGCGTTTGCCTGGACTATGTGCCCGACATCCAAGTTGGGGACTACACCATCGTGCATGTGGGGTTCGCGCTCTCAAAGATTGATGAGGCCACGGCCAAGGAGACATTGGCCCTGTTTGAGCAGATGGGCGTGCTCGAGGAAGAACTGGCCGAAGGGGACGAAGCTTTTGCGCGGGCGGCGAAGGCGCCGCAGATGGCCTGTCCTGATGGCAGTTGCTCGACCGAGAAAACCGCAAAGATCTAACCGCACCGCAAGGCACCCGTTTCAAAGGGGACAGCCATGAAATACCTCACTGAATTTCGTAATGGGGATCTGGCGCAGGGCATCGCGCGGCAAATCCACGCCATCACCACGCGCCCATGGAAGATCATGGAAGTCTGTGGCGGGCAGACCCACTCCATCATCAAAAACGGAATCGACCAGATGCTGCCGGCCGGCGTGGAGATGATTCACGGGCCGGGGTGCCCGGTCTGCGTCACGCCGCTTGAGCTCATCGACAAAGCCCTCGCCATTGCGGCGCAACCGGGCGTGATCTTCTGCTCGTTCGGGGACATGCTACGCGTGCCCGGCACGGAGCGCGATCTGTTCCAGGTGAAGGGTGAGGGTGGCGATGTGCGCGTCGTCTACTCGCCGCTTGATGCGGTCGATCTGGCTGCGAAGAATCCTGACAGGCAGGTGGTGTTCTTCGGCGTCGGCTTCGAGACCACAGCGCCGGCGAATGCCATGAGCGTGCACGTCGCCAAGCGGCGCGGGCTCAAGAACTTTTCGGTTCTGGTTTCGCATGTGCTGGTGCCGCCGGCGATCTCGGCCATTCTGGAGTCGCCCGGGAACAAGGTGCAGGCCTTTCTGCTGGCGGGGCACGTGTGCAGCGTCATGGGTTATTGGGAGTATCCGCCGGTCGCCGCGCGATACAAGGTGCCGCTGGTGGTCACGGGCTTTGAGCCGCTCGATCTTCTTGACGGCATTCGCCGCGCCATTATTCAGCTCGAGGCCGGGCAATATGAGGTTGAGAACGCGTACGAACGGATCGTGACGTTTGACGGCAATCAGCCGGCGCAAAAGCTGCTTGCCGAAGTTTTTGAGGTCACTGACCGTGCCTGGCGAGGGATCGGCGTGATTCCGAGGAGCGGCTGGCGCCTTGCGCCGGCTTATCAGGATTTCGACGCGGAGGCTCGTTTCCACATCACTGGCATTCACACGGTGGAGTCGCCGCTCTGCCGGGCGGGGGATGTGCTGCGCGGAGCGATCAAGCCGGCCGAATGCGGGGCCTTCGGCAAGGAATGCACGCCGCGCCATCCGTTGGGAGCGACCATGGTCTCGAGTGAGGGCGCCTGTGCTGCGTACTATAACTACGGGCGGTTTATCTCCGCCGAGGAACTCGCCGGCGCGGGGAAAGCAGCGAATTAGGAATTCGGGGCATAACTTCACAATGGACGTCGTCTGATGAAAGTGCTTCTGCGAATCGTCGTTGCAGGTGTTGCGGCGACGGCCCTCATGCTCCTGGTAACGACGGCTTGGCTTTATCTGGACTCAAGTGGCATTCCGGATACGCACTCGCTCAACGACTTTGCGCCCGCTACTGCAACGCAGGTAACGGACGGCTGCAATAAATCCAACCACACAGCAATTCCATATGACTCCATCGGGACCAGGATGCGCGCGGCGCTCAACGCTTCGGGACTGGAAGAAAATGGTCCAGGGGCGTTCGCAACGATGTTTCGCGGAGCTGGGCCAGCAACTGGTCCTCATCCCGTGGCCGTTTCTATGAGCATTGCCCGGACAATGTTTTGCGAACCCGGCAGGCCGATCTATCGAAGCCTCAACGAGGTTCGCATTGCCTTGCAGTTGGAACGGCGTTTTACACGGCGAGAACTTTTAACCATCGAAGCGAACCGCCTCTATTTTGGCGAAGGCGCCTTTGGCGTTGAAGCTGCGTCGCAGCATTATTTTCATAAGGAGCCAAACCAACTCCGCCCCGAGGAGGCAGCCCTGCTGGCAGGTTTGCCTCAATCGCCTAGCCGCTTTTCTCCAACGAGGCATCCGGATCGCGCGCTTGAGCGGAGGAGCGAGGTGATCGATGCGATGCTGCATAACCACCTTCTGAGTGACCCAGAGGCTGAGGCCGCTAAAGCCGCGCCTCTTCCTGCTTTGAACGAATGATGGTCATCTCTCGCCCTTGCTGAACGATTTGGAGCAACGAATGTCTGAGCACGAAAATCCCGACTTCAGCAATTGGTCATGTCCGCTACCATTGGCCGACTACCCCACCATCGTCATGGGCCACGGCGGCGGCGGCAAGCTTGGCAACGAGCTGGTTGAGCATCTTTTTCTTCCCGCGTTTCGCAATGCTGCGCTCGAGAACCTTGGCGACGCCGCGGTGCTTGAGCTACCCCTCGCGGAGAAGACTGGCCGCATTGCGATGAGCACGGATTCCTTCGTCGTGCAGCCGCTGTTCTTTCCGGGCGGATCCATCGGCGAGCTGGCTGTCAACGGGACGGTCAACGATCTCGCCGTTTCGGGCGCCATTCCGAAATACCTGAGCGCGAGCTTCATCCTCGAGGAGGGCTTTCCGCTCAGCCAGCTTGCCGCTATCGTCAGCGCCATGGGCAAAGCCGCCGCGACGGCCGGAGTGCAGGTTGTTACCGGCGACACCAAGGTGGTTGAGCGCGGCCATGGCGATGGCTGCTACATCAATACCGCCGGCGTTGGCGTGCTGCGCGCGGGTATCACCGTTGGTCCGCATCGCGCGCAGGCGGGCGACGCCATCCTTGTTTCGGGAACCATTGGCGATCACGGCATGGCCATCATGAGCGTGCGCGAGGGTCTTGAGTTCGACAGTCCGATACGCTCGGACTGCGCCGCGCTGAACGGCTTGATCGCTGCCGTGCTCGACGCTGCCGGCGAGTCTATTCACGCCATGCGTGACCCGACGCGCGGGGGGCTTGCTTCCACACTCAACGAGATCGCGCAATCTTCCGGCATCGGCATTGCCATCGACGAAGCGCGTCTTCCGGTGCGGATGGAAGTGCAGTCGGCCTGCGAGCTGCTTGGTCTCGATCCTGTCTACGTCGCAAACGAAGGCAAGGCCGTCTTCTTCGTTGCGCCGGACGCGTCGGACCGGGTGCTCGCCATTCTCCGCGCGCATCCGCTGGGACGCGATGCGGCCATCATCGGCCACGCCACTGCGGAGCACAAAGGCATGCTCGTCGCCCGCACCGCGATGGGCGCCAATCGCGTCATCGCTCAACAAATCGGCGAACAACTACCGCGCATTTGTTGATCACAACATTCTCTTGGATCGAGGAGGAACGGTGGAAGTATACAGAGATACGAGTGCCCCGTTTCGTAAATGGAGAGCAGTTCCGGTGTTCCTGCTGATAGCCTCCTTTCAAGCGGGCGCTATGAGTCAAGCAATCCGCTGCACCCACTCTGACGCTGAAAAGGCAGATCGTGAGGCAAGCCGACTGGAGAATTGGTACAAGCTTTACCACTCCTACACGCTCTACTCGGGCTGCGACGAAGGCTCGATTGGCGAAGGTTATAGCGAGTCTGTGGTGCGTTTAACCGCCCATCACTGGGATGAACTTTCAAAGGCGTTGCCGCTGTTCGCATCCCATCCCGACTTTTATAGATTTGTACTGAGACACATCGATCCGACAACCTCGAACGATGATCTGAAATCGATCTGTAGAAATGCGAAGCGGTCATGTCCCTCAGGAGGCGGCGAAGTCTGCTCGCAGATAAGCAGGGCATCGGAGAACGCTCTTCGTGAGAACGGGATCATGCCCTCTTTGACAGTTGAAAAATAACGTTCTTGATTTCGACGCCCTTGTCGCGATGATTTCTCCAGGAACTGGGACTTTCTATTCGCCTCTCTGCACCATTTCTTCTCGATGCCCTATCATCATCTGGCGTAATCGATGTTGATCAATATGTCCTCTGGAGGATCCTCTTGCGCACGATTGGCCTGGTCGCTCTTCTTGCATTTGCATCGGCAGTTCCTTCCTTCGCTCAAACCTCTGAAAGAACTCAGGCCTGCGCGGCTCTCGGCAACTTCAAGGCCGACCACATCGAGATCAAAGAGGCAACGGTCGTCGCGGCAGGCGCGTTGCAGATGCCGGAGCTCAAGGCCGACGATCTGCTGCACGCTCTGCCTGCCTTCTGTCGCGTGATTGCTCTCTCGCGGCCAACTTCTGACTCCGAGATCCCCATTGAGGTCTGGCTGCCGATCGATCACTGGAACGGCAAGTTCATGGGCGTGGGCAACGGCGGCTTTGCAGGCTCGATTGGCTACCAGGGCCTGGCCGGCGCGGTGCTCAGCGGCTTCGCTACCGGCGGCACGGACACGGGGCACAAAGGCACGGCGACCGATGCGGACTGGGCGCTGGGGCATCCCGAAAAGATTGTGGACTTCGGCTACCGTGCCGTTCATGAGACAGCGGTCTTCAGCCAGGCCGTGGTTACCGCGTTTTACTCAAGTCCGCCCAAGCATACGTATTTTTCAAGCTGCTCGGACGGCGGACGCGAAGCGCTGATGGAGGCGCAGCGTTTTCCGCAGGATTACGAGGGGATTCTTGCCGGCGCTCCAGCATACAACTGGACCAACCTCGTCAGCCGCGCCGGCGATCTGGGCAAGCGCATCCTCTCTGTTCCCGCGAACAACCTGCCGGTTGCCAAGATTCCAACGCTGGCGAGTGCGGTTCTGGCCGCGTGCCACAAAAATGAGCCGGGGCCGTTTCTGCAGGACGCGCGGGCGTGTCACTTCAATCCGGAGACGCTGGTTTGCAAGGGAGCGGACAGCAACGCGTGCTTCACGCAGGCGCAGGTCGACAGCATCAAGGCCATCTACGCGGCGTCAAAGTTTTCTGACGGTCGTGAAGAGTATCCCGGTTTCGTGCCGGGCGGCGAGGTCGGTGGCAACGGCTGGGAAGGTTGGATCGCGACGCCGGACGACGGGCATAGCGAAGGATCGAAGTACGCGACGGGCTTCTTCCGCAACATGGTGTTCAGCGATCCCAACTGGCAGCTTGCTTCCTTTGACCTCGATCGCGATTACAAGGTCGCCGAGCAGAAGGTCGGCGCGGCGCTGAATGCGACGAACCCGGACCTGTCGGCTTTCAAGAAGCGCGGCGGCAAGCTGATTCTTTATCACGGATGGAATGATCCGGCGATCTCGGCCTTCGGCACCATTGAATATGTGCAGCAGGTGGAGAAGACGATGGGGCCGGACGAGTCTCGGCAGTTTATGCGCTTGTTTCTGGTGCCGGGCATGCAGCATTGCGGCGGCGGGCCGGGTCCGGCGGACTTCGGCCAGTTTGGTTTTGGCCCGCAGCCTGAGCTGAACGATGCGGCCCACAATATGACTGCGGCGCTGTTGGGTTGGGTGGAAGCGGGGCAGGCTCCTGAGCGAGTGATCAGCAGGGGCATTGTGGATGGTCCGGGCGATGCCAAGGACCGAACCTTTTCGCAGCCGATTTGCGCGTATCCGAAGGAGGCGAGGTATAGCGGCGCGGGCGACCGGAGGTTGGCGGCGAGCTATGCGTGCGCGGCGGGAAAACGGTAGAAGCGGGCTCAAATAGCCGGAAAAGCCTGTGCTTGCGTGCAAGGGGTGTCTGTACCCTGCTGAATTTGCATGGCTTGACAGGGTTGCACGGCAGCACGGGCTTTTTTAAGGGACGTTTTGGTGTGTTTACCAAGTTGACAATGGGCATGGTTACTACCGGGTAGGGGGGTGGGGGGTATTGCTCCTCTCTCTGGCCAATCGGACTGTCCATGGGACGGGGCGAGACGGGGATGGGCCGGTTCATGTCGGCGACCTTTCGAGGGTTTTGGTGTGTGTGGTTTAGTTTTTGGCAAGTTAGCCACGCTGCGCGTGGTAGCCGGTTAGCGAGTTGGCGCGTGCTTCTGAGGTGGTCCTCAAGAGCATTCCCCCAGCAGGAGACAGCCATTTCTGGCTGAGTACAAGCCTACGCAATCGCTGGAAATAATATGCAAATTTGCGGAAGGAAATTTGCGTTTGGAATGAGGGAGTTGCAGATTATTTTTTGCTGAGGGACTTGACAGGTTTAATCAAACATCGCGAACGAAGGCGCGATGCGGGCGGTTTCTTCGTGGAGCGTCTTTTCGATTTCGAGGACGATCGCTGGTTGGGTGGGCAGGGCTTTGAGGGCGGCTATGGTTGCCGGCCAGGGGATGTCGCCGTCGCCGGGCCACAGGTGCTCATCCTTCACGCCGTGATTGTCATGCACGTGGACGGAGACGATGCGCGGGGCGGCGGTGGCGATTGCCGCGGCAACGCCGACAGTGAGATGCGCATGGCCGAGGTCGAGGCAGATGCACACGTTTTTCAGATGGCCGAGTTCGAGAATCTCAAGCAGGTGCTCGGGGGTGGTGGGATCGGACAGGAGATTTTCGACCAGCAGGCGCACGCCGAGCGGGTGCGCGAAGGCGCCCAGGTGCTCTAAAGCGGTTTCGGCGTACTCGATGGTGCGTTGCGACCAACCATCGGTGCGTTCGCCAAGATGCAGGACGAGATTCTGAAAGGGAAGAATCTCGGCGACCTCAAGGGCGCGCTTGATCTCATCCATGGCATCGATGCGGCGGGCTTTCTCAGGGTGGAGCACGTTGACAGCGGGCGCTCCGGCGCGGCCCATCTCTCGATCGGGGAAGAGCGGCGCGTGCATCGAAAAGGCCTTGAGCTCATTGGAGCGGAACCAGGCGGCGATCTCAGTAATGTGCTCGCGATCGCCGTAATCGAAGTGCTGGCGAGCGGCAAAGAGCTCCACCGCCTCGGCGCCTGACTTCGCAGCGATTTCAAGCAATCCGGGATGCAGGCGTTGAGTGAGGAACAGATGAGTAGAGAGGACGCGCAGCATGATCGAGGGGCTCCCGCCTCGGGTCAGATTCAGACTGGGCTGGACCCTTACCCCCGATTGTCGCATTGATAGAACCGCTTCGAGCGACCGGGCTGTTGCGCAAATAGGTGCGGGGCGGGTTGAAACGGAGCGCACAAGCGATCAGGAGCAATCCGAGCTTGGTGCCGGATTGCTCCTGATACGCAGTCTGGGAAAGGGAATGCGGGGGAAGCCGCGGTTTGAACCGTAACTTCCGACGCTTGGCATGCGTCGGTCCCAAAGGTAAGAGCCGGTTGGGGCCGGGGTGCTGGACGTCCATATCGCCCGTTGAAGTCAGTTGCGGTTCATCGAATGTGAACCTGCAAAGGACTGCACAAATCGAAGGTACCACTGATCAGGCCCGCAGTCTGTGCGATCCGCGATAATTTCAGCCGGATTTGGGCGACATCAAAACTGAGTTGGGAGATGTCAATCTTTTGAGGGCCGTTTAGTACCCCGCGGCTTTTCCGTAGTGGCTGCGGTGGTCCTGGCCCCCCAGCAATTCGCCTGTTTTTGGATCGACCTCGATGCATTCGCCGTTGGACCAGTGTCCATCCTTGATGTTGATTTTGAATCCAAGAGCCTTCAGGGCGTCTGTTGTGCTGGCCGGGAAGCCGGGTTCGAGGAAGAGCGTGTCGGGCTCGTACTGGTGATGGAAGCGCGGGGCATCCACCGCCTGCTGGATGTTCAGGCCGCCTTCGGCAACGGAGAGGAAGATATTCGCGACTGTGGTAATAATGCGCGCACCGCCCGGCGATCCGAGCACGTAGCGAAGCTTGCCGTCTTCGAGAACGATGGTTGGCGTCATCGAACTCAGTGGGCGCTTGCCCGGAGCGATCGCATTGGCCGGTCCCTGAATGAGCCCATAGATATTCGGGGACCCGCTCTTTACGGCAAAGTCATCCATCTGATCGTTGAGCAGAAAGCCGAGCGTGCCGGAGGTGACCCGCGATCCGAAGGCATCATTCAGAGTTGTGGTGACTGAAACCGCATTTCCTTCGGCATCGACAACGGAATAGTGGGTGGTGTCGTGCGACTCAGGCTTGCGCTGCCCCGCAGTTTTGGGCGGAGGGGGCAGGAATCCCGTCGGCCGATCGAGAAACGTGGAGGGAGTGGCGCCGGTGGGCGCAATCGACCCGCGCCAGGCAGCAGCGTAGGCCTTCGAGGTCAAAGCTTCAGCGGGGATGCTGTTGTAATCGGGATCGCCCAGGTAGTCGGATCGATCCATATACGCGCGCCGATAGGCCTCGACGATCAAATGCATGGCGGCCGGGGATCGGTCGCCGAGTTTGGCCAGGTCGTAGGACTCGAGAATGTTCAGCGCGCTCACGAGCACAATTCCGCCGGAAGAGGGGGGCGGCGCGCTGAGAATCGTGAAGTTGTGAAAGTTCCCGGTGATGGGGGTGCGTTCGACGACGCTGTACTGGGCGAGATCTTCGAGGGTGAGCAGGCCGCCGCCCTTCTGCAAGTCGTCAACCAGCTCATGGGCCATCTTGCCGCGATAGAACTCGGTTGGATCGGCGGCGATGCGCTGCAGGGTGCGGGCCAACTCGGGTTGCTTGAACGTCTCCCCTGCCTTGTAGAAGTGTCCATCGCGCTGGAAGATGCGCTTGGTATCAGCAAATTTGCTCAGATCCTCGTCGGTGAGTTCGTCGGCTTCTTCAGCGGTCAGAACGAATCCGTCTTGAGCCAACTTGATGGCGGGCGCCATCACGCGGGCGAGCCCCAGCTTGCCGTATTTTCTTTCGGCGTAGGTGAGCCCGGCAACCGACCCCGGCGTCGCGATGGACTTGTAGCCGATCACGCTTGCGTCTTGAATCACGTTGCCTTTCGCATCCAGATACATGGTCTCGGTTGCGGCGAGCGGCGCCTTTTCGCGGTAGTCGATGAACGTTGCCGTGCCGGACCTGGTGCGCAGAAGCAGAAAGCCTCCCCCACCGAGATTGCCGGCGAGCGGATGAACCACGGCCAGCGCGAACCCCGTGGCCACGGCTGCATCCACCGCGTTCCCACCCTCCTGGAGAATCGCAACCCCCGCGTCGGCCGCAAGGTGGTGCACGCTGACCACCATGCCATGTTTCGCATGGGTCGGCTGCTCCTCAAGATAGGGAATCACGTTTTTCGTGCCCTCCTGGGCGGCGCTTTGAGAAGGGAACAGCAGAGCGCCCGAGATTGCGCTAAGTGTTGCTAGAGCGTGGAGATCGAACCTTGGGGTCATAGCGGTGTCCTGACAGGATAGCGCGTCGCGGGGAAAAAGCGGCCCGCAACTATTGAGGGTCGAGACGGGTTAGCCTTCACAAGCCTGCAACGGCGGATTCGTCGTGACCTGCCGGAAGAACGTCGACAAGCACCAATGCCAGGATCGGAACGTCTATTGCTGAACGATCGCTGTGACCGGGGATCGACTTACATACACAAAATCTAGACCAACCTGATTCAACAAGGAGACCAGCATGCGGATTACGCGAGGATCCATCACCCTTCTGTTTTTCGGCTTGACGTTCGGTTGCAGTTTCCTGACTGCCCAGACCGATGTTGCGCTGAGCCTGTACGGCGCCTTCAGCGGCAAGACAACCGGAAATGGCGTGGAGCAAAGCCCTTCCAATTCAGCCGGCGCTTTGATTGAGGTGCGTCACATCAGCAACCCGCTGCTTGGGTTCGAGGGCACCTACGCTTACAACCGCGCCAACCAGACTTATATTCCCTCGCCTTACGCCTGCCCGGTGGGCGACTCTCCCTGCCCTCCGACCGCGGCCGCAATTTCAGCCAATGCGCATGAGGTTACGGGCGACTATCTTGTATCGGTGAAGATCGCGAACTTGCGGCCCTTCGCGCTGGCGGGGGCGGGCCTTTTGTTCAATCAGCCGGCGAGCTTGCAAACGAATACGATGAGCTCGAATAAGCCGGTGGTTGTTTATGGCGGCGGGCTCGATTGGGGATTGCTCCCGCACCTGGGCGTGCGCCTGCAATATCGAGGGAATCTTTATAAGGCTCCAGACCTCACGAAGGTTTTCACGTCGAGTGGAGCGTTTGTGCATACTGCCGAGCCGGTGATCGGTGTTTATCTACGGCTGTAAAAGTGTTGTCAGCGGGCACCGACGAGCATGAATCCGTCGGGGCTTGTGCGGCAGACTGCATCCGCCGGCAGCTTCCAGGTAGTTCCGTCTGCAAGGGTCAAGGACGCGAGGTCAATGGTCTGGACCGAGGTCACGCCCGGCACCCACATCTGGGCCGTAAGGGTGCGGTCGGGCCCCGGCGTCAACTGGACGTCCACGGATCTCTGCGCATCGGCAGGAAGCTGGTTGCCGGCGGGGATGGCTCGTCCTTTTGCGGTGAGGCCGCGAACGGTCAGGTGCGCAGCGACTGCCTGACGACCCGGGGCGGGGTTGGAGATCGAAAGCTGGATCATCTGGCCACGCTCGTTCCGGTGCGGGTTCGCGACCTTGAGCATGTCTCCATTTGAGCCCTGCCGGGCGTGCAACGCCACCGGGCATGACGGAGTGGCGGGCGGCAAAACTATTGTTTTTGTAGTCAGTTGTGCGGTCGAAACCATTGGGCACCCAAGAGCGAAGGCAACGCAGAAGGCAAGTTTACGAGTTGTTGGTGACATCAAGGATGCTCCTTTCAGGTTGCTTCAGATGGTGACTTTTGGTCCAAAAGTCCGATGACGAAACAGCCGGGCAACGGTATGATTACCGTCATGCCCCTTAACAATCTTCGGGTTGTATCGGTTGCCATGGCGCTCGTCTGCGCAACGGCCGCGACCCATGCCGAAAATGCAGTCGTACCTACCGCCTCTCCCAGCACCACCGAGATTGTGCGCCAGATTCAGCAGCACAATCAAGCCCGTACCGATGGGCTTCGCCAGTACAAGGCGCTTCGCCACTACCAGGTTCAATACAAAGGGTTTTCGACAACGCTCGACGCGAAGATGGACGTTGAAGTCTCCTACGACACACTGTCCGGGAAGTCCTTTCGCATTGTCTCCCAGAGCGGCTCCGGTTTCCTATGCGACAAAGTGCTCAAGCGCGCCGTTGAGAGCGAGCGCGAGGCCGGCCACGACAAAGACGCAACCGCACTCACCGAAGTCAACTATCGATTCACTCTCGTCGGCAGCGAGCCGGTTGGCGGGCGCCCGGCCTATATCCTGAACGTCGAGCCGTTGACGGACAGCAAATTCCTCTACCGCGGCAAGATCTGGGTTGACGCGGCCGATTATGCAGTGGTCAAGATTGCGGCCGAGCCGGCAAAGAACCCATCCTTCTGGATCTCACGGACGGTCATCCAATTCACCAGCGGGCGCAACCAGGGATTCTGGCTTCCGGCTCAGAACCGCAGCGAGACCAAAGTGCGCATTGGGGGCACTGCGGTGCTGACCATCGACTACGGCAATTATGAGATTGTTCCGGTTGTTTCCAGTCCACTTTATGGCGGGACCGGCTTCTAATATCGAATTAATTTAATTCCCCACCACATTTCCGCCGCAGTGTGAGTGTCCGCACTTGCAAACAACCTCGATCTTGTCGGCGATTCCTTCGCAATGGGCGCTGCAGTATCTTTCTTTATTTTCGGGGACGCAGGAACACGCCGGATTCGCGCATTTTTTTGGATCTGTCATGGTTCCTCCTCAGCCCTCGCTGACCTGGGGGCGATAGGCAGGTTCGATGCTCCCCTGTGCTGAAGAGATGGCAGGGCGACAGAAAGCCTCTTTCCTTTTCCTGGTCTCTCGAATAAGCTTGTCAGGCAACACGGGTCCAACGTCTCAGGAAGCGAAGGCTTTCTGCTGTTCTCCAGTCTGATTTACCCAATCGGCTGGTTCTTCTCGAGGGCCGCATCCCCCACGGCCTGAAACGGGCATCCTAACAAACAGAAGGAGAAAAGTATGGCACACGGGATTTTTGCCTGGATCATCATCGGTTTGATCGCCGGCTGGCTTACCGGAAAAATCATGAAGGGCTCCGGCTTTGGCTTCATCATGGACATGATCGTTGGCCTGGTAGGCGCGGTGATCGGCGGGTTTGTTTCAAGCCACCTTGGATTGGGGGGAGTTAACGAGCACGGCCTGATCATCAGCATTCTGATCGCGGTCGTCGGAGCCGTTCTGCTCACCTTGATTCTTCGCTTGATCAGTGGGAACCGGTCCGCTAACCTCTGAGGCGCATCTAATCGAAGGCCCCGGCGGAGTTGCTCCCCGGGGCCTTTTCGCGTCTATTGGGGCGGTCTGGTTTGCGTCGCCCCTACGGGGCTTGCGCGTAGAGGGGCGCGTTCCCAGGACTGCGCTTCGCTTGTCCTGGGCTAATGAACCGCGTCCCTCCGGGACTGGATACGCCGCGACGGTCTGGTCCCTGGATGGATTTTGTTCTGCGACGGGAAAACTAGCGGAGGAGTTTGCGGGCGGTGAAGAGGGCCGCCTGCCCGCATGCCCGACTGAGGCGGGAACCTACCGTCCGCGGGGACGTATCCGGTACCAGCTCGTAGGCGATCGACTGCTTCTGGCAGGCAGTCTGGTACTGCTCGAGCAACTGCAGGGTCGCCGTCTTCCACCCATGCTGCACGGCGCGTGTGCGCGCAGCCGCGCCGACGGTTTGCCGCAGTTCAGGCGAATCCAGCAACTCGCGAGTCGCTTCGATGGCTTCGCCTTCGTTGTCGAAGAGGACCCCGCTCACTCCCTCTTCAATCAGTTCAGGAATTCCGCCCGCACGCGCGCCCACCACCGGCAGTCCTGAGGCCATGGCTTCCAGAATTACGAGTCCGAGTGTCTCAGTGCAGGAGGGCATGATGAAGACATCGGCCGAGGCGAAGGCCTCCGCCAGTTCGTCGCCCAGCAGAAAGCCCGCCATATAGACCGGAAGCCCGGCAAAGTGGTGAGCCAGGGCTTTGTGGTGCGGCCCGTCCCCGACCAGAGCAAGACGCGCGGTCGGAAACGCCTGCAGAATGGGCCTCAGCCGCTCGATTCCTTTTTCCGCCGACAGCCGCCCTACGTAAAGCAGCAGGGGCGCTTCGGGATGCCCGTCGGTCAATCGGGCGCGCATGGCTTCAGTTCGTTTTGAGGGTTGAAAGCGCTCGGCGTCGACCCCTCCCGGCCAGAGTGCGAGGCGTTCGATGCCATGTTGCTCGAGCTGCTCGATCATGGCCACGGAGGTGCACAGGTTGACGGTTGCCCGGTTATGCCGCTTGCGCAGCAGTGGCCAGATCCAGCGCTCCACAAAGCCCAAGCCGTAATAGTTCAGATACTTGGGAAGATCGGTGTGGTACGAGACAACGAGCGGGACATGAGCTGCTCCGCCGTTTTTCCCGCCGCCGTAATAAAGCGCGGCGATGCCCAGCAGGGCTGGATCGGCTGCGTGGATCAGGTCGGGCTTGAATTCTTCGAGAGCGGAGCGGATGGAGGATCGCGGGAGCGACAGGCGCAGCTCGGGATAAAAGATGAAGCTGTGGCCCTTCATGGGAACGATCCGCGAGTCGAGGAAGTGATCGAATCCTCCGTCGGGAGCAAAGACAAGCACCTGGTGACCGAGGCTCTCCAACTGCCGAATGGTCTGGCAGAGAGTCGTCACAATGCCATCAACTTTGGGGATGAATGTCTCAGTAAACAGGGCGATACGCATGCGTGACGGGTCTCTTCACTTGAGTTGCAACAGAGGGTATCACGGTACGCCGCAGCCTCGTTGTTTATCGTGCGAGTGGGGGACCCAGGGACCCAGGGACTATGGGACTGAGGGACTGAGGGACTGAGGGACTCAGGGACTGAGGGACTGAGGGACTGAGGGACTCAGGGACTGAGGGACTGAGGGACTAAGGGACTGAGGGACTCAGGGGGATAAGGGATGAGGGATAAGGACTGACAAAGCTGCGGCGGAGGTCTGAGAAGCAGAGGGCAGGCGTGTCAGTGCGCGTCGATCCCGGGTCTTCGTCTCTATAGTCCCTTGGTCCTCTTAGTCCCTCAGTCCCTGAGTCCCTCAGTCCCTTAGTCCCTCAGTCCCTTAGTCCCTCAGTCCCTCAGTCCCCCCTCAGTCCCTCATAGTGCACGCTGTGATACCGTTTGATTACGGCCTCCCGCTCCGTTGCTTGCCGGCTTCCTGATGCGGCGCGCGATGGTAAGAGATGGCGGGCCCATTCAAGAATGTCTCAGCAGCCGGAAACGACATCGCATTCGCTGCCCGCGAGCCCGGCTCAGATGCCCGGTCCAGGGTTGGCTCCTCCGCTCCAGCGTCCGACTCCTGCGGCTGGCGCAGCGGTCCCGGCGGGTGATCTGACCCCCGGTAGCCACGCGCCTCCACGAATCCCACCCTGGCTTGAAACGACCGAACTCTTTTTGCGTGTTCTCCTCCGCATCTACGTTGGGGTCGCGGTGTGTGTCGCCCCCTGGTGGCCCTCATTCTGGGATCAAAACTTCCTTTTTACGCGGTATCCGACTCTTTCAACCATCGCGACCAACGGTGCGGTACGCGGCCTGGTCACCGGCCTCGGCCTGCTCAATTTGTGGATTGCTTTTCGCGACGTGGTCGAGAAGGGGAAAGACTAGAAATCCGCACCAGGCAACATGAGTCACGTCGTACTTGAGGAACACAGATGGGAACGACCGACGATCGATCTAGAACCGCTGATGCGAAAGCCGCTGATGGCGCGGCGGCTCCCGCCGGCGAAGAGCCCAGGGCGGCTTCCTCCACACCAGCGGCGTTGCCGAAGGCGCCTCTCGCCTATGAGAACTCAGCATTCCTGAATGGCCCCGATGGCCGGCTGATTCGCATCGTTTCAGAATACGTTGAGCCGTTGGCCCGTTTTCGCCGCGAACAGATCCAGGACACGGTCGTCTTCTTTGGATCGGCCCGCTTCCGCGGTAAGGAGGAGGCTGATCAGGCCCTGGAGCTTCTGGACAACACCGGTTCGCAGCAGGCTGCGCCCAGTCACGAGCAGCCGGCCAGCGCACCCGATATCGTCGCCGGCAAGGCCACCGATCTGCAGCGCAAGCGCGCGGTCGCCGCGGTCGAAATGGCTCGCTACTACGAAGACGCGCGCCGCCTTGCCCAGATGCTGACCACCTGGGCCAAAGGCCTGTCGACTCGCCGCGCCCGGTTCGTGGTTACATCGGGGGGTGGCCCGGGCATCATGGAAGCGGCTAACCGCGGCGCCTGGGAGGCTGGCGGCAAGACCATCGGCCTCAATATAAGGTTGCCCTTCGAACAGTCGCCGAACCCCTACATCACGCCGAGCCTGAACTTCGAATTCCACTATTTCTTCATGCGGAAACTCTGGTTTGCGTATCTATCCAAAGCACTTGTGGTCTTTCCAGGCGGCTTCGGGACCATCGATGAGATGTTCGAGGTCCTCACGCTCGCCCAAACGCACAAACTGGCCAAAAAAATCACAGTCGTAATTTATGGCTCGGAATATTGGAAGAAAGTATTTAATCTGGATGTACTCGTCGACAAAGGAGCCATCTCCCCGAAGGACATCGAGTTGTTCCAGTTCGCGGATACTCCCGAACAGGCATTCGATCTACTGAAGAAGGGGCTCACGGACAACTACCTGACGGCTGAGGCCGCCGCCAGGGACGCGAAACAGCATGCAGCTTCTCCTGCAGCCGAATTGATGGACGGCTGGACGCTTGAAGAATTCCTGGGTCCGGAAATGGCAAAGACCAGCAAGTGACCTCGAATCAGTGCAACTTTCTTCGGGAATCTCAGGGTTTTATCCGGGTTTTCTCGTAACTGTATTGATTCTTTTGTCAATTGAACGGTAATTCGCGCCATCTTAACCGTGCTTTTATGGGCGGAAAGGGATACTGGTCGCGGAATTAAGGGTACGGACGCGGAGAAGGAGTTGACATGGCAGTATCATCCATTTCCTACTTGTGGCGCGATCCTAACGCAGCGCAGGGCTTCAAGTCGGGCGTTTCCCTGCATAGCCACACCAACCAGTCCACCGAGACACTGGATTTTCTGGCCAACTTCGGCAACCAGTATCCTGCGATGCGCCCTTTGCTCAGCCGGCTTGAGCGCCGCGCCAAAGACAATCATGGTTTTAACGTCGATTACGCGGCCAGCTACTGGACCCCGCCCATGACGCCCAAGCTGGCGTTCGATCTGGAATCGAAACAAATTGAAGACTTGGGCGTGGCTCCCATGGTTTCGCTCAGCGATCACGACAACATTAAGGCGCCCATGTTGCTGCGGACCGTTCCCAGCGCGCGCCAGATTCCGGTCTCCGTTGAGTGGACCGCTCCCTATGGCAACCAGTCTTTCCACCTGGGCGTGCACAACCTGCCCAGTGCCCGCGCACCGCAGTGGATGAGCATTTTGTCTGAATACACGGACAATCCAAGCGAGGCCAAGCTGGGCGAAATTCTATCGGCGCTGAATGCGGAACCCAATGTGCTGGTGATCTTCAATCACCCTATGTGGGATCTCTACCTGATCGGCAAAGAAAAGCACGAATTCCTGGTCAACGAGTTCCTGCTCAAGTTCGGCGTTCATTTCCACGCGCTCGAATTGAACGGCCTGCGCCACTGGGATGAAAACCGCGCCGTTCGTCGCCTGGCCGAGAAGTGGAACATGCTGCTCATCTCCGGCGGAGATCGTCACGGTGTCGAACCGAACGCCAACATCAACCTGACCAACGCCACAAGCTTTACTGAGTTCGTGCACGAGGTACGGAAGCAGCGCAAGAGCGACATTCTGTTCATGCCGCAATACGCCGAGCCTTGGAAGCACAGAATCCTGCAGTCCGCAGTGGACGCGATCCGCGATTATCCTGAGTTCCCGCAGGGTTCGCGCACCTGGGATCAGCGCGTCTATCACCCAGACAAAGAGGGCGTTCCCCGCCCGCTGAGCGAACTCTGGCCCGATGGCAATCCTCCGTGGATTATGACCTGGTGCATCAAGGGCGTTCAGCGCATGGGCAAGGGACTGGTCTCCGGTGGCTTGCGCATGGCATGGAGCGAAGGCCATCAGCTGCGGCTTGCAATGGGCGAGCACGACGTCTAAGCGAG
Source organism: uncultured Acidobacteriaceae bacterium (assembly GCA_963791505.1). Taxonomy (GTDB): domain Bacteria; phylum Acidobacteriota; class Terriglobia; order Terriglobales; family Acidobacteriaceae; genus Telmatobacter. The sequence goes on from CAWBSV010000084.1 coordinate 105,544, forward strand.
AAATTAAGTCCGGCGGGAATTGAACTTCGTCTAAGAGCAAGCAGGACAGAAGTGCAGACGAGGTTTCAGGCGAGTGATGAATCAAGATGTGCCTCGGGTAGCGTATTTTCCCGACTCATTCCACGAGATCAACGGAGTGGCGCATACCAGCCGGCACTTCGAAGCCTTTGCGCGCCGCCGCGACATTCCCTTTCTCTGCGTCCGTGCCGGCGATCGCGCTCAGGCCATCACGGAAGAGGGCAATGTGTGGACCCTCGAGCTGCCGCGCGGCTTTCTGTCTTTTCCCCTCGAAAAGGATCTGCGCTTTGATCCCGCTTTTCTGCGCCACAAGCCACTGATCGATGAAGTCCTGAGCCGATTCAAGCCGGATCTGATTCACATCACGGGGCCCAGTGAAGTGGGCATGCTGGGGGCGTGGCTTTCGCACTCCTTGCGTCTGCCGCTTGCCGCCAGTTGGCACACGAATGTGCATGAATATGCGGGACGGCGTTCGGAGTGGTTTTTGAAACTGCTGCCGAAACAGCAGTCTGCTGCCGCGGAGCAGAAGATCGAAGACCTGGCCATGGCCGCGGCTGCGAAGTTCTATTCGATTGCCAGGGTTCTGTTTGCGCCCAACCCCGAGCTCTGCGCCCTGCTGGAGCGGACGACAGGCCGCGAATGCCATCTGATGCCGCGCGGCGTCGATGCCCAGCTTTTTCACCCCTCGAAGCGCAATCGGGATCCCGAAGACCGCGATCAGGTGCTCGGTTTTGTGGGCCGCCTCTCGATTGAGAAGAACGTCACGCTGCTGGCGCAGATTCAGCAGGAACTCGAAGCCATGGGGCACAAGAGCTTTCGCTTTCTGATTGTCGGACATGGTGGCGAAGAGGGCTGGCTGCGCGAGCATCTGCCCCGCGCTGAGATTACAGGAGTGCTCAAGGGCGAGGCCTTGTCGCAGGCATACGCCAACATGGACCTGTTTGTTTTCCCGTCGCACACGGACACGTTTGGCAACGTGGTGCTCGAGGCCATGGCCAGCGGGGTTCCTGCCATTGTGACGCCCGATGGCGGACCGTGCACCATTGTGCGCGAGGGCGTGACAGGCCGTATCGCCGAGGATGCCGGGTTTGCTTCGGCCGTCGCGAGCGTGTTGAGCGACCCGGTGAGCCATGAGGAGATGCGACGGGCCGCACGCGCGCATGCTGTGACGGCGAGTTGGGATTCTGTTTTTGAGGGTGTCTACTCGGCTTACGAATCTCTGGTTCCGGAGAAGGCGGAGGCGAGTCTCGCCTGATTGAGGGACTAAGGGACTGTGGGGCTAAGGGACTGAGGGACCAAGGGACTGAGGGACTTGGCTGGCTCCGCTCAATAGATTCCTGGGATCAGCCGCTTCGTCTCGCGCTGGTATTGCGTGTATTCCGGTCCGAAGGCTCCCGTCAGTGCGATCTCTTCGACGTGAATTCGGTAGAGGAGCGCGGCCGTCGGAAATATGAGCATGACGGCGAGGCTCACCCAGTTGCGCGTGCTCAATCCCACCGCGGCAAAGATCAGCAGCATGCCTGAGTACGACGGGTGGCGCACCCAGCGATAGAGTCCGGAGCGGTTGAGCGTCTGGGTCGCATGGATGGCTACGTTGGCGCTGAACGATTTACCGAGAGTGAGAATCGCCGTCCATCGCACCGCCAGTCCCAGGATTAAAAGGATCAGCGCGACAACCCGCGGCCAGTGGGCTCCGACAAACATGTTGTGATCGTGCGTTTCTCCGTAGGACTCCGCAAACCAGACGGAACAGAAGATGGCCGGCCAGAGGATCAGCAGCGAGCCGCGGTCCTTGATCTGGCCCCCCTTGCGGCGGGTGCGCGTGACAACAAGGATCAGGACCTCGGAAGCGGTCCATGCCCAGAAGAGATATTTGAAGACGATTGAGAGGGTCATAGTCAGTGAACAGGGAACAGTGCGCAGTGGACAGTGGACAGCCACGGTGAACTGAAAACAGGTACGAGAATAGCGTGATCTACGTTCCGTCAAAGATCAGGTGTGCGAGGATCGCCAGATTCTGACCCCAGCCCCCAGTCTTTACGCTTTTGCTGCCAACTCGCCCAGCGCGCCGACCAGCTTGTCCAGGTCAGGCAGCGTGGTGTACACGTGCGGGGTTACGCGCACGCAACTGATGTTCTCCCACACGATCCCGACGGTGTGAATCTTGTAGCGATCGAAGAGCGCGGAGGACAATTGCGCGGGCGTCATGCCGTCGATGCTCACGCCGCAGATTGCGCAGGAGTAGGCGAGGTCGAGCGAGGTATGCAGCTTGACCTTGGGAATCTGCTGCGCCTTCGAGGCCCAGTAATTTTTGAGATAGCCTATCCGCTCCTGCTTACGCCGGCTGCCGATGCCCTGGTGAAAATTGATGGCCTCGCCGATGCCCTGTTCCAGCGGGAAACTGCGCGTGCCGAGATCTTCAAACTTGCGAATGTCGTTGGAGTGGGGATTTGCTGCGCACACCAGCGGCCACAACTTCTCAATCTTGTCCTCCTTCACCCACATCATGCCGGTGCCGATGGGCGCGGAGAGAAATTTGTGCAGGCTGGTGCCGAGGTAGTCGCAGTGCAGGTCGGGAATCTTGAAGTCCATAAGGCCGAAGGAGTGGGCGCAGTCGGCAACCACTTCAATGTTGTGCGCGTGCGCCATGTCGGCGATCTTCGCAACAGGCATCGTCTGGCCGACCCAATTGATCATGTGCGTGACGTGGATGATGCGCGTCTTCGGCGTGATGGCCTGCTCATAGGCCTTCACGATGACCGCATCGTCTTCAATGGGAAAATCGAAGCTGATCTGCTTGTAGACGATGCCGTCCCGCTCGGCGCGCTGGCGATAGGCCTCGATCATGTGGGGATAATCCTGCTTGGTCCCGATCACCTCATCGCCCGCCTTGAGCGGCAGGCCGAAGATGATTGTGTTCAGCGCCTCGGTGGAATTGCGATTGACCGCAATCTCGTTGGGGTTGGCGCCGGCCAGCAGGGCGAGCTTGGCGCGCAGCGGCTCGCGTCCCTGGTCGAGAATCTGCCACATGTAATACGACGGCCCCTCGTTGGAGAGCTGGTTGTAGCGTTCCACGGCCTGCTGCACCACGATGGGCGCCGGCGAAACGCCGCCGTTGTTCAGATTGATGATGTCGGGATTGACGGAGTAGGAGCGCTGAATCACCGACCAGAAGTCCTCGTTCTGCGCGACCTCGGCCGATCCCAGATGCGCGACAGCATTCGCCGCGGCGTTGAAGGCGTTGCCATGCATGCGGCTGAAGAGGCTGTTGGACGCGAACGCATTGGCGGCGGGCAGAGCGGCCGCAACGGCGGCAGCAGAGCGCAGAAAGGCGCGGCGATTCGTAGTCGTCATAGCAAGCAATGTAGGGGTTTGCGCTTCGGGATGCAATGGGAAGTTTGGGATCGGCTAAGTGACCAGACCGGATTTCAGATCCACGGCAAACGGATGCTCGCGGTCCGTCGCCATCTTCCATCCGGTTCCGCGCAAAATTCCGCCGTCGATCGAAGTCACCGTCACCCCTTCATCGGAGAGTTTCGCGGATTCCCAGGCCAGGCCGTCCGCGCCCCAGGCAAGAATTGCGTGGTGGCCCACAAACAGGAGCAGCTTCGCATCGACAGCCAGGTGCACTTCAAGCACAGGCCGGAAGGGAAGCATCGTGAAGCGCTCGGGTGCGCCTGTGTCGATGAGGTAGGCGTAGCCGCCGGCGACGGCGCAGATCTCGTTGGGCCGCGGACAGGCCCAAACTCCAGTCGGCGCAGCGGGATCGCGAAAGCCAAGAGCGCAGGTTGCCAGAAAGGTCTCCGCGCCTGCACCTGGTTCAATCAGAAGCTCGAGCGCACCGCGCTCCACTTCTTCCGCATATTGCGGATAGACGAAAGTGCGCCTGGGCAGAATCAGAGGGCGCGCGGGGAGGATGCGCGCGTGCCAGGTGCGAGGGAATGTCAGATCGATCCTTGGGGCTTGAGCTTTCTCGCTCATGGCAGCGGCTTGTACCGGTAGATCCAGTCTTCCTGTTCCTGCGTGTCGGGCACCTGGAGCCCGCGCGCTCTGCCGATCGCGCGCAATGCCTCGCCCGGCTTCCATCCGAGGTGCATTAGCGTGCAGGCTGCCACCACGGTCGAGCGCCCAATGCTTCCCCGGCAATGCACCCCGATCCGCTCGCCTGCCCGCAGGCGCATGGCAAGATCGGCGACGAACTTGCGAAAGGCCGCGACGCCCTGCGGCACCTGCGTGTCGGGGATGGGGAACCAGAGAAACTTGAGGCCCAGTTTTTCGGCGACCGCGCCTTCATTCTGAAGATTCATCCACGCAGCTTCTTTGGGCTCCATCATCGAGACCACGGTCTGAATCCCGAAATGCTTGTAGTTGGTAAGGTCGGCCTCAACGGAGAGATTCGCGCCGGGGCGAAGAACAATGGCTAAGGGAACCGGCGGATGACCTTCAATCCAGAACACGTCGTTCATCGCTGTCAATCCAGTACACGTCGTTCAGTACTTTCGAATCCAGAACATGTCGCTCAATTGCAGGTAACGCCGGTAAACTGCTCAACGCGCCCCTGCACCGTGGGAATGGAAAGGCCCAGAGACGCGCCATCTTCGATGAGGGGAATCAGCTTGTCAAAATCGGGTCCCGAGTGGTGCCCCATGAGCGCGATGCGGACCGGATGATAGAGGTCTTTGCCCTTGATGCCGGTTGCGTCCTTGATGTCGTTCATCCATAGCTTGAATTCCTGCGGAGTCACGACCGACGCGCTGGTGCGCAGGCGGCCACCCAGCTCAGAAAGAACAGAGCGGCTCGAATCTTTGGCCAGAATGGCTGCGTTCTCGGGGTCGCGCCGCGCCGCTTCAGGATCGACGCCGAAGATGGGCGCGGCCTGCACCGGCAGTTGATCGAGGCGATCGACATAGGGCAGGTAGACCTCAAGCAGGCGCGCAAACCACGCTTTGCGCAGCAGGATCGAGCGGCGTCGGCATGCCCAGGTGAATCGGCGGATCGAGGCTGGCCAGAAGCGACATGCGTCTCCGACGTGTAGATCTCGGACGACGACCACAACGGAAAAATGTCTGGACGGTGCAGGCAGAACTGCCGCTCGGCCAGCTTGGCAATGCGCTCCGGGTCGGCCTGCTTGATGTAGTGCCGGTTAATCGAGTTCAGCTTGTCCCAGTCAAAAACCGCAGGCGAGGGGGTAACCCGTTCCAAGGTGAAAAGCGGGGCCAGCTCCTTCAGCGTGAAGAACTCCGACTTGCCGTCTTCGGCGCCCCAGCCCAGCAGGGCCAGGTAATTGGCCAGCGCCTCGGGCAGATAGCCCATCTGGCGGAAGGAGGAAATAGCCGTGGCGCCATGGCGCTTCGAAAGCCTCTCGCCGATCCGCGCCCAGCACCGTGGAGAGGTGGGCGAACTCAGGGACGCGCCAGCCGAACGCCTGATAGATCGCCACCTGCTTGGGCGTGTTGGAGATGTGATCGTCGCCGCGGATGACGTGCGTGATGCCCATGAGCGCGTCATCGACGGTGACCACGTAGTTATAGACCGGCACGCCGGCGGAGATGCTGCTTGCCGAGCGGACCAGGATGGGGTCGCTCACCGATTCGGCCGCAAACTCCACATCGCCACGAATCAGATCATGAAAGCGCAGCGGGTGATCTTCAATCTTCAGCCGGACAGCAAACGGCAGTCCCGCGGCAAGATTCTTGCTGATTTCGTCCTTCGACAAATTGCGGCAGCGCCCGGAATAGACCTGCGGCAGGTGCTCGGCCACAGCCTTGGCGCGCTCGGCTTCCAGTTCCTCGGGCGTGCAAAAGCAGCGGTAGGCCTTGCCTTCGGCGAGCAGCCGCTCAGTATGTTCGGCGTAGATCTCAAGCCGCTGCGGACTGCCGGTAGGGGCCAAACTCGCCTCGGTCGCCTTCGCCGAGGATGGCCTGGGCGGGTGTTGGCGGACCTTCATCCCAATCGAGACCCAGCCAGTGCAGGTCTTCCATAAGCTGGTCTTCAAACCGGACCTCAGAGCGCTCGAGGTCGGTATCTTCAATGCGCAGAATAAATTTTCCGCCGGAGCGGTGTGCGTAGAGCCAGTTGTACAGCGCCGTGCGCGCGTTGCCCACATGGAGCAGGCCCGTGGGAGATGGCGCGAAACGAACGCGAGGAAAAGTAGAATTCATGGCAATACAGAATAATAGACGGGCCGGAACAGATCACGCGAGTGCAATGTTGCGGGACCGAACTTAATTCAGTTCAGGCAAAGTGCTCCCAGCCGCGTCTTTCCAGAGGTTGCGTGCCCCGCTCGGTGAGCAAAGTGACCAGCGGCCGGCCCGCGCGGCGCTTCACCATGTGGCCAATCTGCGTGACGGCGATCCCGGCGATCTTTCTCGGGATCTTCGCGTGCGCCGGCGCTGTGAAGAGCAATTCGTAGTCTTCTCCGCCGTGCATTGCCTGTTCCAGCGTCGCGTTTGCGTGAGTGGGCAGGCGCGCCGCATCCACTTCGGCCGCCACGTTCGATTCTTCGCAGAGATGGGCTAGATCGGTCGACAAACCATCGCTGAGATCGATGGCCGCCGAGGCAACGCCCCGTCGCTGCAGCCGGAGTCCCTGGGCAATGCGCGGGGTGGGATAGAGGTGCGCGGCCAACTCCGCGGCAAGGCCCTTCGGGATCCGGAGATGCCCTGCTGAATTTCGCTCCAGGCCGGCAAGGCGCGCAAGGCTGGCGACCTGCGCGAGGCCAGCGTTCGACCCGCCGAGTCTTCCCGTCACGTAAAGCCGATCGCCGGCACGCGCGCCTGAACGCAGCAGCGCTCGTCTGCGCGGCACGGCGCCCACCAGAACCACGTCGGCCAGAGCCAGCGGGGATTCGGCCAGATCGCCTCCAGCAAGCGGCGTCTGGTGCGTCTGGGCCAAACTCAGAAACCCATCGAGAAAGCGGCTGGTCCAGGTGGGGCGCTTGCCGGGCTTTGCAAGATTGCCAGGAACCGCGAGCGACAAAAATGCCGCCAACGGCCGGGCGCCCATGGCGGCCAGATCGCTCAAGCCACGCGCCAGGGCGCGATGGCCGACCGACTCGGGCGGGTGCCAGTTCAGGTTGAAGTGCCGTCCCTCGATGGAGAGGTCGGTGGTGATTGCGATTTCCTCGCCAGGACGCGGCGCGAGCAGTGCGCAGTCGTCGCCGATTCCGAGCCGGACCGCACCCATGCGCGCCGAGCCTGCACGAACACCCGCCGCCCGCTGGCGGATTTCGGCGATCAAGGCGAGCTCGCCTCGATTGCCCTGCAATTGGTGCAACTTGCGACGAGTGGAGGGCGCCTCGGACATTACCAAAGGATAGGGCACAACCCTTCGCCTGGTCGGCCTTGAAAATCGCCCGGTGAGGACGGACTGTCTTGAGACCAGAGGGGAGTCGGCAATGCCTCTGCCAAAAGCTGTGTTCTGCGCTGCCCCAGGCCTGTCTCTAACCCCATACTGGCAGCTAATTTACCCACATGCTGCCATTTATTCGCCGGGCGAATCTAACCTTTTCAGGTCCTTTTGCCGTTGAAAAGCCAAAAGGGCAAGCGGGAAACGAATTTTGAAACTAAAAAATAAGCAATAGGGTCATAAAGAAATCTGCGAACCGAAGTGGGATTTTGAGGGTTTTTTCGATTACTGTTGCGTTGACCCCGCTTCGGACGGTCTTGTATTCTTGACAAACATTACCGGGCCAACTTCCATCAGTTCAAAGCCTTTTCGAGCCCTGATGCGGTCTGTGTGTACACGCTTTCGGAGTACTCGGCGAATTGCGTTTTTTTGAAAGGCATCCATGCTACGCAAGCGCTATTACATTCTTTTTGTTTCACGCGATGAGGACGGACGCGTTCAGAAGATTCCGCTTCCTCTGCAATATGTCTACGGCTTCGTCGCCGCTGCGCTGATAGGCGCGTTCACGATTGTTGGCCTGGCTGGCTCGTACTCACGAATGCTCTTGAAAACAGAGAGCTTCAACCAGATGCGCCAGGACCAGGAAAATCTTCGCAAAGACTACCGCCAGATGGCACAGATTGCGCACGACCGCAATGTGCAGGTGGCCTCATTGGGCGCTCTGGCCAGCGAAGTTACCGCGCTCTATGGGTTGCGCGAAAACAGGATGGCCGAAGCGAAGCCCGCGTCTACAACGGCGGCCGCGCCAACGCCCAAAAATCTTGCTGTATCGGACGACGCCAATCAGCAGCAGGTCGCCGTCTCCATCGATCAGTTCTACAGGCTGCGTACCCAGGCGCTCTCCGGCCAGGTTTCGCGCGCGCTTGAAGGCGGGCTGTCACCGAGTTTTTCCGGCGACTGGACGCTGCTTGCCGACGCGCCCTCTCTGTGGCCTCTTGAAGGCCGGGTGACATCGAGCTTTGGCGAACGCGAAGACCCGATCAACGGCGAAGGCGCGTTCCACTCCGGCATCGATATTTGCGCTCCGTTCGGGACGCCGGTACGTGCAGCAGCCGATGGCGAAGTGAGCTCTGCCGAGATGGGCGCAGGCTACGGCCGCGAGGTCGTCCTGAATCATGGGCATGACCTTGAGACCGTGTATGGCCATCTTTCGGCGATTGCGGTTCTACCCGGGCAGCATGTTTTGCGCGGCCAGGTGATCGGCTATGTCGGGCAATCGGGCCGCGCCACCGGGCCCCATCTTCACTATGAAGTGCGGGTGCATAACGTTCCCGTCAATCCGCACAAGTATCTGCGCAACACGTACGAGCAGGTTGCGACGGCGGAAACATCTTCGGCGACCGCCGGCCAATAAGCTTCACGGTATTAGCCAAAAAAAACGGCTCCCGCGCGGGGGCCGTTTTTCATTCTCTTTGGATTCAAAAAATCGCTACTCGGCTGGATTGACCTTGCATTGATCCAAAACAAAGTTGAGCTTGCCGGTGCCGATCACATCCATTTGAATCGAAGTGGGAATCGGAAATCCCCCGACATCTTGATAGTCGATGGCCACATTCATCAACTGCGCCTTGTCAGCGTCAACGCCGGGAGGTTGAATTTTGGCCTGGAATGCATTCACCAGCAGCCCTTTGTCGGTGGGCTTGTAGGACGGCGAGAAATTGATCTTCGCCCCGCTCATCACCACGTTGAATTCTTTCAGAACGCTTCCCGTGTCAAAGACCTCGGTGAGCGAGGTCGCGCCCTGATCGGCATGAAGAATGTGTCCCTTGTCGGTGGCAGCGATGTCCACGCCATCCGGTGAATCGGGAATGACCGAGCCATCGACAAAGGGGGTCCAAAACTGCAGAAATCCCTGCAGCGTCTGGTTCGAAGCCTGATGCATGCGATCGAGCAGAGCGGTCGAACCCGCATCAAGCGGTTGCGCTGGCGTCGGCGGATTCCAGTCCATCGTCGATCCGCCCTTCATGCGCGCATGCAACACGATCGTCACCGAATTCAGCAGGGCGACCTTTGGATCATCGGGGGCAACCTCGGCGCCTTTTGCAGCCGCAACGAAGAGTGCATGCCAATCGGGATGAACCGAGCACTGAAATCCGGTCAACCCCGCCTTCGCGCTCGAATAGTAGAGCTTTGACGCACTGGTCAGGAATGCCTGATTCGCGGCTGAGGTGGGCGAGGGCGCGGCCGCAGGGGCAGCGGAGGGCGGCGCAGTTTGAGCCATTAAGGCGGGCAGAAGCACGGGCGCAAGAAGCGCAACCCAAAACCGCCGCAGGAAAGGAATCCGATGTGTGAGCGTCAAGCGAGCGCCTGCTTTCAATACGTTTCGGGTATTGTGCCTTGTTCAGGCGTACTTGAGCAAGAAAGACGCCCGAACAAGCACAGGGCAGTGAGTTGCTTAGTTGCCCGTATACACCACGTGCCAGATTGACCGCGAGCCATCGTCGGAGACAAAGAGAGAACCATCCTTCGCCTGGGTCACGCCGACGGGGCGTCCCCACACCTTTCCGTCCGGGGTCACGAAGCCGGTCAGAAAATCTTCATATTCGCCGGTCGCGTGCCCATTCTTCATCGGGAGTCGAATCACTTCATACCCAGAGCGCTGCGCGCGGTTCCACGACCCGTGTTCCGCGGCAAAGCCCTCGCCTTTGAACTCCGCCGGGAATTGAGAACCTTCGTAGAACATCATCTCCAGCGATGCGAAGTGCGGATTCACGAGAATGTCGGGCGTGATCACTTTGCTCTGCAACTCGGGATGCGCGCCCGGATGCCGCGGATCCTGAAGCCCGCCCCCTTTGCCGTGGAAGTAGTACCAGGGCCATCCATAAAAGCCGCCTTCCTGCACATGCGTCACGTAATCAGGGACCAGATTGTTGCCCAGCCCGTCGCGCTCGTTGGTTGAGCACCAAAGCTCGCCTGTAATCGGATTGATCGCCTCGCCCACGCAGTTGCGCAGGCCCGTGGCATACACTTTGCGGAACTTTCCTTCCGGCGTGAACTCGAGCACATCAGCGCGATGAAATTCTTCCGGGTGGGTGTCTGGATCATCGACATTGGAGTGCGAGCCGACGGAGGCAAATAGCCTGGTCCCGTCTTTGGAAAAGATCACGTCGCGCGTCCAGTGGCCGCCGCCGCGCAGGCGTCCGCCGCCGGGCAGTTCAGCCAGTTGCTCCATGGGGCCCGATGCTTTGAGATCGCCGTCTTTGTAGGGGAAACGGACGATTGCATCGGTGTCGCCGATGTACACGTACTTCGGGTTGGGACCGCTGGGGTAAAACGCGATGCCGAAGGGCTGATGCAAATCGGAAGCGAATACAGAGACTTCTTTGGCCTTGCCATCCGCGTCCACGCCACGAAAGACTTTGATCTTGCCGGTGGCGCTTTCGGCGAGGAAGATGTCGCCATTCGGCGCAGTCCGCAGAAGGCGTGGATTGTCTAAACCCGTGGCATAGAGAGTGACCTTGAAACCCTTCGGCGCAATGGGCCAGGCATTGTCGGGACGCGCTACGACGGTGGGTCCGTTGTCGACCGACTGCTCAGGCGCCGGCGCGGGGAGATCGGCTGCTGTCAGGTGGCGTCGCGTCCCAGGCGACTCATGCAACGCATCAGTAAACGCAGCCTGCCCGGTAAGCACCGTCTGGCTACTCAGGTTCGGCACGACACCAAGAAGGACCAGCAAGACTGCGGCCTTCACGGAATGAGGCAATCGATTCAAAGTGTGCAGTTTCAAGAAACCTCCGCGGGGATGCGTTTAAGTGGATGTGGAAGAGATGGGAACGGGCGAATGGCCTCACTAAAGAAGCCGCGCTCGTTTACTTGGATGGGGCTGGCGGGGATTTTGTTTCAACTCCGTACGAAGAATTCTCTTCAGCCAGCATCGCCAGCAGCGAGGGCGCGACCGTAGCGGTCACGATCACCCGATTGTGCCTGGGCGTAACCGTCGCCGTCTCCAGCATTTGCTTGAGGGCTTTGTTGGCGGGGTTGGCTGAAAGCGGCTGGGTGAACCCGCGCGCCATGGTGACCAGCGTAGCCATTGAAGCTGCCTGGCTTACGGCCACTTCGTCTGTTGGCGCAATCTCTTCGACTTTCACATTGAGCGCACGGCCCAGCGAGAGCCCGGGCGTCACGCTGGCCACAATGGTTGTGTCGGTCGGCAGAGGGAGCGAAAAGCCAAAGATCTTGATCGCCCCGCTCTCAGAGAAGGGAAGGCCGATCTGCCCCACGCCCCAGGCCAGCGACAGCAGCGGCACTTCAGAATAGTGTTGCGAGAGCAGCGTTGAACCGGCAAACGGCAGCGCGGCCGTATGATGCCGGTCAATCATGGAGTGGATCATCTCCGGCCCTGGAAAATTCGACACCGCAACCATGTCGTAACCGATCTGCGCTACGCGGACGGTTCGATTCTCTGAAGGGATGGCGTAGATGGTGTGCCCGGCGTAGGTCTCGCGGGCAGTCGCCTGGCTCTCTAACCAGGCATTCAGCTTGTTGCCGGTCAGCTTGCCCACCAGCACCATGGAATACGCAACCGGGCCGTTCGGTCCGTTTGGATCCTGCATGCGGTGCAGAGCGATGGCTACCTGGTCCAGGTCGCGCTCCCAGTCAATCCCGGTGGCGTCGACGAATTGCTGATATTCGGGGGTGCGATGGGGCGGCTGCAGGTCTTTGTGGACGAAGGCGCGCACGGGTTTCAGATTGATGTAGACGATGCCGTCCGATTCGGGCAAAAGCCGTGCGGCTTCAGGCGGGGCCTTCGATCGCAGAAAGATGGCCGCGGCCAGAACCACCAGGACCGCGGCTACGATGAGCAGCGTTCTACGCGTGCGTCGATGCATGCCGTCAGAGATCAAGGTAACACCCGCAACAGGTCCGAAGGGATTGCAGGCTTCGCCCGGCAAGCGTTCAAAAAACCACGGTCCCCAAGCCTAACCGGGCGTATCATGACCCTGTCCAATCTGCAGTCAGTTTCAGGAAGGATATTTGCGTGAAACAGAAAGCTTGCGCACTTCTTGCATTTGCAATGCTGGTGGGCCTGTCCGCCGTTTACGGGCAAGACCAATCGCAACAGCCAGCACCGCCGCCACCCGCAGCACAGGCGGCCCCGCCCGCACAGGCCGTTCCTCCGCCCCCACCTCCGGCGGACGCCACCGCGCCCACGCCGGCAGGCGGCAAAGTCACCCTCGAGGAAGGCAGCGATGTTCCTCTGACTTTCGACCAGGACCTGAGCTCAAAGACTGCCAATGAAGGCGATCCGGTCAGCTTTGTGCTGGCTGAAGACCTCAAGGTCGGTAACGTGGTTGTGGCAAGGGCTGGCTGCAAAGCCTTTGGCGAAGTGACCAATGCCAAGAAGTCAGGCATGATGGGCAAAGCAGGCGAATTGAATGTGCGTCTCGATTACCTGAAGGTGGGCGACACCAAGATCAGGTTGCGCGGCGCCAAGGGCAAAGAAGGCAACAGCGGAACCGGCGCGGCGGTTGCGCTGACCGTGCTCTTTGGGCCCATCGGCCTTATCAAGCATGGCTCCAATATCGACATCAAAAAGGGAGCTCCGCTGAAGGTCTTCGTGGGTGAAGACATCAAGCTTGATCCGGTGATGTAAAGTCCCGGTTCCTTGGTTCCCGAACGAGCCGTCGACAGAATTGAATGCGCCGCACAGGCAAGACCCTGGTGCGACGCATTCAATTTTCAAAGAGAGTTGCGGCCTACTCCGCAACGCTGACGGTATAAATCTTCGCCGTGGTTTCCTTGCTCGAGCCGCTGTTGTTTCCCGGTGCCAGCAACCCAAACTCCCCGCGTCCCGCGCTGGCCGGCAGCGTGATCTGATAGATCCGCGGCGCAATCTTCTCAGGCTCGAAGTCCACCTCGTCGCGCACCGCCCCGGCTGACGTATGCAGGACGCCGCCCGCGGTGGAAAGGAACGTCCGCGAGTCGCCCGCCGGATGCAGATGCAGCAGCTCGTACTCGGTGATCTCCAGAGTCTCGGGCAGATAAACCGCAAAGACCACAGGCAGCGTGGCGTTCAGCTTGGAGCGGGGTCCTTCAACCCGGCCGTCGCGGCCGCCGCGCACGATTCCCGCCGATGCAATGTTTTTCAGCTTTCCAGTGCCCTGAAAGTTCACGATCTCGGGCAACAGTGAAACCCAGGCTCCGGTTTTGTCCTTGTAGTACACGCCGACACCATCGATCCCTGCCGGCAGTCCATTCGCACCCATCGCCGGTCCGCTCATCCCATTGCCGCCGATAGTGGTACCGGCGTTGAATCCGCCCGTCCCTGCTCCGAGCGCTGCCGCCGACCCCGCCGCGCCCGACGTCTTCATCACCAGCGCCGACACAACCTTGTCGCTTACTTTGGCTTTCTTCAGCGCGATCAAGCCGGTCGGGGACGTGTCATATGCGCCCGGATTTGCGTTGATCGTCGTAATGATCAAATCGTCGGTCAATCCAGCCTGCGCCAGTTTGATGATTGCTTCGTTGTTCAGTGTTTGCTGTGCGGCCAGCATCGACGTGGCGAGCAAAACAAATCCCAGAAGGATTCTGCGCATGATGTCTCCCTTTGTGTCGCTATGAAGATCGCGCTCTTTGTGCGGAAACCGAATCATAAAATGCCGCGATTCCCCTCGCAACAGTTTCTTCCCGGGTCGGATTCCCCCACCTCACCGATTTCCCGGTGCAGTTTGTGCGAACACGTCATGCGATAATCGCCTCACTCCGTTTCCACTCACGATGGATTCGCCCGCCCAATACGCTGAGAATCTTCTGCATGCTTTCTGGAGGATCGTCCAGCGGCCGGATGTCGTCATCGCAGTTCTCATCGGGGTTGCGGCCACTCTTCAGCGCTGGTGGCGAATTGCGCGCCGCAAGGCCAAGGAGCCGGTTGTTCGCGCGTGGCCGTCCCTCCCCGCCTCAATCGACGTTGTCAGCACCACCGTTCGTCAGGCGCCCGACAACAAGCGCAGCTATTATGTCGCCGTGCTCTCGTACTTCTATCGAAACCCTGAACTTCAAATGGGCGAATATGAGCGCGAATTTCCGCTTCAGGCGGTAGCGCAACGCTGGGCCGCGCAATTCAAGGGCCGCACCGTGATGGTCCACGTCAACCCGGCCAACCCGGCCGAGTCGGTCCTTCTCGCCGCCGATCTTGAGGGCCTGACGCTCCATTCAGACGACAGCATTGAAGAAGCTGTGCGGATCGAAAAAACCCCTGTCCTGCCGCATGCCTATCGCTTCCTCGCGGCATTCTGCCAACTCCTCTCCATGGCCGGAATCGGACTGAGCGTCGTTGTCCTCTTCGGGACCATCGCCGGTGCCCCCTGGGCCCTTCAAAAATCGCTTCTTTGGCTTGGATTGGGAATGCTCGTCTTTACGAGCGTCGCGGCCTTTGTGGTAGGTTTCCACTTCGAATCCGACAATAAAACCGAGTCATTCTGGCGCTCTTACGTGCTCTGGTGTCCCCGGTGGATGCGTTGGGCCAACCAGGTCGCAGCGCCTGTCTGGTTTACCATTTGGTTTCTCAGTGTCGTCGCACCCGCACTGCCGGCCGTTACCCATGTGTGGCTTCTGAAGTTTGCTCCATTTATCCCGCCTCTTCTGGGGATCTGGTTTTTTCTGGCGGAGGCCTCATTTCATACCGCCATCCTCCGTTCCCAGGAGGATCCAAGGGCCTGGCAAAATGCCCTGCGCGAGCCCTGAATCCAGCCGCCAGTTGAGATCGTCTGGATTTGGCCATTTCCTGGCTTGAGACCCCCTTTTCAAAGCTCTTCCGGCATTGCCCCGCCGTCTGCGGTGTGCTAACCTTGTCTTCTGTGCCGTCGTGTGTGCGGAGCGGGAGTGTGTCCGCGCACATCTTCGGGATTTCGCTGTTTCCAAAGCGGTTTTCCGTGTGGAAATGGGCTGGCGTAGCTCAGCTGGTAGAGCATCTGATTTGTAATCAGAGGGTCGGGGGTTCAAATCCCTTCGCCAGCTCCACAAGGACAACCGAAAAGGGAGACCCCGAAAGCGGTCAGGTCTTTGTAGGGGCGCGTTTTTTTTTTCAGTGCCATGTTTTGTCCTCCGCGGTGATCCCACTGAGGTGCATGCTCCGAAGAACCGGAGATTTTCCGGATAGGTTTTGATGCGCTGAATCGGCCATTTTCAGGGCGAGACAAGCGCGACAAGCAAGTTTCGTATTGGGTTGAAGCAGGTGTTGCACAGGTGGCCGAGCGGTTAATGGCAGCAGACTGTAAATCTGCCACTCATTCGAGTTACGGAGGTTCGAATCCTCCCCTGTGCACCAGAGATTGGTAGAGCGAGATTGGTAGGGCCAGGTTGGCAGGGCAGATTGGCAGGAAGGCCATGCCGGAGCGAACGCAACCGGATGAGCGCAAGGGACTCGAAGGCGCGAATCCTGATTTGGAGCGTCGATTCCCGATAGCCCTCGCGCTGTATGCGGTTTTGGCTTTGTTGGTGTGGTTCACGATGGGCGAAGGTCAGGTACGGGTCTTCGGCAAGCCGGTGGAACTCAGGCTCGTTCCCCTGGTGGTCATCGGCGGTTTGGCGGTACGAACGGTTTTAGCCCGGCAAGCAGACAGAATTCGCCGGGAGAACAAAGAGACTAGCTGAATGCTTAGGGTCAAAGGCTGGTTTTAAGGGCTGATGTAGCTCAGTTGGTAGAGCACTCCCTTGGTAAGGGAGAGGTCACCGGTTCAAACCCGGTCATCAGCTCCAGAGATTTGAAAGACAGTTCAGAGTTCGCAGTTCGTAGTTCACAGTTTTTGGCCGGTGCAGGACGATAGCTGCGAAGCTTTGAACTCAGAACTACGAACTGTGAACTGCTTTTGCGGGAGTAACTCAGTGGTAGAGTCACAGCCTTCCAAGCTGTTGGTCGCGAGTTCGATCCTCGTCTCCCGCTCCATCGATTGGAAATCGTGCAGGGTCAGAAGCTGTCGTTGAGGGCGTAAGAGAAAATGTTTGAGCAGGCAGGGATCGCGGTCCAGGACGAAAAAGGATACGCGCAGCTTCACGCACAGATCGACGCGGTCTTCGATCCCCGCGATGTCGAGGTCTTTCTCACCCGCGTGACCAAGTCGAAGCTCCGCATCCGGGATTACGAGACGATTCTGAAGCGGGGATTTCTGGGCAAGGAAGCAATCGGCCTGTACGCCGCGCTTCCGGTTTCTGATCAGGGCTTGACGCGCGAGCGGTACTTGCGGCTTGTCGAGGCGGTTCCCCTCGAGCTGCGGCAGCGTTATTTCAGGGTCTACGCCTACTATTGAGGCAAGTTTTTATGCATCCCGATGCACGGGAATGCAAGCGAAAAAAGTCTAACGGAAGGGAATGAAGGCGAATGGCGAAGGAAAAGTTTGATCGTTCGAAGCCTCACGTGAACGTGGGGACGATCGGGCACATCGATCACGGCAAGACGACGCTGACGGCGGCGATCACGAAGGTGCTTTCCAAGCACAATCCGAAGATTGCATTCCGTTCGTTCGACTCGATTGACAACGCGCCTGAAGAGCGTGAGCGCGGCATCACGATCGCGACCGCGCACGTGGAATACGAGACGGCCAACCGGCACTATGCGCACGTTGACTGCCCCGGTCACGCCGACTACATCAAGAACATGATCACCGGCGCCGCGCAGATGGACGGCGGCATCCTGGTGGTTGCGGCCACCGACGGCCCCATGCCGCAGACCAAGGAGCACGTGCTTCTGGCTCGCCAGGTCGGCGTGCCGTACATCGTCGTGTTCCTGAACAAGTGCGATGCGGTTGAAGATGCGGAACTGATCGACCTGGTCGAGATGGAAGTGCGCGAGCTGCTGTCGAAGTACCAGTTCCCCGGCGACGACGTTCCTGTGATTCGCGGCTCGGCCCTGGGTGCATTGAATGGCGAAGCGCAGTGGGAAGCCAAGATCGACGAGTTGATGGAAGCGGTGGACAAGTATGTTCCGCAGCCTGATCGCGCCATTGATCTGCCCTTCCTGATGCCGATCGAAGACATTTTCTCGATCTCTGGTCGAGGAACGGTTGTGACCGGTCGTATCGAGCGCGGCAAGGTGAAGGTTGGCGAGGAGACTGAAATCGTCGGCTTCCGCGAGACGCGCAAGACGGTTGTGACAGGCGTTGAAATGTTCAAGAAGCAGCTCGATGAGGGCCTGGCGGGCGACAACGCCGGACTTCTTCTGCGCGGCATCCCGAAGGAAGATGTGGAGCGTGGCATGGTGCTTGCGAAGACCGGCTCGATCACGCCGCATACCAACTTCAAGGGCGAAGTTTACGTGTTGAGCAAGGAAGAAGGCGGCCGTCATACGCCGTTCTTCAAGGGCTACCGGCCGCAGTTCTACTTCCGGACGACGGACGTGACGGGCGTTGCGGAACTTCCTGCGGGCGTTGAGATGGTGATGCCTGGGGACAACGTGCAGCTTGCGGTTGAGCTGATCACGCCGGTGGCATTGGAAAAGGGTCTTCGGTTCGCAATCCGCGAAGGCGGCCGCACCGTGGGCGCAGGCACGATCAGCGAAATTACGAAGTAATTTCGCAGTTTACAGTTCGTAGTTCACAGTTCGCAGTGGGTAGAGCGAAGAGCGACTAAGAACTGTGAACGAAGAACTACGAACTGATTTTCAGATAGGATTTGACTATGCGGGAAATTGTGACATTGCAGTGCACTGAGTGTAAGGAGCGGAATTACTCGACCACCAAGAACAAGAAGACGACCACTGGCCGTCTCGAGTTCAAGAAGTTCTGTAACCGCTGCCGCAAGCACCAGGCGCACAAGGAAACGAAGTAAAGACAGTTCCGAGTTCGCAGTTCGCAGTTCACAGTTCTAAGTCAGCGGGAGGAGCGGTCAATGCTCAGATCCGCTGAGGTCGAGACTAAGAACTGCGAACTATGAACTACGAACTGCTTTTAGGGGCGTAAGCTCAACGGCTAAACTGTCGGTCTCCAAAACCGAACTTGGGGGTTCGAATCCCTCCGCCCCTGCCAGATTTGTTTGGAAGCGACCGGCAGGACGCCGGACGCAAAGGAATGGAAGTATGGCATCCAAAGCTGCACTCGTAAACGCGAAGACGGAGCCCAACGCCATGAACAGAGTGACCGGCGCCTGGAATGAGTTCACGCATTTCCTCAGCGATGTGCGCGGCGAGATGCGCAAGGTCGTTACCCCTTCGCGCAAAGAAGTCGAAGCGACCACGACCACCGTTCTCATCGCGGTCTTCCTCTTTGGCCTGTTCTTCTTTGTCGTGGATTCGATTTTTGACCTTGGCCTGCACCAGTTGCTGGCCAGGCTCGGCGGCCTGCAGCAGTAAGCCGGGCCGATTTGAGCAATAGCAGGAAAAGCGAAACGAGAGCATGATGGCAGACGAGTTGGAACAAACCGGCGCAGCGCAGGAACCCCCCCCGGGGGAACCGCCGGCGGAGGGTGCGCAACCCGCTCCCGAACGCAACGAGCGCTTCAAGTGGTACATCCTCCACGCCTACTCGGGCTTTGAGCGCAAGGTGCGCGAGTCGATCGAGAGCCGTGTTGAAGCCTTCGGCCTGAAGGACAAAGTCGGCCGGGTCATGATCCCCACCGAGCCGGTCACCGAGCTCGTCAACGGCAAAAAGCGCACCGTCGAGCGCGTCTTCCTCCCCGGCTACGTGCTGGTGGAGATGGAACTCGACAACCACCTTTGGCACGTGCTCAAAGACACGCCCAAGGTCACAGGATTTCTCGGCACCGGCGACAAGCCCGTGGCTCTCAGCGAAGAAGAAGTGAGTTCGATCCTCTTCCGCAGCGAGACCGCGAAGGACAAGCCGCGCATGAAGATCAAGTTTGAAAAGAACGAGCAGGTCCGCATCACCGAGGGCCCGTTTGCGAACTTCAACGGCGTCGTGGACGAGATCAACGAAGATCGCGAAACCATGAAAGTCATGGTCACCATCTTCGGCCGCTCCACACCCGTCGAACTGGAGTTCAGCAAAGTCGAAAAGATTGAGTAGTTGCAGCTTCCAGCTACTAGCTTCTAGCTTCTAGCCGGTTCTCGAGCCTAGCAGGTTCCGGTTTAGACGCAAACGCTAAGCGGCAACGCCAAAATTTGAAAGAGCAATGAACCAGCGAGTAGCTGAAGGCTAGGAGCTAGCAGCTGGTTCCAAAGGAACAATTTCATGGCACCTCCAAAGAAAATTACCGGGTACGTCAAGCTGCAGATCGAGGCCGGCAAAGCCACGCCTGCTCCTCCTGTCGGACCCGCGCTCGGTCAGGCCCAGGTCAACATCATGGAGTTCTGCAAGCAGTTCAACGCGCGCACGCAGAACAAGGAAATGGCCGGCCTCATCATCCCTGTGGTCATCACCGTCTATGGCGATCGCAGCTTCAGCTTCATCACCAAGACGCCTCCCGCCGCAGTCCTCCTCAAGAAAGCCGCTGGAATTGCAAAGGGCTCCGGCACGCCCAACAAGGAGAAGATCGGCAAGGTCACCGAGAAGCAGGTGCGCGAGATCGCCACGCAGAAGATGCCCGATCTCAACGCAGCCTCAGTCGACGCAGCCGTCAAGAGCATCAAGGGCACGGCCCGTTCCATGGGCATCGAAGTCGTCGCCTAAGCGCTCATTCTCGATTTGCAAAAGACCCTCCCACGCGGAGGGTTTTTTGTTCCCACCGTGGCCGCCAAAAACTATCTCAGAACAACCGGCCAATCGTGATGAAGAGTTTGCGGTGTCCTGCGTCGCCAATCGATCCGCCCACTGAAAACGAGCCGAGCGGCGTAACCGTCAACAAGCCTGCGGTCCCATCCTGGCGAAGAATGGCATGCGCCTCGGGCGACCAGATCTCGCCGGCCTCGTACCCCAGGGTCGCGTAGATGCCCGTGCCCAGCGCTGCCGGCAACGCTGCAATTTTGCGCAGATAGCCTGCTCGCGTCAGATATGTGTCCGTGCCGCGATACTCATCGAAGGACGATGCCGACAGGCGCAGCGGCCCGCCCAGCGTGAAGCGATATGGCTCCGCCACATTCGCGCGCAGATACGAGTTGACGTCTGCGGTCAGGCCAAAAATGTTACTGTCCTTCCAGAGCCAGGTGTGCGCCGTGGAGAGTTGCACCAGCGGCGCGTTCGCGCTGTCGACGGCATGATAAAGCGCGCCAGCCGAGGCTGACAGGCGAAATCCCTGCGGCGACACCGACCCCGATGTTTCCTGATCGATATTGATGTGCAGCAGCCCGGTTTGCGCCGTTCCTGCGATGTACGGGCCGCCGCCCGAGCCCGTCGTCAAACTCCAATGCGTATCCTCGGCGCGCCATTCGGCCGAAACCTGCATGAAGTTGCCAATCGTCTTTCCCGCTTCAACGCCCGCGTCGAGATTCTGCTGCAGCCGCTCCGCGATGCGCTTCTGATTCGCCCAGATATAGACCGGCTCCCGCAGAAGACCCGTCGTCGGCTGCACAAAAAATCCATGCGGCGTGAGCTGCCGGTAGTACTCCGCGGAGAGGTCGGTCATATAGCCCACGCGCGCGGTTGCGCGCAACTCCGATCCAAAGCCGCCGAGGTTCTGGTCCACGAAGCGCATGTTGATGGCCATGCGCGTAATGTTCGACGTCTCCGCAGCCAGCGCCGGCCCAACGAGCAGATACGGTGGCCCGGTTTGATCGGGATCGAGCCGAACTAAGCACACCTGTGTCGGGAACGCGAACTTCGATTCGCCTCCGGGCGGGTTGGGCGAAGCCGGCGGGGCGGCGAAGGTCTCATACGTCGCGCTGTAGCCGCCGTTCGACTGGATCGGCTTCAGTGCCTTGATTGTCGATGCCGGATCAATCGGTTTTCCGGCAATGGGCGCGAAGTCGCGCTTCACTTCATCCATCGCGCCAGCCGCGCCGCCCACCACATCGCAGGTCCTTCAGGACTCCCGGGGCCGGCAGCAGGCGCGCTTTGCGCGCAGCGACGTATGCATTCCAGTCTGCGTCTTTGAGTGCATACTGCAGCAGGTCCGTCTTCCGGCCGTCCGCGGCCAGGTAGCCCTCGCGAATCAATTGCCCGGCCTTGGCATAATCGGTTGTCGAATAACTTCCAACCGGCACAACAATCACCAGGTCGGCGCGATGCACGGCTTCCTCCACATTGCGCACAATGCCTGCTGAAAAGGCGCGATTCAAAACGCCGATCAGCGAAGAAACATCCGCATTCGTGAGCGGCGCATCTTCAAGCCGGATGGCAATCACCGTATCCGCGTGCAGTTGGTTGCGCACCACATCGGTGGGCAGATTATTCAAGATTCCGCCGTCCGCCAGATAGTGTCCGCGCGCATCCTTAACCGGCGCAAACAATCCCGGGATTGAAATGGACGCGCGCACCGCCTGCGGCAACGGCCCTGAAGAAAGCGTCAGTGACTTGAAATCGTTCAAGTCAGTCGCCACACAGCGGAAGGGAATCGCCATCTGGTTAAAGTCCAGCTTCGGGTCGTTGTAGTTCGCGAGGTGCGTGGTCAAAAACTCGTCTACACCGCGATCGGTCAGGAGCGAATCGCGCAAGCGCAACCTTGTGTTTCAGCCCGACGGTGAGCACGGCCGGTGTCTGCCGGCGGTCCTGCTTCCTGCGGAAGCTTGCATCCACATACGGAACTTGCAGCGTAAACACATCCTGAAAGGCATTGCTTGACGCGAGTGCGCGCAACTCGGCAGGCGAATGGCCGGTTGCGTAAAGCGACCCGACCAGCGCGCCCATGCTGGTGCCCGCGAGGCGATCCACCGGGATGTGATGCTCCTCGAACCATTGCAGAACCCCGATGTGCGCCAACCCCAGCGCGCCGCCGCCTTCGAGGGCCAGCCCGATCACCGGCCGATTTGCCGGGGCAATGGGAGGCAGAGGAACCTCAGGCGCTTTTTCGATGAGTGCCGGGCTGGTTGCCGCGCTGGGCTGCGAGGGGGCCTGGGCGGCAGGGGCTTGAGCGGAAGGCTGCTGAGCGGAAGGTTGCTGGGCGCCCCCAGTCACACACACGAAGGCGAGAACAAGTATGAGAGAAATGCGAATCATCTTCATCGAAGGCTCCGCTTGTTGTGGATGAATTCAGCCTAATGCCTCGCACCGCGCGCAGGGCTCTCCTGTGGGGTCGGCGAAGAATGCAAAATGCACGAAAGCCCTCCCAGACGGCGGAGGGCCTGCGTGCACTTGAGTTCGCGATGGATGCGGAGCCTGCTACTTCGGCGGGGCTGGCGTGAATCCTTCCCGTTTGCGGCCGGGCTCTGGTTTTGGCTTGGGCTTCGGGGCTTTCTTGGCTTCTTTCTTGCCTTTGTCTTTGCTTCCCATGCGTAGAAGTGTGACACAAAAATTTACCCGGCGAAAGCCAAAATAACTTTGAAACTCATTGATCGAAAAGAGACTCTCTTGCCCTGACTCCTTATAATGATCGAACCGACTGTTTTCCTTCCTCTCCCTGTTCCAAAATCCAGCCCGCATTCTCCCCATTGGAGGGTCTCTCGTGGTTCTGTCGTCCCGCAACGCCGCTGCTGTGTGCCTGTTTGCTCTCCTTTCAACCTCAGTTTCATTGTTCGCCCAGGATAGCCGCGCGGCTCTCTCCCAGCAGCTTGATGCCATCTTCAACAAGCGCGCGTTCTCTGAGAAGTCCGATCAGCTGGCGTGGCGCAACGGCGGCGACTCGTACACGATTCTTGAGCCGGCTGCGAACGGCGGCAAAGGAATGGACCTTGTGGCCTATGACACAAAATCAGGCCAGCGCACCGTTCTCGTGGAAGGTGCGCAGCTCAGGACAGATCCCAAGGCGGAGCCGTTGACCATCTGGAGTTACTCCTGGTCGGCCGACGAGAAGAAGCTGCTCATCTTCACCAATGCCAAGAGGGTTTGGCGCGCTTACACGCGCGGCGACTACTTCATTTACGACACCACCAGCACCAACCCCGAAGGAAGACTCATCAAGCTTGGCGGCGATGCGCCGGCGTCGACCATGATGTTTGCCACCTTCTCTCCCGACGGCTCGCGCGTGGCGTGGGTCAGGGAGAACAATCTCTATGTCGAAGATGTCGCGACCAGGAAGATTACCCAGCTCACCAAAGACGGCTCTGACGACATCATCAACGGCACCTCCGACTGGGTGACTGAGGAAGAGTTCTTCCTGCGCGACTGCTATCGCTGGAGCCCCGACAGCCAGTCCATCGCCTACTGGCAGTTCGACCAGTCGGGCGAAGGGGAATACACCCTCATCAACGACACCGAGGAGCGCTACCCGGTGACGAGAAAGTACAAGTATCCGCAGGCAGGAACCACCAACGCCGCTGTTCGCGTCGGCATCGTCTCAGCCACAGGCGGAGAGACACGCTGGATCAAACTCGCTGGCGATCCGCGCAACAACTACGTCGCGCAGATGGACTGGGCCGGTGCCTCCGATGGCGTGCTGCTTGAATATCTAGATCGTCATCAGCAGAGAAATCAGTTTCTGTGGGCCGATGCCAAAACCGGCGAAACCCGCTCCGTTGTCGAAGACACCGATAAGCGCTGGGTGGACGTCTTCCCCATGGCCTGGATCGGCAAGGACATGGTCTTCCTGAGCGAACGCGATGGCTGGCGTCATGCCTTTCGCGTCGACGTGCCGACAGGGAAAACACGGGTGATTACCAATTTCGAGGCAGACGTGCTCGGAAAGGCTGGATTTGACCAGGCGGCCGGATGGTTCTACTTTTTTGCATCGCCCGACGACGCAACCCGCCAATACCTTTACCGGTCGCGGCTCGACGGCGCCGGTAAGCCGGAACGCGTCACTCCCGCCGATGAAGCTGGCCACCACGAATATGACATCTCACCGAATGGCCACTGGGCGCAGCACTCCTATGGAACTGCCGACCGCCCGAACCGGATTGAGATCATCAGCCTTCCCGATCACAAGGTGGTGCGCACGCTTGTCAGCGGCGATGAGATGGCGCAGAAGGTCAAGCCGCTTCTCTCCTCACAGACTGAGTTCTTCCAGGTCAAAGTCGACAACGGCGTCACGCTCGACGGGCGGATGATCAAGCCGCCGAATTTCGATCCATCGAAGAAGTATCCCGTGCTCACCGAAGTCTATGGCGAGCCCTGGGGCGCGGAAGTCCGCGATGAATGGAATGGCGGGTTCCGTCTCTTCCACGGCTTGATTGCCGAGCAGGGATACATCGTGCTGGCCTTCGATAACCAGGGAACGCCTGCTCCTAAAGGCCGCGAATGGCGCAAGTGTGTGTATGGCGCAATCGGCGTTCTCTCCTCGGCGCAGCAAGCGCAGGCCATCAAGGCGCTCGCGGCCGAGCACGCTTACATCGACACGTCGCGCATGGCCATCTGGGGATGGAGCGGCGGCGGTTCCAATACGCTCAACGTCATGCTGCGGTATCCGGGTGTCTACTCAACCGGGATCGCGGTCGCGCCGGTCGCCGACGAGTCGCGCTACGACACCATCTACCAGGAGCGGTACATGGGCCTGCCAGATGAAAACAAGCAGGGGTACCATGATGGCTCGCCCATCAACTTTGCCGCCGGGTTGGCCGGCCATCTGCTGGTGGTTCACGGGTCAGGGGATGACAACGTCCATTTTCAGGGGACGGAGTTACTCGTGAATAAATTCATCGAGCTCGGCAAGACGTTTGACTTTATGGATTATCCGAACCGGACGCATGGAATCTATGAGGGGGCCGGGACTTCGTATCACGTGTTCAGTCTGATCGCCCGGTATCTGGAAGACCATGTTCCGGCAGGGCCGTTGCCGCAGTAGGACGAAACCGCTACTTGCAAGGGTGCGAGTCTCCGCTCGGAGCGTTTTAATCGAGCATGAGTGTGTCGCAAAGTGCGAGAAACTGCTGCGTTTTCATGTGCCATTGATTGTTGCGCGCGTTTGCGAGCCCGTTCGCCCCGAACTCATGACGCAATTCGGCATCTTGCAAGAGGCGAATGCAAGAGTCAGCAATCGCCTCCGGGGATGTTCCATCCACGAGAAAGCCAGTTTTCCCGTGAATCACTGCGTCTGGAACCCCTCCCGCGACGCCTCCAATAACTGGCTTGGCACAGGCGCCAGCCTCCAGGAAGACGAGGCCGAACCCTTCGGTGTCGCCGTTTGGGGTGGTTCTGTTTGGCATGGCGAAGACATCGCAGGTCAGATAAAACTGTAGGACCTCGCTGTCGGTGGCCGCGCCAGCGAAAACGACTGCGTCTTCTAAACTCAGTTCGGAGACGAGCCTTCGCAGGGTTGCCTCGTAGCCGCCATCGCCGACAAGCAAGTAAACGACGTCAGGCACTGCTGCGCGTATCCTGGGCAGCGCGCGAATCAACATATCCTGCCCCTTGCGCTCATCCAACCGTGCGAGTGTCATCAGGACACGCCGATTTGCCAGGCCGTGGCGGTCAATCATGTGTTGATTTTTCTCGCCTGGACGGAAGCGAGTCAGATCCACTCCGTTGGTGATGACACTGACTCGGTCTTCCGGAATCCCCAAGCTCACAAGCCCGTTCTTCGTGAACGAACTGATCGCCACAAATCTCGATGCGCTCCGCAAAGCTTGCAGGCGCAGCCGACTGTGATAGCCGCCTTTCATCAGTTCCGGCAGCTCTTCTCCATGCACGTAAATGATGATTTTCGATCCAGGCCGCCATTTCTTGACGGCCCCAACCACCCAGTAACAGCTGGTAAGCGTCCCAATGCAGATCACCTCTGGCTTGAGGGAGTCAAAGATGCGGAGCAGCTCGCGCGTGGCCCGAGGATGGAGCAGCAGGCGATCATAAACGGCTTGGGTGATAGCACGGAGTTTTCCGTTTGGCAGGAATGTGAGGATGCGCGATAGGTTGCGGACGCGATACACGCGGCCACCCTCGGGGGGAGAGATATCGGCGCCGACGGGGTTGCCGCAATCGTCGTATGCACCGGTAAGAACCGCAATCCGGTCCGGCGCATGCGCGGCCAAAGCGTACATGACTGCACCGGCGCCACCAATAATCGGTGGATAGATCCCGGTGACGATAGCGAGGGTCATTACTTGAGTCAGTCTTTCTAAAGGGGAAACGTCTACGGGGTACGAACGTCTCGGCATGAGCCCCGCTAGAATACTGTTACATGTCGTTTTCAGCTTCAGCACCGCAAGGACGCAGTATTCCTTCGCTCGATGGCCTAAGAATGCTTTCGATTGGCCTGGTCCTGCTCGGTCACCTATATGGCACGTCGCACTATCCTAAGAATGAGTTCACCCATTTTCTATTTGGCCTCGCTCATCTCGGTGTCGAGATTTTCTTTGTTATCTCCGGTTTCCTGATCACTTCTCTGCTGCTGAAGGAGAAGGAGCGAACGGGCAGGATAAGCCTGTCGCACTTCTATTTGCGGCGAACGCTACGTATCTTTCCCGCGGCCTTTGTCTACATCACCGTGATTGCCGTGGTCGTTCGTCCAGGGTATCTGATATATGCCTACACCTACACGATGTGCTACGCATCACAGGCGCGTCCATGGACACTTGGACATTTGTGGTCGTTGAGCGTCGAGGAGCAGTTTTACTTAATCTGGCCTGCGGCGTTGGTCCTTGGCTTCGCATATCGCAGGGCGATCGGCTTTGCAGTGTTGATGCTCGTGCCTTTTGCCCGGTTGCTTTTCTGGATTTCGGGGATGCACGAAATCGATGAGTACTTTCCGGCTGTTGCCGACAGCCTCATGATGGGCTGCCTGCTGGCGATGTACCAGGAGACGCTACGGAGCAGAGTGCGATGGTTGACGCACCCGGTGGTGTTCGGGGTCTTGGGCTTGCTTACGCTGTTCAGCCGATACCTGTTGCCGTCGGTGAGATTGCAGATCCTCTTTGGCGGCTTGATCCCTCTTATCATTGCGCTGTTTCTCTTCTCGGCGATGGAGCGCGCGGACGGCTTTCTCAACAACCGCGTGACAAGCTTTCTTGGCATTCTGAGCTACTCCCTGTATTTGTGGCAGCAGCCCTTTCTCAATCGGAATTCGCAGGATTGGTGGGCCGCATTTCCATTGAACCTTCTTCTGGCGTTTGCCTGCGCTTTGGCTTCGTATTATGTGGTGGAGAAACCATTCCTCCGGATGTACCGAGCGGTGCGCGAAAAACCTTCGGCTGTCCTGCAAGTTACTCCCTAGGTGCCTTCCCTCTCCATCGCGTTTTTTCCAGGCACGGTCAGTGATGCGCCATCGTGAGGCAGCGGGAGAGTTGTTCCTCCAGAGCACTCCGCTCGCTGCGAGGCTGTACGGGCTGCAAATCCCACCCTTCGAGAAGCCCGGAGATTGCATTTCGCCACTGTTTCCGCTATGATTCAAAGATGCGCCCGGAGGAAATCTCTGGGCAGTCATAAGCACCACGGCTTTTGGAGCCAGCCTGAGCGGCAACGAACATCTTGCCCAGGCAGCGCTTATCCGACAAGGATCTGGCAAAAGCGGTGGGAGACGAGGCATGGATGAAGAAATCAAGCAAGAATATCGTGAAGGCGCGCGCGGCTGTGACCAAGCCGGCCTATCCGCTCACTGAAGCTGTAACCCTTCTGAAATCAGTTAAGTTTGCCAAGTTCGACGAGACCGTCGACCTGACGATGCGTCTCGGTGTCGATACCCGCCACGCCGATCAGATGGTCCGCGGAACGGTTGTTCTTCCCCACGGCCTGGGCAAGACCAAGACGGTTGCCGTCATCGCAACGCGGCGACCGGCAGAAAGAAGCCACCGCGGCTGGAGCCGATTTCGTCGGCGGCGAAGAGATGGTCGAGAAGATCCAGAAAGAGAACTGGACCGCTTTCGACGCGCTGATCGCCACGCCCGACATGATGAAGGTCGTCGGCCGCCTGGGTAAAGTTCTCGGTCCCAAGGGCCTGATGCCGAACCCGAAGACGGGAACGGTCACGCTCGATGTGGCCGCGGCCGTGAAAGAAATCAAGGCCGGTAAGGTTGAATTTCGTGCGGACAAGACCAGCCTGGTGCACGTGCCGGTGGGCAAGCTGAGCTTCGACCCGCAAAAGCTGGTCGATAACGCGACCACCGTGATCAGCGCCATCGTGCGCAGCAAGCCTTCGGCCGCCAAGGGCAAGTACATCAAGAGCGTCACGCTGAGCTCGACGATGGGCCCCGGCGTCCCGCTCGATTCGGCCGTCGCCGACGCGGCGGGCAAGCACTAAGAGCAGGGGTCAGGGATCAGGGGTCAGGGGTCAGTTGGTTTCGTGGTCTGATCGGCATTTTCGCCTGACCTAGAGGAATTGGAAAAAAGCCGCCTGGAAAGGCGAAGCGTGGGGGAGTTAAGGATTAGGGCCTGGATCGCGGAGATTTAACTGATCCCTGACCCCTGACCCCCGGTCGTAGCGGAGCGAAGACATGGCAATTTCAAGAGCGAAGAAGAACGAAAAAGTTGAGCTGCTGGCCAAAGAGCTGAAGGGCTCGACCACGGCAATCATCGGCACTTTCAGCAAGCTGACCGTGGCCAAGGATTTTGAGCTGCGCAAGGTGATCCGCGAGGCGGGTGGCCGGTATCGCGTGGTCAAAAACAAGCTGGCGCCGATCGCCGGCGAGGGCACCAAGGTCGAGGACGCGCTGAAGGGCCTCAAGGGCGTCAACTCGGTGGCCTTCACGTCGGGCGATCCTGTGGCTCTGGCCAAGGTCTTCGCCAAGTGGGCCGGCGACAACGCAGAATTTCAGTTCAAACTCGGCATCATTGACGGCAAGTTGATCAATGCTGCTGAAGTCAAGGCGCTGGCAACCATGCCGGGCAAGGAAGAGCTCTTCTCGAAGCTCCTCTTCCTTATCAACTCGCCCGCGCAGCGTCTGGCCACTGTCCTCAACGCCACCGGCCGCGATATGGCCGTGGTTCTGGGTCAGGGCGTCGAGAAAGAAAAGTTCGCTGGAGCAGCGTAAAGGCAGTTCATAGTTCGCAGTTCGTAATTCACAGTTGGCGTAAGGGCAGTTCATAGTTCGCAGTTCATAGTTCACAGTGGGTCTCGCATGTGTCGGGACAGCTGAGAACACGAAACTAAGAACTGCGAACTACGAACTGTGAACTGTTTTTAGGATTTTGGCCGCAACACAATTTTGAAAGTGCGCGGGTCTGGCGCATCGGAAACTTTTAAGGTTGAGTCGGCGGCGGGCAACACACATCAATCGATTTTGAATGGAGAACAAAATGGCGGATCTCGCACAGTTGGAAGAACAGATTGTTAGCCTCAGCCTGCTTGAAGCATCGGCTCTGGTGAAGAAGCTCGAAGAGCGGCTTGGCGTTTCGGCTGCAGCAGCGGCGCCCGTGGCCGTGGCCGGCGGCGGCGGCGCAGCAGCGGCTCCCGCAGCCGAAGAGAAGACCGAGTTCCAGGTCATTCTCAAGGACTTCGGCGCCAACAAGATCAACACCATCAAGGCTGTACGCGAAGTCACTTCGCTGGGCCTGAAGGAAGCGAAGGACCTGGTCGACGGAGCACCCAAGCCGATCAAGGAAAGCGCGACCAAGGACGAGGCGGAAGCGATCAAGAAGAAGTTCGAAGGCATCGCAACCATCGAGATCAAGTAAGTCTCTCGTTCGGTTGATTCTTCGTTCAGCAACTTGCCAAGCGGGGCCAGGACGCGCTACGATGTTCGTTGCGCGTCTTTTTGGCTCATTCCAGATAGCACAGGAATCGAGCGGGGCAGGACGGCGCGTCTTGAGAACAAAAGAAGGGGCACATTGCATCCGTAAGCCGGATCAGAGCCAAGGGTTCTGGCGGCGGGCGCAAAGCAGTGGCTAAGTGCCTTGGTGTCAATGGATTAAGACATTTTGGTCCGCTTCGATGGGGACTGGGCGTCTGTTGACGAGAGTTTGGCGGGTCGCGGCAGAAGCGAGTTTTGGGATCGGCGAGAGCAGGGGCAGCGGAATTCGAATTTTGGGCACAGACTAGGGTCGGCGCTCGTGAGGCATTGCGTCCTTACGGGCTTTTCGTGTCTCCCAGTATCAATTTGAGTGTTTTCAGATTGACTGAGGCGACAATGGAGCAGCAATCGGCTTTCTCCGATGCTTCCCTCTCTCAATTGTGTGCGCAGTCTAGCGCACTGGCTAGTTCAGCGGCAATGCCCAATTCGCGTTTTTACCTAACTCTCACGTAACCCGCCTGGCAATTACGATTCCTGGCTGCTGCTGACTGTCTTCAGCGGCCCAGGGTGCAGGATTGGGGGCTGGAAGTTTAGAGCAGTTTTTCCAGTCTGGGGTTTTCTAGTTGTTGAGCGTAAACAGTCGGCGCCACGAGACTCGGCGCCGGTACGGTTCCAAACAGAACCGCAGTCACGAGCCTCAGGAGTGAACATGCCTAACGAGAAGCGCGCGATTCGCAGCCGGCTCGATTTTTCAAAGATTCCCACCGCAACCCAGATTCCTAACTTGATTGAAGTGCAGCGCCGTTCGTACGAGCGCTTTCTGCAAATGGATAAGTTGCCCAACGAGCGCGACGACTCGGGGCTGCAATCTGTTTTTGTTTCCGTTTTTCCGATCACCGATTTCCGCGGCATCTCGCAGCTGGACTTCGTTGACTTCTCGATCGGCAACTGGGAGTGCAAGTGCGGCCACCTCAAGGGCCTCCATCACCTTCGCACCGCCTGCGTCCATTGCGGTGCGATGGTCATCACTGACCCCTTCCTACCCGGCGACGTTCTCTGCCAGAAGTGCGGCACCTATAACAAGAACACGCCCGACTTCTGCAACAAGTGCGGCGACCCGGTCAGCCTGCAACTGAAGTATGACCAGCAGGAGTGCGAAGAGCGCGGCATGACGTTCTCTGCGCCGCTCAAGGTGACCGTCCGCCTCACCATCTATGAGAAGGATGCGGAGACCGGCAACAAGACCATTCGCGATATCAAGGAACAGGAAGTCTTCTTCGGCGACATTCCCCTGATGACGCCGAACGGCACCTTTATTGTCAACGGCACCGAGCGCGTCATCGTTTCACAGTTGCACCGCTCGCCCGGTGTCTTCTTCGAGACGGCCAACAACCGCACCTATTTCCTGGGCAAGATCATTCCGTACCGCGGTTCGTGGGTTGAATTCGAATACGACCAGAAAAACACGCTCTACGTGCGTATCGATCGCAAGCGCAAGTTCCTCGGCACCATCTTCCTGCGCGCTCTCGGTCTGCGTTCCGACGAGGAGATTCTCAAGACCTTCTACACGGTCGATCGCATACACATCGTCGACGGCAAGCTGCAGTGGGCTGTTTCGCCCAACGCAACCGGCACGCATCTGGTGGGCTCAAAGCCCGCGCACGCCGTGCTGCACAAGGGCGAAGAGATCGCGCACTCCGGCCGCAAGATCACGCAGCATACCATCAAGGCCATCCGTGCCGCGGGCATCGATCGCGTTGAAGTGGAAACCGCTGAGCTCGACGGCGCTCTGACCGCTGCCGATGTCATCGATCTGAACACCGGTGAAGTGATCGTCGAAGCCAACGTCGAGCTCACCGCCGACCGCCTGCACAAGGTGCTGTCGAGCGGCGCCGCCAGCTTTGAGGTCTTCTTCCCCGAGCGCGACGACGTGGGCAACATCATCACCAACACCCTGAAGCGTGATTCGGTGCGCAAGCCTGAAGAGGCGCTCATCGAAATCTACCGCAAGCTGCGCCCCGGTGACCCGCCGACGCTCGACACCGCGACTGCGCTCTTCGAAGGCATGTTCTTCGACGCCCGCAAGTACGACTTCTCGCGCGTGGGCCGTTTGAAGTTCAACATCAAGCTCTACGAGAATCAGGACGCGACCGGTCTCGACCACCGCACCCTGACGCCCGAAGACTTCTACGCCACCATCCGCTACCTGCTCAAGCTGCGCAAGAACATCGGCATGGTCGACGACATCGATCACCTCGGCAACCGCCGTGTGCGCGCCGTCGGCGAGCTGATGGAGAACCAGTTCCGCATCGGCCTGGTCCGCATGGAACGCGCCATCAAGGAAAAGATGAGCGTTTATCAGGAGCTCTCGACGGCTATGCCGCACGACCTGATCAACGCCAAGCCCGTCATGGCTGCCATCCGCGAGTTCTTCGGTTCCTCGCAGCTCTCGCAGTTCATGGATCAGACCAACCCGCTCTCCGAGATCACGCACAAGCGGCGTCTCTCGGCTCTTGGGCCGGGCGGTTTGTCTCGTGAACGTGCGGGCTTTGAAGTGCGCGACGTACACCCCACGCACTACGGCCGCATCTGCCCCATTGAAACGCCTGAAGGTCCGAACATCGGCCTCATCAGCTCGCTGAGCTGCTTTGCGCGCATCAACGAGTATGGGTTCATCGAGTCGCCTTACCGCAAGGTCAAGGACTCGCGAATCCTCGACTACGTTGAGATCGTGAACGCCGGCGAGAGCGGTCTGCGTGTCGGCGACCACATCGAGAAGGAAGAAGCAGCGCGCCTCAATGCCGGACTCAAAAAGGCCGGCAAGCGCGGCATCGACAGCATTCCGTTCAGCTTCTATCTGTCGGCGTGGGAAGAAGACAAGCACACCATCGCCCAGGCCAACATCGAGTTCAATGCGGAAGGCGTCATCACTGAAGATCTGGTGAACGCCCGCCGTCAAGGCAACTTCGTGCTGGTCAACCGCGCTGAAGTCGACTACATCGATGTCTCGCCCAAGCAGCTCGTGTCGGTGGCCGCCTCGCTCGTGCCGTTCCTCGAGCATGACGACGCCAACCGTGCGCTCATGGGCGCCAACATGCAGCGTCAGTCTGTGCCGCTGCTGGTTGCCGAGGCGCCGCTGGTCGGTACCGGTATGGAAGGCGTCACCGCCCGCGACTCGGGCGCCGTCATCCTTGCCAAGCGCAACGGCATCGTGGACTCGGTCGACTCCGAGCGCATCATCGTGCGCGTCGAAGGCGAACATCATCCCACGCAGTTGTCGCGCGAAGTCGGCTCCGACATCTACCAGCTCATCAAGTTCAAGCGTTCGAACCAGAACACCTGCATCAACCAGAAGCCCGTGGTTCGCGAAGGCGACCGCGTGATCAAGGGGCAGGTGATCGCGGACGGACCTTGCACGGAGCAGGGCGAGTTGGCTTTGGGACGCAACGTTCTCGTCGCCTTCATGCCGTGGCGCGGTTACAACTTCGAAGACGCGATCCTGATCAGCGAAAAACTGGTGCGGGAGGACTACTACACTTCGGTCCACATCGAGGAATTCGAAATTGAAGCCCGCGACACCAAGCTGGGACCGGAAGAAATCACGCGCGACATTCCTAACGTCAGCGAGCATGCGCTGCGCGACCTGGACGAGAGCGGAGTCATCCGCATCGGCGCCCAGATCAAGCATGGCGACATTCTCGTCGGCAAAGTCACGCCCAAGGGCGAAACGCAATTGACCCCGGAAGAGAAGCTGCTCCGCGCCATCTTCGGCGAGAAGGCCGGCGATGTGCGCGACGCTTCGCTCACCTGCCCTCCAGGTATCGAGGGCACGGTGGTCGATGTGCGCATCTTCAGCCGCAAGGGTCAGGAGAAGGATGAGCGCGCCAAGCTGATCGAGGCCGAGTACGTGGCCAAGCTTGAAAAGAACCTCGGCGACGAAATCCGCATTCTCACCGACGAGCGCCTCAAGCGTCTCGACGGCATCCTTGGCAACAAGGAAGTGCTGGCTGACCTGCACGATGAGCGCACCAACAAGCGCCTCCTCACTAAGGGAGCCTTGCTGGATCGCGAAACCATCGAGCGCATCTCGACCAAGAACCTCAAGCGCATCCGCTATAACGACAAGGATCCTCGCGTGAACGAGCAGATCGACGAGATCGAGGAAATGACCTCACGTCAGATCGAAGTGCTCCGCAAGATCACCAACGAGAAGATCCTCAAGCTGCAGAAGGGCGACGAACTCCCGCCGGGCGTGATCAAGCTCGTCAAGGTGTACGTGGCCATGAAGCGCAAGCTGAGCGTCGGCGACAAGATGGCCGGACGTCACGGCAACAAGGGCGTCATTGCCCGCATCTTGCCCGAGGAAGACATGCCGTATCTACCCGATGGCACACCGGTGGAGATTGTTCTCAATCCCCTCGGCGTCCCGTCCCGTATGAACGTCGGTCAGATTCTCGAAACGCACCTCGGCTGGGCCGCGCACTCGCTGGGCAAGAGGATTGCCGACATGATTCGCGCGAACTCCGATGCCGCAGCAACCCGCGAGCTCTTCAAGAAAGAGTTTGCCGGGACGGCAACTCTGCGTCAGCTCCTCGAGCTCGACGACGAGATGATCTTGCGCGTCGGTGCAGGCATGGAGCGCGGCATCTGGTTCGGAACCGCGGTCTTCGACGGTGCACAGGAGAGCGAAATCAAGGCTCTGCTCGCATCCGCCGGGCTGCCTTCTTCGGGCAAGACGGCGCTCTACGACGGCATGACGGGCGAAGTGTTCGAACAGCCCGTAACCGTTGGCTACATCTACATGCTCAAGCTGTCGCACCTGGTCGACGACAAGATTCACGCTCGCTCGATCGGACCGTACTCGCTCATCACCCAGCAGCCGCTGGGCGGCAAGGCGCAGTTCGGCGGACAGCGTTTCGGCGAGATGGAAGTCTGGGCCCTTGAAGCTTACGGCGCAGCTTACATCCTGCAGGAACTTTTGACTGCCAAGTCCGATGACGTGTATGGCCGTACCAAGATCTACGAGGCCATCGTCAAGGGCGAAGCGGCCATCGAGCCGGGTGTGCCCGAGTCGTTCAACGTGCTGATTCGCGAATTGCAGTCACTCTGCCTGGATGTGGAATTGATCAAGCGTGCGGACCTCATCAAGAAGTTGCCCGCGCCCGATCTGGCAGCAGTGGCCGATTAAGTTGTCAGTTGTCAGGGATCAGGGGTCAGCGAGGTGCAAATTAATCCATGCTGATCCCTGAACCCTGATCTCTGGTCCCTGTACTTAGGATTTTTCTTGAAAGCGGCAAACACCGCTTCCCGGGAAGGAAAAATCCTTAAAGAATCCCGGGAAAAGCCGCGGCGGCGCTGACAAGCCCGCCAAGGAGGGTCGCCTTGTTCCGTTCGAACCCGTTTGAGCTCACCAGCCCCATCACCGATTTTGACGCCATCCGCATCATGCTTGCTTCGCCTGAAAAGATCCGGAGCTGGTCGCATGGCGAAGTCACCAAGCCCGAGACCATCAACTACCGCACCTTTAAGCCGGAGCGCGATGGCTTGTTCTGCGCCCGCATCTTTGGACCCGTCACCGACTGGGAGTGTCTCTGCGGCAAGTACAAGCGCATGAAGCACCGCGGCGTCATTTGCGACAAGTGCGGCGTTGAAGTCACGGTCAGCAAAGTGCGCCGCGAGCGCATGGGCCATATCGAACTGGCCTCGCCTTGCTCGCACGTCTGGTTCTTCAAGGGCCTGCCGTCGCGTATCGGCCACCTTCTCGATATCTCGCTGCGCGATCTGGAAAGCATTCTCTACTTCGAGTCCTACGTTGTTGTCGATCCCGGCGACGCCCCTGTCAAGGAGCGCGAGATCATCAAGGACGAAGGCAAGTACCGCGAACTCGATCAGCAGTTCCGCCCCTCCGGCTTCAAGGCCATGATGGGCGCTGAAGCCATCAAGGAGCTGCTCAAGCGCGTGCAGATCGACGAGCTCGGCATCGAGCTTCGCGAGCGCATGAAGACCGAGACCTCGGCGCAGAAGAAAATCAAGTTTGCCAAGCGCCTCAAGGTTGTCGAGGCCTTCCGCAAGAGCTCGAACAAGCCGCATTGGATGATCCTCGACGTCCTGCCCGTCATTCCACCGGAGCTGCGCCCCCTGGTGCCGCTGGATGGCGGACGCTTTGCCACGTCCGATCTCAACGATCTCTATCGCCGCGTCATCAACCGCAATAACCGGTTGAAGAAGCTGATGGACCTGCACGCGCCTGAAGTCATCGTGCGCAACGAAAAGCGCATGCTGCAGGAAGCTGTCGATGCGCTGTTCGACAACGGCCGCCGTGGCCGCGTGCTGCGTGGCGCCAACAACCGTCCGCTCAAGTCGCTCTCTGACACCCTCAAGGGCAAGCAGGGCCGCTTCCGCCAGAACCTGCTCGGCAAGCGCGTCGACTACTCAGGCCGTTCCGTCATCGTCGTCGGGCCGGAGCTCAAGCTGCACCAGTGCGGCCTGCCCAAGAAGATGGCGCTCGAGCTGTTCAAGCCGTTTATCTATCACCGCCTCGAGCAGACCGGTCATTGCACCACCATCAAGCAGGCCAAAGAGATGGTTGAAATGCAGGAGCCGGTGGTGTGGGACATCCTTGAAGAAGTCATCAAGGATCACCCCGTGCTGCTCAACCGCGCCCCAACGCTCCATCGCCTGGGCATCCAGGCCTTTGAGCCGGTGCTCGTTGAAGGCAAGGCCATCAAGATTCACCCGCTGGTCTGCACAGCCTTCAATGCCGACTTCGACGGCGATCAGATGGCTGTTCACATCCCGCTGTCGCCTGAAGCGCAGATTGAAGCCAGCGTGCTCATGCTCGCATCGCACAACATTCTGTCGCCGGCCTCTGGTCAGCCGATCACCGTTCCTACCCAGGACATGGTGCTCGGTCTCTACTACCTGACCAAGGAGAAGAAGGGCGCCAAGGGCGAAGGACGCGTGTTTGCGAACACCGAAGAGATTCTCATGGCTCTTGAGGCGAAGGAGGTCGAGACCCTGTCTCCGATCCGCCTGCGCTACACCGGCCAGGTGCTCGACATGACCACCGCCTACGACGATCAGGACCTCACGCACACCGAGCCGGTGGACTTCAATAAGGAGTACATCTCCACGACCGTCGGCCGCGTGATCCTCAATGACTCGCTTCCTTCCGGCATGCCGTTCGTCAACGGACTCCTCAAGAAGAAGGGTATTGGCCAGCTCGTCAACTATTGCAACCAGAACCTCGGCCTCGAAGTCACCGTCGGCATGCTCGACCGTATCAAGTCGCTGGGCTTCCAGTACGCGACGCGTTCGGGTCTGTCGGTCGGCCTTGACGACATGGTCATTCCGGCCAGCAAGTACACCACGGTCGACGACGCCGACAAGAAGGTGATCGAAGTCCAGAAGCAGTACATGGACGGCGCCATCACCAACGGCGAGCGTTCGAACAAGGTCATCCAGATGTGGTCGGCGGTTACTGACAAGGTTGCCGACGAGATGTTCGGCAACATGAAGCGCGCCGACGACGAAGGGGCGATGAACCCCATCTACATCATGGCCGACTCCGGCGCCCGCGGATCGAAGCAGCAGATTCGTCAGCTCTCCGGTATGCGCGGACTGATGGCCAAGCCTTCGGGCGAAGTCATTGAAACGCCCATCACGGCGAACTTCCGTGAAGGACTGACCGTGCTCGAATACTTCATTTCGACCCACGGCGCACGGAAGGGCCTTGCCGATACGGCGCTCAAGACTGCCGACTCGGGCTATCTCACCCGCCGTCTCGTTGACGTGGCGCAGGACGTCATCGTCACCGAGTACGATTGCGGAACGGTCGAAGGCATCTACGTTCGTGCCATCGTTGAGTCGGGCGAAATCATCGAGCCGCTGCGCGACCGCATCATCGGCCGCGTGACCCTCGAGCGCATCAAGGACTACGACGGCAACATCGTTGTGGACATCAACCAGGGCATCGATGAAGACATCGCTTCGGCCATTCAGGGCGCGGGCGTCGAACAGGTCAAGATCCGTTCGGTGCTCACCTGCGAATCGCGTCGCGGCGTTTGCGCTCTCTGCTACGGCCGCAACCTCGGCTCCGGCCGCATGGTTGAGCTCGGCGAGACCTGCGGCGTCATTGCGGCGCAGTCCATCGGCGAGCCTGGAACGCAGCTCACCATGCGTACCTTCCACGTCGGCGGAACTGCTAGCCGCGTGCAGGACAAGTCGCGCCTCGACGCCAAGAACAACGGCTTCGTGCGCTTCATCAACCTCAACACCGTCGAAGCCAAAGACGGCATGCTGGTCTCAATGAACCGCTCCGGCTCCATCGCCGTGATCGACGAGCGCGGCCGTGAGAAGGAGCGCTACCAGGTGGTCTACGGCGCGCGCCTCCGCGTGAAGGATGGCGAGCACGTCAAGCTGGGCCAGCAGCTGGCTGAGTGGGATCCGTACACCTACGCGATTCTCACTGAGATCGGCGGCACGGTGCAGTTCAAGGATCTGCAGGAAGGCATTACGCTCAACGAAGAAGTCGATGAAGTTACCGGCCTCTCGCGTTGGGTGGTCGCCGACTCGCCCGATGAAAAGCGTCAGCCTGCATTCCTCGTGAAGAACGCCAAGGCCAAC
Source organism: uncultured Acidobacteriaceae bacterium (assembly GCA_963791505.1). Lineage (GTDB taxonomy): Bacteria > Acidobacteriota > Terriglobia > Terriglobales > Acidobacteriaceae > Telmatobacter. The sequence goes on from CAWBSV010000084.1 coordinate 144,107, forward strand.
AAGCGTTACCTGTTGCCCCGCGGCGCTCACTTGATGGTTCAGGATGGCGACGAAGTCGGTCCCGGCGATGTGCTGGCCAAGATCCCCAAGGAAAGCACGCGCACCAAGGACATCACCGGTGGTCTGCCCCGCGTTGTCGAGCTCTTCGAAGCCCGCAAGCCGCGCGAGACGGCCATCATCTCTGAAATCGACGGCGTGGTCCGCTTCGGCGAAGTCAGCAAGGGACAGCGCAAGATCTACGTCACCGCCGACAACGGCGACGAGAAGGAATACTCGGTGCCCCGTGGTATTCACGTCAACGTCCAGGAAGGCGAGCGTCTGCGTGCAGGCGATCCGCTGATGGACGGTCCTCTCAACCCGCACGACATTCTTGCCGTGCTGGGCGAAAAGGAACTGCAGGCCTACCTGGTGAACGAAATCCAGGAAGTCTACCGTCTGCAGGGCGTGGCCATCAGCGACAAGCACATCGAAGTCATCGTTCGTCAGATGCTTCGCTGGGTCCGCATCGACGAAGTGGGCGACACCAACTTCCTGCTCGAGCAGCAGGTCGACCGGTTCCGCTTCCGTGAAGAGAACGAGCGCGTTCTCCAGAACGGTGGCCGTCCCGCCATCGGCCGTCCGCTGCTGTTGGGCATCACCAAGGCCTCGCTCTCGACCGACAGCTTCATCTCGGCCGCGAGCTTCCAGGAGACCACGCGCGTTCTCACCGAAGCCAGCATCAACGGTGCGATCGACAACCTGCGCGGCCTCAAGGAGAACGTCATCGTGGGTCGCTTGATCCCCGCGGGCACGGGCCTCGAGTACTACCGCAACGTCCAGCTCTCACCCGAGCTCGAAGAAGCGGCAGCACGCGTGCAACAGGAAGTCACCGCCGAAATCGAAGCGGCCGAGCGCGAACTGGAGCTTATGCGCCAGGAAGGCGAAGCCGAAGAGATGGCCGCGGAGTAGCCACCTGCGGTGGGGCCAAACGGCGCTTGCGCGCCACTGAAGCCTGTTGTCCCGAAGATGCAACAAAGCAAGAGGACTGGCGATTATCGCTGGGCCTCTTGTTTTCGGACTCGCTCAGATTCACAAACGAGAAGCCCGGCCAAAAGCCGGGCTTCGTTTTTCAATGGACCAAACTCAAAATGAGATCAGCGCTCAGATCTCGTACCGAGCCACCTGGCGTTGCGAGTTCTTCAGGCTGTACATTGCGCCGTCCGCCATGTTCAGCAAGGTTTCCTTGGTCTCTCCATGCTCTGGATACAGGGCGATCCCGATGCTGGCGGAGCCTTGCAGGGTATAGTTCTCGATCACAAACCGCTCGTCAAAGCAGCTTCGCAACCTGTCCGCGATCTCTTCCACTTCGGCACGGGTATGGATCTTGGGCACCAAAGCTGCAAACTCATCGCCGCCAATGCGGGCGAGCAAATCAAGAGGACGCAATTGACGCTTCATGCGCCGCGCGATCTCCTGCAGATAACGGTCGCCTACCTGGTGGCCATAGAGATCGTTCACCTGTTTGAACTGATCGAGATCGATGTAAATCAAGCCGAAGATGCTTCCCTCGCGTCGCGCTTGCTCAATATGCGCATCGAGCTGGCGATCAAGCGAAAAGCGATTCAAAACATCGGTCAGCGGATCCAACTCCGACCTCCGCAGCAGGTCCGAGTAAACTCTCCGCGTCTCAATGGCAATCGCCGCCAGCGCGGCTCCAGTCGACAAGGCTTGAATTTCAATCTCGCGCGGCTTCACCAGCGGATCGAAGGCCGCATACATCTCCCCAAGCGGCGCTCCCGACCGAGCCGGAATTTCCTGGCGCACAACGCGCAATTCATCGAGTTTCGCCGGGCAGTTTCCCATCCGTGTTCCATCCGCGGTCTGGCACCAGCAGGGTGCGCCCTTCAGTTTGAACGAGGTCAACTCGGTGATCTGCTCAATGATCTCCGCAAGCGGACGGCTTCCGTTAATGTCCTCAAGAATCCGGCTCCGTCGCTTTTCTGAGTAGCCCATCTCCGCAGTCTGCCGGCGCACTTTTCTCTCGCTGAACCAACCTCGTGCCGCCAACGCGAACATGATCGGTAGAAGAATGCAAATCAGGATGACAAGATTCTTGGTATTCAGAAGTGGAGGCTTCGCCACCACTTCAATATCGTCGAACGAGCGCATCAACACATCGAAGGCGATCGGCCCCTGAAATGGATCCGAGCCGTACGAGAGCATGCAAATGCCGCTCAGGCGTACGCGCGAGCCAACCGGAATCTCGCGCAAAGGCGGAAGCGATCCATCCGAGCTTTGCTCCATGTGACGATAGATTCCTGAGAAGAGATGGCCGTCCGATGCCAGGACATATTCGTCCTGCGCCGCCTCTCGGGCATACATCACCACGGTTCCTTCGACGGAGACCAGGTCAAACGCGCTGGCGCCCGAAGCCAATTCACCTGCTGTTACCGGTCGCGGCGACACCGGAGCAGGAATGTGGCTATCTTGAATCTCGCCTCGCGTCAGCGCCAGGCCGCCGTTCGTCACGGTCGGGAAACCAGATACATCCGCCATATCGCCGATGTGCAGGGGCATCTCAAACTGGGTTGTGATCGGCAGGCTCTTCGCCCCGCTCTGCAAAATGATCATCGACCCCGGCTGGTAATAGGTAATCGTTCCCCGAACACGCACCCGCTGCGAGAGATCACGGATGAATGTGCCTTTGAGAATCTCATCCATTTCAGTCACTGGCATGGAGTTGAGCTCTACAGGCGCATGCTGAAGTACGGTCACGTCCTCGAGCGATGGAACCTCAAGCAGAATTCCCGTGAGTTGATTCTTGCTGTCAAACTTGCCCGCAACCACGCCGGTGACCTCCACATCGGAGTCGAGAAGGTCCTTTAAGGCCCGAGCATCGTTGCTGCCCACTGTCGCATCAACGTAGCCTCCATCCATCAGCAACTCCAGGTAGAGGCTCGTTAATCCGTTATCGACAACCAGGTCTGCGCTGCGCACCCGCGCCCGCGCTGTCACCCGCCGGCAATCCATCTCCGCGCGAATCATCTGACTGAAATCGGCCGGCACCGGAGCAGGAGCAATCCCGTGACTCAATTCCGTTACGCTCTGGGCGACGATCTCCGGGCGGAAGCTGGCCCGCGTCTTGCCGCGCACGAGAACACGGTCGCCGGTTTTGAAGTTGGCGTCCGCCGCGGATTGGACGTAGATCGCAGCATCCCCCTCCTGCACAAAAAGGTCAACATTGCCCTTCTGGTAGTAAGTGACACTCGCTTCAAATGCAACCGACAGCCCCTGCGCCGCCTCGGCGTTGGTGAGGGCGTGCACGGCCTGAAGTGTGGGAATCGGGTGCACGTCCGCCGCCCAGGCCATCGTCATTCCGCGCATCAAGGCGAGAATGAGAATCAATGTCCTCATGCGAAGAGGCATCCATCGAGTCAGAGGATCGCGTCGAAAACCGTGCTTCATGGCAAGCCTCACGCGCGATCGGTTTCGGTCCCGGGTCGACCATGGAGCTTGCCGGGATGCTTGCCCGGCCGTTGCCGGTTGTTCTTTGCCACGTACATTGCGGAGTCTGCCGTGATGAGCAATGCGTCCTTTGTCATTGCATCCTCGGGGAATACGGCAATGCCGATGCTTGCCCTTCCACGCAAAGCGTGGTCATTCACCGTAAAGGGATCCCCGAAACACCTCTCGAGGCGAAGCGCGATTTCCTGCACATCCAGGCGCCCGCGAATCACAGGCACCAGCGCAGCAAATTCGTCGCCGCCCACACGCGCTAAAAAGTCATCGGTGCGAAGCTGGCATTTCATGCGCATCGCCACCTTTTGCAAGTACAGATCGCCAACCTGGTGCCCATACAAATCGTTGACCTGCTTAAAGCCGTCCAGGTCGATGTAGATCAGTCCGAATGGATTTCCGCTGCTGGTCGATCCCTCGATCATTGACTCCATCCGCTTCTCAAGCGAGAAACGGTTATGCAGATCGGTCAGCATGTCAAACTCAGAGCGATGAAGCAGATCCAAATAGAGCCTGCGCGTCTCAATCGCCAGCGTTGCCACGCGCGCGCCTGCGGTCAGCGCATCAACCTCGCCCGCATTGGGCTGGGTCGCCGGATCGAACGCTGCGAAGAGGTTGCCAAGCGGCGATCCCGTTCGCGCGTGAATCGTCTCCGAGACAATTCTCAAGTCATCGAGGCAAGCAGGGCAGTCGCCCAGACGAGTTCCATCGCTGGTCTCGCACCAGACCCGCGCGCCTTCCAGCCGCAACGAGATCAGCTGGGCAATCTCCTCAAGAATCTCAGCCAGCGAGCGATCCCCTGAGCTGATGGCCTCAAGGATCTCTCCCCGCCGTTTTTCCAATTGTGCCATCCGCCGTTCCAGCGCGGCGTCGGCCTCGACGCGCAAGGCAAGCGCGGTCGTCTGGCGCCGGACCTTCCGCTCCAGAACCCAGGCGCGGATTCCGCCTGCAAGGGTCACCAGCAGAAGAATCCCTACCAGCCGGATCAGGTTGGTCATGTTCAACAAGGGCGGCTGGGCAACGACAGCAATGTCGTCGAACGTCCGCATCAGAATGTTGAATGGAACTTCCTGCCCAGGGGTGATCGAGTTGATGTCCACGATCATGCAGATGCCCGACACCCTGACCCGCGACCCAATCGCGGCCTTGAACATGGGAGGGAGCGCGATCCCCGGAGGCGGGTGATGATAGATCGCGGTGAAAAGCTTCCCGTCGGCGGAGAGAATGTATTCGTCCTGCGAAGCCTCGCGCACCTCGGCCACTACGTCGCCTTCGGTCGAGACCAGGTCGTTCTGGTGCCCATCGGCGGTGTTGCTGCTCCAATAGGCGAGTTGATGCCATGTGGCCGGCAGCGGCGCAACCGGCGCCGGCAAATGCGTGTCCTGAATCTCGCCATCGCTTAAGCTCAGCACGCGCTCGCGCGCTTCTGGAAAACCAACCGCGTCTGCAAAGTCGCCCACCAGTAAAGGCTCCCGGGTGTGGGTTGCGATCCACAGACTGCGCGTGCCGTTCTGCAACACGATCGCTGACCCCGGCTGGTAGTAGGTGATCGTTCCCTGCACGTGAACGCGTGGAGTCATGTTCCGCGTGTGGTATACCGACCATCACTTCGTCCATCGGCGTGATGGGCAAAGACCATGGACTCGCAGTTGCACGATGCAGAACCGCGACGTTGTCGAGCGTTGCGACATACAGCACGACGCCGGTCTGCTGCATCTTGTCGTCGAATTTTCCCGCAGCGACGCCCGTGATCTCTACGTCGGCATCAAGCAGCCCCTTGAGCGCCTGCACGTCATCGCTATCCACATTTGCTTCAATGTGGCCCCCGTCGGTGACCAGTTGCAAACGCGCGCTGCGCATCGGCGCAAAGGGACTGACGATGAGATCAGCCGCATGCACCGTGGCCCTGACCGATACCAGAACACAGTCCCGCTCAGCGCGAATCAACTCGTCAAACGTTGCGGGAATTGCCGTCGGCGGCGCGCCGTGACCGAGAAACTCAATGCTGCTGGCGACAATCAGCGGCTTGAAGCTCGCCTGCGTCTTGCCATGCACCAAAAGTCGATCTCCTGGAAAATACTGAGCACCCCCAACCGGCCGCACAAAAATGCCAACCCCGCCGTCCTCGACGAAAAGAAGATTCTCGTAGGCACGCGCATACGCCACCGTTGCTTCAAAGGCGACGGGGAGCGCCTGACTGGCCTCTGCGTTCGAAAGCTTGTGAATGGCTTGAAGTGAGGCAAGGGGATTGACCGACGCGGCAAAAGAGGCAGCGCAGCCGAGAGCCAGTGCGACAAGTGGAAACAGCTTCTTCATTCCCGCGCTTCTTGGCCGGCCGGAACCTCAAGTCTGCGGTCTCCGGCATGGCAGATTCACTCAGGAAATCAGCATCGTCCCCGTTGCGGGAAAACATCTGCAACCGACATGAATCATTGGGAATAATCTTACGCCGATAGGCAATTGATTTAATGACCCTTTGGTGGCATACGAGACCCCCCTTCCAGGCCTGAAATTCGGCCAGTTTCGGGCTCAGCATGGTAGAAAGGTTGGCGGGTCGACGCACCTCGATTTTCTTGTGCCCGCGTCCCTGGAAAACGGAGCTGTCTGGATGTCAAAGAACGGGAACGAGTTTGGCCCCGCATCGGGTTTCGCGCCGAGCGGTTTGCAGTCCCTGCCCACACGGCGCATTCGCGTTATCGGTGTTCCCCTCGATATGGGCGCCAGCCGGCGGGGTGTCGATATGGGCCCCTCCGCCATGCGCGTGGCAGGCCTTGAGGCCCGGCTTGAAGCGCTGGGGCACCAGGTCGCCGACGGCGGCAATATCCGCGTTGAAGTCGCCGAAACCCGGAACAGCGGTGAAAAGAGCGCCCGCTATCTTGCTGAAATTGCTGAGACCTGCACCCGCACCGCCGATGCAGTTCTGAAAACCCTCGATGAAGGAATGACACCGTTGGTTTTGGGTGGCGATCATTCTCTGGCGGCGGGCTCCGTCTCGGGGGTCGCCGAATTCTACCGCCGCAAAGGCGAAAAGATCGGCATCATCTGGATTGACGCCCACACCGACATCAACACTCCCGCGACATCGCCGTCAGGGAATGTCCATGGCATGCCGCTGGCCGCTCTTCTCGGCCTGGGGCCTGAGCTGCTCGGCAACATCTACGGGTTTTCGCCGAAGATCGCCCCCGAGAACACAGTGCTCATCGGCATTCGCGATATTGACGCCGCGGAGCGCGAGAACATCCGCAGGGCCGGCGTTGCCGAGGTGTACACCATGCGCGACATCGATGAACGCGGCATGCGCACCGTGATGGAAGAAGCCCTGCGCGCCGCGGGCCGGGGCACTGTGGGCTATCACGTCTCGCTCGATATGGATTGGATCGACCCTGAAGACGCGCCCGGCGTGGGCACGCCCGTGCGCGGCGGAGCCACCTATCGCGAGGCTCACCTGGCGATGGAGATTCTCGCCGACCATGGCCGCCTGCTCAGCTTCGAGATTGTCGAAGTGAACCCGGTCATCGATGAGCACAACCGCACCGCGGATCTGGCCGTTGAGCTTGCCTGTTCCGCATTCGGCAAAAAGATTTTGTAGCAGGTCGAAGAGAAAGCTCACGCTGAGCGCTGGAATGAGTCAGAACCCGACTTTCACAGCTTGGTGAAAAACGCGGCAACTTCGGCGCTCGGAGGGAGCGGGAGGCTTCAGCCTCCCGAAAAAATCCCTTTTGATTCAATGTGGCTTCAGCCACGGATCGTCGGTTCGGGCTAGGGAAAGGACCTTTCCACCAAGCTGTTTCAGTCGGGCCGTAAGCCGTTTGCTATTAATGTGGGCTTAAGTGTCTGCGTGAGAACTCGCTTTTCGGGCCCTTCGGAGGGAGCAGCGGCCTTCAGGCCGCTTCAAAGAGCGTAAGTAGAGTCGCCGGCTTTACCGCGGGCCTCCACGCACGACTCTCGGCCACCAGAAGGAGTTCTCACGCAGACACTTCAGCCCCTGTGCCCCTTCATTGGACAGCTTATCTTGCACAACAAACTCAAAAGAAAAAGCCCCCCACCCTGTCGATGAGACGGTCGACAGGATGGAGGGAGACCGCAGGTGCTGCGGCGGGAGCCGCAACCTGGTTTGGTGCGTTGGATAAAAGTATGAAAGGTAGACTTGCTGTTACTTCTGAACCACGACGGTCAAGGTAAGAGGCTGGCTGACGAGCTGGTTGTTCACCGTGGCCGGCTCAAAGCGGAACTGGCGAACTGCTTCCAGAACAGGCGCATTGAGGGCGATGCTGGGAGTCCGGATCACCTGGACGTCCTGCGGCTTGCCGCTGGCATCAACATTCAAATGCAAAACAACTTCGGCGCGATTGACAAACGAACCGTCCGGAGTTGAAGGCAACTGAACATTGACCGAGGAGATCACGTGCGCAGGTTTCACGCCGGTGGAAACCGGACGAACCTGAGTTGTGGCCGTAACGTCGGTCGCGGGAGTGCTGGCGACGGCGGCAGCGGAGAGTGCCAGGGGAGAGAGCAGTGCGCTAGCGATAAGAATACGACGCATGAAGTACCTCCAGAACGTTAATAGTTTCCATCACCACTCTACGATTTATGAATGACGATTGTCAACAAAATATTTGCACTCCTTAAGACTCAGCAACTTATCGAGCGCAAGTGTTGTAATTCTGTGAATCGTCTCAAGAAATGCCCTGATTATCAACAGCTCTGAAGCGAAGCCCGAAACGCAATTCCGCTTGCGTCGGGGATGAATCCTCAACACAACCGGACCGTTGGCTTTCGATTTTTAGGATGGCTCTCGCTACTTCGCGAGTGAGATCGCCGGCGCCCCCGCCAGACGCTGGCTGATGTGTGTTCCCAGCCGATCGGCAAAACTGCCCGATGAACTCAGCGTGGTGTTCAACAGAACAACCGCCGCGTAATCGCCCTTCGGATTGAAAAACGCGTACGATGTAAAACCACCCGTGCCGCCGTTGTGCCAGTAGTTGCCTTTCTCCGTTTCAAACAACCATGCCAGCGCGATGCGCGTTCCCGGCATCGCATCCGCGCGCAACACATGTTGCTGCTCAAGTGCTGCACGCAGCGTTGCTGCTGGTCCAGCATTCGCGTCGGGCAGCTTCTCCGGGTGCAGATTAGCCTCGACGTAAGTCAGCATGTCGCTCGCCGTTGATCGAATTGCTCCCGCCCCTTGCAGCGCGCCCAGATCCCACGCGGCTACTGGTCTGTGTGCCGGGTTGTGTCCCTGCAGAAAGCGCGCGTGCTGTTCAGGCGTGAGCGCAACCGTCGTGTCCTTCAATCCAAGCGGTCCGGTAATTTCCTGCTTCAATACCTCGGGATAAGTGAGCCCCGCGTGGACAGCGAGCGCCTGCCCCAGTACACCGAAGCCAAGGTTGGAATAAAGGAACTCGGTTTTCTCCGGCTTGCCCACGCCCTGCTTAGCGAGAAACGCATAGAGCTTCGCCGCATCGTAATCCGCATACGGGTTCTCTGGATTGGCGGGGCTCATGTTCGTCGGCAGGCGCGGCAGCCCTGAGTGTTGCGTGGCCAGGTCGAGCAGCGTGATCTCTGCGCCCGCAGGCTTCTCGACGGTTCCAGCCGGCAGCAGCGTACGCACGGGATCGTCGAAGTGAACCTTGCCCTGCTCGACAAGCTGCGAAAGAATCAAGCCGGTGAAGGTCTTGGTGATGGAACCAATCTCGAAGATCGAGTCAGGCTTCGCCGCGCCGTAGCTGAAGACTTTGCGCACCCCGTGCTCCACCACCCCAATCGACACACCTGCCCCCGTCCCGGGCGCGAGTTGCCCTGACGCCAAAGCCTCCGCCAGATCCTTATCGAGCACGGACTGCAGCTCCGCCACCGAGACCGGCGGCATGGCAGCGTCATACGTTGGAGGCGCGATTGGCGCGGCCATCAGCGCCTTCAATTGGCGAGCAAAGTTCAGCGTCATCGGACTTCCCTGGCTCCATGATCCCATCAGATTCTTGTCATCCGTGAGCTTGCCCTCCCAGTGTCCATGCACGGATGGCACATCGAACGAAAAATCCGGCGCATTGAACTGCACTTGATCGCACTCATTGCCCATCGCCCGCTGATCGAGGCTGTCCAGCGTACAGAATTCCTTTCCGGTCGCGTCGCTCTTCACGATGATCTGGACTCGCAGGGACGACCCGCCCAACGCCAGCGTTCCCAGCCACACACCATCCACCGCCGAGGGCTTCGTCGCAGGCACAAATGTATCCCGCGCAAAACTGAGCGGCAGCGACTGTCCCTGTTTCCAGGTGCCGGCCAATGTATCCCCATCGGCTGAAATCCTTCCTGCCCATGATCCACCGACCGCCGGAACCGCAAATGCAAAGTTCAATCCATCCAGATGAAAATCCGCACATGGGATGCCCGCAGCGCCCTGATCGAGACTGTCCAGCGTTCCCGTGATCGCTCCCGCTGCGTCCGTCTTGAGGTGCAGTTTCAAATGCAACGGCCCAAGAGTTCCTGCATAGTCTCCATCTACCTTGATCTTGCTCTGCGCGCGTGCGATCGCTCCGCCGCAAACAAGAGCGATCACGGTCAAAACCAGACCCGCGGTACGCACACACTTCCTCCAATGAATCGCAAGAATGCTCATGACAAAAATTCGCTTTCCGGCTCAACGGCCATGGATGTTTTCAATCTGCTTCAATGCGTTGCGCCTACCCATCCCCGCGCAACGAATCCAACTCGTCGATCTGTTTCTGCACTTTCTTGGCGGCTCGTTGATTCACGAGGATTACCAGGCCAAAGGCAACAATCACAGCCCCCATCGTGACGCCGAAGCTCGACAGTGCTCGTCCCCAGTCGACCGGAACTCCTGCCGATTTCATCGCAGTTCCAAGAAAGAACACGCTCATTCCCGGCATGAAAGGCAGCAGATACCACGACCACACGGTCCGCAATGCATCGCGCTGTCTCTCCAACTCTGACCTGTAGAAATCAAGGCACGCCGTCATCGACTGTTCTGCCGCCGCGAACTTGCGCGCTCCTCTGCGGTGCAGCTGGACCATCGCGAACAGCGTTCCCGCAATCACAAGGCCCGACCCGACGCGCATCAGGATCGGCGAGAATTTCCATACATAGAACGCATACGCGGCGACAACAAACACGGCCGCGATATATTCGCGCGTATTCCTCCAGAAGAGCCGCTTTTTCAGGCGCGTCATCTTCTGCTTGAGGTCATCCATCGGCATCTTTGCTGGATCGCCCGGCTCCTGCGTGGAAGGCTGGCTCTGCCAGACGCTTCGTGCGGATTCTTCAATCGGATCGTCTGTCATTGCGCCCCTCCTTCCTTGAAGCGTCGCGCCAGAATGTTCTTGATGCGGTGAATCTTGGTCGCCACGTTTCCTGCGGAGATTCCCGTGACCTCGGCAATCCCCGCCGCGCTCTCGCCTTCAAGAAACATCAGCACTACTTGCCGATCCAGCGGCTTCAATTGCTGAATCAGCATCAGCAGTCGATCGAACTCCATCTTTCGATCGGCAGGATTTGCCGCGTCCCCCGAGTCTCGAAGCGCATCCAGCTCATCCAGCGAGAGCAATTCCCGCGACTTCATGCGCCGGTCTTCGAGCACATGCGTTGCGGCCACATTGTGCGCGACGCGATACATCCATGTGCGCGTCGAGCAGCGCCCGTCGAAGCGCGCAAAACTTCGCCACAGCGCCAGGTGAATCTCCTGGAGCAAATCTTGTCGCTTGTCCGCGTCCGCCTGGTAAGCGCGCGCCAGCCGTTCAAGCGCCGCGCCATATGCGCGCGTGGCCTCGCGGTAAAGATCGTCCTGCGAATTGGAGGTCTCGAGCATCCGGCGAAAAGGTGTTCTATTTAAGGTAGTCGCCGCTCGAAGAGATTTCTTACAGTTTCATCGTTGCGGATTGTCTTCGAAGAAAATCAATACTTCGTTCCGTTGTTGTAGTCCGCAAGGACCGCGGTGCGCACGCTGTCCATGCATGCCTGATCGTTGAAAACCAAACCAAGCTCGCGATTCTTGTCCAGCGAATCCGTGGAGAAGTTCTCACTTCCCACAAACAGGGTCGCCTTGGCTGTTCCATAGTCAGCCAGCACGATCTTCGCGTGGATGTAATACCCGGTGCGCGAACTGTAGATCGCAATCTGCGCGCCCGCGGCCTTCAGAGGATTCAGCGCCTTCGAGTATTCGCCCTTGAGATTCTCCTGCACCATGGTCACCCCAACGCCTCGCTTCAGGGCCGCAGCGATTGCGCT